>JBFWVF010000002.1:0-460497 GCA_050246875.1 Alphaproteobacteria bacterium | reverse complement strand
AGGTGGCGGAGGGAGTGGGATTCGAACCCACGACACGCTTTTGACGTGTACACGCATTCCAGGCGTGCGCCTTCGACCGCTCGGCCATCCCTCCGCCGGGGTCCGGGACCCGGGGTGTAGCGGAGGGCGGAGGCGCTTTCAACTGCGGCGCCGCGCCACGCCGCCCTCCCGGGCGGCCCCCGGCCGGCCCCTCAGCCGACCCTTGTGCCGGGCCGCGCCGGGCGCGTATGACAACCGCGAGACGCTACCGCAGGACCAGAGCGCGGGATGATCGTCGGCCGCACCATCGGGTACGTGCTGCTGCTGGCAGCCGTGGCCGCGTTCGCCTACGACGCAGCGGCCTGGTACGACACCGGCGCCTTCGCCCCGCAGGCCGCGGGCGAGCTGTGGTTCCGTGTCCACCACGCCAGCCTCAACCTCGCCCAGGCGGTGATCCAGCGCTACGTCGACGCGCGCCTGTGGGATCCGGTGATCGTCACCGTGCTGCTGTGGCCGGCCTTCGCCGTGCTCGGCGTGCCCGGGCTGCTGCTGGCCTGGCTGTTCCGCCGCCGCCGTCCGCCGCCCAAGGGCATGTTCCGCCGCGGCTGAGGCGCCTCAGCGCCCCGTCGCCTTGCCCGTGGCCTTGTCGACGCCGTCGCGCACCACGTCGCCGATGACGTCGAGGATGCGGTCGGCCGCCGTGTCGATCAGCACCACGTCGTCGTCGACGATGACGCGGCCGGTCTTGCCGCCGCGCTTCGGCAGCCTGGCCTCGAGGTCGGCCGGCAGGCTGCGCTTGGCGAGGCCGGGCGGCAGCGTGCCGCGCTCGGCGAGCTGGCGGGCGAGGCCGGGCGGCAACTCGTCCTTCCTGGCGAGGCCCGGCGGCATCGGCTGCGCGCCACCGCGCGCGTCGGCCCTGCCCCTGTCGTCGGGCTTGCCCTTCGGGTCGGGCTTGCCCTTGTCATCGGCCTTGCCTTTTGCCTCGGGGCGCCCGGCATCGTCGGGACGGCCGGCGCCGCGCTCCATCGGCTGGGTCATGCCGGCGCGCTCGCCGGCGTAGAAGGCGCGGATGGCGCGCTGTTCATCGGCGGAGAATTTCAGGGGCTCATCGACCGCCTGCGCGGCAGCCGGCGCCGCCTGCAGCAGCACGGCGGCGAAGGCGGTGGCGGCGATGGCGGCAAGACGCATGGTCCGCTCCGGGCAGTTGAACGTCCGCCAACAGGTAAGGGCGCGATTGCGGCGACGCTGTGACGGCCGTCACGCGTTGTCCATGCGCAGCGCGGCGATGAAGGCGGACTGCGGAATCTCGACGTTGCCGTACTGCCGCATCCGCTTCTTGCCCTCCTTCTGCTTCTCCAGCAGCTTGCGCTTGCGCGTGATGTCGCCGCCGTAGCACTTCGCCGTCACGTCCTTGCGCAGCGCCGAGACCGTCTCGCGGGCGATGACCCGGCCGCCGATGGCCGCCTGGATCGCCACCTTGAAGAGCTGGCGCGGGATGAGGTCCTTGAGGCGCACGCACAGCGCCCGCCCGCGCGTCTCGGCGACCGAGCGGTGGACGATCATCGCCAGCGCGTCGACCGGCTCGGTGTTGACGAGGATCGCCACCTTCACGAGGTCGCCCTCGCGGTAGGAATCCAGCTCGTAGTCGAAGCTGGCGTAGCCGCGCGAGATCGACTTGAGGCGATCGTAGAAGTCGAACACCACCTCGTTCAGCGGCAGGCGGTAGACCAGCATGGCGCGCCCGGCCACCCAGGTGAGATCGATCTGCTCGCCGCGCCGCTCGGTGCACAGCGCCAGCACGGCGCCGAGATACTCCTCGGGCACCATGATCGAGGCGCGGATCCACGGCTCCTCGATGGTCTCGATGCGCGACGGGTCGGGATAGTCCGACGGGTTGTGCAGCTCGATCGTCGTGCCGTTGTTGAGATGGATGCGGTAGACCACCGACGGCGCCGTGGCGATGAGGTCGAGGTCGAACTCGCGCGACAGCCGCTCCTGGATGATCTCCATGTGCAGCAGGCCGAGGAAGCCGCAGCGGAAGCCGAAGCCCAGCGCCGCGCTCGTCTCCGGCTCGAACTGGAAGGAGGCGTCGTTGAGGCGCAGCTTGCCGAGGCTCTCGCGCAGATCCTCGAAATTGGCGGCGTCGGAGGGGAACAGCGAGCAGAACACCACCGGCACCGACGGCTTGAAGCCCGGCAGCGGTTCGGCGGCGGGACGGCGCTCCTCGGTGATCGTGTCGCCGACACGGCAGTCGGCCACCGCCTTGATCGAGGCGGTGATGAAGCCGATCTCGCCCGGTCCCAGCTCGTCGACCTCCACCTTGGCCGGCGTCGAGGCGCCGACGCGGTCGACCTGGTAGGACTTGCCGGTCGACATGATGCGGATCTTGAGACCCTTGCGTATACGCCCCTCGCGCACGCGCACGAGGATGACGACGCCGAGATACGCGTCGTACCAGCTGTCGACCAGCAGGGCGCGCAGCGGCGCGTCGGCGTCGGCGGCCTGCGGCGCCGGCAGGCGCGCGACGATCGCCTCCAGCACCTCGTCGATGCCCTGGCCGGTCTTGGCCGACACGGCGATGGCTTGGGAGGCGTCGAGGCCGATGACCTCCTCGATCTGGCTGCGCGCCTTCTCGGGGTCGGAGGCCGGCAGGTCGATCTTGTTGAGCACCGGCACGATCTCGTGGCCGGCGTCGATGGCCAGATACGCGTTGGCCAGCGTCTGCGCCTCGACGCCCTGGCTGGCGTCGACCAGCAGCAGCGAGCCCTCGCAGGCGGCGAGCGAGCGGGAGACCTCGTAGCCGAAGTCGACGTGGCCCGGCGTGTCCATCAGGTTGAGCTGGTAGGTCTCGCCGGCGCGCGACTTGTAGGCGAGGCGCACCGTCTGCGCCTTGATGGTGATGCCGCGCTCGCGCTCGATCTCCATCGAATCGAGCACCTGCGCCCGCATCTCGCGCGCCGTCAGCGCGCCGCAGCGCTCGATGAGGCGGTCGGCGAGCGTCGACTTGCCGTGGTCGATATGGGCGACGATCGAGAAGTTGCGGATATGGGCTGTGTCGGTCATCGCACGTATTTCGGGCGCGGCGCGGAGGCGCGGCTGTGCGCCGCAATATAGGCATGCGCGTGTGTCACGCAAAGGACACGCGCATCCGCCGCGCCGTCACACGGCGCCTCGCCCCGGCGACTTGTCCACAACCTGTGGGCAACCCGATTCGTACTGTCACTGCATCTGGTTGCCGGCGTTTCCTTAACCGTTCTGTCACATTTGCCGGCGCGCTGAAACAGTCCCGTCACACTGGCCGGTCCCCTGCAAAAGCCCTCTCCGCCTCTTGGGGGGCAGACCACGAACCCTCTCCGCCCCTTGGGGGGAGAGTGTGGCGAGCGCCGCGAGCCGGGTGAGGTGGGGCAGCGCCGGCGGCAATCACCGCCCCGGCCCTCCTCACCCCGGCCCTATCCTCCCACGGGAGGAGAGGGAGACGTTCAAGCCAGCTCGCGCAGGATCGCGGCGACGACGCCCTCGGTGTTTTCCAGCACGTCGTTGTTCCAGAAGCGGATCACGCGGTAGCCGTGGCCCGCCAGCGCCGCCGTCCGCGCCGCATCGCGCGCCGCATCCGCCGCATGCTGCCCGCCATCGACCTCGATCGCGAGGCCGTGCGCCGGACAGGCGAAGTCGAGGACGTAGCGCCCGACCGGGTGCTGCCGGCGGAAGCGCACGGCCGGCGCCGCCTCGCGCAGGGCCCGCCACAGACGGCGCTCAGCGTCGGTCGCGTCGCGCCGCAACGCGCGGGCCTGCGCATGACGCGGGTCGCGCGCCATCGCCACCTCCGTTGTGACACCGAAAGCATACCCTCTCCGCCCTCTGGGGAAGCGGGAAACCGCGAACCCTCTCCGCCCCCTGGGGGGAGAGGGTGGCGAGCGCAGCGAGCCGGGTGAGGTGGGGCAGCGCAGGCGGCAATCACCGCGCCGGGCCACCCCACCCCCCCCCCAACCCCCCCCGCGGGGAGAGGGAGAAGCGGCGCGAGGAGAGGAAGTTCGCCTACCCCCGCAGCGTGCCCTTGGTGTCCTTCGCCACCGCCGCGACGATCTTCTGTCCCACGGCGTCGATCTCGGCCTCGGTGAGCGTCGCGGTCACCGGCTGCAGCGTTACCGTCAACGCCAGCGACTTGTGGCCGTCGGGCACGCCCTTGCCGGTGTAGACGTCGAAGAGGGCGACGTCGGCGATCAGCGTCTTCTCGGCCTTGCGCGCGGCCTCCATGACGGCGGCCGCCGGCACGTCGGCGGCCACCACGAAGGCGAAGTCGCGGCGCACCGGCTGGAAGGAAGACAGCTTCAGCGGCGGCTTCGCCGTGCCGCGCACGCGCGGCAGCGCCACGGCGTCGAGCAGCACCTCGCAGGCGGCCGCCGGGCCGCGCAGGCCGAGCGCGTCCACCAGGCGCGGGTCGAGTTCGCCGAACTGCGCCAGTACCTGCTTGCCCAGGCGCAGCGTGCCGGAGCGACCGGGGTGGTACCAGGCCGGCGCCTCGCGCGTGACGATCAGGCCCTGCACCGGCGCGCCGGCCGCCTCCAGCACCGCCAGCGCGTCGGCCTTGGCGTCGAAGGCGTCGACGGCGCGGGCCGCGCCGGCCCAGTGCGGCGCGGCGGCGCGGCCGAGCCGCACGGCGGCGGCGATCTGCTGCTGCGTCGCCGCCTCGCGCCAGCCGGGGCCGCACTCGAACAGGCCGACGTCGCCGTAGCCACGGTCGGCGTTGCGGCCGGCGGCGGCGACGAGGTTGGCAAGCGGCGTCGGCCGCATCACGTCGAGGTCGGCACTGATCGGGTTGAGCAGGCGAAGCTCGTCGGGCGTGCCGCCGAAATGCGCCGCCAGCGCCGCGCTTGTGAATGACCAGGTCACCGCCTCGTCGAGGCCGCGCGCGGCCAGCGCGCGGCGCACGGCGCCGGTGCGGCGCTGCGCCGGGGTCAGCGCCGGCGCCGGCAGCGGCCCGTCGCGGTCGAGCGAGACCGGCGGGATGGCGTCGAAGCCGGCGATGCGCGCGACCTCCTCGACGAGGTCGGCCTCGCCGTGCACGTCGGGCCGCCACGACGGCGGCATCGCCTCGAGGTACTCGTCGCTGCGCGCGACGCCGAAGCCGAGCGCCGCGAGAATCTCCGCCTGCCGTGCGAAGGGCAGGTCGAGGCCGGCCAGCGCCCGCACGCGGTCGGCGCGCAGCACCAGCGGCTCGGTGCGGACGGGCTTCGCGCCCGCCCTCACCACCGCGCTGGTCTCGCCGCCGCACAGCTCGGCGATCATGTTGGCCGCGACCTCGGCGCCCCACTCGCAGGATTCGGGGTCGACGCCGCGCTCGAAGCGGTAGCGCGCGTCGCTCAGCAGGTCGAGCGCGCGGCCCGTCGCCGCCGTCTTCACCGGGTCGAACCAGGCGACCTCGAGGAAGACCTCGGTCGTCGTCGCCTCGACCGCCGAGGCCATGCCGCCCATGATGCCGGCGAGGCCCTCGGCCGCGTCGCCGTCGCCGATCACCGTCATCGTGTCGGCGAGGGTGAAGTCCTTGCCGGTCAGCGCGTGGAACGGCTCGCCCGGGCGCGCGCGGCGCATGGTCAGCGTCGTCCCCTTGACCCGCGCGGCGTCGAACACATGCAGCGGTCGCCCGAGGTCCATCATCACGTAGTTGGTCACGTCGACCAGCGCCGAGATCGGCCGCAGGCCGATGGCGCGCAGGCGGCGCTGCAGCCAGTCGGGGCTTTGGGAATTCTTCACGCCCCTGAAGTGGCGGCCTGTGACGTAACTGCAGGAATTGCCGTCGGGCGCGATGGCCCAGGCGATCGGGCTCGTGTAGCTGCCGGGATTGGGCTTGCCGTACTTCAGCGGCTTCAGCGCGCCGAGGCCGGCGGCGGCGAGGTCGCGCGCGATGCCGCGCACGCCGGTGCAGTCGGGCCGGTTGGGCGTGATCGCCACGTCGATGACCGGATCGTCGAGGCCAAGCACGGCGGCGACCGGCGTGCCGACCTTCGTCGCCGCCGGCAGGTCGACGATGCCGGCATGCTCGTCCGACAGGCCCAGCTCACGCTCCGACAGCAGCATGCCGGCGCTTTCGACGCCGCGGATCGACGACGGCTTGAGTTCCAGCGCGATGCCGGGAATCCACGTGCCCGGCGGCGCGAACACGCCCTTCATGCCGGCGCGCGCGTTGGGCGCGCCGCACACCACCTGAACGACGCCGTCGCCGGTGTCGACCTTGCAGACGCGCAGCCGGTCGGCGTTGGGGTGCTGCTCCGCCGACACCACATGCGCGACGCGGAACGGCGCCAGCGCCGCGCCGGGGTCGGTCACCTCCTCGATCTCGAGGCCGATGCGGATCAGCGTCTCGACGATGCGCTCCAGCGGAGCGTCGCCGTCGAGATGGTCGCGCAGCCAGGACAGCGTGAACTTCATGGTCATGCGCTCCGGGCGGCGTGCCGCGATACTTCCTCTCCCTGAGGGAGAGGGCTTCCCGCCTTGGCGAGCGAAGCGAGGCCAGAGCGGGAAGGGTGAGGGGTTACGGTCGACCGAAGTCCATCGCCGCCCTCGTAACCCCTCACCCTTTCGCCCGTAGGCGCCCCGGACGCTGACGCGCCCGGCGACGCCAACGGCGAAAGCCCTCTCCCTGTGGGAGACGAGGAAAAGCGCCGTGTCGTCCCGCGCGCGCCCATCACAGCCCCCGCGTCATGCTCGGCACGTCGAGCGGGCCGAAGCCGTAATGGCCGAGCCAGCGCACGTCGGCCTCGAAGAAGGTGCGGAGGTCGGGGATGCCGTATTTCAGCATGGCGATGCGGTCGATCCCCATGCCGAAGGCGAAGCCCTGGTACACGTCCGGGTCGATGCCGCCGGCGGCGATGACCTTCGGGTGCACCATGCCGGAACCCATGATCTCGAGCCAGTTGTCGGCGCCGTCGCCGAAATTGCCGATCTTCAACTCGCCGCCGGCGCGCGAGCAGCCGATGTCGACCTCCATCGACGGCTCGGTGAAGGGGAAGTGGCTGGGCCGGAAGCGCACCGGGAGATCGGGCACGGCGAAGAAGGCGCGGCAGAAATCGATGATGCAGCCCTTGAGGTGGCCCATGTGGATGTTCCGGTCGAGCGCCAGCGCCTCGATCTGGTGGAACATCGGCGTGTGCGTGGCGTCGCTGTCCGAGCGGTAGGTGCGGCCGGGCGCGATGACGCGCAGCGGCGCGCCCTTCGCCTTCATGGCGCGGATCTGCACCGGCGAGGTGTGGGTGCGCAGCACGCGGTGCGCGAGGCCGCCGCCGCCGGCCATGTCGCCGGGAAGATAGAAGGTGTCGTGCATCTGCCGCGCCGGATGCTCGGGCGGCATGTTGAGGGCCTCGAAATTGTGGAAATCGTCCTCGATGTCCGGCCCCTCGGCGACGGCGAAGCCCATCTCGCCGAAGATGGCGATGCACTCCTCCATCACCTGGCCGATCGGGTGCAGGCGGCCGTGGCGGTGCGGCCGCGCCGGCAGCGTCACGTCGACCGTCTCGGCGGCGATGCGCGCGGCGGCGGCGGCGCCCTCGAGCTCGGTCTTGCGCGCCTCGATCGCTGCCGTCACCGCGTCCTTGACGCGGTTGAGCGCCTGTCCGGCCTCGCGGCGCGCCTCGGGGTCGAGCGCGCCCAGCCCCTTCATCTGCTCGGTGAGCCGGCCGCGGCGGCCGAGTGCCGCGACGCGCACCGCCTCCAGCGAATCGGGGTCGGCGGCGGCGGCGACCTCGGCCAGCAGGTCGCGCGCGATGGCGTCGGCGTCGATGGCGGTCATGCTGTGCCCTTCCCCTCTCGACACGAAAAGGGCCGCCCTCCGCAGGGCGGCCCTTGCTGTCCGGTTCGTCCGCTGGCCGCGCGCGGCGGCCGGGCGGCTCAGCCCGTCTTCAGGGCGGCCTGCGCCTGGGCGACGATGGCCTGGAAGGAGGCCGGCTCGTGGATGGCGAGGTCGGAGAGAACCTTGCGATCCATCTCGATGCCGGCCGCCTTCAGGCCGGCGATAAATCGCGAATAGGTCATGCCGTGCTCGCGCACGCCGGCGTTGATGCGCTGGATCCACAGGCCGCGGAAGTCGCGCTTCTTGTTGCGGCGGTCGCGGTAGGCGTACTGCAGCGCCTTCTCGACCTTCTCCAGCGCGATGCGGTAGTTGGTCGAGTTGCGGCCGCGGAAGCCCTTGGCGAGCTTGAGAACCTTGTTGCGCCGCGCGTGGCGCGGCACCGTCGAATGGGCGCGGGGCATGGCTCAGTCTCCGTAGGGCATCATGGGGCGGATGATGCCGGCGTCGCCCTTGCGGAGGATGCCGGACTTCCGCGCCTTGCGCTTCATGTCCTGCGGACGCTTGCTCATGCCGTGGCGCATGCCGGACGGCTTCATCTTGATCTTGCCGGTGCCGGTGAGGCTGAATCGCTTCTTCACCGACGACTTCGTCTTCAGCTTGGGCATTTCGTCCTCTTGCAGGAGGGTCGTGTCGGGAGCGGTCGGGCATGCCCTGGCCTTCTCGGCCCAGCCTTGCCGCCCCATGGAAGGCGCGCGTTATAGCCCCCGCCCCCGCCCGGCGCAAGGCACGAGCGTCCCTCTCCGCCCTTGGGGGGAGAGGGAGGGGACCCGTCGCAAGGCGACGGGGAGGGTGAGGTGGGGCAGCGCCGCCGGTGGCGACCCGGCCGGCCCGCCACACCCCGCCCTCTCCTCCCGTGGGAGGAGAGGGAGCTATCATCCGCCGTCTTTCAGGGAGGAAACACGCATGGATCTGGGTCTTGCCGGCAGGACCGCCGTGGTGACGGGGGCGAGCAAGGGCATCGGGCGGGCGGTGGCCGAGGGGCTGGCGGCGGAAGGCGTCTCGCTGCATCTGGCGGCGCGCACGGCGGGCGCGCTGGAGGCCGTGCGCGACGCCATCAACGCGAAGCATGGCGTGCAGGTGACGACGCATGCCGTCGACCTCGCCACCAAAGAGGGCGTGGCCCGGCTGGCCGACGCGGCGATCTCGGCCGACATCCTGGTCAACAACGCCGGCGCCATCCCGGCCGGCGACCTCGCCACGGTCGACGACGAGGCCTGGCGGGCGGCCTGGGACCTCAAGGTCTTCGGCTTCGTCAACCTCATCCGCCGCTTCTACCCGGCGATGTGCGCGCGCAAGGCGGGGGTCATCGTCAACGTCATCGGGGCGGGCGGCGACCGCGTGCGGGCGGGCTACATCGCCGGCGCCGGCGGCAACGCGGCGCTGATGGGCATCACGCGGGCGCTGGGGGCGGTGTCGATCGACCAGGGCGTGCGGGTGGTCGGCGTCAATCCCGGCGCGGTCGAGACCGACCGGCTCGTCGAGATGGCGCGGGTCAACGCGCAGGCCCGCTTCGGCGACCCCGAGCGCTGGCGCGAGACGCTGAAGGGCGCCCCCGCCGACCGCGCCGGGCGGCCCGACGAGATCGCCGACCTTGTGACCTATCTCGCCAGCGACCGCGCCTCGTGGATCACCGGCACCATCGTGACCATCGACGGCGGCGGCACGCAGCGGTAGGGAAATCCCCCTCTCCTCCCGTGGGAGGAGAGGGAAGGGGTGAGGAGGGCCGGCACGGTCGGGATCGCCTGCGCTGCCCCACCTCACCCGGCTCGCTCGCGCTCGCCACCCTCTCCGCCCGGGGGCGGAGAGGGTTGATCGACCGCACCCCTAGCGCGGCGCCATCACCATGACCATCTGGCGGCCTTCCATGCGCGGCATCTGCTCGACCTTGGCGATCGGCTCGAGCTCGCCGCGCACGCGTTCCAGCACGCGCACGCCGATGTCCTGGTGCGCCATCTCGCGGCCGCGGAAGCGCAGCGTCACCTTCACCTTGTCGCCCTCGTCGAGGAAGCGGCGGGCGTTGCGCAGCTTCACGTCGTAGTCGTGGTCGTCGATGTTCGGCCGCAGCTTGATTTCCTTGACGTCGATGACGCGCTGCTTCTTGCGCGCCTCGTTCTTCTTCTTCTGCTCCTGGTATTTGAGCTTGCCGACGTCGAGGATCTTGGCGACCGGGGGGTCGGCCTGGGCGGCGATCTCGACGAGGTCCAGCCCCGCCTCCTCGGCCCGCCGCAGCGCGTCCTCGATGGACACGATGCCGATCTGCTCTCCGTCCGCGCCGATCAGCCGCACCGTGGCGCTGTCGATCTCCTCGTTGGTGCGCGGCCCGTCCTTCTTGGGAGGGGCCACGTCGTAAGGGCGTCTGGCGATGAAACGATCTCCTCGATGGTGAACGGCGGCGCGAACGCCCGGATCAGCGCGACGCCGCCGGGCTTGCCGCCTCTTGTGCCAGATTAGAGAGGGCGGCGTCGAGCGCAAGCACTTCCTGCGCCTCGCCGCCCAGCCGGCGGATCGCGACGCTGCGCTGCTCCGCCTCGCGCCGCCCGACAACCAGCAACACCGGCACGTGGCGGGTCGAGTGCTCGCGCACCTTGTAGCCGACCTTCTCGTTGCGGGTGTCGAGCGCCACGCGCAGCCCGGCCTTGCGGCACGCCGCCGCCACCTCTTCGGCCCAGCCGTCGGCGTCGGAGGTGATGGTGGCGACCACCACCTGCACCGGGGCGAGCCACAGCGGGAAGCGCCCGGCATGGTGCTCGATGAGGATGCCGAGGAAGCGCTCGAACGAGCCGAGGATCGCGCGGTGCAGCATCACCGGGCGATGCTTCGCCCCGTCCTCCGCCACGTAGGTGGCGTCGAGCCGCTCGGGCAGCACGAAATCGACCTGCAGCGTGCCGCACTGCCAGTCGCGGCCGATGGCGTCGCGCAGCACGAATTCCAGCTTCGGCCCGTAGAAGGCGCCCTCGCCGGGGTTGAGCGTCCAGTCGAGCCCGGCCGCCTCGGTCGCTTCCTTGAGAGCCGCCTCGGCGCGGTCCCAGGTGGCGTCGTCGCCGGCGCGCACCGCCGGGCGGTCGGAGAACTTCACCTTGATCTCGGTGAAGCCGAAATCGGCGTAGACACTTTCCAGCAGCGCGCAGAACGCCTTGGTCTCGGAGACGATCTGGTCCTCGGTGCAGAAGATGTGCGCGTCGTCCTGGGTGAAGGCGCGCACGCGCATGATGCCGTGCAGCGCGCCCGACGGCTCGAAGCGGTGGCAGGAGCCGAACTCGGCCATGCGCAGCGGCAGGTCGCGGTAGCTCTTCGAGCCGGTGCCGTGGCGGTAGATCTGCACGTGGCCGGGGCAGTTCATCGGCTTCACGCACAGCACGCGCTCGTCCTCGTCGGCGATGACGAACATCGCCTCGCGGAACTTCTCCCAGTGGCCCGAGCGCTCCCACAGCTTGCGGTCGACGAGCTGCGGCGTGTTGACCTCGACATAGCCGGCGCGCTCCAGCCGCGCCCGCATGTAGCCCTGCACGGCGCGGTAGAGGGTCCAGCCATTGGGGTGCCAGAAGACGCTGCCGACCGCCTCCTCCTGGATGTGGAACAGGTCCATCGCCGGGCCGATGCGGCGGTGGTCGCGCCGCTCCGCCTCGGCGATCAGGTCGAGGTGGCGCTTGAGGTCGGCTTCCGTGAACCAGGCGGTGCCGTAGATGCGCTGCAGTTGCGGGTTGCGCGAGTCGCCGCGCCAGTAGGCGCCGGCGACGCTCATCAGCCTGAAGGCGTGCCCCACCTTCGCCGTCGAGGCGAGATGCGGGCCACGGCAGAGGTCGAACCAGTCGCCCTGGCGATACACGGTGACGGCCTCGCCATCGGGAATCGCGTCGACCAGCTCGGCCTTGAAGCGCTCGCCCAGCTTCAGGAAGGCGTCGCGCGCCGCGTCGCGCGTCCACACCTCGCGCACCAGCGGAAGATCGCGGTCGACGATGTCGTGCATGCGCGCCTCGATGGCGGCGAGGTCGTCGGGGGTGAAGGGTTCGGCCCGGTGGAAATCGTAGTAGAAGCCGTTCTCGATGGTCGGGCCGATGGTCACCTGGGTGTCCGGCCACAGCTCCTGCACTGCCTGCGCCATCACATGCGCGGTGTCGTGGCGCAGCAGGTCGAGCCCGTCGGCGTCCTTCGCCGTGACGATGGCGACCTTCGCGTCGGTCTCGATGGCGCGGCCGAGGTCCCACAGCGCGCCGTCGACGCGCACCGCGAGCGCCGCCTTGGCGAGGCCCGGCCCGATGGCGGCGGCGATCGCCGCGCCCGTCACCGGCCCGTCGAACGTGCGCACGCTGCCATCGGGCAGGGTGATCCTCACGCTGCGGGGCTGGTCCTGGGCGGTCTCGGCCATCGTCCTTCTCCTCGGGCGCCGTCGGGCGCGGGGAGCGGACGTTTAACGCAGGGGGCGGAGGGGGGCAACGGGTGGCGTACCCGTCAAGATACGCTGGCACTTCAGTCATACGGCCCGCTTACAAAATACGGCGATCATTCAATACCCAAAGGATACGCAATCTTGTATAATTCTAATGGCTTAAACAGGATTTCCCGATAAACGAGAGTATGGCACAATCCGCCCCATTGCACGTTGGTTTGCAAAAATTTGCGAAAGCAGCGGGGGCCAGATGTTAAGCGAGATTTTTGTCTCCGGCACCGGAAGTTATGAAGAGCCCGGCAGTGCATTGAAAGACTGCAAGGTTGTAAATTTTATCTATGGCACAAACGGGGCGGGCAAAACAACAATTACTCGCGTAGTGGAAGATCCATCCAAGTATAGCGCGTCAAAGGTCACTTGGTCGACCGGACAAGAATTACTCCGCTACATTTATAATTCCGATTTTGTCTCGCGGAATTTCAAATCTCAGATGCAAGGCGTATTTACATTAGGAGAGAAATCAGATGATACTATAGCAGAAATTACTGAGCGCAAGTTATATGAGACGCAACAGATAGAAGAGATTCGTAAGCGACGTATCACCCTGGGCGGAGAAGATGGAAATGGCGGAAAGACGGCAGAGCTTCACGACTTAGAAATCAAGTTCCGTGATAAATTTTGGGCATCCAAAATCAGATATGATGAAAATTTTGAGGGCGCTTTTTCTAGATTCCGGGGCTCAAAGGCAAGTTTTTTTAATAAACTCTGCGAAGAGTTTTCTTCAAACAAGGACGAACTATGCGACCTTGACGATTTGCTTTCGCGATCAGCCACAATTTTTGGCGAAGCTTTGGTAGAAATCTCGTCGATACCGACGATAGATGGTACGTTGACGCATGACGCAGAGACTAGTGCAATTCTTCAGAAACGTGTGATGGGGAAAGAAGACGTCGATTTGGCCTTCATCATATCCACTCTAGGAAACAGTGATTGGGTAAAACAGGGGCAAGGATATTTTTCGAAAAGCCACCCAATTTGCCCGTTCTGCCAGCAAACCACGCCAGTGAATCTTAAACACGATTTGGAAAAGTATTTTGACGCGGCTTTTGAGACTGATCTAAATACAATTGCCTCCACTCTGGATTCGTATCGCGAGGCCTCACGCACACTCAAAGACGACGTAGCCGATATTCTTGCTCTTAACAGCACGCACATGAATAATGTTGCACTCACTGCGGCTTCCGACAAGCTTGCAGGGCAGTTGGACAAGAATTTTCTGTTGCTCGAAAAGAAGAAGAATGAACCTAGTTTAAAAGTATCTTTGGTGTCTACCAAGGGAATAATCGAAGAGATACAGAATTTGATCGCGGAAGCGAACAGAAGCATTTCGAAGCATAACGGACTGGTTAAAAACTATTCGTCTGAACGAAAGAAGCTAATCGGGGAGATCTGGAAATATATTGTGCACGAGTTGGATGCCGATCTGAAAGACGCCATTCAAGCTAGGTCTGCCGTAGAAAAGGCTATCGAAGGTCTGAATAACGGAATAGATACATGCAATGCGGCTGTAATAGAGACCCGTAAACGCATCGTTGAGTTAGAACGTACAGTCACCAGCGTTCAACCTACAGTTAACGCAATAAATAATATATTGTCCTCGTTTGGATTCTCGGGGTTTAAACTAAAAACGGAAGGCCCCAATAATAGTATGTACGGAATTGTCCGTGCGGATGGCCAAGATGCTACGAAAACCTTGAGCGAAGGAGAAAAGAATTTTGTTACCTTTCTCTATTTTTATTATCTCACGGGAGGGAGCGTTACTGAGAGTGGAGTGACAGACAATAGAATTGTCATGATCGACGACCCTGTTTCCAGTCTAGATAGCGACGTTCTGTTCATCGTGAGTTCGTTAATCAAAGGACTAATCGAGAGAGCTCGCTCTGCAATTACGCCAATAAAACAGGTATTCGTTCTTACACACAACATTTATTTTCACAAGGAAGTTGCTTACCATCCAAAGCGCCGCAAGACGTGTCTCGCCGATGAAGCATTTTGGATAGTAAGAAAAAAAGACGGCCGCTCAGAAATATCTTACTATGATCACAACCCAATCCGGACCTCCTATGAGATACTTTGGGCAGAAGTACTCAATCCAATGAGGTCCCGAATTACAATCCAGAATACGTTGAGGCGGATACTGGAGACATACTTTACGTTGTTGGGAAACATGGACAAAGATATCGTTATCAACAAATTCGAGGGAAAAGAAAAGCAGGTGTGTGCGTCGTTGTTTTCATGGATTAACGATGGATCTCACGCTGTTCACGACGACATGTATATTGCGCCTGACGATGCGATGGTCGAGGTCTATTTAAGTGTGTTTCGAGACGTCTTTGAGAAAGCTGGTCACATCGGTCACTATAATATGATGATGGGAATTGAAAGTTGAATTACGGTGACAGTGCATTCAATTCCCGCGTTCGCGCGCTACCGGAGCGGGACGGCGCGGCCGGCGGCTTCTAGGATGGCGGTCGGCATCGCGGAGGGGACCGCATGACCACGCGCTCGGACGCGGACTCCGGCAGAATTGCGATCTGGGCGGTGTGTATTATCGGCGTGCTCATAACCGCCATGATCGCCCGTGGCGAGCACATGTTCGAGATTCTCCTCGTCTGGGGCGTGCTGTTCCTGGGCCTTAATCTGGTCTATCTGCGCTCGCTCCGCTGCCCGAACTGCGGCGCCCGGTTCGGCGCCCTGACCGCCCGCGCCTACGCCGCCCGGCATCTCTACATGAGCAAGCACTGCTGGAACTGTGGAGCAGACATGGACGCGGTCGAAGCGCGGCAGGGGCCGTTCGATCCGGCGCTACAGGCGCAAACACCAGCCACGCCGGGCGCTCCAGATACAGACCAAAAGGACAGCCCCGATTCACCCTGACACCAGCCCCTCCACCGCCCCCATCACCTCCTCCACCCCCAACTCGGCCAGCTTCTCGCGCCGCAGGATGGTGACCTTCGGCCCCCTCTGCGCGCAAAGGGCGGGGTCGGAGGCGCTGGAGTAGAGCACCACGCAAGGGCAGCCGGCGACGGCGGCGAGGTGCATCGGGCCGGTGTCGTTGCCGACGGCCACAAGCGCCCCGCGCGCCAGCCGCACGAGGTCGGCCAGCGTGGTGTCGCCGCTGAGGTCGCGCGCCGCCGGGCAGAAGGCGGCGATGGTGGCGTTGGCCTGGGCCTCGGCCTTGGTGCCGATCAGCACCGGCTGCACACCCCGCGCCGCCAGCGCGCGGGCGAGCCGCGTCCAGTTTCCGAGCGGCCAGCGCTTGTCCGGGCGGTGCGGCGCGCCGCCGGCGGCGAGCAGCGCGTAGGGCGCCGCGAGGCCGAAATCGGCCGGCCCCTTCGCCATCGCATCGGTGACGAAATCGAGCGAGGGCGGCGGCACGGCGTCGATGCCGGCGACGGCGAGCTGCCCGGCCTGGCGCTCGATCGTGTGCAGGCGGTCGCGCGCCCGGTCGGCGTGGCGGTGCGAGCCGAGGCGCGCGATGCCGCTCCACTGCGGCACGGAGAGCGGGTGCAGCAGGGCCGAGAGGTAGAAATACAGCGTCGAGCGGTCGGCCGTCTGCAGATCGTAGACGCGGTCGAAGCGGTTGCGGGCGAGGAAGCCGAGCAGGCGGGCCCATTCGCGCCGGCTGAACCGGCGCGGCCGCCCGCCGGTGTCGATGGCATCGAACCAGCCGCTCATGGCCAGCAGGTCGGCCCAGGGCGGCGTGGTCAGCAGCGTGATGTGGGCGCCGGGGTGGTGCGCGCGGATGGCCGCGAACGGCCCCGTCGCCTGCACCACGTCGCCCAGCGCGCCGAGCTTGATGACGAGGATGCGCGGGCGCTGTCCGGCCGGCGCCGTCGCCTGCGTCGCCCTGCCCTGCGCTGTGCCGTCCATCGTTCCCCCGTGCCGGCGGCGTTGTAGCGCGCGGGGGCGCGCGTGGCGACGGGAAACCTCCCTCTCCTCGCGTGCGCGGAGAGGGCCGGGGCGAGGAGTGACCGCGCGATGGCGGCCGTCCGCGCTGCCCCACCTCACCCGGCTCGCTCCCGCTCGCCACCCTCTCCCCCCAAAGGGCGGAGAGGGTTGGTTCAGCGCCGCCTTTCGTCCTCCTCCCCTCTTCGCCCCGCGATTTCTCCCTCTCCGCCCTTCAGGGGGGAGAGGGCCGGGGTGAGGTGGGCGTTACCGGACGCGGGCGCGCGGCAAGGCGGGTGAACGCACCATCCCCCACCTCACCCTGCCCTCTCCGCCCCCAGGGGCGGCGAGGGTTCCCTCCAGCGGAGAGGGTTCAAACGTCTCGGTCCCTCGCCGCCGCCACCTCGCGGTACACGGCGAGCGTCTCGGCGCACATGCGGGCGGTGGTGTAATGGCGGCGGACATGGGCGGCGGCGTTGGCGGCCAGCCGCGCGCGGTCGTCGGCGCCGAGCGACAGGGCGCGGGCCAGCGCCTCGGCCAGCGCCTCGGGGTCGCGCGGCGCGAAGTGGAAGCCCGTGACCCCGTCGATCACCTGCTCGGCGGCGCCGCCGTGGCCGGCCACCACCACCGGGCGGCCCATCGCCTGCGCCTCGGCGACGACGCGGCCGAAGGCCTCGGGGTCGGTCGAGGCCGAGACCACCACGTCGGCGAGGCGGTAGGCCGCCGGCATGTCGTCGCAGTGGCCGGTCAGGCGCACGCGCCCGGCGAGGCCGGCCGCCTCGATGGCGCGCTCGATCTCGGCGCGGTAGGCGTCGCGGCCCTGGTCGGCGCCGACCAGCAGGCACTGGAAGGCGGGCGCGCCCGGCTCCGCGCGCCCGGCCGTGTCCGGGCGCGCCGCCAGCCGTGCCAGCGCCTCCACCAGCAGCGCCTGGCCCTTCCAGCGCGTCAGCCGGCCGGGCAGCACGATCACCGGCACGCCGTCCTGCAGGCGCCACGCCGTCGCCAGCGCCACCACGCGCGCCGTCGACAGGCGCCCGGCGTCGAAGCTGTCGGTGTCGATGCCGCGCGCCACCACGCGGATGCGGTCCGCCGCCACCTTGTAGTTCTCGCCGATATGCGCGGCGATGAAGCGCGAGTTGGCGATGACGCGGTCGCCCGCCGTCATCACCGCGTTGTATCGGCGCTTGAGCGCGCCGAGCGGGCCGGGGGCGAAGTTGTAGGTGCCGTGGAAGGTGGCGACGAAGGGCACGCCCTCGCGCCGCGCCGCCAGCAGCGCGCTCCACGCCGGGGCGCGCGAGCGCGCGTGCACCACCTCGACGCCGTACTCGGCGATGACGCGGCGCAGCGGCGCGACGTTGCCCAGCACCGTCAGCGGGTTCTTGCTGGCGAGCGGCAGGGTGATGTGGCGCGCGCCGCGCCGCTCGACCTCGCGGGCGAGCGCGCCGCCGGAAGAGGCGACGATGCCCGGCCGCCCCGCCGCCGTCAGCGCCGCGGCGATGTCGAGCGTCGCGCGCTCGACGCCGCCGCCGCCGGTCGCCAGCGCCGGCAGCACCTGCAGGACCAGCGGCGGCTTGCAGGCGTCGCCGGCGTCCGGGCGCGCGGCGACGGCGCCGGCCGCCGTGCTACGGTCGCCCGCCGCCGCTCCCGGCGCTGCCTCCGCCCCTGGCCCCGCCCCGTCCGGACCCGCCATGCCCGACCCTTCCGCCACGCCGCCCGCCCCTTCGCCCGCCACCGCGCCCGCTTCCTCGACCGCGCCGGCCTTCACCGCCGCCGCCGACGGCACGCCCCTCGCATACCACGCCACGCCGGCGCGCCGCCCCGGCGACGGGCGCATGGGTATCGTTTTTCTCGGCGGCTTCAAGTCCGACATGACCGGGCAGAAGGCGCTGGCCCTCGAGGACCGCGCCCGCGCCGACGGCCTCGCCTTCCTGCGCCTCGACTACAGCGGCCACGGGCAATCCGGCGGCCGCTTCGTCGACGGCACCATCGGCCGCTGGGCGGCGGACGCGCTGGCCGTCGTCCGCCATGCCGGCGCCACGGTGCCGGGGCTGGGCGGTCCGCTGGTGCTGTGCGGCTCCTCGATGGGCGGCTGGATCATGATCCTCGTCGCCCTCGCGCTCGCCCGCGCCGGCGGCGCGCAGCAGGCGGGCGGCCTCGTCGGCATCGCCGCCGCGCCCGACTTCACCGCCGACCTGCTGCCCGAGCAGCTCGGCGCCGCGGGCATGGAAACCATCCGCCGCGACGGCCGCCTCGACCTGCCCTCGGCCTACAGCGACGAGCCCACCACCATCACAAACGCCCTCGTCGAGGACGGCGACCGCCACCTCGTGCTGCGCGCCCCCATCCCGCTCGCCTGCCCCGCCCGCCTCATCCACGGCACCGCCGACCCCGACGTGCCCTGGCCGGTCTCGCAACGCCTGCTCGACCGCCTCGCCAGCACCGACGCCACGCTGACGCTGGTAAAGGACGGCGACCACCGCCTCTCCACCCCCCGCGACCTCGCGCGGCTGTGCGACACGGCGGTCGAACTGGCGCAGGGCTGAGCGCGCGCCCCCTCTCCTCGCGTGCGAGGAGAGGGCCGGGGTGAGGAGTGACCGCGCGGTGGCGGCCGTCTGCGCCGCCCCACCTCACCCGGCTCGCTCCCGCTCGCCACCCTCTCCCCCCAGGGGCGGAGAGGGTTATCCATGCCGCCCCGCCATATCTCCCTCTCCGCCCTTCAGGGGGGAGAGGGCGGGGTGAGGTGGGTGCTACCGGACGCGGGCGCGCGGCCACGCGCCAGTGCCGGCGCTCCTCGTCCTTCGACAGGCTCAGGATGAGGAGCGCTGGGAAATATGGTGTTCACGCTCAACCAGTCTTGCCCAGTAGACCTCATCCCGACCCAGTGTGGCGGGCACCGCCTTCACCAATAGGCCTCATCCTGAGCCTGTCGAAGGACGAGGCCGGGCCACCGCCCGCTGCCAATCCCCCTCTCCTCGCGTGCGAGGAGAGGGAAGGGGTGAGGAGTGAAAGCGCGGTGGCGGCCGTTCGCGCCACCCCCACCTCACCCTGCCCTCTCCGCCCCCGGGGGCGGAGAGGGTGAACGCTCCGCCGCCAAAATCGCCGCCAGGCCCTCGCGGTAGGTCGGGTACAGCAGGGTCACGCCCAGACCGGCCTTGATGCGCGCGTTCGAGACCCGCCGGTTCTCGGCCCAGAAGCTCCGCGCCATCTCCGACAGGCCGGTGGCCGTCTCGAACGGCTCCTCCGGCGGCGGCGCGATCCCCAGCAGCCGGGCGGCGTATTCGATCACGTCGCCCGGCGGCGCCGGCTCGTCGTCGCAGACGTTCCACACGCGCCCGCCCGCCGCCGGCCGCGCCATCGCGGCGTCGAGCACGGCGGCGATGTCGTCGACATGGATGCGCGAGAACACCTGCCCCTTCCGCACCAGCCGCCGCGCCCGGCCCGCGCGCAGGGCATCGAAGGCGCTGCGCCCCGGCCCGTAGATGCCGGCCAGCCGGAAGACGTCCACCGTCACGCCCGTCCGCTCGCCGAGCGCCCGCCACGCCGCCTCGGCCGCCACCCGGCGGGCGCCGCGCGCGCCGGACGGGCGCGGCTCGGTCGTCTCGTCGACCATGCCGCCCTGGCGGTCGCCGTAGACCCCCGTGGTCGAGAGATAGCCGATCCAGCGCAGCGACGCCGCCGCCGTGGCGATGTCATCGCCATGCATGGCGATCACGGGGTCGTCGACGTCATGACGCATGGCGTCGACGTCGTGACGCATGTCGTCGGGCGGCACCGAAACGAGCATGTGGGTGACATCGGCCAGCGACCTTTGCGGGTCCGGCAGCGGGGTTTCTCGCGTGAAGGCGGCAACATCCGGCCCCTCCGCCGTGCGCGCCGTGCCGCGCACCGTCCAGCCGCGCGGCCGCAGGCGGCTTGCCAGCGCGCGCGCCGTGTAGCCCATCCCGAAGCAGAACAGCGTGCCCGACACCCTTGATTCCCCGTACTTTTCGCCGCCATGCCTTTGCGCGGCGCGGACGATCAGATAAGTGTGGAGCGTCCCGGGAGTCCAGCCGTCCCATGCCGCCCCGCCCTGCCCTCCGCCGCTTCGCCGCCGTCCTGCTGGCGCTCGCCGTCGCCCTGCCGGCCGCCGCCCAGCAGCGCGCCCCCGGCACCCCCGCCGCCCCGCCGGCGGCGAAAACGCAGCCGCCATCAAAGCGTTACTCGGAAATGCCGGCCGACGAGGCCTACCGGCAATGCATCGGTTTCGCCCAGCAGGACCCGGAGAACGGCTTCGAGGCCGCCATCGCCTGGCGCGACGAGGGCGGCGGCCCGCAGGCCCGCCACTGCGTCGCCGTGGCCCTGGTCGGCCTCGGCCACTTCGCCGAAGCCGCTGAAAGGCTTGAGACTCTCGCCATCGACATGGCCGCCTACCCGCCCCAGGCGCGGGCCCAGGTGGTCGGCCTCGCCACCCGCGCCTGGCTCGGCGCCGGCCGCCTGACGCGCGCCTTCGCCACCGCCACCGAGGCGCTGCACCTCGACCCCGACAACGTCGACCTGCTGCTCGACCGTGGCGAGGTGCTGGCCAATGCCGAGCGCTACTGGGACGCGCTCGACGACTTCAACCGCGCCGTGGCGCTGGCGCCGAAGCGCGTCGACGCCCTCGTCCTGCAGGCCGCCGCGCACCGCCTCGTCGAGGCCTACGACCTCGCCCGCGACGACATCGCCCGCGCCCTCGCCGTCGCCCCCGACCATCCCGAGGCGCTGGTCGAACTCGGCAAGATCCGCCGCGCCGACGGCGACCGCGTCGGCGCCCGCGAGGCCTGGAAGCGGGTCCTCACCATCGCCCCGGACTCGCCGGCCGGCGAGGCCGCGCGCCGCGGCATCGAACAGCTCGAACTGGCCGGAAACTGAGGCGCCGCGCCGGCTCAGAAGTCGAGATCGGCGTAATGCCGCGGCGGCGGCACGCCGGGGATGTGGTCGGCCAGCAGCGCGCGGAAGCTCGGCCGCGACTTGACCCGGGCGTACCAGTCGCGCGCCGGCTCGCAGTCGTCCCACGGCACGTCGCCGAGGTAGTCGACGCAGGAAAGCTGCGCCGCCGCCGCGATGTCGGCCAGCGAGAACTCGTCGCCGCCGAGCCAGCGCCGCCGCTCGAACAGCCAGGCGATGTAGGCGAGATGCGTCGCCAGATTGGTCTGCCCGGCGCGGATGGCGGTGGAGTTGGGCGCGCCGAGGCCGAGCATGCGCTTGGTCACCTTCTCGTCGACGAGGTTGACCGTGACCTCGCGATAGAACTTGAGATCGAACCACAGCGCCACGCGACGCACCTCGGCGCGGGCCTTCGCGTCGCCGGGCACCAGCTTCGCGCCCTCGTAGCGCTCGTCGAGGTATTCACAGATGGCGGTGGAATCGGCGACGACCGTCTCGTCGTCCTCGACCAGCACCGGCACCTCGCCGGCCGGGTTGAGCGCGAGGAAGCCGGGGCGCCGTTCCCACACCTTCTCGGCGCGCAGCACGGCTTCCAGCCCCTTCTCCGCCAGCGCCACGCGCACCTTGCGCGCGAACGGGCAAAGCACGAGATGATAAAGGGTGCGCGCCATGACCGGCCGAGCCTAGACCACCGTGCCCGCGTCGGTCACCGCTGGCCGACGGTATCGGACAGGAAGGCCGCGACGTCGCCGATCAGCTCGTTGGCGCGGTCCATCATGCGCGAATAGCCGAAGAAGGCATGCAGCACCTTCGGATAGACCTTGAGGCGGTGCGGGTGCCCCGCCGCCGCGAGCTTGGCCGCGAAGCGCTCGGCACCGCCGGTCAGCGGGTCGAACTCGGCCGGGGCGACGAACAGCGGCGGCAGGCCGGCAAAATCGTCGAGCTTGCAGGCAAAGGCGCGCGGGTCGCCGCGCTTGGCCCGGTCGGGCACGTAGCTGTCGAAGATCTGGCCGCAGTAGTCGCGCGTCAGGAAGAACTCGCCATTGCCGAAGAGGCGCATCGCCTCGTCGTCGAGCGTGTCGTCCAGGCAGGAGTAGAGCAGGCAGCCGGCCTTGAGCAGGCCGGGACGGCGGCCGCGCAACTCGATCGCCGCGCCCATCGACACGGAACCGCCGGCCGAGGCGCCGCCGAAGGCGATGCGCGCCGGGTCGAGGCCGAGGGTCCCGGCATTGGCGCCGAGCCACTCGAACACCGCCGCCGTCTCGAGCACGGCGTCGGGAAAGACATGCTCGGGCACATGCACGTAGTCGAGCGACAGCACCGCACCGCCCCAGCGCGCCGCGATCTCGCGCATCTCGCGGTCGTTGGCGGCGGGCCAGCCGATGCGGTAGCCGCCGCCGTGGAGAAAGACGAAGACGGGCAGGCCGGCGGCGGCCACCGGCTTGTAAAGGCGCGCGGCGACCGGGCCGTAGAGACCGGGAATCGTCAGATCGCGCTGTTCGGCCATGCGGGCACCGCCCTCGTGCCACCAGACGCGCCCCCTGGCGTAGAGTTCGCGCAGCTCGGCAACGGTCGTGCCGCCGCCCAGCGCCTTCGCCAGCTCGGCGTTGCGGGCATTGGCCGCGCGCTGCTGCGGGTCGATCTGCTGCGCCAGTTCGGCGATGCGCGGGGCGAGGTCGGCGGTCATGAGGCGTGCTCCGGCGACGGGGACGCCGGAGGCTAGCCCGCCGCCGCGCGCGGGAGCAATGGAGGCCCCCGACGCGGCGCGGGACGAACGGGCGGCTACTCGGCTGGCACCGCTGCGGCTTCGGCCATCCGCGCCGGGTGTTCCAGCCGGCCGAGCATGTCCTTCGGCACCACCTGCCAGAACTTCGGCACCTCGCGGTCCCAGTCGTCGAGGATGCGGCGGGCATAGGCCGAGTGGGTCTCGTGGGCATGCTGGGCGACGAGACCGCGCAGCACACCTTCCCAGTGCGCCACCTCGACGTGGTGCCAGACGATCGAGTCCGCGTTCGCGCGGACGGCGAAGCGCTCGTCGGGGTCGTAGACGAAGGCCATGCCGCCGGTCATGCCCGCACCGAAATTGTCGCCGACCGGGCCGAGAATGACGGCGACACCACCGGTCATGTACTCGCAGCCGTTGGAGCCGCAGCCCTCGACCACCGCCTGCGCGCCCGAATTGCGCACGCAGAAGCGGTCGCCCGCACGGCCGGCGGCGAACAGCTTGCCGGCCGTGGCGCCGTACAAGGCGACGTTGCCGATGATGACGTTGTCGTTGGTGCGCAGCGTCGACGAGGTCGGCGGCCGCACCATGATGGTGGCGCCCGACAGACCCTTGCCGGTGTAGTCGTTGGCGTCGCCCAGCACTTCCAGTTTCAGCCCCTGCACGGCGAAGGCGCCGAGCGACTGGCCGGCCGAGCCGCGCAGGCGGGCCGTCACATGGCCCGGTGCCAGTCCGGTCATGCCGAACTGACGGGTGATGCGCGAGCTGATGCGCGCGCCGATGGCTCGCTGCGTGTTGCGGATGTTGTAGGCGAGCTGCATCTTCTCGCCGTCGCGGAACAGCGGCTCGGCGTCGTTGATCATCTGCGCGTCGAGCGTCTCCGACACCTCGTTGTAGGCGGTCGTGCATCGGGCGACGTAGTCGCCGGCGTCCGCCCGCACGAGGATCGGATTGAGGTCGAGGTCGTCGAGGTACGGATTGCCGCGGCTTACCTGGTGCAGCAGGTCCGACCGTCCGATCACCTCGTCGAGGGTGCGGAAGCCGAGCGAGGCGAGGATCTCGCGCACTTCCTCGGCGACGAAGGTGAACAGGTTGACCACCTTCTCCGGCGTACCGGTGAACTTGGCGCGCAGCCGTTCGTCCTGCGAGCAGACGCCGACCGGGCAGGTGTTGGCGTGGCACTGCCGCACCATGATGCAGCCCATGGCGACGAGGCTCGCCGTGCCGATGCCGTACTCCTCGGCCCCCAGCATCGCCGCCATCACCACGTCGCGGCCGGTCTTGATGCCGCCGTCCGTGCGCAAGCGCACGCGGTGGCGCAGCCGGTTGAGCGTCAGCACCTGATGGACTTCCGACAGGCCCAGCTCCCACGGCAGGCCGGCGTACTTGATCGACGACTGCGGCGAGGCGCCCGTGCCGCCGGCATGGCCTGAGATCAGGATGACGTCGGCATGCGCCTTGGCGACGCCGGCCGCCACCGTGCCGATGCCGCTCTGCGCCACCAGCTTCACGCAGACCTTGGCGTCGGGGTTGATCTGCTTGAGGTCGTAGATGAGCTGGGCGAGATCCTCGATCGAATAGATGTCGTGGTGCGGCGGCGGGCTGATCAGCGTCACGCCCTCGGTCGAGTGACGCAGCCGCGCGATCATGCCCGACACCTTGAAGCCGGGCAGCTGGCCGCCCTCGCCGGGCTTGGCACCCTGGGCGATCTTGATCTCGATCTCGCGGCAGTTGTTGAGATACTCGGCCGTGACACCGAAGCGGCCCGAGGCGATCTGTTTGATCGCCGACGACGGATTGTCGCCGTTGGGCTTGGGCTTGTAGCGGGCCGGATCCTCGCCGCCCTCGCCGGAGTCCGACTTCGCGCCGATGCGGTTCATGGCGATCGACAAGGTCTCGTGCGCCTCGGGCGACAGGGCGCCGAGCGAAATCCCGGGCGCCACCAGACGCTTGCGGATCTGCGTCAGCGACTCGACCTCGTCGACCGAGACCGGCGCCGTCGCCACGCGGAAATCGAGCAGGTCGCGCAGGTTGATCGGCGGCAGGTCGCGCAGTTGTTCGAGATAGCGCCGGTAGGTGTTGAAGCTGTCGGCAGCGACTGCCGTCTGCAGCGTGTGGATGGACGGGCCATGGAAGCTGTGTGCCTCGCCGCCGCGACGATAGCGGTAGAAGCCGCCGACCGGCAGCGGTACGACGTCGTCCGTCCAGGCGTGGCGGTGCATCTCGACGAGCTTGCGCTCGATGCCGGGCAGGCCGATGCCGGAAATGCGGCTCGACATGCCGGGGAAGAACTCCGACACCAGCGTGCGCGAGAGACCGACGGCCTCGAAATTGCGGCCGCCGCGATAGGACGAAATGACCGAGATGCCCATCTTGGACATCACCTTCAGAAGGCCGGCGTTCACCGCCGCCTTGTAGCGGCCCAGCACGTCGGCGAAGGCGCGGTCGCCGAACAGGCCGCGCGCGTGCCGGTCGGCCAGCGCCTCCTGCGCCAGCCAGGCATTGACGGTCGTCGCCCCGACGCCGATCAGCACGGCGAAGTAGTGCACGTCGAGGCACTCGCCCGACCGCACGTGAATTGAGCAGAAGGTCCGCAGCGACTGCCGCACCAGATGCGTGTGCACGCCGCCGGCGGCGAGGATCATCGGCACCGGCGCGGCTCCAGGGCCGACGCCGGCATCGGACAGGACGACATGCTCGGCACCGCCGCGCACCGCGTCCTCGGCCTGACGGCGGATGCGGTCGAGCGCAACGGTGAGGGCACCGTCGCCGCCCGACGGGTCGAACGTACAGTCGATCTCGGCAGCGCTCGTGCCGAGCAGTTTGCACAGTGCGGCGTGCTCACCATTGGTGAGCACCGGCGATCGCAGCAGCAGGACGTCGAGCTGCCGGGCGTCCTCCTCCATCACGTTGCCGAGGTTGGCCAGACGCGTCGCCAGCGTCATCACCCGCGTCTCGCGCAGGCTGTCGATCGGCGGGTTGGTCACCTGCGCGAAGTTCTGGCGGAAGAAATGGTGCAGGCCGCGATACTTCGCCGACAGCACGGCGAGGGGCGTGTCGTCGCCCATGGAGCCTGTCGGCTCCTTGCCGTCCTCGCCCATCGGCTGGAGCACCAGCTCCATTTCTTCCATCGTCCAGCCGTAGAGTGCGGCGCGACGGCGCAGGTCGTCGCGCTGCAATGTCGGCTGCTCGGCGGGCACGGCGGGCAGGTGATCGTCGAAGCGCCGGATGCGCTCGACCCACTTTTCGTAGGGATGGCGCGCGGCCAGCGAGTCGAGCAGCTCGCCGTTGTGAAAGAGCCCGCCCTCGTTGAGGTCGACGGCGATCATCTCGCCCGGGCCTACCCGCCCCTTCTCGACGACCCGCGCTTCCTCGACCCGGACCATGCCGGTCTCGGAACCGACGACCAGCATGCCGTCCGTCGTGATGACGTAGCGCAGGGGCCGCAGGCCGTTGCGGTCCATGCCGGCGACGACCCAGCGCCCGCCGAAGCCGCAGATCGCGGCCGGCCCGTCCCACGGCTCCATCACCGAGGCGCAGTAGGAGAACAGCGCGCGGTGCGCCGGCGGCATGTCGCTGCGGTCGTGCCAGGCGTCGGGAATGAGCAGCGCCTTGACCATCGGCAGGTCGCGGTCGGAGGCGCGCACCATCAGCTCGAAGACAGCGTCGAGCGCACCGGAGTCCGAGGCGCCGGCCGGGATCACCGGCAGGACGTCGGCGATGCCCTCGCCCAGCTTGTCGGAGGCCATGCGCGGCTCGTGCGCCGCCATCCAGTTGCGGTTGCCGCGCAGGGTGTTGATTTCGCCGTTGTGGGCGATGACGCGGAACGGCTGCGCCAGCGACCACGACGGAAACGTGTTGGTCGAATAGCGCTGGTGATAGATGGCGAAGGCCGAGATGAAGCGATCGTCGAGCAGGTCGGGATAGAACGTCGTCAACTGCTCGGCGAGGAACAGCCCCTTGTAGATGACCGAGCGGCACGACAGCGAGCAGATGTAGAAATCCTTGATGCCCTCGGCCGCGATCTGCTTCTCGATGCGCCGCCGGACGATGTAGAGGTCGAGCTCGAACTGCGGGTCGGGCACCCCGCGGTTGTTGGCGATCATCACCTGTTCGATTTCGGGGCGCGTCGCGTTGGCCTTATCGCCGGTCACAGTGTTGTCGGTCGGCACCTGCCGCCAGCCGTAGAGCATGTGGCCGTAGTGCAGGATCTCCGCCTCGACGATGGTGCGGCAGCGCTCCTGCGCCTCGAGGTCGGTGCGCGGCAGGAACACCATGCCGATGGCGAGGCGCCCGGCCAGCGGCTCGTGGCCGGTGGCGCGGATGTGCTCCTTGAAGAAGTCCTGCGGAATCTGGACGTGGATGCCGGCGCCATCGCCGGTCTTGCCGTCGGCGTCGACCGCGCCACGGTGCCACAGCGCCGACAGCGCTGCGATGCCGGCGGTCACGACCTCGCGGCGCGGCTTGCCGTCGATGGCGGCGACGAGGCCGACACCGCAGGCATCGTGCTCCATCTCCGGCGACCACACGCCGGCGGCCTGCAGCTTCGCGGCATTCGCCTGCCAGTCGGCGATGAAGCGCCCGGCGGTGTCATGGTCGGTCATGGCGAACCTCACTCGGCGGCGGCGCTGACGGTGCGCCGGACGATGTCGTCATGGATGGCGTCGGCGGCGTCGCGCCCGTCGCGGATCGCCCAGACGACGAGGCTGGCCCCGCGCACGATGTCGCCGGCCGCGTAGACGCCCGGCAGCGACGTCGCGCCGCTGCCGAAGGCGGCCCTGACCGTGCCCCAGCGCGTCACCTCGAGACCCTTCTCGCCGAAGGCCGCCGGCAGGTCCTCGGCGTCGAAGCCGAGGGCGCGGATGACCATGTCGGCCTTGAGCGTGAAGGTCGAGCCGGGGAGGATCTCGGGTCGCTGCCGGCCGGTCGCGTCGGGCTCGGCGAGGCGCATGCGATGGGCGCGCACGCCCTTGACCACCCGGTCGCCGGTAAACGCTTCCGGCGCCGCCTGCCAGACGAACTCGACGCCCTCCTCCTCGGCGTGCTGCACCTCGCGCTGCGAACCGGGCATGTTCTGGCGGTCGCGGCGGTAGAGGCATTTCACCGACTTCGCGCCCTGGCGCACGGCGGTGCGCACGCAGTCCATCGCCGTGTCGCCGCCGCCGATCACCACGACATGCTTTCCCGCCGCATTCAGCGTGCCGTCGGCGAAGAGCGGCACGTCGTCGCCGAGCCCCATGCGGTTGGACGCGGTCAGGTAGTCCATCGCCTGGAAGATGTTGCCGAGGCCGACGCCCGGCGCCTCCATGTCGCGCGCCTTGTAGACGCCGGTGGCGATGAGCACGGCCGCATGTCGCGTCCGCAGCTCGGCGAAGGAGATGTCGCGGCCGACGGCGCAGTCGAGGTGGAAGACGACACCGCTGTCGACGAGCTGCTGCCAGCGCCGCAGCACGATCGGCTTCTCGAGCTTGAACGAGGGGATGCCGTAGATCAGCAGGCCGCCGGCGCGGTCGTAGCGATCGTAGACATGCACCTGATAGCCGCGCCGCCGCAGCCGGTCAGCGGCGGCGAGGCCGGCCGGACCGGCGCCGATGATGCCGATCGAGTCCGGGCGCTCCGTCGAAGGCCGGATCGGCCGCACCCAGCCGTTCTCGAAGGCGGTTTCCGTGATGTAGGTCTCGATGGCGCCGATGGTGACGGTGCCGTGCCCGGCCTGCTCGATGACGCAGTTGCCCTCGCACAGGCGATCCTGCGGACAGATGCGGCCGCACACTTCCGGGAAGGTGTTGGTCGCGGCGGAGACTTCGTACGCCTCTTCGAGGCGGCCCTCGGCTGTGAGCTGAAGCCAGTCGGGGATGTTGTTGTGGAGCGGGCAATGCACCTGGCAGAACGGCACGCCGCATTGCGAGCAGCGCCCGGCCTGCGACGCCGCCTTGTCCGTGGCGAAGCGCTGGTAGATTTCATCCCAGTGCCGCCGCCGCGCCGCCGGCAGTTCCTTGTCCGGCATCTCGCGGGACCGCTCGACGAATTTGAGCATCTGGCCGCTCATCGAACTCCTACCCCTTCCCGGCGACGCCGACGCTCCGCCGCGGCCAGCCGGCCGGACAGAGAAGAGCGATCGACGCACCCGGGCCGTCGACGCCGCGACACACGAACGGTTTCCAAGGACGCTGCGGACCCTGACATCACCCCCTCGGGATGCCCGGCCCGCCGCCGACGGCAATGCATCGGCAGCACCTCTATACCCGAGGGTGCGACCTCGCGCGAGCGAAATCGGCCTAATAGGGAATACATGTTGACTAATTAAGGCCCACTGACCCATGGGCGATGGCCCCGGAGGCGCATGGATATGGCAGGCCGGCCAATAATTCGTACCGATATGCGACCATAGAGGCGTTGGCGGCGACGCGCGCGGCGCTGGTAGAACGTCCGCTGCGGCCATCCCGGCCGCCCGCGCGGAGCCCGTGGGTCGGCATGCCGCTTTACCACTACATCGTCCTGGCGCTGGTCCAGGGCATCACCGAGTTCCTGCCCGTCAGTTCGAGCGGCCATCTGGCGCTGGTGCCGCACGTCCTCGAACTGCCCGACCAGGGGCTCGACATCGACATCGCCGTGCATGTCGGCACGCTCGGTGCGGTGCTGCTCTATTTCTGGCGCGACGTCTTCCGTTCCATCGTCGGCACGGGCCAGCTTGTCAGCGGCCGGCGCACGGAGAATGCCCGGCTGGCCCTGCATCTGCTGATCGGAACCTTGCCGCTGATCGCCGCCGGCTATCTCGCCAAGGACATGGTCGGCGACGCGTTGCGCTCGCTCACGGTCATCGGCTGGGCGACGCTCGGGTTCGGCCTCGTCCTGTGGGTCGTCGACCGCGCCGGCATGACCATCTTGCGCATCGAGCACATGCGCTGGGGGCAAGCGCTGTTCATCGGCGCGGCCCAGGTCCTGGCGCTGATTCCGGGCACCAGCCGTTCGGGTATCACCATGACGGCCGCGCGCCTGCTCGGCTACGAACGCACCGAGGCGGCGCGGTTCTCGATGCTCCTGTCCATCCCGGCGATCCTCGGCGCCGGCACGCTGGTGGCGCTCGAAATCTACAAGTCGGGCGACTTCGATCTCGGCCGCAACGCCCTCTTCGCCGCGGCATTGGCCTTCGCGGCGGCGCTGGCGTCGATCTGGGCGATGATGTCGCTGCTGCGCCACGCCACCTTCGGCGTGTTCGTCGTCTGGCGCGTCCTGCTCGGCGGCGGCCTGCTGCTCTGGGTCTACGGGGTGATCTAGACCCTCAGGCCTCGGCCATGCGGCCGAGACGCCCGCCGCGACGGTAGCGGGCGAGGTATTGCGGCACGATCGCCTCGACCGCCATCGGACGGATACCGAGTTCGGGCAGGCCGAACGCGCCTTCGCCCACCACGCTGTCGGCACGCAGCTGGTGCAGCTGATCGAGGGTGAGCGGCGGCTTCGGCAGCAGCCCCAGGACCAGCGCCGGCGGAATGCCCGCCTGCCAGGGCAGGGGCACCAGAAGCTGGCGCCGCCGGGTTTCCGCGAGGACGAAGCGGGCGAGGTCGGCGAAGGTCCAGACGCGCGGACCGCCCAGTTCCCACGTCGCGCCCGGAGCGTCGGCCCGGTCGAGCGCCGCCATGGCGGCTGCGGCCACGTCACCCACCCAGACCGGCTGGAAGCGCGTGCGGCCCCAGTTGTAGAGCGGCAGCACCGGCGACAGGCGGGCGAGCCCGCCCAGCATGTTGAAGAAGCCGTCCTCCGGCCCGAACACCAGCGACGGGCGCAGGATCGTCGCCTGCGGGAAGGCGGCGCGCACGGCCGCCTCGCCCGCCGCCTTGCTGCGGGCGTATTTCGACGGGCCTTCCGGGTCGGCACCGAGGGCGGACACATGGACCAGGCGCTTCACGCCCGCCGCGGCGGCGGCGCGCGCGATGGTCCCCGGGGCGCGCTCGTGCAGCGCCCTGAAGGTCTGGCTGCCTCGCTGGGCGAGGATGCCGACGAGATTGATCACGGCGTCGGACCCGGCGACGGCCGCAGCCACCGACTCCTCGTACTGCACGGCGCAAGGCACCGGCGCGACCTGCCCGACCTGGCCGAGCGTCCGCAGGAATTTCGCGCCTTCGACATCGCGAACCGCCACGGCCACGACCGCGTCGCGATCCGCGAGGCGCTCGACGACGTACCGGCCGATGAAGCCGGAACCGCCGAACACCGTCACCCGCCCGAGCCGCATGTCATCCCCGCACTCGCTGCCGCCGGCCGTGTATAGCCCCGCCCGCGCGGGACTGCCAAGCACCCGCGGTTGACAGGCGCGCGCCGCGGCGCGTAACGGTCGGCCGAGCCCCCGCCGCGGATACGCGCCCTTGGACATCACCCTGCATCACGGCGATCTGCCCGCCGGCCTCGATCTCGGCAAGACCGTCGCCATCGATACGGAAACCATGGGTCTGAGCCTGGCGCGCGACCGCCTGGCACTGGTGCAGCTCTCGCCCGGCGAAGGCATCGCCCATCTCGTGAAGTTCGACGTCGCCGCGTCCGCCCCCTATGCGGCGCCCCGGCTGACGGCGCTGCTGGCCGACCCCGGCGTGGTCAAGCTGTTCCATTTCGCGCGCTTCGACATCGCCATGCTCCAGCGCGACCTCGGCGTCGTCACGCAGCCGGTCTGGTGCACCAAGATCGCCTCGCGGCTGGTGCGCACCTATACCGACCGCCACGGCCTCAAGGATCTGTGCAAGGAGCTGCTCGGCATCGATCTGTCGAAACAGCAGCAGTCGTCGGACTGGGGGGCGTCGAAGCTGACGGACCAGCAGCTCGAATACGCCGCCTCCGACGTCCTGTTCCTGCACGATCTGAAGAGCCGGCTGGAAGCCATGCTGGCCCGCCACGGTCGGACCGCGCTGGCCCAGTCCTGCTTCGACTTCCTGCCGACCCGGGCCGCCCTCGATCTGGCCGGCTGGGCCGAGGAAGACATTTTCGCGCATAGCTGATCCGGCGGCGGTCGTTGACCGGCCAAATCCGTGGACTCATACTGAATTTCCTTGAATCCGTGGCGCTTGGCCCGCACCTGAGGCGGACCACCGCGACCGCAGGGACCGCCCCATGAGCGCCGCCTCGCCCGCAGCAGCACCCGACGCCGAAGTGACCGACCGCGACCTCGCGGCCGCGCGCCGCGTGCTGCGGCTGGAGGCCGAGGCGCTGGGCGCGATTTCGGCCGGCCTCGATGGACGCTTCGCGCTGGCGGTCGACACGCTGGCGGCCGTCACCGGGCGCGTGATCGTCACCGGCATGGGCAAGAGCGGCCACATCGCCCGCAAGATCGCGTCGACGATGGCGTCGACCGGCAGCCCCGCGCAGTACGTGCATCCCGGCGAGGCGAGCCACGGCGACCTCGGCATGATCGCGGCGCGCAAGGATGCCGTGCTGGCGCTGTCCAATTCCGGGGAGACGGCCGAACTCGGCGATCTGCTCGACTACTGCGCGCGCTTCGACGTGCCGCTGGTGGCGATCACGAGCCGCGCCGATTCCACGCTCGGGCAGGTCGCCCGCGTGACGCTTGTCCTGCCGGCCACGCCCGAGGCGTGCCCGCTCGGTCTCGCGCCGACGACCTCGACCACGGCCATGCTCGCCCTGGGCGACGCGCTCGCCATTGCATTGCTCGAGCGCCGCGGCTTCACGGCCGAGGATTTCCAGGTGCTGCATCCCGGCGGGCGCCTGGGCAACCGGCTGCTGCGCGTCGGCGACCTCATGCATGGCGGCGCCGAGCTGCCGCTCGCCGGGCCGGACACCGCGATGGCCGACGCCATTCTGGTCATGACCACGCGCCGTTTCGGCTGCGTCGGCATCGTCGATGGCGAGGGCCGGCTGACCGGCATCGTCACCGACGGCGATCTGCGCCGCAACATGGTGCCCGATCTGCTGCAACGCCGCGCCGGCGCCGTCATGACGTCGCGGCCGCAGACCATCCGCGCCACCGCGCTGGCCAGCGAGGCGCTCGGACTGATGAACGCCCGCCAGATCACCAGCCTGTTCGTCGTCCGCGACGGCACCACGGAACCGGTCGGCATCATCCACATCCACGATCTGCTGCGGGCGGGCGTGGCCTGACCGATGACCGGTGACGTCGTCAGCCCGGATACCGGCACGGACCGTGCGACCGGCAACGGCGGCATCGAGGCGGGAGTACGGCGCGGCCGACTTGGCGGCCTGCCGGTCCCCGGCCGTCCGGCCGCGGCGCGCTTCCGCCGCTCGCGTCTCGTCGCCCTGCTCAAGGTGGCATTGCCGGGCGCGGCGATAGCGATCCTCGTGATCATCGCCGCCTGGCCATATATCGTGCCCGACCTCGAACGGCTGAGGCTGGAACTGCCGGTGGTCGGTCCGGCGGGCGGCGCCCGTCCGCAGGTTCTCAACCCGCGCCTGCTCGGCCTCGACGAGCAGCGTCGGCCCTACCAGATCACCGCCGACTCCGGCACGCAGGTCGACAGCAACGACGGGCGCGAGCTCTACGCCCTGACCCAGCCCAAGTACGACATCACGCTGCTCGACGGCAGCTGGCTGGCGCTCACGGCACAAAGCGGCCTGTACGAGAAGGAAGCCCAGGTTCTGTGGCTGTCCGGCGAGGTAAGCCTGTTCCACGACGAGGGCGCCGAGTTCGTCACCACCTCGGCGCGGATCGACCTGACCGACAACACGGCAGCCGGCGACGCGCCCGTTCAGGGCCAGGGCCCGGCCGGCGTGCTGACATCGGAGGGCTTTCGCGTCATCGACGGAGGCGAACGCGTGCTGTTTACCGGACGCGCGCGGATGACCGTCACGGCGGGTGGTGGCTGATGCGCCTCGCCGCCATCACCGCACTGATACTGGCGCTGTTGCCGGCCCTCGCAGGGGCGCAGTCGCTCGGCATCACCACGGGCGACCAGCCGATCGAGATCGAGGCCGATCAGGGTATCGAGTGGCAGCGCGGCAACCAGCTCTACATCGCCCGCGGCAATGCCCGCGCCACGCAGGGCGATCGCAAGGTCGATGCCGATACGCTGACCGCGCACTACCGGCCGACCGGCGACGGGCGAAACCAGATCTACCGGCTCGATGCCGACGGAAACGTCCGGATTACCTCGCCGCGCGAGATCGCGACGGGCGACCATGCGGTCTACGACGTGCTGGGTTCGGTCCTCGTCGTCAGCGGTCGCTCGGTCAGTCTCAAGACCGCCGAGGACACGGTGACGGCGAACCAGGCGATCGAGTACCACGAGGCCAGGCGCTACGCCGTTGCCCGCGGCGACGCCGTGGCCGTACGCCAGGACCGTCGCGTGCGCGCCGACGTTCTGGTCGGCCATTTCGTCGACATTCCGGCCAATGCCGGCGGTGGTTCGGAGATGCGCCGGATGGAGGCGTTCGGCAATGTCCGCATCGATACCGCGACCGACATCGTCTTCGCCGACCACGGCGACTACGACCTGCGGACGGGCATCGTACGCCTCGACGGCAATGTCAGGATCACCCGGGCGGACACGCAATTGAACGGCGAGCGGGCGGAGGTTAACCTTGAGACGGGCGTGAGTCGCCTGCTGGGTGGCGGCGGACCGGGGGGCGGTCGGGTACAGGGCCTGCTCGTTCCGGGCCAACCTCCGCCGGCGGCTACGGTTCCCCCCACGGCGCGTTGAGGCGCGCCACAATCGCGAGGTGACATGCCCGATCGACAGCGCCCGCCGGCCACCAACCGCCCGCCTGCCGAGCCGACGGCCGGGCCGCGTCTGGTGGCGGAGAGTGCGCTCGTCGTCCGCAATCTCGGCCGGCGCTTCCGCAAACGGCCGGTCGTCCGCGATGTCAGCATCGATGTCCAGCGCGGCGAGGCCGTTGGCCTTCTCGGACCCAACGGCGCCGGCAAGACCACGACCTTCTATCTGATTACCGGCCTGCTGGCGCCCGACACGGGCACCATCCTGCTCAATGGCCACGACATCACGGATCTGCCGATGTACCGCCGCGCGCGGCTGGGCATCGGCTACCTGCCGCAGGAGCCTTCGATCTTCCGCGGCCTGACGGTCGAACAGAATGTCCGCTCGATCCTCGAGGTGGTGGAGCCCGAGCGCGACCGTCGCGAAGCCCTGCTCGACGACCTGCTGGCTGAATTTTCCATTACCCATCTGCGCCGGGCACCCGCGCTCGCGCTGTCGGGCGGCGAGCGGCGCCGGGTCGAGATCGCCCGAACACTCGCGGCCCAGCCCCAGTTCGTGCTGCTCGACGAGCCGCTGGCCGGCATCGATCCCATAGCCCTGTCGGATATTCGCGATCTGGTGAGCCATCTCAAGGACCGGGGTATTGGCGTGCTGATAACCGATCACAATGTCCGGGAAACGCTGGACATCGTCGATCGGGCCTATATTTTGCATGAGGGCACCGTCCTGATGAGCGGGCGCCCGTCGGAGATCGTCGCCCATGAGGATGTCCGACGCGTTTACCTTGGCGAAAGGTTCAGCCTTTAAAGGCACTTAGCCATGGCCCTGTCGATGCGTCAGGACCTGCGCCAGACGCAGGCGCTCGTCATGACGCCGCAATTGCAGCAGGCCATCCGGCTGTTGCAACTCTCCCACCAGGAGCTTGCGGCGTATGTCGAGCAGGAACTCGAGCAGAACCCCCTGCTCGAGCGTGGCGACGCGTCGGACAACGAGACCGCCGTCGCTGACGCTGGCCAGGGCGACGCGGATGCCCCTGCCACGACCACGGCCGATACCAGCGAACGGGCGGCCGGCGATACCCTGCCGGCCGAAAACGACAGCCCTCTCGATACGGACTGGCGCGATGTCTGGGAGGATGACGGGCCCGGACGCGCGGCAACGGCGCCCGACCCGGGCAGCGGCGACGGCGCCTTCGAGAGCTGGGGCTCCGGCGGCCGCGCCGACTTCAGCGACGGCGAAGGGGAGATCGCCGACACGCTGTCGACGGCGACTTCGCTTCGCGACCACCTTCTCGGCCAGCTCGCCCTCGACCTCACGGATCCGGCGGATCGGCTGATCGGCAGCCACCTGATCGACCTTGTCGACGAGGCCGGCTATCTGCGTGCCGACCTCGACGAGGCGGCGCAGGCCCTGGGCGCCTCGCGCGCGCGCATCGACGCGGTGCTGGCTCGCCTGCAGCGCTTCGATCCCCCCGGCGTGTTCGCCCGGTCGCTCGCCGAATGCTTCGCCCTGCAACTCGCCGACCGGAACCGTCTCGATCCGGCGATGCAGGCGCTTCTGGATAACCTCGATATGCTGGCGCGCCACGAGCGCACGTCGCTGCTGCGCGTGTGCGGGGTGAACGCCGAGGATCTCGCCGACATGATCGGCGAACTGAAGCGCCTCGATCCGCGTCCGGGCGGTTCGTTCGAGCACGATGCGGTCCAGTACGTCGTGCCGGATGTGCTGATGCGTCCTCAGGCCGACGGCGGCTGGCTCATCGAATTGAATCCCGAAACGTTGCCGCGCGTGCTCGTCAATACGCGCTACTGGGCGGAAGTCGCCGGACGCAGCGGTACGCGCGCGGAGAAGGAATTCATCGGCGAGCGCCTGCAGGCCGCGAACTGGCTCGTGCGCGCGCTCGACCAGCGGGCGACGACCATCCTGAAGGTCGCGCGCGAGATCGTGCGCCAGCAGGCGATGTTCTTCCACAAGGGCGTGCAGCACCTGCGGCCGCTGGTACTGCGCGATATCGCCGAGGCGATCGGCATGCACGAATCGACGGTCAGCCGCGTGACGACCAATAAGTATATCGCCACGCCGCGCGGCATCTTCGAGCTCAAGTATTTCTTCACCAGCGCCATCGCCGCGGCCGACGGCGGCGACGCCGTTTCCGCCGAAGCGGTACGCCATCGCATCCGCCTGCTGATCGACGCGGAGAAGGCCGACGACGTACTCTCGGACGACCGCATCGTCGACATCCTGCGCGGCGACGGCGTCGACATCGCCCGGCGAACGGTCGCCAAGTATCGTGAGTCGCTGCGTATCCCGTCGTCGGTCCAGCGCCGCCGCCAGAAAGCGCATCAGTTGGGAATATGATTATATATCAATAGGTTAAATGCCGATTTCGAGGGCATATATCGGCCCGGGTTATCGTTGACAGCGCCGGGGGCCGCGCCTAATGTCCCGGCCGCTGAATGTGAGCCGTCCGGTAGGCGGCTGAATGAAGGTCCGTCTGGCCGGACCGCAACGACAGGCACGGCCGCGCCGGCGAAGCGTCGGCGGGCGCGCCAGGTGGGACACGGGTTCGGGTCCTTTCGAGGCACATGCAGATCACAGTTACCGGCAAGCAGATCGACGTTGGCGATTCGCTGCGCAGCCACATTGGCGAGTCGCTCGACGGCATCGTCGACAAATATTTCGGCACGGCCATCGAGGCCGCCGTGGTGATGTCGCGCGAGGGGCACCTGTTCCGCGCCGACGTCGCCGTGCACATCGCGCGCGGCATCAAGGTGCAGGGTCACGATACGGCGGACGATGCCTATACGGCCTTCGACATCGCGGCCGCGCATCTCGCCAAGCGCCTGCGCCGCCACAAGCGGCGGCTGCGCGATCACAATCCGCGCGGCGGCGGTGCGGCAACGCCCGCGCAACAGTACGTCTTGGCCGGCCCGGCGAGCGAACCCGTTCAGGCGACGGGAGCCGGTGCCGAAGGGGGAGATGCCCCGGTCGTCATCGCGGAGCAGTCGCTCGCCATCGACTCCATGTCGGTGTCCGAAGCGGTCATGCGCCTCGATCTGGAGGATTCGCCCGCGTTGATGTTCCGCAACGCCGGAACGGGCACGCTGAATGTCGTGTACCGCCGGCCGGACGGAAACATCGGCTGGATCGACCCGTCGAACGGATAGCGGGACGGACATGGATATCGATGAAATTCTGGCGCCGGGCGCGGTAGTCGCCAAACTCCGGGCGACGAGCAAGAAGCAGGCGCTCCAGGAACTGGCGCGCGTCGCTGCCGACGTCACCGGCGAGGACGAGCGCGCGATCTTCGAAGTGCTGCTCGAGCGCGAACGCCTCGGCTCCACCGGGGTCGGCGGCGGGGTTGCCATTCCGCACGGCAAGCTGGCCAGCCTCGATCGCCTGTATGGCGTCTTCGCCCGTGTCGCCCAGCCGATCGACTTCGACTCCGTCGACGACCGGCCGGTCGACCTGCTGTTCGTGCTGCTGGCCCCGGAAGGCGCCGGCGCCGATCATCTCAAGGCGCTGGCCCGGGTGTCGCGCCTGCTGCGCGACCCGGCGACCTGCGACAAGCTGCGTGGTTCGGACAGCCGCGACGCGATCTACGCGCTGCTGACGCAGAGCGGCAACGGTTCCAGCAGCGTCGAAACTCCGCGCGCCCGCGCCGCGGCGAGCTGAACGACCCGGCAGCGGCCCGCTGCCGGCCTCAGTGGACGCTCAGCGGCGCCAGGTCGTGCTGGATGATGGCCGCAAAGGCCAGCGCACGCTCCTCGGCGACGCCGACCTCGCTGCCGTCGGCGGAATGGATCGCATAGAGCATGCGTTCGCCGACCTGCTTGGGCTTCACATACGCGATCTTGTCGAGCCCGAGGGCGAGGAACTCGCCCTGTTCGAGCCGCTTGCTGTCGTTCGCTGTCTCGTTCTCGGCCTTCATGACGAACGGCCTCCTGTTTGCCGGGCCCCGGAGCGGCGACCCGTCTGCCTTCAATCGCCCGCCTTCGCGTCGATCGTCTTCCGCCCGCTGCCGCCCGCCGGCTGTATGCGGACCGAGCGGACATTCTTCTGCGGCTTCGGCCGCACCAGATCGACGTGCAGCAGGCCGTTGTCCAGAGTAGCGCCTGCAACTTCTATGCCTTCGGCGAGCACGAAGGAGCGCTGGAACTGCCGCGTGGCGATGCCGCGGTGCAGGTAAATGCGCTCGACGCCGTCGTCGGCCTGCTTGCCGCGGATGAGCAACTGGTTGTCCTCGATCTGGATGTCGAGGTCGCCCATGTCGAAGCCGGCCACCGCCAGCGTGATGCGCAGGCGGTCGTCGCCGACCTGCTCGATGTTGTAGGGCGGATAGCCGTCGGCCGAGGACTTGGCGATACGCTCCAGCGTACGCTCGAACTCGTCGAAACCGAGCAGCAGGGGGCTGTTGAGCAGCGACAGACGGGACATTCCAAACCCCTCCCACGAGCGAGTCAGGCCCGCCGGAGGCGTGTCGGACGCTTCCGACGGGGTTTTCCGGGTCCTTGCGGCCCCCGTAACGGGCGGCGCCCCTTGGCCGCCGCCGTCCTCACTCAAATGGGGGGAGCGGGCAATCGTGTCAACCCGTGGCCGGCTCAGGGACGCGCGGGCGCGGCGACCCTCACCGCGCCAGGAGACGGTGGCGCGGCGCCCGGGCCTGTCGCAGGAAACTGGTTCGCCGGGTCGGCAAAGGGACGGAACGGGGCCCCGTCGGACAGCACGGTCATGGCGATCAGCAGGGCCAACGGCAGGCCGCCAACGACGAGAGCGAAGCGCAGCAGCGATCCCATGGCACGGTCCTCCATCCCCTCAACGCGGGAGCGGAGGCAAAGTTCGCCGGCCACGACGGCGCCCGGAAGGCGCCGCCATGGTCGTTCGGCGACATTCGAGCGGCAGGGTTGCGGCGGACCGACCTAGGACGCCGCCCCGGCATAGCCGGCACCGCGCAGCGCCTCGGCGATCTCGTCGAGGATGGCCGGATCGTCGATGGTCGCGGGGGTCTTGAAGGCTTCCGCGTCGGCGATCTTGACCATGGTGCCGCGGAGAATCTTGCCCGAGCGGGTCTTCGGCAGGCGGTCGACGACGACCGCCGTGCGGAAGGCCGCAACCGGGCCGATCTGGTCCCGCACCATTTTGACGGTTTCGGCCGCGATCTCGCCGTGCGGCCGGTTGACGCCGGCCTTGAGCACGAGAAAGCCGACCGGCACCTGGCCCTTGAGCTGGTCGGCGACGCCGATGACGGCGCACTCGGCGACGTCCCGGTGGCCCGACAGCACCTCCTCCATCGCCCCCGTCGAAAGGCGGTGGCCGGCGACGTTGATGACGTCGTCGATCCGCGCCATCACGTAGATGTAGCCGTCCTCGTCGATGTAGCCGGCGTCGCCGGTCTTGTAGTAGCCGGGGTAGTCGGCGAGGTAGGAATCGACATAGCGCTGGTCGGCCTGCCACAACGTCGGCAGCGTGCCCGGCGGCAGCGGCAGCTTGACCACGATGGCGCCGATCTCGCCTCGCTTCGCCTCGCCGCCGCCGTCGCTGATGACCTGGACGTCGTAGCCGGGCACGGCCCGCGAGGGCGAACCGTACTTGACCGGCGCCTTCTCGATGCCGACGCAGGACGCCGCCATCGGCCAGCCCGTCTCGGTCTGCCACCAGTGGTCGATCACCGGCTTGCGGACCACGCGCTCGGCCCACTGCACCGTGTCGGAGTCGGCGCGCTCGCCGGCGAGGAACAGCGTGCGGAAGGCGGACATGTCGTAGCGGCCGATCAGCTTGCCGTCGGGGTCGTCGCGCTTGATGGCGCGGAACGCCGTCGGCGCGGTGAACAGCGCCACCGCCTTGTGCTCCGAGATGATGCGCCAGTAGACGCCGGCGTCGGGTGTCCCCACCGGCTTGCCTTCGAACATGATGCCGGTGGCGCCATAGATGAGCGGTGCATAGACAATGTATGAGTGGCCGACGACCCAACCAATGTCCGACGCCGCCCAGAACACCTCCCCCGGCTTCACGTCGTAGACGTGCTTCATCGACCAGTGCAGCGCCACCAGATGGCCGCCATTGTCGCGAACCACGCCCTTCGGCTGGCCGGTGGTGCCCGAGGTGTAGAGGATGTAGAGGGGATCGGTCGCGGCGACGGAAACGCAGTCATGCGGCTTCGCCGCGGCCATGGCCTCGTTCCAGTCGCGGTCGCGGCCTTGCTTCAGCGACGCGCTCAGCTCGGGGCGCTGCACGACGATGGTGCGGTCGACCTTGTGGCGGGCCTGGGCGATCGCGGCATCGACCAGCGGCATGTAAGCGATGACGCGGCCCGGCTCGATGCCGCAGGATGCGGTGACGATGACTTTCGGCGCGCAATCGTCGATGCGCACCGCCAGCTCGTGCGGCGCGAACCCGCCGAAGACGACCGAATGAATGGCGCCGAGCCGCGCGCAGGCCAGCATCGCCACGGCGGCCTCGATGATCATCGGCATGTAGATGATGACGCGGTCGCCACGGCCTACCCCCTCGGCCGCCAGCGCGCCGGCGAAGCGGGCGGTGGCCTCGCGCAGGGCGCGATAGGTGATGGTGCGCTGCGTGCCGGTGATCGGCGAGTCGTGGATCAGTGCCTTCTGCTCGCCACGACCGGCCGCGACGTGACGGTCGACGGCGTTCCAGCAGGTATTGCACTCGGCGCCGACGAACCAGCGATAGAAGGGCGGCTTCGATGCGTCGAGCACGCGGTCCCAGCGCTTCGTCCAGTCGATCGCCCCTGCGGCTTCGCCCCAGAAGCCTTCGGGATCGGCGAGCGAATGCCGGTAGATGTCCTCGAAGCGCCCCATCGCACCCTCCCGTCACCGATCAACCGCCGGCCGTGGCGGCAGCTTAACCCGCGGCCGCGCACTCGTTGAAGGGCCGGCGGGATCATCCGCCGGACGGGACGCTGCTCGGGCCGCGCCTCAGCGCGAGCGCTTGAACTTCTGGAACGTGCGCGGTTCGAGGCCGCCCCACATGTGCCGCGTCGAGCGCGTCACTTCGCCGACATAAAGGTCGCCGTGCGGATCGACCCAGAGCCCGTGTGGCGTGATGAAGTTGCCCGGCAGGGTCGGGTTGTCGCCGCCGCCGATGCGCGCGACGATCTCGCCGTCCGGTGTCGCCACCGTGACGCGCCCGAGCGGATCGTGGCCCGGCTTCGGCGCCGTCAGCCAGCCGGCGAAGTGCGGCGGGTGCTCGGTCCGTTCGATCATCATCTCCGCGACATAGACATTGTCGTCGCGGTCGACGAACACGTCGGCCGGCCGGTTCGGCCAGTCCCAGATCGTGATCAGCTCGCCCTTCGCGGAAAAGATCTGCACGCGCGAGTTCTCGCGATCGGCGACGTAGACCCGGCCCGCGCTGTCCAGGGCCAGCCCGTGCGGCAGGCGAAACTGGCCCGGAGCACCGCCCGGTTCGCCCCAGGAAAAGAGGTGCTCGCCGGCCGACGAATACTTGTGGATGCGGGCGTTGCCGTAGCCGTCGGCGATGTAGAGGTCGCCGTTTGCATCGGTGACGGCGTTGGTCACCATGTTGAACGGTCCGCCCGCGTGCAGCACGGGCGAACGCTCGCGCTCGAAGCCTGTATCGGAGGCGGTACCGGGCTCGCCGATGGTCTGCTGCAGATGTCCCTCGGCATCGAAGCGCCGCACCGTGTGGTCGAAGTTGTCGACGAGGAAGATGCGGTCGCGTTCGTCGATGTAGATGCCATGCGGGTTGGTAAAGATGCCGTCGCCCCAGGCATTGAGGAACCGGCCCTCCATGTCGAACACGACGACGGGATGGGTGCCGCGACAGAACACATGCACGCGCTCGCGCGAGTCGACGGCGACGCCGGCGACTTCCGTGAAGGCCCAGCCCTCGGGAACCCGGGCCCAGCCCTCTGTCACCTCGAATTCGAGGCGATGCCGTCCTTTCGCCATCGGCCTAACCCGCCCAGGGCGTCGGCGCGACGCCCCGCACGCCGACGTCGAGCGCCAGGAGGGCGCCGGCCTGCGGCTCCTTCGCCAGTTCCTCCGGGGTCAGCATGATCTTGCCCGAGGTGAGATAGAGGGTTGCCAGATCCGGTCCGCCGAATTCCGGGCAGGCCGGCCGGGAGACAGGCAGCATGATGGTGCGATCGACCGAACCGTCGGGCGCATAGCGCACCAGCCGGCTGCCGCGGAACTCGGCGTTCCAGAGATAGCCTTCGGCATCGACCGTGGAACCGTCCGGCGTGCCGCGTCCCGGCTCGCGGGGGATGCGCGCGAAGACACGGCGGTTCGATGGCGTGCCCGTTTCGGGATCGTAGTCGAAGGCGACGATCTCGTGCGTCGGGGAGTCGGCGAAGTACATCGTGCGTCCATCCGGCGAAAAGGCAAAGCCGTTCGTCACGCGGATGCCCTCGATCATGCGGCGCGGCACGCCATCGGCGCCGAGACGCCAAAGGGCGCTGTCGGGCGCGCGCTCCATGTAATGCGTGGGCGGACCGTAGGGGCACAGCATGGTGCCGGTCCAGACCCGCCCCTGGCGGTCGGTACGACCATCGTTGAAGCGCATCAGCGGATTGTCGTCGGCCGCCGCAACCCAGGGCGTCAGCTCACCCGTTTCCGGGTCGAACCGGAAGAAGCCGCCACGCCCGCCGACCAGTGGCAGTCCGCCACGCGCCGACTCGAAGATCGAACCGATCTCGACGTCGATCGCCCAGCGTGTGTCCGTCCCGGTTTCCGGATCGTAGCGGTGGATCGCCGGCGCCTTGATATCGATCCACCAGAGGACCTGGTCCTTCGCCGACCAGAATGGCCCCTCGCCGATGACCGTTCCTTCCGGACCGACCGCGACTTCGATCCTGACACTCACGCGCGCGACCGCCGACGCGGCGCAGCGCGCTTGGCCGTCGGCTTCTTCGTAACGGTCTTGCGGGCCGCGGCCTTCTTGGCAGCAGGCTTGCGGGCGGCTGTCTTGCGTGCCGGCGCCTTGATCGCTGGCGCCTTCTTCGCGACCGGCTTCTTGAACTCGATTTCGAAGGCCACCATGTCGGTGTCGCCGATATTGGTGACGTTGTGCACCGTGCCGCGCTTGCCCTTGTTCACATGCCCGGGCTTCGACGGCATCGTGCCGGTGGTGCCGTCCCCGAACTGCACGAACAGCTTCGAGGCGGCGAAGTGGACGCCGATGTAGTCGAGCGTATGGTCGTGCCAGCCCGACTGCTCGCCGGGGCGGATGACGTGGTAGGTGACCCGCGTCTGGTCGTCGTCGTGCACGTATGACATGTGCCCCATCGGCACGTTCGGATCGTTCTTCGGTGTCAGCTTCTTCGACATCGCGCCCTCCCGGCACAGCGGCCGCGACGCCGGCGGCCGCGACCATGGTGCCGCCGATCGGTGCGCCGGGAAAGACCCGCCACGCGCATGGCGGCCCTGCGCGGCGCCATCGCCCTATGCCGAAGTAACCTGGCCCGCTAACGTCGCAGCGCACCGCCGGGCGACACGGCGGCGAGGGGGGCGGACATGATGATCGATGCGCGCACCTACCAGCTCTACCCCAGCCGGGTGACCGACTTCCTCGCGGACTACCCGAGGCTCGGCCTGCCAGTGCAGCAGCGCCACGGCGGCCGCCTGATGGGCTACTTCATGACCATCTCCGGCGTGCTGAACCAGGCCGTCCACTACTGGCTCTACGATGGCGCAGGCCAGCGCGAGGCGGTCCGCAGGGCCTTCACCTCCGATCCCGACTGGGCGAAGTACGCCGCTACCAATCCCGGCCGGTTCGTGCGCCAGGACACACGCTTCCTGGTGCCGGTGCCGTTCCTGCCGATGGGCAACGAGGCCCTGCCCGAACGGAGCACGCGCGGCATCTACGAGGAACGCTCCTACCACCTGCGCGTGCCGGCCGCCGAGTACGTCGCGTCCTTCCGCGAAAACTCGCTGCCGCTGTTGCGCAAGAGCGGGGTCGACGTGCTTGGCCTGTTCACGGTCGACACCGGCTCGCTCGGCGAGATCGTCCACGTCTGGCGCTGGAACGGACTGGACGAGCGCATGAAGGTGATGGACAGCTGGTCGTCGCAGCCGGGATGGCCGGAGCTGCGGGCCATGAACGCGCCGAAATCGCTCTACCAGAACGTCCGGCTCATGGTGCCGACCGATTTTTCGCCCATGCAGTAGCCACCATCCGGAGCCCGACGATGGTCATCGACGAACGCTGCTATACGATCCTGCCCGAGCACATCGCCGCTTACGTCGCCAACTGCGGCCGGATCGCCCAGCCGATCGAGCGCCGCTACGGGGCGCGCCTGCTCGGCGCCTTCACCACGACGACGGCGACGCTCAACCAGTATGTCCACCTGTGGGCCTGGGAAGACGCGCGCGAACGCGAACTGGTGCGTGCGCGCCGCGACGCCGATCCGGAATGGATCGACTACGCCGCCGGCAGCCGCGTACGGGCGGTCCACCAGGAGAGCCGCCTGCTCGTGCCGACTGCCTTCTCGCCGACGCAGATGGCCGGCCCGGTTTTCCCCGACCATGCGATGGCCTTCGAGGAACGCACCTACACGCTGCACCCGGGCAATCTCGCCGCCTTCGTCGAGACCTTCCGCGAGAAGGCGATGCCGGTCTATGCCGCGCTCGGCTTCGCCATGGTCGGCTACTTCACCGTCGACATCGGCACGCTCAACCAGGTCGTGTTCATGAACCGCTGGCCGTCCCTCGACGCCCGCCAGGAGGCCTATCGGCGGGCCGCCGCCTGCACGGACTGGCAGGCGTACCTCGCGGCCAACCAGGCGCGCATCGTCCAGCAGGAATCGCGCTTTCTCGTGCCCACCGACTACTCGCCCCTGCACTGAGGCTCCGGCGCGGCTTCCCCCGCACCGCTCCAGAAGCTAAACCGTATCCGGAACCGCCCCGCGAGGCGGACGGGAGGAGACCCCGACATGATGATCGATGCGCGTACCTATCAGCTCTATCCAAACCGGGTGGCCGATTTCCTCGTCGACTACCCCAAGCTCGGGCTTCCCGTGCAGTTGCGCCATGGCGGCCGCCTGCAGGGCTATTTCATGACCATTTCGGGCACGCTGAACCAGGCGGTCCACTACTGGCTCTACGACGGCGCCGGCGACCGCGAGAACACCCGCAAGGCGTTCACCAGCGACCCCGACTGGGCCGTCTACGTGAAGACCAATCCCGGTCGCTTCTACCGTCAGCACACGCGCTTCCTCGTGCCGACGAAGTTCTCGCCCATGGGCAACGGACCGCTGCCGAAATGGGAAGGCAAGGGCATCTACGAGGAGCGCTCCTACATCATCCGCGACAGCGTGCCGGCCTACGCCGCGGCCTTCGAGAAGCTGGCCCTGCCGGCGCTGCAGTCCGTCGGCAACACGCTGGTCGGCTTCTTCTCGGTCGATACCGGCGAGATCAACCAGGTCGTCCACATCTGGCGCTGGCCGAGCCTCGACGCGCGCCTCGCGGCGCAGGCCAAGCTGGCCGGCAACGCCGACTGGGCGGCCTACCGCAAGGAGAATGGCCCGCGCGTCCTGCAGCAGGATACGCGGCTGATGCAGCCGGTCGACTTCTCGCCGATGCAGTAGGCGCACCAATCGACATTCCGCGCGCCGCCCCCGGGCTGGCCGCGCGACAGGGAGCAGATCGCAATGGTTATCGACGAACGCAGCTATACCCTCGACGTGATGCACGTCGCCGACTATCTCGCCGCCAGCCGCGACTCCGGACAGGCGCTGCAGAAGAAGCATGGCGCACGCCTGCTCGGCGCCTTCACCACCAATTCCGGCACGCTCAACCAGTACGTCCACCTGTGGGCCTGGCACGACCCGGCGGAGCGCGAGACCAAGCGCGCCGAGCGCGATGCCGACCCCGACTGGAAGGCCTATGTCGCCGGCGGTCGCGGCCGCGTGCTGGCGCAGCAGAACCGGTTGATGGTGCCGACCGATTTCTCGCCGATGCAGATGACGCCGCCGAGCGTCAGCGGCAAGGGCGTCTACGAACGGCGCACCTACACCTTCCGCCCCGGCCAGCTCGCCGGCTACGTCGCGGATTTCCGCACCACCGCGGTACCCGCCTTCAAGCGCTGCGGTTTCGAGCTGGTCGGCCTGTTCACGGTCGACATCGGCACGCTGAACCAGGCCATCATCTATCTGCGCTGGAAGGGGCTCGACGAGCGCCAGCGGCTGTTCGCCGCGACGCGCGACGACGACGGCTTCAAGCAGCTGCGGGCGAGCAACTTCGATCGCATCATCCAGCAGGAGTCGCACATCCTGCTGCCGACCGAGTTCTCGCCGCTCACCTGAGGCAGGACCGGTCGTGACAGAGCCGCGCCGCCGCGTGTTGCGTCCGCGCGACGCCGCCTCTCTGCTCCTCGTCCGCGCCGTCGCCGACGGTACGTTCGAGGTGCTGATGGGGCGGCGTCACCACGGGCATGTCTTCATGCCGGGAGCATGGGTGTTTCCCGGCGGGCGGGTCGAACCGAGCGATGCCGCGGTCGAGCCATCGGCCCCGCTGCGCCCGGACGTGGCGGCGCGCCTCGCCCGCACCGCAACCCCGCGGCGGGCGCGCGCCCTCGCCGTGGCCGCCGTGCGCGAGACCTTCGAGGAGACCGGCATCCTGCTGGCGCCGGACCCCGTGCCCGATACCTGGAACCGTGGCCTGCGGCCGCGGCTCGACGCTCTGGACTACGTCTACCGGGCGGTGACGCCACCCGGTGCGCCCCGCCGCTTCAACACCCGCTTCTTCATGGCCGAGGCGACGCATGCCCACGGCGCCATCCGCAGCGACGGCGAACTCGAGGAAATCGCCTTCGTGCCGCTCGACGAGGCCCGCAAGCTGGCGGCGCTGGCGGTGACGTCGCGCGTGCTGGCGGAGGTCGCGCGTCTCGTCGCCACGCCGCCGTCGCCCGATCCCCACCGGCCGATGCCGGTGTCGCGCTGGCTGCACGGCAAGCGCCGGGTCGACGTGGAATAGCAGCCATTGCGTGCCGGCAACGGTTGCGCGAGGCTTCCCGCCGTCCCGCACTGGAGAGCGCCATGGCCGCCGACGCCGATCCGACCCGCCCGCCCGTCGATGCCCCGATCACGCTGTGGGGCAACCCGGTGTCGGGCAATTCGTACAAGGTCGCGCTGATGCTGTCGTTGACCGGCCTGCCGTACACTTACCGGCACGTCGACCTCGCCGGCGGCGGCAACCTCAAGCCCGATTTCCTCGCCGTCAATCCGCAGGGCAAGGTGCCGGTGCTGCAGCACGGCGGCCTCGCCATCCGGCAGAGCACGGACAGCCTGCTGTACCTCGCCGACCTGTCCGGCCGCTTCGCGCCGAAGACGCTGGAAGAGCGCGTGCGTACCGGCGAGTGGTTCGGCTTCCAGACGGACTTCGGCGCCTTCGGCGTCGCCCGTCTGCGCTTCATCCGCAAGTTCACGTCGGGCGACGACAAGCTCTACGCTTACTTCCGTCCGACGGCGGAGCGCGGCCTCGGCATCCTCGAAGCCCACCTCAGGGACAACGAGTGGCTCGTGGGCGGCCGCCCGACCGTCGCCGACCTCAACACCTATCCGACGCAATCGATGCTCGAGGACACCGGCCTCGACATCGGCCAGTGGCCGTCCATCCTGGCATGGCGGACGCGCGTGCGTGCCCTGCCGGGCTTCGCCGAAGCCGCCGACCTGATGAAACCCTGAGACGACAGACAACGAAGAGGAAGCCGCAAATGGCCGACATCAAGCTCTGGGGCGCGCAGCCGTCGCTCAACACGCAGAAGACGGCGATGATGCTGACGCTGTGCGGGCTGCCCTTCGACTTCGAGCGCGTGCTGCCGCGCGAAGGCCAGCACATGACGGCGGAATACATGGCGCTGAACCCGTTCGGCCGCATCCCGGTGATGCGCCACGGCGACCTCGTGCTGCGCCAGACGCAGACGCAGATCGACTACCTCGCACGCCTCACCGGCATGTACCTGCCGCGCACGCGCGAGGAGGAATGGGGCGTGATGGACTGGCACAACTTCTCGACCGACTACCAGTCGGCCGGCCTCGCCCGAATCCGCTTCATGAACTTCTATCTCGGCGGCGGCGACCCCAAGCTCAAGGACCACTACCGCCCCAACAGCGTGCGCGGCATGGAGATCCTCGAGACTCACCTGAAGTCCAGCGACTGGCTGCTCGGTTCGCGGCCGACGACCGCCGACATCATCGTTTACCCCTGCACCCGCGTGCTGGAGCTGGCCGAACTCGACCCGAAGGACTGGCCGGCGACGATGGCCTGGCTTGCCCGTTTCGAGGCCCTGCCGCGCTTCCGGCCGGCCATGGAACTGGTGCCGGCCTGACCGGACGGCCAGCGCCGGCGACGGGCGACCGCCGCACCTGACAGGGCCCGCCGGCTGGGGTAAACCTTGGCCATGCCCGACGACGCCGCCCGACCGGCCATGACGGCCACGAAAGCCGAAGGCCAGCCGCCGCTCTACCTGGTCGACGGCTCCGGCTACATCTTCCGCGCCTACCACGCGCTGCCGCCCATGAGCCGCGCGGACGGCACGCCGACGAACGCCGTCTACGGCTTCTGCGCCATGCTGTTCCGCCTGCTGGAGGACCATCCGGGCGCGCCGCTGGCTGTCATCTTCGACTATTCGGGCCGATCGTTCCGCAACGACATCTATCCCGAGTACAAGGCGCACCGGCCGCCGGCGCCGGAAGACCTCGTGCCGCAGTTCGGGCTGATCCGCGACGCCGTGCGCGCCTTCAACCTGCCGTGCCTCGAGCAGGAGGGCTACGAGGCCGACGACCTCATCGCCACCTATGCCCGCCTCGCCCGCGAGCGCGGCCAGGAGGTGGTGATCGTCTCCTCGGACAAGGACCTGATGCAGCTCGTGCGGCCCGGCGTCGGCATGTGGGACCCGATGAAGAACGTCGCCATCGGCCCGAAGGAGGTCGAGGCGCGCTTCGGCGTCGGACCCGAGAAGGTGGTCGACGTGCAGGCGCTGGCCGGCGATTCGACCGACAACGTGCCCGGCGTGCCCGGCATCGGAGAAAAGGGTGCCTCACAATATATTCTCGAGATCGGCGATTTGGACAAAATAATAGGAGATGATTTTTCTGAGGAATCTTATAGGAATTCTTTGGAAGGTCGCCTATCCGAGATTCAAGAGGCACTGAATGTTGCGGCCGGCCAACCTGTCAAAATCAATTCTGCAAAAGATTTAGGAAACATCCTATTTGGAAAATTAGGACTACCTGGCGCCAAAAAAGACAAATCTGGATCGTATGTTGCTAACACTGAGGTCTTAGAATCCCTGCGATCCCAAGGTAATGAATTCGCGCGCAATGTGCTGCGCGCTCGCGCACTCAGCAAATTGCTGTCCTCAGATCTCAAGAAAATCATCGACAACAGAGACCTAGCGCAAATCTCTAAAAAGCTAGTTCGTCTAAATGACGAGTTTGAGCCTAATGTTCAACTTGACGAGGTTGAGAAACGGCCCGAGCCCGACGCGGACACGCTGCTCACCTTCCTCGAGGCACAGAACTTCACGCGCCTGACCGCGCGCGTCGCCCACGCCATCGGTGCGCCGGCGGCGGCGCAGGGCGCGGCGCCGGTGCCGACGGCCCCGGCCGAGAAGGCCTATACGCTGGTGCAGGACATGGCGGCGCTGGATGCCTGGATCGCCGAAGCCCAGGCGTCGGGCTGCGTCGCCATCGACACGGAGACGACCTCGCTCGATGCCATGGCGGCCCGCCTGGTCGGCGTTTCGCTGGCGACGGCGCCGGGCCGTGCCTGCTACATCCCGGTCGGCCATGTCGCGCCGGGCACAGGCAAGGCGAAGGGCCAGGGCGCGTTCGATCTCGACGGCGCCGCCGAAGCCGCCGACGATGAAGCCCCGCCGCAACTGGCGCCGACCGATGTTCTGGCGCGGATCAGGCCGCTGCTCGAGGATCCAGCGGTGCTGAAGGTCGGCCACAACATCAAGTACGACGTCGTGATTCTCGCCGCCGCCTGCCGCCGTGCTTTCCCCGATACTGCGCCGCTGGCGCCCGTCGCGCTGGACGACACGATGCTGATGAGCTTCGCGCTCGACGCCGGCCGCGGGCGGCACAATCTCGACGAGTTGGCCGACGCCCATCTCGGCCACACAACGATCAAGTACGACGCCGTCACCGGCACGGGAAAGGACCGCATCTCCTTCGCCGAGGTCGCGCTCGATCGGGCGCGCGACTACGCGGCCGAGGACGCCGATGTCACGCTCCGCCTCCACGGGCTGCTGCGCCGCCGGCTGGTGGCCGAGCGCATGGTGACGCTCTACGAGACGATCGAGCGGCCGCTGGTGCCGGTGATCGCCGAGATGGAGCAGGCCGGCATCCGAGTCGACGCCGCGCGGCTGCGCGATCTGTCGGCCGATTTCGCCCGCCGCATGGCGACCCTGGAGGAGCGGGCGCAGACGCTCGCCGGCGAGCCGTTCAACATCGGCTCGCCCAAGCAGCTCGGCGAGGTGCTGTTCGAGCGCATGGGTCTGCAGGGCGGCCGGAAGGGCAAGGCCGGCGCCTGGACGACCGACGCCGATGTGCTCGAGGAACTGGCCGCACAGGGCCACGACCTGCCGCAGGTGGTGCTCGACTGGCGCCAGTTGCAGAAGCTCAAGTCGACCTATGCCGACGCGCTGGTCCAGCAGATCAACGCGGAGACGGGCCGCGTCCATACCGCCTACGGCATGGCCATCGCGCAGACCGGACGGCTGTCGTCGACCGACCCCAACCTGCAGAACATCCCGGTTCGCACCGAGGAGGGGCGCAAGATTCGCCAGGCTTTCGTCGCGGCCGACGGCCACCGCCTCGTCTCGCTCGACTATTCGCAGATCGAGCTGCGCGTGCTCGCCCATGTCGCCGGCATCAAGGCGCTGGTCGATGCCTTCCACGAGGGCATCGATATTCACGCGCTGACCGCCTCGCAGGTGTTCGGCGTGCCGGTCGAAGGCATGGACCCGCTGATGCGGCGGCGCGCCAAGGCCATCAATTTCGGCATCATCTACGGCATCTCGGCCTTCGGCCTCGCGCGCAACCTCGGCATCGAGCGGGGCGAGGCGCGCGCCTGGATCGACGCCTACTTCGCCCGCTACCCCGGAATCCGCGCGTACATGGACGGTACCGTGAAGCAGGCCCGCGAGCGTGGCTTCGTCGAGACCATCTTCGGTCGGCGCATCCACCTCTCGGGCATCGCCGACAAGAACCCGGCCCGGCGCGGCTTCGCCGAGCGGCAGGCGATCAATGCGCCGATCCAGGGTGCCGCCGCCGACATCATCAAGCGCGCCATGATCCGCGTGCCGGCAGCGCTGGCGCGCGCCGACGTCGGCGCGCGGATGCTGCTGCAGGTCCACGACGAACTGCTTTTCGAGGTGCCGGAGGCGGAGGTCGAGGCCACCATTGCCGTCGTCAAAGAGGTGATGGAGGCGGCGACGCTGCCGGCGCTGGAGATGAAGGTGCCGCTGGTCGCCGATGCCGGCATCGGCCGCACCTGGGACGAGGCGCACTGAAGCCGCCCGGCCGGTCCGTAGACCGTTCCGAATCCGTCGGCGGACCGGCAAGTTCGTGTTAAGGAATCCGACGAAGACTTCTGGAATGCCGCCGCCCGCGATGGATCGCAACCTCGGCTATCTCGACATCCTCGACCATCGCCCCGGCGAGCCGGTGGCGGCGATGATGGGGCGCGTGCTGGCGCGGGCGCGGGCACTGACGGGCGCCGAAGCCGGCTCGATCTTCATCCTGCGGGACAATCGTGGCGGCGCCACGCTCGACGCCGCCTCGGTACAGAACGACACCGTACCGGTCGGACCCGAATCGTTCAGCGTGCCGGTCGACGGAAAATCCATCGCCGGGCACATCGCGCGCACGTCCGAGACGCTCTTCATCGACGACATGCGCACCGTCGCCGCCGGGGCACCCTGGCGCTTCGACGCCTCCTGGGATCAGCGCCACGGCTTCGAGACCCGCTCGATGCTGGCCTTCGCGCTGACCAACTACGACGGCAAGGTGGTCGGCGTCGTCCAGCTCATTAATGGTCCCGACGCGCAGGGCCGCGCGCGGCCCTTCGACCGCGCCCAGGCCGACCTGATCCTGCCCTTCAACCGTGTCGTCGGCGCCGCCGTCGAACGCGCCGACCTGCTCGAACGCATCGGACGGCAGAACGAAAGGCTGCGCCAGCGCAATCGCAAGCTGCGGTCGCAGAAGATCGAGATCGCGGCGCTGAGGGACGCGACCGAAGACGCCTTCCAGCTATCCATCGAGCTGCTGGCACGCGCCGCCGAGATCCACGACGAGGGCACCGGCAACCATATCGTGCGCGTCAACGAGTATGCCTGGTTCATCGCCCGCACGCTCGCTCTGCCAGCGCCGTTCTGCGCGGAAATCCGCTACTCGGCGCAGCTGCACGACGTCGGCAAGATGGCCGTCGACCAGGCGGTGCTGAAGAAGAAAGGCCGTCTCGACGAGGTCGAGCGGCTGGAAATGAACAACCACACGCTCTACGGCCAGCGCATCCTCGAGCAGTCGGATCGCCTGAAGATGGCCGCCGAGATCGCTCTGGCGCATCACGAGAAATGGGACGGCACCGGCTATCCGCACGGCCTCGCCGGCGAGGATATTCCGCTTTCGGCACGCATCACCCAGCTCGCCGATGTCTACGATGCCCTGCGCAGCGAACGACCCTACAAGCCGGCCTTCGACCATGAGAGGACACGCCGCATCATCCTCGAGGGAGACGACAGGCTCGACTCCAAGGGCACGTTCGACCCGCGCATCCTCGAGGCCTTCGCCGATACCCACGCCGATTTCGACCGCATCTGGATCGAATTGCACGACCGGACGGCGGACGGCGCCTAGCGGCTGTCGGGGACGCGTTTCCCGTTGGCGTCGAAGAGAAAGATGTTGGCCTCGGTGAAGGTCAGCCCCACCGGCTGACCGACGCGGAAATTGGCGAGTTGCAGGCCCTCGACGATCGCCACCATCGGCCGGTCGCTTTCGACATCGAAGTAGAGCAGGGTGTCCTTGCCGAGCGGCTCGACCAGCTTGACGGTATCGCGGATCGGTCCCTCGGCGCCGACCCGAACATGCTCGGGCCGGATCCCCAGCGTCGCCGCCCCGGGTCGCGTCGCGCCGAAGCGTGCCGGCAGGTCGACGACGAAACGGCCGCCGCGGAACTGCGGCGCGCCTGCCCCGGCCACGATCTCGCCGGTTATGAGATTCATCGACGGCGAGCCGAAGAAGTCGGCAACGAAGAACGTCGCCGGGTTGCCATAGATGTCCATGGGCGAGCCCATCTGCTCGATGACGCCGTCGCGCATCACGACGATGCGATCGGCCAGCGTCATCGCCTCCTCCTGGTCGTGCGTGACGTAGACGAACGTCTTCTTGAGTTCCTCGTGCAGGCGGTCGCATTCGGCGCGCAGTTCACGACGCAACTTGGCGTCGAGCGACGACAGCGGCTCGTCGAGCAGGAAGTTCGACGGCTCGGTCACCAGGGTGCGGGCCAGTGCGATGCGCTGCGACTCGCCGCCCGAGCACTGCGCCGGCATCTTGGCCAGAAGATGCGAGATGCGGACCAGTGCCGCCACGTCCTCCACCTTGCGAACGCGTGTCGAGCGATCGACGCCCTTCATGCGCAGGCCGAACTCGATGTTCTGTGCCACCGTCTTGTGCGGGAAGAGCGCGTGCGACTGGAACACCATGCCGAGGTCGCGGTCGCGCGGCTCGAGTTCGTTGACGACGCGGCCGTCGATGCGAATCTCGCCCGCTGTGGGATCCTCGAAGCCGGCGATCATGCGAAGTGTCGTCGTCTTGCCGCAGCCGGACGGGCCGACCAGCACGATGAACTCGCCGTCGTCGATCGTCAGGTCGAGGTCGCGGACGGCAACGAGGGCGCCGAATTCCTTGCGCAGGCCGACGAGTTCGATACGCGACATCGCGTTACCTCCTGACCATGCCGAAGCTGAACCCGCGCGCCAGATGCTTGCGGATGATAAGACCGACGACGATGAGCGGCAGGGTGATGCCGACCGCCAGCGCCGCCTGCCGGCCATAGACGCGCCCCTCGGTGGAGCCCTGGTACTTGGACAGCTCAACCGGCAGCGTCACCACCTCGGTCTTCGACAGCAGGAGCGCCAGAAGATATTCGCTCCAGGTGAGGATCAGGATGAACAGGAAGGTGGCGACGAGGCCCGACCGCACGAGTGGCAGAACGACTTCCCAGATGGTCTGCCAGCGGCTGGCACCGAGCACTTCCGCCGCCTGCTCCACTTCGCGCGGCACCTCGTCGATGAAGCTCTTGCTCATCCAGACGGCATACGGGAGCGTCGTGAGGAAGTAGAGCAGGACCAGCCCGAACACGCTGTCGAGCAACCCCCAGAAGGCGTACCAGATGGAAATCGGCGCGACGACGACGATGGGCGGCACCATGCGCAGCATCAGCAGCTGGAACATTCGTCCCTCGCTGAGAATGCTGTAACGCGACACGCCATAGGCCAGAACGGAGCCGAAACCGACGGAAAGCGCCGTCGCGAGGACAGCGATCAGGGCGCTGTTGCCGAGTGCTTCCCACGGCCGCTGCAGCGACTGCGTCTGCACATGCTCCGAATACTCCGACTCGCCGGTCCAGACGATCCGGTAGTTGTTGAGCGTCGCGTCCTCGGAAACGTAGACGGGCGGCCAGGCGAACCATTCGCGGTCCGGCTTGAACGACGTCGACACCATCCAGAAGATGGGAAACGCGACGATCAGCAGCCAGACAATCAGGACGGCATGCCGGCCGAGGGCGAGGGCCGTGCGCTTCTGCGTGCGGGTCAGCGACATCCGGGCCTCCTACGACGCGCGCTCGGCGGCGCGCTGCGAGTACATGGCGTCGAGATTCCTCTTCTCGCGCCGCAACAGCCAGATCGCGCCGTACACGATCACGATCATCAGCAGCAGCGTGACGTAAGACAGCGCCGCACCGTACGAGATGTCGAAGTACTGCCAGGTGTTCAGGAAAATGTAGACCGGCAGGGTCTCGGTGGCGGAGCCCGGTCCGCCCTGCAGCAGGCCATAGGTCTTGGGAAACTCGGCCATCGATTCGAGAAAGCGCAGGATCAGCGCCAGCAGGATGACCGGCCGCAGCAGCGGCAATTGCACTTCCCAGAAGATGCGCAGCTTGCTCGCACCGAGAATCTGCGCCGCTTCCTGCGGCTCCTTGGGCAGCGATGCGAGGCCGGCCATCATGATGATGAAGCTGAAGGGGGTCCAGTTCCAGATCTCCATCAGCATGATCGTCGTCAGCGCGATCTCCTGCTTGTAGAGAAACTGCGCGTCGACGCGCAGGCCTGTGATCCGGCTGAGGATGTCGTTGATGGGACCGTTCTGGTACAGCAGCATTTCGCCGGTATAGGCGATGACGATCGGCACGGTGAGCATCGGCAGGATGAAGAACACGTAGTAGAAGGCCTGGCCGCGAAACGGCCGGTACATCAGCAGGGCGAGGCCGAAGCCGAGGACGAAACAGCCCAGCGTCGCGCCGATCGAGAACAGCAGCGAGCGAATGATCGCGGCGCCGAACTTGTCGTCGGTGAGAACCGCCTCGTAGAGTTCGAGGCCGACCCATTCGGACGCCTCGAAGTAGGACATGAACGTCGGGTTGTCGCCGGCCGAGAAGATCGAGAACTGGTTGAGCGAGAAGTAGAGCTGCAGCAGGAACGCCGGCGTCAGGATGAAGAAGATCAGAACGCCCATCGGCGTCAGCACGATCCTCTTGAACCGCCTGATACCGCGCGCCCTCGTCATCTCCCGCCGGCTGCCCGGCGCCTCGCCTTCCGCGCGGGCTGATGCTGAGGTCATGTCGTGCCGTCCCCGAGGGCGCCCGGAACGCCATATGGCGTTCCGGGGCACCTCTGCGTCAGGTGCGATGCGTCAGGTCGGACGATCAGCTCGGGACATCGACCTTGGGAAAGAGCGACTTGTAGGTCGCCAGCTCTTCCTGCAGCTTGCGCTTGCCGATGCGGCGGATGGTGCGTGACCAGCCGTCCTCGATGTCCTTCACCGCCTGCTTGGCGTTCTTGTCACCAACATAGGCCTCGGAAATGTTGCGCTTCACTTCCGTCTCGAATTCGAGAAGGCCCGTCAGGTAGATCGGCGGCGTGACGATCTCGAGGTTCTTCTTGATCGCATTGAGCCCAGCGACCGTATAGGTTTTCTCGGTGAGCGAGCCCGGCTTGAAGTGCTCGACGTGCCACGGATCGTGGAACGTGTTCACCGGATCGCCGGTGATGAGCGTGCTGTTCTTGCCGGTGGCGAGATACATGGCGAGGTAGGCCATCGGTACCTTGCGCGGGCTGTAGCGGTTGACGACGATCGACACGCTCGGCGCCGAGATCGACCGCTTGATCAGCTTGCCGGAGAAGCGCGAGCCCGGAACGGCGCCGTACAGCCACTTGCCGGTCGTCTTTGACTTGTCCGGATTCTCGGCCAGGGCGATCGTGCCGTCCCAGTACTGCTGCCCGAAGGTATTGCCGGCGACGATGCGCGGAATCATCTGCGGCGTGCCCCAGCCCGGCGCCTCGGGGTGCGATACCTCCTTCAGGTTCACGAAGGTCTGCACCGCGTATTCGCCCTGGGGTGTGTTGATGTTCGGTTCCATGTCGTCGGTGAACGGGAAGCCGCCGGCGCTGTAGAGGTACATGTAGAACCAGGCGATGGACGAGCCGCGGTCGCGCAGGCTGCCGGACGCCCAGATGTTCTGATCCGGCCGGTGGAACCACTTGTAGAGGGCGAGTTCGTCTTCCCAGGTTTCCGGCCAGGCCATGGCCTTGCCATTCTTGTCGGCATATCGCTTCTGCTCGTCCGGATTCTCGAACAGATCCCTGCGGATGAACTGCACGTGGACGTTGCCGTCCGTCATCATGCCGTAGGTCTTGTCCTTGTAACTCGTGAACTTGCCGTACAAGCCAACAGCATCCAGCTTGAAATCCGCCGCCGCCATGTACTCGTCGAGTGGCTCGATAAGGCCGGCCGACGCGAGCGACGGGATCATGTTGGAATCGAGATGGAAGAAGTCGAACTCGGGCGACTTCGACAGGGCCTCGGCCATGGCACGTTGCGGGATGTCGAACGTGCTGATGTCCTGCAGCTTGGTCATCGAGATGCCGGTCGCGGCCGCGAACTCCTTGGCGACCGGTGCGACGGCAGTCTGATAGTTCGACCACATGATGCCGCCAACCTCGATCGGCTGCGGCACAGCCTTCTTGGCCGCGGCGATGATCCGCTCCTCCTCGGTCGCAGCCAAAGCCCTGCCGCGGCCGCCCAGCGGCATCGCGGCGAGCGTGGCGGCTGTCGCACCGCCCGCGAGTACGGCGCGTCGGCTGACGCGCGGCGTCCTTTCCGTCATGTTCGTGTCCTCCCGACTTCGGTCGTTGTCGTGTTCAAGCCGGGCGGACGGTTGCCCGCCCGGCATCCCCGCACCTAACGCGACGGCAGACGGACGGCTGGCGCGAACGCCACCGTTCCCTGCGATACGCTACGGTTACTGGACGAACAACGATGGGCAGACCCCGGGCCAGCCGCAAACCTGCGCGCCGGCGCACCGGATACGTCGATCACGTGTGGACGGCCGAAACCCTGGCCTTCGTCCGTGCGACGATTCGGCATCGGACCTCCCCGTGCCTGACAAGCGGATTATCGGTTTCTCTGGACCGTTGCTTCCGTCAATCAGCTACCCCGGAACGAAGCATAGGGAATATCGTCACGTGATGTAAACGATGGACTGGCGGCGGCTGTCCGCCCACCCCATCGCCGTCTTCACCCGAACTTGCTGACGAGGACGCATGAACCCGGCAGGACGGATCGTTGCAGGCTTCGACGTCGCGCAGACCGGCAACGGGCGGCATCTGCTGCTGTTGCATTCGCTTCTGGCCGATCGCGACGCCTTCGCCACGGTGTTACCCGCGCTGGCCGCCCGTTTCACCGTCACCGCGCCGAACCTGCCAGGCTATGGCCTGACCGGCCCCGCGGGACACTCGATCGAGGATTTCGCCGACCGGGTTGCCGCCATGATGGACGCGCTCGCGCTGCCATCCGACACGGCTGTGCTGGGCAATGGCCTCGGCGGTTTCGTCGCCGGCGCGCTCGCCGTCCGTCATGGCGGGCGGTTCGGCCGTCTGCTGCTGGTCGACACCGGGCCGGCCTTTCCGCCGGCGGGCAAGGCCGCATTGCGCGCGCTGGCCGACCGGGCCGAGCGCGAGGGCATGACCGCGGTGCTCGACGCGGCCGTGGCGCGCATGTTCCCGCCGGACTGGATCGCCGCGCATCCAGATGCGGTGGCGACCCGCAAGGCGTGCCTGGCCGGCGCCGATCCCCGCCTGTTCGCCCTGGCGGCGCGGGCCATCGCGGCGGTCGAACTGACCGGCGCCCTGCCATCAGTTCGCAATCCGACCCTGGTGATGGTCGGCAAGGACGACCAGACCACGCCGCCGGCGATGTCACACGCGCTGGTGGACCTGATACCCGGTGCCGCGTTGATCGAGATCGACGACTGTGGCCACTGCCCGCAGGTGCAGGCCCCCGAGGCTTTCGTCAGGCACGTGGCTGTGTTTGCGACGAACTGAGTGCCGAGTCCTCGTCCGCGTCGCGCATGGCGTCGACGGCGCCGCGGGTTACGGAAAGGATCTTCTCGAGGAGCGTGCGGGCCGAAAACGGTTTGACCACGAAGCCGTCGATGCCAGCTTCGCGCGCCTGGCGAACGCGTTCCATCCGGGCATGGCTGGTCAGCATCAGGATCGGCACGTCGGGCCGCGGCGACTGCGGCGAACTGCGTACGAGATTGACGAAGGTCAGGCCATCGAGCCGCGTCATCTCCCAGTCGGTGACGATCAGGTCGATGCCGTTGTGGCAGAACAGGTCGAACGCCTCCTGGCCGTCCGAAGCCTCCAGTACCTGCTCGATTCCGACAGTTCCAAGAACAGCGCGCACCAGGCGGCGCGTGTGCCTGTTGTCATCGACCAGCAAGACCTGCATCAACTCGAGGCCCGCGACCATGCTGCCCCCACTCCGTGCACACGGCCGGAACATGCCACTCGCGCGAAGCACCCGCGCGGACACACCATAATACCCGGTCGCGCCGTCCGCCAGACAAGGTGAACGGCATTCTAGACGTTTCTTCCGGTCACGCCGCGCAACGCGGCGCCAGCGCCGCCATCGCTTCCTCGGCGGCCCGCGCAAGGGCCGACCCCAGCGGCCGCGCACGGCGAGCATCACCATCGCGACACGCTGCTTCGAGCGCCAGGGCGGCGGCATGGCCACGGCACGCGCCGACACTGGCAAGGCAGCCTGCAAGATCGTGCGCTGCCTTGCCGGCGCCAGCCAGATCGGCGGCATCGAGTGCGGCGCGCACGCGATCGAGTTCGACGCGGGCGCCGGAGACTGCCGTGGCGAGCAACTGCCCCGTACGTCCCATGCCGAGCACGGATTCAAGGTCGGCAAGCGCCGTCTGATCGAGGACCGGCGCGGGGTTCGCGTCGGCAGTGTCGACCGCAGGACGCCAGCGCTCGATTGCGGCGAGCAGGGTGCGGCAGTCGAACGGCTTGGCGACGTAGTCATCCATGCCAGCGGCGAGCGCCGCCTCGCGGTCGACGGCGAGCGTGCCGGCCGTCAGCGCGACGATCGGCACTCGCGCGCATGGCCCGGACAAGGCACGGATGCGCCGCGTCGCAGCGAGGCCGTCGAGTACCGGCATCTGAATGTCCATCAGCACCACGTTGTAGGCCCCGTGATAGACGGCGGCGACGGCAGCCGCGCCATCCGCGACGACGTCGATGCGATGGCCCGCCCGGCTGAGCAGGGCCTCCCCGAGACGCCGGTTCACGAGGTTGTCGTCGGCGAGCAGGATCGACATGGCACGCGCCGGCCCTGGGGCAGCTCCGGACGGCGGCGGCGCAAGGATCGCGTCGAGGAGCGCCGGCGGCATGGTCGGGCGCGACACCGCGACGGCGCCAGGCGGCCAACCCGGACGTCTGCCGACGCGGTCGGGCGCGGCGGTCAGCACGATCAGCCGCGCGCCCGTGGCGGCCGCGGCGGCGGCACCCGCCGTCGGGCCCGCCAGCAGTTCGATGTCGGCGAGCACGATGTCGGGCGCGGAGCGCGCAAGTTGCGCCGCCGGTGGCCCGGGCGGCGCCCATGTCTCGACGTCCGCGCCCCAGGCCGCGAGCTGGCTGGCCAATGCCGCGCATGATTGTTCGCGGCCGACGAGCAGCGCTGCCCGAAGGCCATCGAGCGGCGGAGCCCCGGCCCGTGCCGCCGCCCCGTCAACCATGATGGTGAATGTGAAAGTGCTGCCGACGCCGATCGCACTCTCGACATCGATGGCACCGTCCATCAGCGTCACGAGTTCGCGCGAGATCGCCAGCCCCAGACCGGTACCGCCATAGCGGCGCGACGTCGAGGAGTCCGCCTGCACGAAGCGCTCGAAAAGGCGCGCCCGGACGTCCGCCGCTATGCCGATACCCGTATCGCGCACACTGCAGGCGAGGATCAGCCGCCCAGCCGGACCGGGCCGGACCGCAAGATGGATGTCGATCCCGCCACGCTCGGTGAACTTGACGGCATTGCTGACGAGGTTGAGCAGGACCTGACGCAAGCGATTCGGGTCGCCCCGGACCTCGCGCGGCACGGCCGGATCGACGGTCACGGCGATATCGAGTCCCTTGGCCTGGGCATGCGGGGCAAAGAGAAAGACAACCCCGCCGAGACAGTCGGCGGGATCGAAGGCCATGCATTCGATCTTCATTTGCCGCGCCTCGAGGCGCGACAGGTCGAGGATATCGTTTATCAGAGCCAGCAGCGCCTCGCCCGACTGCTGCACAGCGAGCGCGTGACGGCGCTGCTCGTCGTCGAGGCGGCTGCCGAGGAGCAACTCGGTCATGCCGAGTATACCGTTCATCGGCGTGCGAATTTCATGACTGACCGTGGCGAGAAACTCGGACTTTATGCGCGCCGCTTCTTCCGCTCGGGCCTTCTCATGCCGATGCGCGCGCGCCAGGCGGGCAATGCGCCGGCCACGGGTCCGCAATTCGCCGCGCGCTTCTTCGAGCGCGGCGACGGTCGCCTCGAGTTCCGCGTGCCTGTGCTTCTGCTGGGTAATGTCGGTACGGATGCCGACGATGCCGCCGTCGGCCGTCCGCCGTTCGCTGACACGTAGCCAGCGGCCGTTGGCCAGTTGGAGTTCGACCGGCTCCCCGGTTGCCGCACGATGACGTTCGACCATGCCGGCGATGAAGCTCTCCGCGTCCGTGCCCGCGTGCATGGGCGCGAAGAGACCAGCATCGACGCCTTGCCGGACGATCGCCTCGTAGGTCATGCCGACGATGTCGACCGCGGGCGGCGGATGATCATAGAAGTCGCGGTAACGGCGGTTGCAGACGACCAGGCGATCATTCCGGTCGTACAGCACGAACCCGTCGGGCAGCGCCTCGATCGCGTCATCCAGTTGCGCCGCTGGCCGTGCTCCGGCCGGGGCCGGAGAGCGCCGGCGACGCGCTGGTGCACTCGGGCGGTTCCTGGCCACTTTCGCTCCGGCTGAAGGACAAGCCTCTCCGGCGCGAGCCTATGCAGCAGCGGTTAAGGAAGCGTTTTCCACAACGGTGTTAACCGTCTGACAACGGTCGGCATGCTGCAGTCCGCCCAGCGTCGACAGCCGATGTGCGATCCGGCTTGGCGTACGCCGCAAGTTGAGAGTGGGGCATTCCTGCCATGGATGACGCGGCGGTACCCATGGAAAATGAGCCGGTCGAGCGCCGGACGAGTCCGCCTGACGCGAAGCCGGCGACCGGCGCTCCGGTAATTGCCTTCGAGCATCGCCTCTTTGCCGCTATGGACGGCGCCTATTTCCGCCTGTCCGATGCGGCCGACGCGCTGCCTGTATTCGTCTGCGAAATCGGAGACCGCGAGGTACTGCTGCGGTTGCCGGCGATACGGCGCGAATTCGGCATCGTGACCGGATCACGCGACGACGTCATGCTCGACACCGTCGCCGAATCCCTGCGGTTCGTACGCGCCCTTCGCGCCGGAGACCCCGTCCCGCTCGAATTGCTGACCGGCGAAGCGTCCTGGCCGGTGGATGACAGGCATCGTGCCGCGGCAGCCAACCGGCTGGCCGACCGGATCGTCGCCTGGCATGCTCCATCGGCTGCGCCTGGAGCCGTGCCGGCCGTCGCCGAAGCGGTCGCTGTCGATGCCGCTGCCGCCGCGCTCGGGCTCGAGGGCGGCAGCGACGCACTGCGCGACGCGCTGGCGACCCTGGCCAATGAACTGGCTGCCATCGAGGCGCTGGCGGAAACCCGAGAGGACCGGGCCAACCTCGACCGCCGCATGGGCGCGGCCGGTCGTCTGCTTCGCCGCAGCCACGACTATGAGGATCTCGTCGGACCGGTGCTGCGCCTGATGCGCGAGGCCCGGCGAGACCTCAATAGCGCGTTCGCTGCCTTCGAAGCGCTCGTTCCGGTTCCCGACGCCTTTGCCGCCACGGACACCGCAGTCGCCGCCATTCGGGCCGCCCGCGACGACCTGCGGACGCGGTTGCTGGCGTGGGAGCCGCTGCAGGCGCGCTGGGCCGCCCTCGACCTCGATGCCCGGCCGGCGATCCTTGAGATGTTCCAGGAGACTTATCGCTTCCTCGCCCCGCGCTACATGCCCATCGACGAGTGGGAGCGCCAGATGTTGCCAAACTCGCCGCGGCGCGCGCGCGCGCGCGACTGGCAGAAAGCCGGCGACGAGGCCGGCGGTGTGAAGCGCATCCAATGGACGAGCCGGTCCGGAACACAGGGGCGCCCGGCGCGCGGCACAGAATCAGACACGCTGCCGCCCACAGACACCGGCTCGCGCCGGCGGTCATCCTGAAGCAGCCTCGCGTGGCGGCGCAGACCAGCGACGAAGTCGATCAGATGCCCTCGGGCCGCGGCGCCGCTCAGGCGGTGATCTTCAACCGCCGGCTCGCCCGCGGCCTCGTCGCCGGCGTCGCCGCCCTCCTGCTGGTCCTGTGGGGCCTTTTCGCCTGGTCGACGTCACAGCAGTTCGACATGGCGCGCGACACGGCGCGGGCCGGCACGGCCACCCTGACCAAACTGGTCGAGGCATGGGCCCATTCGACGCTGTTGCGGCTCGACTATCTCGTCGTCAGCATCGAGACCCAGCTTGGCTCCGATCAGCTCGGCGATGAGCTGGATACCTTGCTGGCGCGACAGCAGGCCGCGGATCCCGAACTCTTCATCGTCATCGAGGTGCGCGACGCCCTGGGCCGTATGCTCGCAACCTCCGACCCTACGTTCCCGCTCGACAGCGCCCGCAACTTCGAGACAGACACCACCCGGGTCGTCCGCTCGCACATAGGCCTGCCGCGCGCCGTGAACGGGCGCGTCCTGATTCCCGTACGCCATCCCGTCCTCACGACAGATGGCCGCGAAGTCGGCTCGATCTTCATCGAAATCGATCCGAACTACTTTGCGGGCTTTTCCGAGAACCTCGGACTGCCCGACGGCGCATCGGTCGTTCTGCTGCGTACCGACGGGCCTCTGCTCGCACGCAATGCGAGGGCCCTCGGCAAGCTCGGTGGCAGCTACCGGGAGTCGCCACTCTGGACGGCGCTGTCGGAGCGTCCGGAGGGTGATTTCGAGGCAACCGAGGCCGACGGCGTCCGGCGCATCGTGTCGTATCGCACGAGCAGCGATTTCCCGCTCGCGGTTTCGATCGGCTACGCCGCTGCGCGCGTCTACACCGAAGCACAGCGACGCATGATCCATGGCGGGCTGATCGCTGCGTCGTTGTCGTTGCTGATCGTCGCGGCGACGGTGCTGCTGCTGCTCCAGCTCGGTCGGCGGGCTGCCGCGGAGGCTGCGGCCGAAATTGCACGGGCGGCCATGCAGTCGGTCGGCAGTGGCGTCGCCGTGGTCGTTGCCGACGAGGACCGACGCATCACACTCGTCAATCCGGCTTTCGGCCGTCTGCTCGGCTTTGCATCCGGCCGCATCGAGGGACGGAGGCTCTCCGACGTTGCAGGCAATCAGGCGGTACGCCTGTTCGCACTCTGCGACTGGCCGCGCACGCCCGGCGCGGAGACTGTGCGCGAGGTGACCTATCGCCACCCGGAAGGGCGCGACCTTTGGCTCGAGATCCGCATCGCCCAGATTCCCGATCAATGGGGCCTGGTGCGCCATGCCGTCATGGTCGTGAGCGACATCAGCGAGCGCAAGCGGACGGAACGCGAGCTGGTGCAGGCCAGGGACGCGGCCGAGGCCAGTAGCCGGGCCAAGTCGGAATTCCTCGCCAACATGAGTCACGAATTGCGGACGCCGATGAACGCCATCATTGGCTTCGCCGAGATCATCGCCGGTGAAATGTTCGGACCGGTGGGAACGCCACGTTACCGTGACTATGCCGACAGCATACGCCGCTCGGGCGCGCATCTTCTGGCCATCATCGCCGACATCCTCGATCTCGCGAAGATCGAGGCCGATCGCATCGTCCTCGACCAGGACGTGATCGCGGTGCCCGAAATGCTGGCGATGTGCGCGACGCTGGTCGCCGGCCGCGCCGCGCAGGCCCAGGTGCGCGTGAGGATCGAGCCCGCCCCCGGCCTCCCGGCGCTGGTTGCCGACGAGCTGAGGGTCAAGCAGATCGTCCTCAACCTGCTGTCGAATGCCGTCAAGTTCAGCCCTAACGGCGCCGAGGTCGTGGTCTCGGCGGTGGTGCGCGAGGATGCCGGAATCGAGATCGCCGTCGCCGACCACGGCTGCGGAATGACCGCCGAGGAACTGAAGCTGGCGGTCGAGCCGTTCCGCCAGGTCAACGGCATGATCGCCAAGCGCAACGAGGGTACCGGGCTCGGCCTGTCACTGGCCTTGCGACTGACGACGCTGCATGGCGGCGCGCTCGTCATCGACAGCGTACCGGGCGTCGGCACCGTGGCGCGCGCCCGCTTCCCGGCGACGCGCAACGCAAGCCTGCGCGCCGCCGCCTGACGAGGCGCGGGGATCGGCCGGATGGGGTCAGGCCCGCGCCGGCCCCTGCCATACGCTGACGACATCGGCCAGCGGCGGACGCACGCGCTCCTCGGGCGCCGCCGTGGCACTGCCGATATAGATAAAGCCGGCGACGCGCTCACCCTCGGCAAGGCCCAGCGCGGCCCGGAAGCGCGCATCGTAGGCCGGCCATTCGGTCAGCCAGTTGGCACCGAAGCCAAGCGCGTGCGCGGCGAGCAACATGTTCTGGCACGCCGCGCCGGCGGACAGGACCTGTTCCCATTCGGGAATCTTTCCCGGCACGATGCGCGAGGCGACACAGACGACGACGGGCGCGCGCAGGAACCGCTCGCGCTCGACGCGCAGGCGCACCGGATCGGCAGCGGGTTCATCAGCGCGCACCAGCCCCTCGGCGACGGCGCCAAGCGTCTCCCGTGCCTCGCCCTTCATCACGATGAAGCGCCACGGGCCGAGCTTGCCGTGATCGGGTACGCGATGGCCGGCCCGCAGCACGATGTCGAGCTGGGCCTCGTCCGGACCCGGCGGCACCATGGCCTTGGCCGAGAAGGAACGGCGGCGCAGAAGCAGATCGATGGTTTCGGGCGACTGGGGCATGGCGGCGCTTCGCGGCTCGGATGCAGATACCCTTCGATACCCGTCCGGCGGGCCGCCGGCAAGCGGCGGCGGGATTGTCCCGCGCGGCGGCGCGCCGCTAGACTTCGCCCGCTCGCCGGCCGGCGGGCGATTTCGCCAAACCGAGGAGCGCCCGCCGTGACCGCGGAAGCCACCGCCCGCCCCCTGCTGTTCAGCCCGATGACGCTGCGCAGCGCCGTCGCGCGCAACCGTGTCGTCATTTCGCCGATGTGCCAGTACTGCGCCGGGCCCGACGCCGTGCCGACCGAATGGCACCACGTTCACCTGTCGCAGTTCGCGCTTGGCGGTGCCGGTATCGTCATCGCCGAGGCGTCGGCGGTCGAAGCGCGCGGCCGCATCACCTATGGCGACCTCGGCCTGTGGAACGAGACACAGGCCGCGGCTTTCCGGCCGACCACCGGGTTCATCAAGCGCCACGGCGCGCTGCCCGGCATCCAGATCGCGCATGCCGGGCGCAAGGCCTCGGTCCAGCGGCCGTGGCACGGCAACGGGCCGATCGGCGCGGCGGATGTCGCGCGCGGCGAGCCGGCGTGGCAGGTGGTGGCTCCGTCGCCGCTGCCCGTCGACGATGGCTGGCTGGTGCCGCACGAACTGACCCTCGACGAGATCGCCGCCATCCAGCAGGCGTTCGTCCGCTCGGCGAAGCTGGCTCTCTCCGCCGGCTTCGAGGTACTGGAGATCCACCAGGCGCACGGCTACCTCGGCACATCCTTCCTCTCGCCGGTGGCGAACAAGCGCAACGACGAGTACGGCGGTGACCGTGCCGGTCGCATGCGCTTCACGCTGGAGACGGTGCGCGCCGTGCGCGCCGCCTGGCCGGCCGACAAGCCGCTGTTCGTGCGCATCTCCTCCGTCGACGGCGCGCCGGAGGGATGGGGTCTCGACGATTCGGTCGTTCTGGCGAAGGCGCTCGGCGAGCTCGGCGTCGACGTCGTCGACTGTTCGTCGGGCGGCGTCTCCGGCACGGTGACGGCGGCGCGCGTACGCCGCACCCCCGGCTTCCAGGTCCCTTTCGCCAGCCGCATCCGCCACGACGCCGGCATCGCCACCATGGCCGTCGGCCTCATCCTCGACGGGCCACAGGCCGAGGCCGTGCTGGCCGAGGGCAGCGCCGACCTGATCGCCGTCGGCCGGCAGGCGCTTTACGATCCCTACTGGGCGCATCACGCCGCCCACCAGCTCGGCATGACCGGCTTCGCCGACTGGCCGGAGCAGTACGGCTGGTGGCTGGAGCGCCGCAACGTGCAGCTCTCGCCGGAAGACGCCGCGCGCGCCGCGGCGCGCGCGGCCTGAACGCCTGCCCATCACACCGGACCGATGTCATGGCCGAGCCGATCCGCTTCTATTTCGACTTCGTCTCGTCGTACTCCTATCCGGTGATGACGCGCATCGACGATGTCGGTGCGCGCACGGACCGTGCGGTCGACTGGATCGCCGTGTCGCTGCCGGAGGTGTTCAAGGAGCGGAACGCCGTCTCGCCGCGCCAGCAGCCGGCGAAGTTCGCCCACAACCAGAACGACCTGAAGCGGCTCTGCGCCATGTGGGGTATTCCCTGGACGCCGCAGCCCGGGCCGCTCGACGGCACGCTGCCGCGCCTTGCCTTCTGGCGCCTCAAGGCACGCGACGCGAAGCTCGCGCGCGACTTCGCCGAGGCCGCCGACCGCGCCTGGTTCGGCCACGCCCACGACACCAGCACGCCCGCCGGCCTCGCCGCCGCCTGCCGCGACGCCGGCCTCGCCATCGATGAGGCCGATCTGGCGGCGGCTCTCGACGATGACGGCGCGAAGGCGGCGCTGGAGGCCGCTCAGCTTCAAGCCATCGCCGACGGCATGTTCGGCGCGCCCTTCATGGTCGCCGATGGCGAGACCTTCTGGGGCGCCGACCGGCTGTCGCATCTCGAATGGCGCCTGTCGGGCAGCCGGCAGCCGGATCCGCCAGAGGGCTTCCAGCCCTTCTGGCTCAACGGCGGTTTCATCGGCCACACCGGACCGCTCTGGATAAAGGCCGAGGGCAGGCACGCGACCTTCGCCTTCCGCGTCATGCCCCATCACGCCAATCCGCGCGGCTCGACGCATGGCGGCATGCTGATGACCTTCATGGACGTAGCGCTGGCCCAGTCGGTGCTCTACGAGCACGGCATCCGCGGCATGATCGCGACGATCAAGTTCGAGTGCGATTTCGTCGCCCCGGCGATGCCCGGCGACTGGGTGACGTCGGACTACGAGATCGTACGCGAGACACGCAACATGGTGTTCATCAACGGCCGCGCGAAGGTCGGCGCCGACACCGTGATGCGTTGCTCGGCGATCTACAAGACGCCGCGCCCGGCGTAATTCATCAGTTCACCCACCGGGGCAGCAGAAGAGTGAGCGGCGGCGCCGCGACGATGACGGCGACGCGGAGAACGTCCGACGCGAGGAAGGGCACCACGCCGCGGAACGTCTCCATCATCGGCACGTGCGGCGCGAGCCGGTTGATGATGAAGACGTTGAGCCCAACGGGTGGCGTTATCAGGCCGACCTCGACGACGATCAGGGCGATGATGCCGAACCACAGCTTCGTGTCCTCGGCCGGCATGCCGTAGTCGAGCCCGGCGACGATCGGCCAGAAGATCGGCACCGTGAGGATGATCATCGACAGAGAATCCATGACGCAGCCGAGGATCAGGTAGAGCACGATAATGCCGAGCAGGACCGCATAGGGCGACAGGCCGGAGGCGGCAAACCAGTCCGCCGCCGCGTTGGGCATGCGCGTGGCGCCGAGGAAGGCGTTGAACACGGCGGCGCCGAGCAGGATGAGGAAGATCATGCCGGTCGTCGTCGCCGTCTCCAGCAGCGCGGCGAGGAAGTCGGTGCGGCTCATGCCGCGCGCCAGGGCCAGTGCGCCTGTCGCCGTCGCGCCGACGCCGGCGCCCTCGGTCGGTGTGAAGATGCCGCCGTAGATTCCGCCCATGACGACGCCGAAGATCACCACCACCGGCCAGATCTCGACCAGCGCCCGGCGGCGCTCGGCGGCGCCGGCGCGTTCGCCGGCCGGCCCCGCCTCGGGGTCGAGACGCACCACCACCGCGATGGCGGCGATGTAGCCGAGCGCCGCCAGCACGCCGGGCACGAAGGCGGCGAGGAACATGGTGGCGATGTTGGCCTCGGCGATGATGGCGAAGATGATCAGCACCACCGAAGGCGGGATGAGGATGCCGAGCGTGCCGCCGGCTGCCAGCGTCCCGGTGGCGAGCGCACCCGAATAGCGGTAGCGGGCGAGTTCCGGCAGCGCCACCTGGCCCATCGTCGCCGCCGTTGCCAGCGAAGATCCAGCGATGGTGCCGAAGCCGGCACAGGCGCCGATCGCCGCCATGGCGATGCCGCCGCGCAGATGGCCGAGATACGCGTTGGCGGCGCGAAACAGCGCCTGCGACAGGCCGGCGCGCGCGGCGAACTGACCCATCAGCACGAACAGCGGCACCACCGACAGGTCGAAGTTGGCGAAGCGCCAATAGGGTTCGGTCTTGAGATAGGCGAGCAGCGGCAGCTCGCCTAGCGCCAAGCCGTAACCGACGATGCCGACGGCCAGCATGGCGACGCCGATAGGTATGCGCAGCGCCAGCAGCGCCAGCAGCACGCCGAAGCCGGCAAGCCCGAGTTCGAGCCCGCTCACGCCGTCTCCTCCCCGCACCGCAGCGCGACGAGGCTCGTCCACAGCCCGTGCAGGCAGACCAGCACCAGCAGCGCCCAGCAGGCGATGGCCAGCGGGAATGTCCACCAGCGCGGGATGCCGAGGATCACGGTCTGTTCGTTGTAGTTGAAGAGGTCGATGCCGCCGAGCGACAGGCGCCAGCCGATCAGTGCGGCGATCAGCGCATAGAGCAGCGCCCCGATGGCGTCGAAGGCGAAGCGCACGCGCGCCGGGGCGAGCGCGAGGAAGACGTCGACGACGACATTGCCGCGTGTCATCTGCGTCCACGGGAGGACCGCCAGGACGGCGACCGACAGGCCGATCTCGATCAGTTCGAAATCGCCGTTCACCGGGCCGAGAAAGGTCGCGCGGCCCAGCACGCTCGCGGTCGTCAGCAGCGCCATCGCCACGAGCACAAGACCGCCGCCGAGCGCGAAGGCACGACTGGTGGCGTGCAGGGCGCGGCCGATGGGGTCGGTCATGACGGGCACGACATGGCAGCGGGCCGCATGGTTCAGGATGCCCGCCGGCGCGGGCGCCTCGCCGCGAGGATACAGGAAGGATCCTCGTCCCGGGGCGCCGTCCGGTACGGCGCCTCGCGGGACAAGGACCCCTCGGGACTACTTCGCGTCCTTGTACTTGTCGAGCAGGCGGCGGGCGTCGGCGAGCAGCTTGTCGCCGTCGATGCCGGCCGCCTTGACTTCGGCAAGCCAGCGGTCATGGACGGGCTTCACCGCCGTCTTCAGCCGTTCGACCTCGGCCTGCGGCATGGTGACGAACTTGACGCCCGCCTTCTCGGCCGCCTCGCGGCCCGGGCCCTCGACCTCGATCCACTTGCGGCCGGCGTGCTCGGCGATCTTGCGCCCGGAATGGTCGTCGATCGCCTTCTTCAGGTCGGCCGGCAGGTCGTCGTAGCGCTTCCTGTTCATCAGCAGGCTGAACACCGAGGTGTTGAAGCGCGGCTGCGGCCCGGCCATCTCCGTGTCGAACTTGACCAGTTCGTGCAGTTTCAGCGGCAGCGCCACCTCGAAGGGCAGCATGGTGCCGTCGACGACGCCCTTGGACAGCATCTGCGGCACCTGCGGCACCGGCGCGCCGACCGGCACGGCACCGACCGCCTCGATCAGCCAGCCGCCGACGCGGTTGGGCACGCGGATCTTCATGCCCTTGAAGTCCTCGAGCTTCTCGACGCCGCGGCTGGCCTGGAGAAGCTGGCCGTCATGGACATGGAACAGGATGACCTTGAAGTCCTTGAACTCCTCGGCCAGATGCATCTCCGCGTAGTCCTGCAACGCCAGCGTCGTCGCCAGCGCATTGATGTGCAGGAACGGCAACTCGAACACCTCGATGCGCGGGAAGCGGCCGGGCGTGTAGCCGGGCAGCGTCCACACAACGTCGGCGATGCCTTCGCGCACCTGGTCGGCAAGCTGCGGCGGCGCGCCACCGAGCTGCATCGCCGGATAGATCTGCGTCTCGATGCGCCCCTTGGAAGCCGTCTTCACCCACTCGGCCCACGGCTCGTGCAGGATCTTCTGCGCCGGCGCGGTCGGCGCGAGGAAATGTTGCAGGCGCAGGGTGACATCCGCGGCGGCGGCCGGCATCGCCAGCGTGGCCATCGCAGCGACGCCGACAAGCGCGGCGCCAAGGGTTCTGATGGACATGGTTCCTCCCCATGCTGCGGACAGGCTGTCCGCGTCGGCCGGCGCCCGGTTGCCGGCCAATGGCCGGAACGGGTCTTGCGGCACCGGTCGTCCGCCGGACATCCGGCGGCGACCTTCTGTTACTTTACGCAGCAAATGGTTATGGTGACAAATCATTCGCGCCGGCCGCGGCGGCCGGTACCCTGAACCTCCGCGGACGACGCACAGGAGGGCCGACGTGACGCAGGATCTGCCGGCGACCATCACCGAGGCGCGCGAGGTCGACATGGGCGTGCTGCCCGGCCTGCTGGGCTACCAGCTTCGCCGCGCCCAGCTCATTGTCTTCCAGAACTTCGCCCGCCACCTCGCCGACGACAACGTCACGCCGACGCAGTTCGCCGTGCTGGAGCTGATCGCGGTCAATACCGGTCTCTCGCAGCGCGCGCTTGCCGCCGCCGTCGGCACCGACCAGTCGACCCTGGTGGCGCTGCTCGACCGGCTGCAGAAGCGCGGCTGGGTCGCGCGCAAGCGCGCGACCCACGACCGTCGCTATCAGGTGCTGTCGCTGACAGAGGGCGGCACGACCGCCCTCGCCCGCCTGCGCCAGCGCGTCGACGCACAGGACGACCTGCTCGCAGCATCGCTGTCCGGCGAGGAGCGCGCGAAGCTGATGGAGTTTCTGCAGCGGATCAGGCTGCCGCGATAGCGGCCTGCCCGGCCCCTCAGGCCCTGCAGCGGAAGCCGGCCTCGCCGAGGTGCTGCGCGACGACGCGGACCGACAGGCCCGGCTTCAGCGCGGCCGCGGCGGTGGCGCCGCCGGCCATGATGACAAAGCCCGCCTCTAGCCGGTCGCCCCTCTCGGCGGCGAAACGCGCAGCCTCGACCAGCGAGCGCGCGGGATGGCCGAGGATCGCCGCCGACGAGGCGATCTCGACGGCGCGGCCGTCGAACTCCAGCACCATGCCTAGATTGGAGATGTCCAGCGTCGGCGCGTGCCACTGGCCGAGCACGTAGCCGGCGCCCGAGCAGTTGTCGGCGACGACATCGGCCAGCGAGAACTTGAAGTTCTCGTAGCGCGAATCGATGATTTCCAGCGCCGGCGCAATGCCGCCGACCGCGGCCATCGCCTCCGCCGGCGACACCGGATGGCGCAACGGCCTGGCCAGCAGGAAGGCCACTTCCGGCTCGACGCGCGGATGGACGAAACGGGCGAGGTCGACGATGCCGCCATCGGGCAGCAGCATGGCGTCGGTCAGGCGGCCGTAGATGACATCGAACACGCCCATCTGCGCCGCCTTGGCGCGGCTGGTAAAGCCGAGCTTGGCGCCGCTGCGGCGTTCGCCACGCCGTAGCCGGCGGGCAATGGCGGCGGCCTGGATGGCGTAGGCGTCGGCCAGCTCCATAGGCTTCTTCGCCGTCGAGATCTGGGCAACGGGACGTGCGGTGCGCTGCGCCTCGTCGAGCGTCCTGGCGAAGCCGGCGATGCGGCTGGCTTTCCTTTCAGCCATTGCCGGCTGCCCTGGCGAGATCGAGCGCGACGTCGACGATCATGTCCTCCTGCCCGCCGACCATGCGGCGCCGGCCCAGTTCCATGAGAATCTTGCGCACGTCGACCCCGTAGGTTTCCGCCGCGCGCTCGGCATGGCGCAGGAAGCTCGAATAGACGCCGGCATAGCCGAGCGACAGCGTCTCGCGGTCGACCTGCACCGGCCGGTCCTGCAGGGGCCGCACCAGATCGTCGGCGGCGTCCATGAGCGCGAAGAGATCGCAGCCGTGGTCCCAGCCGAGACGGTCGGCGACGGCGACGAACACCTCCAGCGGCGCATTGCCGGCGCCGGCGCCCTGGCCAGCCAGCGAAGCGTCGATGCGCTTCGCCCCGTGCTGCACCGCGACAACCGAATTGGCAACGCCGAGCGAGAGATTGTGATGCGCGTGCATGCCCATCTCCGTCTCCGGCTTCAGCACGTCGGCGAAGGCCTTGAAGCGGTCGGCGACGCCGTCCATGGTCAGCGCACCGCCGCTGTCGGTGACGTAGACGCAGTGCGCGCCATAACTCTCCATCAGCTTCGCCTGCTGCGCCAGCTCGGCCGGCGGCGTCATGTGCGCCATCATCAGGAAGCCGGCGACGTCCATGCCGGCGGTGCGCGCGTACTCGATGTGTTGCGCCGCCACGTCGGCCTCGGTCGAGTGCGTGGCGACGCGCACCGACTTCACGCCCATCTCGTGCGCGTGACGCAAGTCCTCCAGCGTGCCGATGCCGGGCAGCAGCAGCGTCGCCAGCTTCGCGTGCTTCAACTCGTCCGCGACCGTGCCGATCCACTCCCAGTCGGTGTGCCGGCCGAAGCCGTAGTTGAAGGACGAGCCCGAGAGCCCGTCGCCGTGCGACACCTCGATCGACGCCACCTGCGCCGCGTCGAGCGCGCGCGCGATGGCCAGCACGTGGTCGGTGCCGTACTGGTGGCGGATGGCGTGCATGCCGTCACGCAGGGTCACGTCCTGCACGTAGATGCGGCCCTCGGGTCCGCTACGCATGGCGTCCTCCCGCTCAGGCGGCGCGCGCGAGGCCGCGCACGGCGGCCAGGCGTTCGGCGGTTCGCAGCGCCGCCGAGGTCATGATGTCGAGGTTGCCAGCATAGGCCGGCAGATAGTGCGCCGCGCCTTCGACCTCGAGAAAGATCGATGTCTTGATGCCGGTGAAGGCGCCGATGCCGGGAATGCGCACCGGGTCGTTGTTGCCGAAGCGCTCGAACTGCACCTTCTGCTTGAGGCGGTAGCCCGGCACGTAGCCCTGCACCTCCGCCACCATCGCCTCGACCGAACGCTCGATCGCGGCGGTGTCGGTCTCCTCCGACAGCACGAACACCGTGTCGCGCATCATCAGCGGCGGCTCCGCCGGGTTGAGCACGATGATGGCCTTGCCGTGCGTGGCACCGCCGACGGTCTCCAGCGCCCGCGCCGTGGTCTGGGTGAACTCATCGATATTGGCGCGCGTGCCCGGCCCCGCCGAGCGCGAGGAGATCGAGGCGACGATCTCGGCGTAATGCACCTTCGCCACGCGGCTGACGGCGTGCACCATCGGCACCGTCGCCTGGCCGCCGCACGTCACCATGTTGACGTTGGGCGCCGCGAGATGCGCGTCCATGTTGACCACCGGCACGGTGTAGGGGCCGATGGCGGCCGGCGTGAGATCGATCATCTGCTTGCCGTGCTGTTCGAGCGCCGCCCAGTTGGCGATGTGGGCCTTTGCCGAAGTGGCGTCGAAGACGATGCGGATGTCGGCGAATTCCGGCAGGGCGACGAGACCGTCGACGCCCCTGTCGGTCGTCGCCACGCCCATCTCGCGGGCGCGCTTCAGACCGTCCGAGGCCGGATCTATGCCGACCATCGCCGCCATTTCCAGCGTTCGCGACAGCTTCGCGACCTTGATCATCAGGTCGGTGCCGATGTTGCCCGAGCCGATGATCGCCACCGGAACCTTGCCCGCCATCTCTAGCCCTCCGCCGCGAACGCCGCCCGCACCGAGCCGAGCCCGGAGACGCGCACCTCGTAGACCTCGCCCGGCTTCGCCGCCACCATCGGGCCGAGCGCGCCGGAGAGGATGACGTCGCCCGCGCGCAACGGCCGGCCACAGGCGACCATCGTGTTCGCCAGCCAGGTCATCGCGTTGAGCGGATGGCCGAGGCAGGCGACGCCGGCTCCGGTGCTGGCCGGCTCGCCGCGGTTCTCCAGCACCATGCCGCACAGCCGCAGGTCGAGGCCGTCGAGGGCATGCTTCTCGTTGCCGAGCACGAACAGACCGGACGAGCCGTTGTCGGCGATGGTGTCGACGATATCGATGTCCCAGTTGGCGATCCGGCTGCCGACCACCTCGATGGCGGCGCAGACGTAGTCGACGGCGCGCGTCACGTCGGCAGCGGTCGGCCGCTCCGTCACCAGGTCGCGCGCCATGACGAAGGCGATCTCGCCCTCGATCTTGGGCTGCAGGACGCGCGACAGGCGGATGTCCTCGCCGTCGCCGACGGCCATGTCGGCCCACAGCATGCCGTAGTCGGGCTGGTCGACGCCGAGCTGGCGCTGCACCGTCTTCGCCGTCAGGCCGATCTTGCGCCCGACCAGCCGCCGCCCGGCGGCGAGCCAGTACGTCGTGTTGGTGTCCTGAACGGCGATGGCGGCAGCGATGTCCTTGGCCGGCAGATCGTGGCGCAGCGGCACGCACGGCATGCCGGTATCGGCGGCGTCGCGCAAGAGCTTCGCGAGCGCCTCGATGGGTGTCCGCACGGGTTTCGCAGTCTTCGCCTTCGCCATCGCCTCGCGTCCTTAGTTGGCCGGCGCAACAAGGATAGCCGCATTGCCGGTGCCCGAGGATTGCGCGTACGGCCCGAAGCGTCGCCCGCTGAGACGCGCCCCCAGCGATTCGAGCGCGCCGAGCACGGTGGCGAGGACGCGCCCGCCCATCTCGGCCTCGTTGGCCTTGGCCCAGGACGGCAGTTCGTCGGCGAGCCCGGCGGCGTCGCCCGCCTCCATGCGGTCGAGGAAGGCGGCGTCGGCGGCCATGCGCGCCGGCGTCGGCCAGTCCGACGGCGTCCGCACCAGCGCGTGCGAGAGGGCGGTGGCGCCGAGCAGCACGACCCGCTTCCCGGCGGCCTTCGCGGCGGCGTCGAGCAATCCGCCCGCGCGCCGGCTCTCGGCGAGGTCGGCGCACATCACGACCGGCAGTTCGACCGCCGGCAGCGTGGCGTCGGGATCCATGTGCCCCAGCGGCACGACGCCGCCGTAATCCCAAGTGTAGTGCTCTGAGCGGTTGGCGCGCGAGCGCAGGCCGGCCGCCGTCAGCGTCGCGACGATGGCGTCGCCCAGCGCCGGATCTCCCGCGCGGCGGTACCGCTGGCCGGGGATGAGGTCGGGCGCCTCGTCGGCGATGCAGGTGCCCTCGTGCAGCGTGTGGCAGGTGACATACCAGTCGAAGGTGCAGACCCAGTGCGCCGACTGGATGAGGATCGCGTCCGGCGCCAGCGCCCGCACCGCGTCACCGAGCGACCGCAGCCCCTCGATCAGAGGCCGCCCGAACTCGGGCGCCCCGTCCCAGGTGGCGAGACGCGGCGCGTGCGGCACCAGCGCGGCGGCGACGATCCCGGCCATGACGCTGGCGGGGCGCCTACCCCACTTTCTCCGGGCGGTGGCTCTTCGACGAGCGGATGATTGCCTCCTGCACGGCGACGCCGTGGATGGCCTGCGCCGGCGTCACCGGAAACTTGCCCTTGCCCGCGCAGGCATCGGCGAAGCATTCGAGTTCGGCGCGCACGGAATCGACGCCGCCGATGTCCTTCGCCTCGCGCTCGCCGCCGACCGGCTGGAAGACGTAGTCCTGCAGGGTCGCCTGCTGCAGCGACGCCATGGCCTTCGAGCCATAGACGGCGAAGCGGCAGCTTGGCGCCGTCGCCAGCATGTTGGCCATGTAGCCGGACATGCCGCTCTTCATGCGGAACAGCATCGAGCTGGTATCGTCGGTGTTGTTCGGCACGGCGCGGCGGAAGCTCTGGCAGTAGACCTCGTCGATCTCGCCGAACAGGTCGATCATGAGATCGATGAGGTGCACGCCCATCGGCGTCAGACCGCCGACCGGCGTTTCCTCGGCGTTGGCGCGCCACTGCTCGGCCGGCAGCGACAGGCCGGCCGGCGCCGACATCGTCGCCTCGACGTGCTCGAGCGTGCCGAACGAGCCGTCGGCGAGACGCTTGCGCAGTTCGGCCACAGCCGGGGCGAAGCGCCGGTTGAAGCCCATGCCCCAGCCGACGCCGGCCTTGGCGACGGCGGCCATCGCCGCCTCCGCATCGGCCTTGGTCAGCGTCAGCGGCTTCTCGACGAAGATGTGCTTGCCGGCCTTCGCGGTGGCAATGACCTGCTCCTTGTGCTGCGAGTGCGGCGTGGCGAAGACCAGCGCGTCGACCGACTTGTCGGCCAGCAGCGCCTGCCATGAGTCGACCAGCGGGAAGTTCTGCTTCGTGGCGAAGTCGGCGGCCTTCGCCGGGGTGCGGGTAGCGCCGGCGACGAAGCGGATCCTGTCGCTCTTGCCCTGCACGGCCTCGACGAGAACCTTGCCCCACCAGCCGAGGCCGACGATACCGGCGTTTATCATCCCGCTTCCCCTTGCACTGCGCTTCTTGTCGCCGCCCGATGCCGGCGGCGGCGCAGTGTTGCCCGCACCGCCGGCGGTGTAAAGGCGACGGCGGGTCACAAGTCAAAGGTGTCGGCAGGGCGCCGCGCGAATGGTGCCGCAGGAGGGATTTGAACCCCCGACCCTCGCATTACGAATGCGATGCTCTACCAACTGAGCTACTGCGGCGCCGGTCGCGGATTGCGTGCGCGGGCGCGAAGGCGCACTTCCTATTGCGCGGCCCGGTCCGGGTCAAGCGCCGGGGCGGGTACGGCGGCCGCATCGGCCCGTTCGGGGACGGGCGGCAGGCTCGCCGGCGCGCGCTGGACGCGCGGCGGCGCCTGCCAGCCCAGCGTGCCCAGCGCGTGACAATGGCCGCACAGGGCCGACCAGGCATCGGCCACGGCGCCGCAGGCGCCGCAGGTCCAGGCCGGTGCCGGGCCAGCCGCCTCGGCACGTTCGAGCCAGGCGCGCGCGGCCCCGCCGTCGCCGTGCTCGGCTTCCTCCAGCCGGGCCATGAGACGGGCGGCACGGGCGTCGCCGCCGTTCTCGGCGAGCGGGCGCAGCAGCCCCCGCGCCTCGCCCCACAGCCGCGCCTCGATGGCCGCGCCGGCCAGCGCCAGCCGGCCCTCGGCATGGACGGGGGAAGCGCCGGTCAGCTTCTCCATCTCGCGGCGGCGCGCCATCGGGTCGGTGCCCGCGCGCGCCGCCCAGGCGGCGGCGATGTCGGGATGCGGGGCCGCCGCCCAGCCGCGTTCGAGCAGGCGCCGCGCCTCGCGCGGGCGATCGTCGGCGGCGGCGAGGCGGGCGGCCATCACGACGGCCGGCGCCAGCACCGGCGACAGCTTGGCAGCGCGGCGCGCCTGGTCGAGAGCGTCCTTCGGCAGCCCGGCGGCCTCGGCCTCGCGGGCGCGCTCGACCAGCAGCGCCGCCTGCTGCGCCGACGACGTCGCGGACGGCAGCAGGTGGCGCTTGCCGGCCTGTTCGACCGCGCGCTGCGCCGTCCGCCAGTCACCGCCGCGCGCCGCGAGCAGCGCCTCGGTCTCAAGCACCCAGCCGGCGCCCGGACGCAGCGCGCCGGCGCGGGCAACGAGCGCGCGCGCATCCTCGCTGCGCCCGTCGCGCAGCGCCTGCATGATCAGGCCGCGCAGACCGAGAAACTCCATCTCGGGATTTTCGAGCATCTTCTCGAACCAGCGCCGCGCGGCACCCTCGTCGCCGCCGAGCTGCGCCGCCTGCGCCGAGAGCAGCAGGGTGAGCGGCGGCTCGTCGAGCAGGCCGTCGGCGACGCGCGCCTGCCGCCGCGCCTCCTCCGCGTCGCCGGCGGCGACTGCGACCATGCCGTGGGTCAGCGCGCGATAGCCAGCGGCACGCCGCCGCGTGCGGCGGAACTCCAGTAGCGCGCCAGGCAGCCCGGCGACGAAGCGCCAGCCGCCCCAGACCAGAGCCGTCGCGACAATGACGGCAATCAGCGCGAGCACGGCGATGCCGGTCGTGGTTTCGAGCTGCCAACCCTGCCAGTCGACGGTAACCGTGCCCGGCCGGTCGGCGAGCCAGACGGCGGCTGCGACGAGCAGGCCGAGCTTGATGAAGTAGCCGACGGCGCGGCGCATCACGAGCCTGCAGCGAGGCGTTCGAGGGCGCGCGCCTCCAGCGCTGCGGCGGCAGCCAGCGCATCGAGCCGTATGCCCGCCCGCGCGCGCCAGTCCTTCACCGCCTCCGCCGCCGCGCCTTCGAGGGTCGCCAGCGCCGCGTCGGCACCGGCGAGATCGCCCGCCGCCAGCCGCTGCCCCGCGCGCGCCACGACGGCATCCGGTCCATCGCCCTGGGGATCGTTGCGCCGGATCGTTACGACGCCTTCGAGCCGCGCAAGAGCGCGGTCGCGCCAGTCCGTCCGCCCTTCGTTCCGCGCGGCGGCGCGCGCGGCATCGGCGGCGGCATCGAAGTCCGCACGCAGCGCCGCTTCCGTCGGCACGGTCTTCGCTGCGACCGCATCGAGCCGTTCGAGGGCGACGAGCGTCGCGTTGTCGTCGCCCGCGAACTTGCGCGCCAGCACGAGGGTATCGGCGAACGGTTCGCCGGCGCCGATGGCGCGCCGTAGCCCGGCCGCCGCCAGCGCCAGCGCGGCGGCGTCGCCGCGTGCCTCGCCGCGCGCCTTCTGCGCCGCTTCGAGGGCGGCGAGGCGCGCCTCGATGTCGGGCAGGACGGCAAAAGCCTTGTCGATTGCGTCGAGACGCTGTGCGAGCGCGCCGAGCGCAGCCGATGCCTGTTCGGCGGCCGCGATCCGCGCTTCGAGCGCGGTGAGCGCACCGGCCGGGATCATCGCCTTCTCGGCCACCGCGATACGGAATTCGAGGGCGGCCAGCGCGTCGGCGGAAGCAGCGGCCTTCTCCGCTGCCGCGACGCGGGCATCGAGCGCTGCAACGGCGCCGGTGACTTTTTCGACCTCGGCGAGACGCGAAGCGAAGGCCGACATGTCGGCGTCCGGTCGGGCCGTGTCACCGGCCTGCGCCATTGCCTGCAGGCGCTGCGTCAGGTCGCGCCGTTCGGCCGCCGCCGTCGCGATGCCCTGTTCCAGCGCCGTCAGTTGCCGGCCGAGGGCGGCGAGGGTGGCGGGATCGCCCGCAGCGGCGCCGGCCATCCGGCGCGCCTCGGCCGCCGCCGTCGCCGCGTCGTCGAGCTTCGCAGCGAGGGCGTCGACGCGAGCCGTCAGCGCTGCCGCACTGGCGTCCGCCATGGGGCGGGCCTCCACCGCCGCCAGCCGCCGTTCGAGCGGTTCGAGGGACGGCGCCCCCGGCATCGTCGCGACAGGCCTTGCGCCGAACAGTTCGGGGCGCAGCGATCCGGCCAGCGCGACCGCCGCGACGACAAGCGCCAGTCCGGCGAGCGCGGCCAGCGCGCCGGTCAGGCGGCGCGGCATCGGCGCCGCCGCCGGCCGGGATGGCGGTGCATCGCCGGGCGTCGGTTGCGGCGTGGCATCGATCACCGGCGCCAGCATGTCGGCGTCGAGGTCGATGCCATGTTCGGCCGCCGCCGCACGAATCTGCTCGCGGCGGGCCAGCGGGATGGCGTCGCGCTGCTTCCAGCCCTGCACGGTCGACACCGGCACGCCGAGACGGCCGGCCATCGGGCGCACACCGCCGAAGCGCGCGATGAGCGCGGCTGCCGCCAGGTGGCCCGGGCCGTCCTCGCTGTCGCTCGCGCTCATGCCTTCCCCGTCGGACGCGGCGCGACGCACGCCGCACCGGCAAGGCTAGCAGACGCATCTGCCGCGGTCAGCGTCGCCGGACCGGCGGCGGCGAGGGCGGCGAAGAGTTCGTCCTCCGTCGGCGCGGCGGCGACCACGACGCGGTGCCACGGCAGCGCGCGCGCGACGTCGGCCACGGCTTCGGAGAGACAGATTGCGGCGAGGCGCGCGCAGGAAGGCGCCAGGCCGGCGGCGCAGACCAACCGCACGAAGGTGCCGGCGGTGCGCGGCGAGTAGAGCAGGACGGCATCCAGCGTTTCGTCGCGCAGCGCGACGGCCGCTGCGTCCGGCAGCGCCTCGACGGGTCGCGCGCGATAGAGCACGGCGCGCCAGACGGTGAAGCCGTCCGGCGCCAGCAGCGCGACGAGGTCGCCGGCACGCTCGCGCCCGGCCACATGCAGCAGGGCGCCCTCGTGCGGCGCGAGCCGCGTGCGCACCAGGGCAGCGAGGCTGTCGACATCGCCACCGGCCGCCTCGACCGCGCGAAAGCCGGCCTCGCGCGCCGTGCGTGCCGAGGCGTCGCCGACGGCGAGAACGAGAAGATCACGTCGTTCCGTAGCCGCCGCCAGCGCACGGGCACCGTTGGCGCTGGTCACCAGCAGGGCGCGCACGCCGGCGAGGTCGACGCCGCGCCCGGCCACCGGCTCGATTTCCAGCAACGGCGCGAGCACGCCGTCGACGCCGTGCGCGGCGAGCCCGGCGGCCGTGCGCGCCGCGTCCTCCGCCGGCCGCGTCACCAGCGCGCGCATCAGCCGGCGTCCGCGAAGACGGCGTCGCCGGCGCGGCGGCGCAGTTCGGCGCCGGCATCTACGCCCATCGCCACCGCATCGGCCGCCGGACCGTCGCGCCGCGTGCGCCAGACCGCGGCGCCGTCGGGCGCGGCGACCAGCGCGTCGAGCGTCATGCGCCTGTTGTCCAGCGTGGCGAGGGCGCCGATGGGCGTCCGGCAGGAGCCGTCGAGCGCCGCCAGCAGCGCGCGTTCGGCCGTCACGCAGGCGAGCGTCGGTGCGTGGTTGAGCGGGGCCAGCAGCGCGGCGGTGCGGTCGTCGCCGGCGCGGCGCTCGATGGCGATGGCGCCCTGCGCCGCCGCCGGCAGCATCTCGGCCGGTTCGAGGATGGCGGCGATGGCATCGGTGCGACCGAGGCGCGCGAGGCCGGCGACGGCCAGAAGCGTCGCCGCGACGGCGCCTTCCGCGACCCGCGCCAGCCGCGTGTCGACGTTGCCGCGCAGCGGCGCGATCGCGACGTCCGGGCGCAGGGCGCGGATCTGCGCCGCGCGGCGCAGCGACGAGGTGCCGAAGCGGGCGCCCGCCGGCAGCGCGGCGATGGCGGCGACGCCGATCAGCGCGTCGCGCGGGTCGGCGCGTTCCAGCACGCAGTCGATCACGAGACCGTCCGGCAGATACGTTTCCATGTCCTTCAGCGAATGGACGGCGAGATCGATGGCATCGACCAGCAGCGCCTGCTCGATTTCCTTCGTGAACAGGCCCTTGCCGCCGATCTCGGCCAGCGGCCGGTCCTGCACCGCGTCGCCGGTCGTCCGCATCGGCACGATCTCCGGCGCCGGCCGGCCCGGATGGGCGGCGGCCAGGCGATCGCGCACCATGCGCGCCTGGACGAGGGCGAGCGGACTGCCGCGCGTGCCGATGCGGAGGGGACGGGTCATCGCAGTGGGTTTAGCCCCGCGATGCGGCGCTGGCAAAGCGGCATTGCCGCGCGCGCGCCCGCCCTGTACCACCGCGCCATGATCGTGCTGGGCATCGAGACGAGCTGCGACGAGACGGCTGCCGCCGTGGTGCGCGACGACCGCGCCATCCTGTCGAACGTCGTCTTCTCGCAACTCGACGAGCACCGCCCGTGGGGCGGCGTGGTGCCCGAGATCGCCGCGCGCGCCCATCTCGACCGCCTCGACGGGCTTGTCGCGCGGGCCATGGCGGACGCGGAGATCGGCTTCGGCGACCTCGACGGCGTGGCGGCGACGGCCGGGCCGGGGCTGATCGGCGGGCTGCTGGTCGGGCTGATGACGGGCAAGGCCATCGCCACCGTCATCGGCAAGCCGCTGCTCGCGATCAACCACCTCGAGGCGCACGCGCTGACGCCGCGCCTGACCGACGGCGTCGATTTCCCCTATCTCGTGCTGCTGGTTTCCGGCGGCCACTGCCAGTTGCTCGTGGCCGAGGGGGTCGGCCGCTACCGCCGCCTCGGCGGCACCGTCGACGATGCCGTCGGCGAGGCCTTCGACAAGACGGCGAAGCTGCTCGGCCTCGGCTGGCCCGGCGGGCCCGAGGTCGAACGCACGGCGGCGGACGGCGATCCGTCGCGGTTCCCTCTCCCGCGCCCCATGAAGGGCCGGCCGGGCTGCGATTTCTCTTTCGCCGGCCTCAAGACCGCCGTGCGCCATGCGGTCGCCGCCCTGCCCGACGGCGCGGCGGCGCCCGCCGACGTGGCCGACCTCGCCGCGTCCTTCCAGGCGGCGGTCGGCGACGTGCTGGTCGACCGCACGGCCAACGCGCTGGCGACCTTCGCCGACGCCCATCCCAGCGTGGCGCCGGTGCTGGTCGTCGCCGGCGGCGTAGCGGCCAACAGGGCCCTGCGCGCCCGCCTCGCCGCGCTCTGCGACACGCGCGGCGCCCGCCTCGTCGCGCCGCCGCCGGCGCTGTGCACCGACAACGCGGCGATGATCGCCTGGGCCGGCCTCGAAATGCTGCGTGCCGGCCGGCACACAGGCATGGACACGCGCGCCCGTCCGCGCTGGCCGCTCGACGAGGCAACCGCCTGACGCTTGCGGCGAGCGGCTCTCCCCTTCCATAAAAGGCCATGAGCACGGGCGGCGACGGCGGCAGGGTGCGGGCGCGGGTGGAGGTGCGGAACCTCTTTCCCACCCCGGTCGTCGTCGCCCAGGTGCCCGACCACGCCCGCCTCGATGCGGCGCTGGCCAAGACCATCCTCGCCCGTGCCGCCGCCGCGCCCTCGACAGCGCATTCCAACCTCGGCGGCTGGCAGTCGGAATGGGACTTCGAGCGCTGGGGCGGGCCGGAGGGCGCGACGATCCTCGCCTTCGCGCAGGACCTGGCGACGGCACTGACGGTCGACCGCCTCGGCAACCGGGTGGCGCCCGCCTGGCGCATGAACGCCTGGGCCAACGTCAACCGGCGCGGCGAGGCCAACGAGTTCCACACCCATCCCGGCAGCTTCTGGTCGGGCACCTACTGGGTCGACGACGGCGGCGCCGGGACCGACCCGGCGCTGGGAGGCGAGTTCGAGATCCAGGACCCGCGCGGCGTCGCCCCGGCGATGTACCGCCCGCAATGGGTGCCGCGCACCGAGGGCGGCGCGTCGATGGGAGCGGCGGAGTCGATCCGCCCGGCCGCCGGCGCCATGCTGCTGTTCCCGGCCTGGCTGTCGCACGCCGTGCGGCCCTATCGCGGCGAGGGCGCGCGCATCTCCATCGCCTTCAACCTGAGCTGAGCGGATGGCCGCGCCCTCGCTGTCGCGCATCGCCGTGCTCGGCGCCGGGGCCTGGGGCACGGCGCTGGCGGTGACGGCGCGGCGGGCCGGCTGCGACGTGTCGCTGTGGGCGCGCGCGCCGGGCGTCGCCGCCGGCATCGCCGCGACGCGCGAGAACGCCCGCCGACTGCCCGGCATAAGCCTCGATCCGGACATCGCCGTCACGGCCGACATGGACGCCGCGTTGGCAGGCGCCGGCGCCGTGCTGATGGCCGTACCGATGGCAGCCGTGCGCGTCACCGCAGCCTCGCTCGCCGGGGCACTGCGCCCGGGCGTGCCGGTGACGATGTGCGCCAAGGGCATCGAGCCGGGCAGCGGCCTGTTCCCGGCCGAGATCGTCGCCGGCCTGCTGCCGGAGGCGCCGGTCGCCGTGCTCTCCGGCCCGACCTTCGCCGCCGAGGTGGCGGCGGGCAAGCCGACGGCGGTGACGCTGGCCTGCCGCGAGGAGGCCATCGCCGCCGCGCTGGCGACGGCGCTGGGCAGCGACAGCTTCCGGCCTTATTCGACCAGCGACGTCGTCGGCGTCGAGACCGGCGGCGCGCTGAAGAACGTGCTGGCCATCGCCTGCGGTATCGTCGCCGGACGCCGGCTGGGCGAGAACGCCCGCGCCGCGCTGATCGCGCGCGGCCTCGCCGAGATGACGCGGCTCGCGGTGGCGCTCGGCGGCCGAGCCGAGACCGTCGCCGGCCTGTCGGGGCTAGGCGACGTGGCGCTGTCCTGCACCTCGCCGACCTCGCGCAACTACGCGCTCGGTCTCGCGCTCGGCGAAGGTCTTCCGCTGGCGGAGGCCGCCGCGCGGTCGCGCGGCGTCACCGAAGGCGTGGCGACATCCGCAGCCGTCGTCACCCGCGCGCAGGCGGCCGGCGTCGAACTGCCGGTGGCCGAGGCGGTCGCCGGCATCCTCGCCGGCACGCTGCCCATCGACACCGCCATCGCCCGCCTGCTCGCCCGCCCGCTGCGCCGCGAGGCGTGACTTCCGGCCCTGTTCAACCGCCGCGCGCTATGCGGTAATGCGCGCCGCGAAATTCCGGAGGAAGCGAACCATGCCGCTCTATCTCGTCTACTGCATCGACAAGCCGGGCGCCGGCGCGCTGCGCCAGACGGTGCGCGACGAGCACATGGCCTATCTCGCCTCGCGCAAGGAGATCGTGCTCGCCGGCGCCAAGCTGTCGGACGACGGCCAGACGGCGGGCGGCAGCGCCTTCATCGTCAACGTCGCCGACCGCAAGGGCGCCGAGGCCTTTTCGGCCGGCGACCCGTTCACGAAGAACGGCCTGTTCGACTCGATCACCATCACCCGCGTGCGCAAGGGCCACTGGCACCCCGAGCGCGCCGACAGCGTGCCCGACGGGACGTGAGCGGAGGCGCGGCGTGGCCTACTGGCTGTTCAAGACCGAGCCCGAGACCTGGTCGTGGGACGCGCAGGTCAGGAAGGGCACCGAGCCCTGGGACGGCGTGCGCAACCACCAAGCCAACAACAACATGAAGGCGATGAAGAAGGGCGAGCTCGGCTTCTTCTACCATTCGGGCGGCGAGCGGCAGGTCGTCGGCATCGTCGAGGTGGCGCAGGAGCACCATCCCGACACGACCGACGAATCCGGCCGCTTCGGCCGCGTCGCGGTGAAGACGGTGAAGCCCTTCCCGGCGCCGGTGACGCTGGCTGCCATCAAGGCCAATCCGAAGCTCGCCGACATGGTTCTGGTGAAGAACTCGCGCCTGTCGGTGCAGCCGGTGTCGGACGCCGAGTGGCGCGAGGTCTGCCGCATGGGCGGGGTGAAGTAGCGCCATGACCATCGCCCCCCTGGACGACCTGCCGGCCACGATCGACGGACGCATCGTGCTGTGCCGCGCCGACGGCGTCGGCGACGGCGGGCGCAGCGTCGGCGTCGCCGGCCTCGACAAGGCGGCGCCGGAGAAACTGCTCGACCTGTTCCTCATCCGCGACGGCGAGACGCTGCGCTGCTACGTCGACATGTGCCCTCATCTCGGCTCGTCGCTGCATTTCCGGCCCGACACCTACCTCGATCCGACGCGCAGCTACATCGTCTGCTCGACGCACGGCGCGCGCTTCAGCAAGGCCGACGGGCGCTGCTTCGCCGGCCCCTGCATCAACGACAAGCTGGTCGGCGTGCCGATCCACGTGCGCGACGACGGCGTCGTGCTGCTGGGTCCGCCGCCGAAGGCGGGCTGAGCCGACGCGACCGCACGAGCCGGGCATCCTCGTCCTTCGACAGGCTCAGGATGAGGATGCCGGGTAATGGCTCGGCCGTCATACCAGACCCTACCCAAGCCGCCTCACCCTGAGCCTGTCGAAGGGCGAGGCGGCCGCGCGGTGCCGCCCTCGGCGCCCGGTTGAGGCGGCCGCCGCTTCTCCCCATAATCCCCCGTAACGGCCGCCGCCCGTGACGGGAAGCGCGGCCACGCGTTGTCCGGGACCGAGGAGACCCTTGCGATGAGCGCCAACGAGCTGTTTGCCGTGCCCGAGGCGTGGGCGAAGCGCGCCTGGGTCGACGATGCCGGCTACCGGGCGATGTACGAGCGCTCGATCAAGGACCCGGTGGCGTTCTGGGGCGAGCAGGGCAAGCGCATCGACTGGATGAAGCCCTACACGCAGGTCAAGGACGTCTCCTGGGACGAGCACGACCTGCATGTGCGCTGGTTCCTCGACGGCACGCTCAACGCCTCGGTCAACTGTCTCGACCGGCACCTGGCGAAGCGCGGCGACCAGACGGCGATCATCTGGGAGGGCGACGACCCCGCCGAATCGTCGACGCTGACCTATCGCGAACTGCACCGGCGCGTCTGCCGACTGGCCAACGGCCTGAAGTCGCTCGGCGTCAGGAAGGGCGACCGGGTGACCATCTACCTGCCGATGATCCCCGAGATCGCGGTGGCGATGCTGGCCTGTGCGCGCATCGGCGCTGTCCACTCCGTCGTGTTCGGCGGCTTCTCGCCGGACTCGATCGCCGGCCGCATCGAGGATTGCGGCTCCAACATCGTCATCACCGCCGACGAGGGCGTGCGCGGCGGCCGCAAGATCCCGCTCAAGGCCAATGTCGACGAGGCGCTGACCAACCCGCGCGTGAAGACCGTCGAGAAGGTCATCGTCGTCCGCCGCACCGGTGCCAAGGTCGCCTGGCACGACCACCGTGACGTCGACTATGCCGACCTCGTGGCGAGGCAGTCCGACACCTGCGCGCCGGAGGAGATGGGTGCGGAGGACCCGCTGTTCATCCTCTACACTTCGGGTTCGACCGGGCGGCCGAAGGGGGTGTTGCACACCACTGGCGGGTACATGGTTTACGCATCGATGACGCATCAGTACGTCTTCGATTATCATGACGGCGACATATACTGGTGCACCGCCGACTGCGGCTGGATCACCGGCCACAGCTACATCGTCTACGGCCCGCTGGCCAACGGCGCCACGACGCTGATCTTCGAGGGCCTGCCGAACTGGCCCGACGCCTCGCGCCACTGGCAGGTCTGCGACAAGCACCAGGTCAACATCTACTACACCGCGCCGACCGCCATCCGCGCCCTCATGCGCGAGGGCGAGGCGCCGGTGAAGAAGACCTCGCGCAAATCCATCCGCCTGCTCGGCACGGTCGGCGAGCCGATCAATCCCGAGGCCTGGCTGTGGTACCACAACGTCGTCGGCGAGGGCCGCTGCCCGATCGTCGACACCTGGTGGCAGACCGAGACCGGCGGCATCATGATCACGCCGCTGCCCGGCGCCACGGCGACCAAGCCCGGCTCGGCGACGCGGCCCTTCTTCGGCATCGAGCCGCTGCTGGTCGACGACCAGGGCAGGGAACTGAAGGGCGCGGCGACCGGCAACCTGTGCATCGCCAATTCCTGGCCGGGGCAGATGCGCACGGTCTACGGCGACCACCAGCGCTTCATCGACACCTATTTCAGGATGTACCCCGGCCTCTACTTCACCGGCGACGGCTGCCGGCGCGACGAGGACGGCTACTACTGGATCACCGGCCGCGTCGACGACGTCATCAACGTGTCGGGCCACCGCCTCGGCACGGCCGAGATCGAGAGCGCGCTGGTGGCCCACCCGAAGGTCGCCGAGTCCGCCGTCGTCGGCTGCCCGCACGACCTCAAGGGCCAGGGCATCTACGCCTATGTCACGCTGAAGCTCGGCGAGGCGCCGTCGGACGCCCTGCGCAAGGAGCTGGTGCAGTGGGTGAGGAAGGAGATCGGCCCGATCGCCACGCCCGACTTCATCCAGTGGGCGCCGGGCCTGCCGAAGACGCGCTCGGGCAAGATCATGCGCCGCATCCTGCGCAAGATCGCCGCCAACGAGCACGACCAGCTCGGCGACACCACCACGCTGGCCGACCCGGCGGTGGTGACCGATCTCGTGGACAACCGCGCGAACCGGTAGGAAAGCTGCCGTCTCGGCCCGTAAGCGAACCGCGTTTCGTCACTGTGCAAGCGCGTGAGGTTGCCCTATAGTGATCAAATGATCCGGAACGTCGTCGGCAAGACGGCGGCCGGGCGGGAGAGGACGCGATGTCGCTGGCCCATGCCGACAGCCAGGTTGCGGACGACGCCGAAATCCCGGTCATCGACCTCGGCCCCTTCCTCGCCGGCGAGCGCGGCGCCCTGAAGCGCACGGCGGCCGCGACCGGCCGCGCGCTGGAGGAGGTCGGCTTCTTCACCATCGCCAACCACGGCATCGACCCGGCGGTGGTGGACCGCGCCTTCGCCGCGGCGCGCGCCTTCTTCGACCTGCCGCACGAAGCCAAGATGCGGATCGAGGTCGACCGCAACCAGATGGGTTACATCCCGATCCGCACCAGCGTGCTGCGGACCTCGACCATCAACGCCAACACCAAGGCCGACCTCAACGAGACCTACGTGGCGCGGCGCGAGCGCACGGCCGACCACCCGCTGGTGCGTGAGGGCCGCCGCATGTGCGGCATCAACCGCTGGCCGGCCGAGCTGCCCGAGTTCCGGGCCGCGACGCTGGCCTACATGGACACGATGGAGGCGCTGGCGCGGCGCATGCTGGCGCTCTACGCGACGGCGCTGGACGAGCGCGCCGACTTCTTCGATGCCGCCTTCGACGACGGCAACATCGCCTGCCGCGTCTCGCACTATCCGCGCCAGGGCGCGGTCGAGGACAATGCCTTCGGCCTCGCGCCGCATTCCGACGCCGGATTCATGACGCTGCTGCCGCAGGCGAAGGTGCCGGGCCTCGAGATCCGCCTGCCTTCCGGGCGCTGGATCGCCGCGCCGTCGCGGCCGGGCACCATCCTCGTCAATTCGGGCGAGACGCTGGCGCGCTGGACCAACGACCGCTACATCGCCACGCCGCACCGCGTGATCCCGCCGCGCGCCGCCGACCGCATCTCGCTGCCCTTCTTCTACAACCCGCACCCGGATGCCGTCGTCGACTGCGTCGCCTCATGCGACACGCCGGCGCATCCGCGCAAATACGCGCCGATGACCTACGGCGAGTATCACATCTGGTACATCACGCAGAACTATCCCCGCCAGCAGGAGGCCGGCCACGACACCGCCGCGCCGCCGCCGGGCGGTCGCTGAGACAGGAGCCCTCCATGTCGCTCGCCACCGAAGCCACGTCCGTCCCCGTCCGCCTCGTCTCGCCGGACCTGCCCGACGAGATCCCCGTGCTCGACGTCGCCCCCTACCTCGCCGGCGAGAAAGGCGCCCTCGACGCGCTGGCCGCGGAGGTGCGGCGCGCGCAGGAGGAGATCGGCTTCTACTACATCGTCGGCCACGGCGTGCCGCAGTCGCTGGTCGACGACAGCTTCGCCGCGCTGGCGCGCTTCTTCGCGCTGCCGATGGAGGAGAAGCTGAAGCTCAAGGTCGACCAGCACCAGATCGGTTACATCCCGCCGAAGGCGTCGATCCTCCGCACCTCCGGCATCGCCGACAACAGGAAGCCCGACACCAACGAGGCCTTCCAGCTCCAGCGCGACCGCGGGCCGGACGACCCGAAGGTGATCGAGGGCCGCCGCTTCTCGGCGCAGAACAAGTGGCCGGGCGAGGACGTGCTGCCCGGCTTTCGCGCCCAGATGCTCAAGTACCACGCGACGATGGAGAAGCTCGGCTGGTCGATGCTGCCGGTCTATGCCCGCGCGCTCGACCTGCCGGCCGACTGGTTCCTGCCGCACTTCGCCAACGATCCGCACTTCATCAACCGCAACGGCCACTACTCGGCGGTCGAGCACGAGGAGGGCCAGTTCGCCCTCGGCGCCCATTCCGACCACAGCTTCATGACCTTCCTGCCGATGGCCGGCGTGCCGGGGCTGGAGGTCCGCACCCAGGACGGCCGCTGGATCGCCGCCGCGCATGTGCCGGGGGCGATGCTGATCAACACCGGCGAGTTCCTCAACCGCTGGACCAACGGCCGCTTCATCGCCACGCCGCACCGCGTCGTGCGGCCGCCGCGCGACCGCTATGCGCTGACCTTCTTCTACAGCCCGTGCGACGAGACGCGGCTCGATCCGATCCCGACCTGCGTCGGCCCGGACAACCCGCCGCGCTTCAAGCCGCAGACCTTCCTCGAGTATCTGACCGCCTATGCGGAGGGTAACTACCTCCACCAGGCGGCCTACAAGCAGCAGCGCGACGGCGGCACCGCCTAGGTCACAGGCGGCGATGGCGAACCGGTCCCCCGCCGCTCTCTCCCGCGGAAAGAGCGGAGCGCCCGGTCGCCTTCAGGTGAGAAGCAGGACGAGGATGATGATGGGGATCGGGATGCCGATCGCCCAGAGCAGGATGGCTTTCATGCGTTCGTTCCCGGCTGGGACAGGGACGAAGGCAACGCGGCGCTCCAGCCGGCGGTTCCCCTAGAAGTCGACGCAGCGACCGTCGCGTTCCCAGTCGCCGTAGCGTGTCGGCTCGGGCCCCCCGGGCCCGCCGACCTCGCCCGCCGGCAAATCGCCCGGCGGTGTCCGGCCGCGCTCGGCGGCGCGCCAGCGGGCCAGCACTTCGGCCGGCAATGCGGCGGGCTTGTCGTCGCTCATGGGCGTTATATGGCGCCGGCCGTCGCCGCTGCCAAGTCTTGATCGGCGGGCGCGGCACCCCATCTCTGCGCTGCCGCAGTTTCGCGGCGGCACGGGGTCTTCCGGACCGCATGAACTACTTTCGCACCGCCGTCCTCATCGCCGCCCTGACGGCGCTGTTCATGGCCGTCGGCTTCTTCCTCGCCGGGCAGGCCGGGATGCTGATCGCCTTCGGCATCGCGGCGGCGATGAACCTGTTCGCGTGGTGGAACTCCGGCTCCAGCGTGCTGCGCTACTTCAACGCGCACGAGGTCGACGCCCGCTCCGCGCCCGGCCTCTACAACACCGTGCGCCAGCTCGCCGACAATGCCGGCCTGCCGATGCCGCGCGTCTATATCGCCGAGAACGACCAGCCCAACGCCTTCGCCACCGGGCGCGGGCCGGAAAACGCCGCCGTCTGCGCCACCACCGGCCTGCTGCGCCAGCTCGACGAGCGCGAGGTGGCAGGAGTGATGGCGCACGAACTGGCGCATGTGAAGCACCGCGACACGCTGGTGATGACCGTCACCGCGACGCTTGCCGGCGCCATCTCCATGCTGGCCAACTTCGCGATGTTCTTCGGCGGCGGCAGCGACCGGCGCGACAACCCGCTGGGCATCGTCGGCGTGCTGGCGGTGATGATCCTGTCGCCGCTGGCGGCGATGCTGGTGCAGATGGCCATCAGCCGCGGTCGCGAGTACGAGGCCGACCGCGGCGGCGCCGAGATCTGCGGCCATCCGCTGTGGCTCGCCTCGGCGCTCGGCAAGCTGCATCGGGCCACGCAGCGCATCGACAATATCGCTGCCGAGAACAATCCGGCGACGGCGCACATGTTCATCGTCAATCCGCTGCATACGCGCGCGACCGACAGTCTCTTTTCGACCCATCCGGCGGTCGAGAACCGCATCGCCCGCCTGCAGGCGCTCGCCGCCGCCGGTCCGGCGCGACGCGGCCCGTGGGAAGGCTGAGCGGCGTTCGCTGCACAGGGGCAATACAACCTGTCCCCCGATTATCGACAGAATTCTCCACATCTAGTTGCCCATGCACCATGTAGTAGTGTTGCTACACTTCCCCACATGATCTAGGATTCGCAGCCGTTACGGTTCTGTGGCAGCGCCGCGTTACCTGGCCGGGGCGCCGGAATGGACGGGGGTGCATGCAGATGTCCTGGAACGACGAACGTGTCGACACGCTGCGCGATCTCTGGTCGCAGGGCCTGTCGGCGAGCCAGATTGCCGCCCGGCTGGGCGGGGTTTCGCGCAACGCGGTCATCGGCAAGGCCCATCGTCTCGGGCTCGAAGGTCGCCCGTCGCCCATTCGCGGCACGGGCACCGGCGGCCGCCGCCGCCCGCGCGGCGCGCGCATGACGCCGACGCCGACCCTTTCGGGCACGCGTATCGCCCGGCCCGACGAGGAGGAGGCCGATATCCTGCCGAGCGCGGGTCTGGTCGGCCGGCGCATCGACGCGGTGCCGCTGGCGCCACCGGTGCGGACCGTGGCGGCCCAGACGGACGGGCGCGCGTGCGCCTGGCCGATGGGCGATCCGGGCGATCCGGGCTTCAAGTTCTGCGGCAGCCCGGCCGTCGTCGGCCGTCCCTACTGCGCCGAGCACTGCGCCGTCGCCTACATCCGCAAGGACAAGACCGCCGCCGCCTGAGGCGCGACGGTCCGCCGCGACGCGGCGCCGGGCGTTGTCGCCCGGCGTCTCGTCGTGCCATGAGGCGGCATGGCGCGGCGGCTGCGAACGATCGGCGCGATGGTGCTCGGCCTGCTGGCCGGCCTCGCCCTGCTGGAAGGCATCGGCCGCGTGCTGCCGGTCTTCGACGGCATCCGCATCCAGCCGGTTTCCGACGCCAGCCCCTACGCGCGCATGACGCCCGACCGCGTCGGCACATGGTCGCGCGGGCCGCTCCTCGCCGACCCGCAGCGCTTCCGCGTCAACAACGCCGGCTTCGTCAATTCCGCCGACTATGCGCTGTCGGCGGATACGCCCCTGCTCGCGGTCGTCGGCGACAGTTACATCGAGGCGCTGGCCGTGCCGCACCCGGCGGCGCTGCAGGAGCGCCTCGCTGCCGGCCTAACCGGGACCGCGCGGGTCTACAGCTTCGCCATTTCCGGCGCCGCGCTGCCGCAGTACCTCGCCTGGGCGGCCCTGGCGCGCGACCAGTACCGCGCCGCCGCGCTGGCGGTGCTGGTCGTCGCCAACGACTACGACGAGGGCCTGCTGTCGGTGTGGCAGCGGCCCGGCTACCATTTCTTTTCCGGCGGCGCCTTCGGTCCCGGGTGCAACATCGACCTCGTCCGTCTCGACCACGCGCCCTCACCGCTGCGTCCGGTCATCCGCCGTTCGGCACTGGCGCAGTACCTCGTGTTCAACCTCAACGTGACCTACCGTTTTCCGGCGCTGGCGGCGCTGCTTCGCCCCGCCACGGCCGTGCCGACGGGCGAGGCCGCAGACGAGGCCGACATCGCCTGCGCCATCGACGCCTTTCTCGATCGTCTGCCCGCCGCCGCCGGCCTGCCGCCCACACGCATCGTCGTGCTGGCCGACGCGCCAACCGACCACGACCCGCCGGGCACGGCGGCACGGCGCGCGCGGCTGATCGATGGCGCGCGGGCACGTGGCATCGAGGCGATCGACCTCGGCCCCGCCTTCGCCGCCCATCGCGCCGGCGGCGGCGCCCGCCTCGACATCGCCGGCGACGACCCGCACTGGAGCGCGGCGGCGCACGCCCTCGCCGCCGACGCGCTGGCCGCCTCGGCCACCCTCGCACGGCTGCGCGCCGCACATTGACGCGGCGCCGGGCATTGTCGCCCGGCGCCCCGCCATGCCATGAGGCGGAATGGAAGCCCGAACCGATCCGCGCGCCGGCGCGCGCGGCCGCGCGGCGCTGCTGCTGCGCGAAGTGCTCGATCGCGGCAGGCCCCTCGACGCGGCGCTGGAGGAGGACACGGACCTCGCCGCGCTGGACGCGCGCGACCGCGCCTTCGCCCGCCTGCTGGTGGCCACGGTGCTGCGCCGGCTCGGCCAGATCGACGCCGCGCTGGCGACGCGCATCGCCCGCCCGCTGCCGGCCCGCGCGGCACTCGCCCAGCACGTGCTGCGCCTCGGCGCGGCCCAGCTCGCCTATCTCGGCACGCCGCCCTGGGCGGCGATCGACAGCGCGGTACAGCTCGCCCGCGCCTTCGGCCTCGGCACCCAGGCGGGGCTGGTTAACGCCGTACTGCGGGCGCTGGTGCGCGAGCCGCCCGCCGTGCTCGCCGCCGACGCCCCCGACGCTGCGCGCCGCAACACGCCCGACGCGCTTTGGCAGCGCTGGAGCGCGGCCTACGGCCACGCGACGGCACTGAAGATCGCCACGGCCCATCTCGCCGAGCCGCCGCTCGACCTCTCGGCGCGCGACGATGCGGCGGGCTGGGCCGAGCGCCTCGGCGCCGCGCTGCTGCCGACGGGCAGCCTGCGCCACACCGGCGGCGGCGCGGTGACCGGCCTGCCGGGCTTCGCCGAGGGCGCCTGGTGGGTGCAGGACGCCGCCGCCGCGCTGCCGGCGCGCCTGCTCGGCGCCGTCGCCGGCAAGCGCGTGGTCGACCTCTGCGCGGCACCGGGCGGCAAGACGCTGCAGCTCGCCGCCGCCGGTGCCGCGGTCACCGCCATCGACATCGAGGCCGCGCGGCTCGCCCGCGTCGAGGCCAACCTCGCCCGCACCGGCCTCGCCGCGCGCACGGTCCGCGCCGACGCCCGGACCTGGCGCCCGGAGGCGCCGGCCGAGGCGGTGCTGCTCGACGCGCCGTGCAGCGCCACCGGCACGGTGCGCCGCCATCCCGACATCCTCTACCGCAAGGGCGAGGTGGCGATCCGCGCCATGCCGGCGCTGCAGGACGCGCTGCTCGACGCCGCGGCGGCGATGCTCGCGCCCGGCGGCACGCTCGTCTATGCGGTCTGCTCGCTGGAGCCCGAGGAAGGGCCGGCGCGCATCGCCGCCCTGCTCGCGCGCAACGCCGGCCTGCGGCGGCTGCCGGTGCGGGCGCGCGAGGTGCCGGCGCTCGCCGCCCTCGAGCCGTCGGCGCTGACGCCGGAGGGCGCCGTGCGTACCCTGCCCTGCCACTGGGCCGAACGCGGCGGCATGGACGGCTTCTACATCGCCCGCCTGCAACGTGGGGCCACTTGAAGTCGCCCCGCTGCACCCCTAGTTTGCGGCCATCATTGCAGCAGGGACCGACTCCACGATGAAATCCGGCAGGCTTCCGGGCGCAACGCCGTCGCGCGACCGCAAGGACCAGGTGAACGACAGGCTGGCGCGCCAGCAGGCGGCCCGCGAGGCGGTACTCGAAAAGTTCCGCGCCAAGCAGGCCGAGGCCGCGACCCCCGAGGCCATCGCCGCGCGCGAGGCGCGCGCCGCCGCCGCCGCCGAGCGCGAGAAGCGCCAGGCCGAGCGCAAGGCGCAGCGCGAGGCCGAAGCCAAGGCGAAGGCCGAGGCCGAGGCGCGCGAGGCCGCCGAGCGCGCCGATCGCGAGGCGCGCGAGAAGGAGGAGGCCGAGGCCGCCGCCGAGCGCCTCAAGGCCGAACAGAAGGCCCGCCGCGACGCCCGCTACGCCGCCCGCAAGGCGCGCAAGTAGCGGCGCCGTTGAGCGACGCCCCGCCCGTCACCGACCTGCCCGCCGACCCTGGCGCCGTCTGCCGCGCCTGCGGCGCGTGCTGCGCCTACGCGCCCGACTGGCCGCGCTTCACGCTGGAAGACGACGCGACGATCGCCCGCATTCCCGACGCGCTGGTCGCCCCGTCCGGCGCGCACATGGCGTGGACCGGCACGCGCTGCGCCGCGCTCGCCGGCACCGTCGGCGAAGCGACAACCTGCACCATCCACGCCATCCGCCCCGACGTCTGCCGCGCCTGCGAGCCGGGAGACGAGGAATGCAACATGGCGCGCGCGCGATACGGCCTCGCGGCCCTTGCCGCCGCCTTGCCGCGAGTCGGCGCGGGCTGACAGATTGGGACGGCCATGGCCGTATCCCCCGCCCGCAAATCGCCGAAGACCGCCCGCCGCGACAAGGCCGCCGCGCCCGCCGCGACGCCCCGTGCCGCAAGAGCCGCCGCCGGTCTGCGGCCGCCGCGGCCGGTGCTGGTGGCGCCGTCCATCCTGTCGGCCGATTTCGCGCGGCTGGGCGAGGAGGTGAAGGCGATCGACCGCGCCGGCGCCGACTGGATCCACATCGACGTCATGGACAATCACTTCGTGCCGAACCTGACCATCGGGCCGGACGTTGTGAAGGCGCTGCGCTCCTGGTCCACGAAACCCTTCGACGTGCACATCATGGCCTCGCCGGTCGACGCCCTGGTCGAACGCTTCGCCGCCGCCGGGGCGGACTACATCTCCGTCCACCCCGAGGCCGGGCCGCACCTCGACCGCACGCTGCGCGCCATCCGCGCGCTGGGCAAGAAGGCCGGTGTGGTGCTCAACCCGGGCACGCCGATCGCCGCGCTCGACGCCGTGTGGATGGCGGTCGACCTGATCCTGGTGATGAGCGTCAACCCGGGCTTCGGCGGGCAGAGCTTCATCCAGACCTCGCTGACGAAGATCGCCGAGTTGCGCCGGCGCATCGACACGCGCCTCGCGGCCGGCAGCCAGCCGATCGTGCTGGAGGTCGACGGCGGCATCAACGCCGAGTGGGCGCCGGCCGCCATCAGCGCCGGGGCCGACGTGCTGGTCGCCGGCACGGCCGCCTTCGCCGGCGGCGCGAAGAATTACGCCGGCAACATCCGCATGCTGAAGGGGCTGCCGCCGCGCAAGGCGAAGGCGGGGGCATGATGGCGAAGGTTCGCGCCACCCCACCTCACCCTCCCCGTCGCGTACCGCGCCGGGTCCCCTCCCTCTCCCCCCCGCCCGGGCGGAGAGGGCGTTCCGCTGCCGCCGCCGAAATTCACCCTCTCCGCCCCCGCAGGGGGGGGAGAGGGCAGGGTGAGGTGGGGGCTTTCTCCGCAAGCGAGCGGGCGGCACCATGACCCTCGCCCTGCCCGACCTGCGGGGCGGCATCGGGCGGCTGCTGTTCGCCGCCCCCTTCTACCGCCTGACGCTGGGACGGCGCGGACCCGACGAGCTGCTGCGCACGCCGCCCGACCCGTGGCCGGGCGATGCCGCGCGCGGCGGCGCCATCGCGCGCGGCGCCTCGCCGGCCGACGGCGCGACGCCGGTCGCCGCCGGCAGCGACGTCTGGCGGCCGGAGGGCGCCACCGCCGGGGCGCTGGCGGCGCTGCACGGCTTCGACTGGCTGCGCGACCTCAAGGCCTCGGGCGGCGACGCCGCGCGCAAGCGCGCCCGCGCCCTGACGGGCGAGTGGATCGCCGCCGAGGCGGCGCTGCCGACCGTCGCCTGGCGGCCCGACGTGATGGGGCGCCGGCTCTACGCCTGGCTCGGCCAGCACGATTTCTTCTGCGCCTCGGCCGACGACGTCTTCCGCCGCACGGTCTATGCCTCGCTGGCGCAGCAGGCCCGCCATCTCGGCCGCACCCTGCCGGTGGGGGTGCGCGGCGAGGGCCTGTTCATCGCGCTGAAGGCGCTGGCCGTCGCCGGCCTCGCCCTGCCCGGACGCAACGCCTGGACCGCCCGCGCGCTGGCGCGGCTCGAACGCGCCGCGCTGCGCGAGATCCTGCCCGACGGCGGCCACCTGTCGCGCAACCCGGCGACCCAGGTCGCCGTGCTGCGCCACCTCGTCGACATCCGCAATGCCCTGCTGGGGGCCGGCGAGAAGGTGCCGCCCTTCCTCGTCGCCGCCATCGACCGCGCCGCCCCGGTGGTCCGCATGCTGCGCCACGGCGACGGCCGCCTCGCCCTGTTCAACGGCGCCGCCGAGGGCGAGGACTGGGCCATCGACATGCTGCTGGCCCAGGCCGACGCGCGCGGCCGCGCGCCCGCCTCGGCGCCGCACTCGGGCTGGGAGCGGCTGGCGGCCGGGCGCACCGTGCTGCTGGTCGACGCCGGCGCGCCGCCGGCCGCGGGCTGGGACGCCACGGCGCATGTGGCGCCGCTGGCGCTGGAAATCTCCGCCGGGCGCGAACGCCTCGTCACCTCCTGCGGCGCCATCGCCGACGCCAACGAGCCGTGGGCCTCGGCACAGCGCTCGACCGCCGCGCATTCGACCCTCATCGTCGACGACACCAACGCCGCCGCGACGAAGGCCAGCGGCGTCGAGCGGCGGCCGACCGTCACCATCCACCGCCGCGAGGAGCGCGACGGCGACCACTGGCTCGACCTCGCCCATGACGGCTACATCGGCCCCTACGGGCTGGTGCATCGCCGGGCGCTGTGGCTGTCGCGCTCGGGCGACGACATCCGCGGCGCCGAGACGCTGATCCAGGTGCCCGGCCGCGGCAAGCCGGCGCGCGGCTGGGTGCTGCGCTTCCACCTCGCGCCCGGCGTGCGCGCCTCCGTGGCGCAGGACGGGCAGGCGGTGCTGCTGCGCCTGCCCTCGGGCCGCGGCTGGCGGCTGCGCGCGCGCGGCGGTGCCCTCGGCGTCGGTGAGAGCGTCTATCTCGGCGGCGGCGCCGTGCGCCGCACCGAGCAGGTGATCGTCACCGGCACCCCCGGCACGCCGGACGGCGACGGCGCCGTCGCCCACATCCAGTGGGGCCTGCAGCGCATCGCCGCCGAGGGCGCGCGGTAGGCCCCCCTCCGGCCGGCGCCGCCCGGCACGGCCCGTTAACCGCGCATAAACCACGACGGCGTTAACCCTGTCGCAGCCGGCGCGGCAGGCGTGCCGGCGGGACAGCGCGGGGGTCGTGCCGTGGCGCGCGTCTTCGTCACCGGGGCCGGCGGCTTCATCGGCTCGCATCTCGTCGAGCGTCTCGTCGCCGACGGCCACGACGTGCGCGCCTTCGTCGAATACACCTCGACCGGCTCGTGGGGCTGGCTCGACCACGCCGATCCGCGCATCCAGCAGGCGATCGAGGTCGTCGCCGGCGACGTGCGCGACGGGCCGGCGCTGCGCGAGGCGATGCGCGGCGCCGACCAGGTGATGCACCTCGCGGCGCTGATCGCCATTCCCTATTCCTACCGCGCGCCCGCGAGCTACGTCGACGTGAACGTGCAGGGCACGCTGAACGTCGTCCAGGCGGCGACCGAGCTGGGCGTGGCGCGCGTGGTCCACACTTCGACCAGCGAGGTCTACGGCACGGCGAAGCGCGTGCCCATATCCGAGGATCACCCGCTCAACCCTCAGTCGCCCTACGCCGCGAGCAAGGTCGGCGCCGACCAGATCGCGCTGTCCTTCCATCGCTCCTTCGGCACGCCCGTGGTCGTGCTGCGGCCGTTCAACACCTACGGGCCGCGCCAGTCGGCGCGCGCCGTCATCCCGACGATCATCACGCAGATCGCCGCCGGCGTGCGCCGCCTGCAGCTTGGCGCGCTGGCGCCGACGCGCGACTTCTCCTTTGTCGCCGACACCGTCGCCGGCTTCGTCGCGGCGGCGAAGGCACCGGACGCGGCCCTCGGCGAGACCATCAACGTGGGCGCCAACTTCGAGGTATCCATCGGCGAGACCGCGCGGCTGATCGCCGAGGCGATGGGCGCCGAGGTCGAGATCGCCGAGGATCCGCAGCGCCTGCGCCCCGCCGCCAGCGAGGTCGAACGGCTGTGGTGCGACAACGCGCGCGCCGCCCGCCTCATCGACTGGCTGCCGGAATTCGGCGGCCACAACGGCTTCCGCCGCGGCCTCGCCCGCACCATCGAGTGGTTCGTCGAGCCGGCCAACCGCGCCCTCTACCGGCCGGGCGTCTACCATGTCTGACCGCCGCAGCCGCCCGGCCGACACCGCCCTCGTCGCCGCGCTCGCCGAGCGCATGGCGATCGTGCTGCCGCCGGAGCGCGGCCCCTATCCGCTGCACGCGCCCGATCTCGGCGGCGACGAGGCGCGCGCCGTCGCGGCCTGCGTCGAGACCGGCTGGGTGTCGACGGCCGGCGACCATACGCGCCGCTTCGAGGCCATGCTCGCCGACGCGACCGGCGCCGCGCATGTCGTCGCCACCGCGTCGGGCACCGCCGCGCTGCACGCCGGCCTCGCCGCCGCCGGCATCGGGCCGGGCGACGAGGTGCTGGTGCCGGCGCTGAGCTTCGTCGCCACCGCCAATGCCGTGGTGCATGCCGGCGCCGTGCCGCATTTCGTCGAGGTCGAGGAGGCGAGCCTCGGCGTCGACGTGGCGAAACTCGCGCAATGGCTCGACGCCGAAACCGTGCGGCGCCGCGGCGTGCGGCGCAACCGCCGCACCGGGCGACCGGTGCGCGCCATGGTCGTCATGCACTGCCTCGGCCACCCGGTCGACCTCGACGCCGCCGCCACGCTGGCGCGCGATGCCGGCCTCGTCCTCGTCGAGGATGCCGCCGAGGCGCTCGGCAGCACCTACCGCGGCGGTCATGTCGGGCACCACGGGTTGTTCGCCACGCTGTCCTTCAACGGCAACAAGGTGATCACGACCGGCGGCGGCGGCGCCGTGCTGACCGGCGACGCCGGCCTCGCCCGGCGCGTGCGCCACCTCGCCTCCACGGCCCGCATCCCCGCCGGCTTCGACCTCGCGCACGACGAGGTCGCCTGGAACTACCGCCTGCCCGGCCTCAACGCCGCCCTCGGCGTCGCCCAGCTCGCCCGCCTGGCAGACCTGCTGGCCGCCAAGCGCCGCCTCGCCGGCGCCTACGCCGCCGCCTTCGCCACCTGCTACGCCGGCCGTCACGTCGCCGGCCCGGCCTGGGGCGCCGGCAACCGCTGGCTCGAGGCCTTCGTGCTGGCGCCGCGCTTCGCCGGCGCCCGCAACGGGCTTCTCGCCGCGCTCGGCGCCATGGGCTGGGAGTGCCGGCCGCTGTGGACGCCGCTGCACCGCCTGCCGATGTACCGCGACGCGCCGCGCATGCCGGCACCCGTCGCCGAAGACCTGTGGACGCGCACCCTGTGCCTGCCCTCCGGCCCCGCCCTCGCCCGCGCCTGCGAGGCGCCACATGCCTGATCCCCGCCCGGTCATCGTGCTCGGGGCCGGCGGCCACGCCCGCGTGGTGGCCGACGCCCTGCTGGCGCGCCGCGTGCCGGTGCTCGGCTATGCCGACCCGGCGCGCGACAAGGGCAGCCCCGGCCCGCTCGACCTGCCCGTGCTGGGCGGCGACGAGGCCGTGCTGTCGCGGCCGGCCCAGGAGGTCCGCCTCGCCATCGGCGTCGGATCGACCGGCGATGCCGGGCCGCGCCGCCGCCTCTACGAGCGCTTCGTCGCCGCCGGCTACGGCATCGTCGCCGTGCTGCATCCCGAAGCCGTGGTGGCGCGCGGCGTCGTCGTCGGCCGCGGCGCCCAGGTGATGGCCGGCGCGGTCGTGCAGCCGGGAACGACCATCGGCGCCAACGTCATCGTCAACACCGCGGCGTCCGTCGACCACGACTGCCGGCTCGGCGCCCACGCCCACATCGCGCCGGGCGCGGTGCTGTGCGGCGACGTGACCGTGGGTGATGGCGCCCATGTCGGCGCCGGCGCTGTCGTGCGTCCCGGCGTGGCCATCGGCGCCGGCGCGCTGGTCGGCATGGGCATCATCGTGCTCGCCGACGTGCCGCCCGAGGCGCGTCTGTCGCCGCGCACGACACTTGTATGGCCCGATGAACCGGCGGTTCTCGCGGCGGTACGGTCAACGGATCGTTAGCATTTGTCCGGCATTTTATCTTTGTCATGAGCCTTGCCCACGATCACGACGCGACCTTCGGTGTCGCCAGGCCGACCGAGGCCGGCACGCGGAAACAACGTGCCGCCCCCGCCGGGCCATCGCTGCTCGAGCAGTCGCTGGTCAGTCCCCAGACGACGCTCCATGCCGTCATCGAGCGGTTCACGACCGGACAGGTGCAGGTCGCGCTCGTCGTCGACAGCCGGCGGCGTCTGCTCGGCGTCGTCACCGACGGCGACATCCGTCGCGGCATCCTGCGCGGGGTCACGACCGACGCGCCGGCCTACCGGGTGATGAACACCAGCCCGCGCACCCTGCGCCTCGGCGAGTCGCGCGAGGAGCCGGTCGCCTACATGCGCCGCGAGCGCATCCGCCACCTGCCGGTGGTCGATTTCGCCGGACGCGCCGTCGACCTGCTGACCATCGACGCGCTGCTGGCCGGAGCGCCGGCCCGCGCCAACCCGGTGGTCATCATGGCCGGCGGCAAGGGCATGCGGTTGCGGCCGCTGACCGAGAACACGCCGAAGCCCATGCTCGAGGTCGGCGGCAAGCCGATCCTCGAGACCATCGTGCGCCGCTGCGCCGAAGCCGGCTTCGCCGACGTCCACATCTCCGTCAACCACTGCGCCGAGGTCATCCGGCGCCATTTCGGCGACGGCGCCGGGATGGGCGTGAAGATCCGCTACATCGAGGAGGACCGTCCGCTCGGCACCGCCGGGCCACTCGGCCTCGTCGCCGCCGGCTTCGACCGTGCGGCGCTGGTGATGAACGGCGACGTGCTCTCCAAGGTCGATCCCGGCCGCATGCTCGATTTCCACGAGGCGCATGGCAGCGCCGCGACGATGGGCGTGCGCGAGTACGAGTTCCAGGTGCCCTATGGCGTCGTCGACCTCGACGGCCACCGCATCCGCGGCCTGCGCGAGAAGCCCGTCGAGCGGCATTTCATCAATGCCGGCATCTACGTCGTCGAACCCGCCGTCAGCTCGCTGATCGCCCGCGGCGAGCCCTGCGACATGCCGGACTTGTTCGAGCGCGCCCGCGGCGCCGGGCTGCTGACCGCCGCCTACCCGATCCGCGAATACTGGGTCGACATCGGCCGGCTCGACGACTACCGCCGCGCCAACGACGAGTTCGCGGCCATTTTCTGACAGGACGATCCCGCCGAGGGGCGTCAGGCAGATCGCCCGCAACAGTCGGGCAGGGCAGAGGGGCGACCGATAAGGCCGGTCGCACAGGACTTCCGTCCCGCCGGCGCCGTGAGGCCCGCTCTGCCTTTCCGGAAACCTCCCGGATTCCGACGATCGTTGAAACGTCCCGGGCCCGTTCTCGATCGCAGGAGCGGCCGCGAGGTGTCGCGGCACCCTTCCGCATGGCCACGGGTCGAGGAGAAATCGGCAGCCCGGAACGGCGACAAGGATCATTCTGCGCCCGACAGGGCAACTTTGCGGGATGTCGGGCGCGGACAGGACGAAACCCCCGGTGCAGACATTGACAGGGCTCGATCTCTGGGAGAGTCATCGGCCCAGCGCTAACGTCGCTGTGTCGCCGCCGCTTGTACTGGAGCACCCAACGTGAACATTGCCGTCTTTGGGGCGACAAGCGGGCTGGGCCGGGATCTGATCGCCGCGCTGTCCGATGAAGGCTTCAAGATCATTGCCATCGGTCGCGACCAGCAGAGACTGCGTGCGACCATAGCGTCGCCAGCGACGTTCAAGGTTGCCGACCTTCGTGACCCTGCGTCTCTGTCGGTCGCGCTCGACGGGGCGGACATGGTCGTCAGCGTCGCTCATGCGCGTTTCACGGAGGCGATCCTGGCAGCGGCGCCTGACAGGTGCCGCCGGATCGTTTTGCTCGGTTCGACACGACGGTTCACCCGCCTGCCCGACCGGTCCGCGGATGCGGTACGCGCCGCCGAGGCAGCGCTCGCTGCCTCGGGCCGCAGCGGGGTGATGCTCCATCCCACAATGATCTACGGCAGACCAGGTGATCGCACGATCCGCCGGATCATCGAGTACTTCCAGCGCTGGCCAAGATGGTTGCCGGTGCCGGTGCCTTTGCCGGCTGGCGGGCGTACTCTGGTGCAACCAATCTTCGCCAGCGATGTCGTCCAGGCGATACGAATGGCCCTTGTCCGATCCGAGGCCCCGGGCTCGGCGATTGTCGTGGCCGGCCCCGTCGCGACGACGAGCGCCGATCTTGTCCGTGCCTGCGCGCGGGCAACTGGCCGCACAGCCCTCCTGCTGCCGGCGCCCCTGGGCTTGCTGCGGGCAGCGGTCCAACTTGCCACGCGGTTTGGCATCGTGGCGACGCTGTCGGCCAGGGAAGTCGAGCGTCTCGTCGAGGACAAGCATTTCGACGTGGAAGCCATGCGGCGGCGACTGGGTGTCGATCCCGTACCGCTGTCTGTTGGACTCGATCAGCGGAACTATCGTACCTCTGACCTCGACACCGCGCTGGCGACGCCGCCGCGCATCGAGAGGCGGGTGCGCTAGACGTTGGGGAGGCGTCAGGTGTTTCCCCCTCGCACCTCCAGTGCCGGCCGCATCAGGGGCGAACTGCATGAAGGTCGGAGGCAGGTCGGATCGGAGCGCCCGGCTGCCAGCGCCGGATCGGATCGATGGCCGGGTCCTCCGCCCGTCGCCGGGGTGACCACCCAGGGCCAAGGTTGCAACGCCGGAGCGAGCACATGGCCATGCGCCGCATCACGAAAGCACTGGCGGATCCGGGCATGGTGCCTGCGTGGCTGGCCGTCCGTCTGCGACCGGGAACCTATCGTGCTCGCATGACCCGACTGGCGCGGCGGTGCGGTCTGACGCGGCCGGTATTCGTGGTGTCATTCGACTGCGATACGGATGAAGACACGGCAGTCCTCCCCTCCCTGCACAGAAAGTTGCGCGCCGCCGGCCTCTCGCCGACGTATGCTGCGTGCGGGGAGGTGATCGCGGCGGCCCCGTCCGTGTACCGCAATCTCGCGCTCGACGGCGCCGACCTTCTCAATCATGGCTTTCGGCGTCACGCCATCCGCGACCCACGCACCGGACGGGTGACATCGAACTTCTTCTACGATGGTCGAGCGCCGGAAGTCTGGAGGGAGGATATCCGGCTGGGACATCAAGCCCTCACGGCGCTCGTCGGCCGGCCGCCGCGCGGCTTTCGAACACCTCATTTTGGTACATTCGAAGCGCCACAGGAGTTGGACGCGCTGTGGCACACGCTTGCGCAGATGGGCTACACTTATTCGTCGTCGACCAGACCCCTCGCCGGATGGCGCTTCGGGCCCGCCTTCCAGAGACACGGTATCATGGAATTGCCGGCGACCGGTTGCATCGATAACCCGGTTCAGATCGTCGATAGCTGGGGTCTCGTGCGAGCGACCGGCACCAGCGTCCCACTGACGACGGCTTTGGAGTCTTATCGTCGGATTATGTCGCGAGGCTGTCCGATGTTGCTGAACATCTATTTGGACCCCGCGGATATCGCGAACGACGATGGCGTGCTCTCCGCACTGGCCGGCCTCGCACCCTATGACCGCGGCGGCTTCGACGGGGCACTCGCGGAAGTCCGCCGGTCGTGACATGACGCTGCGAATTCTCTGCATCGGATACTGTTTTCCGCCCGTTACCAGTCCCGAATCGTACGTGACTGCAAAGGTCATGGGGGCGTTGCCCGGGGCCGCGGTGGACGTCTTGACCGCCGACCCCTCGCTACTGCCGCTCGAGCCAGACCACAGCCTCGACAGCTATGTCGCCGAACGATTCAAGCGCGTCGTTCGCGTGCTGCCCTCGAGACTGGTGCAGGCGCTGACCCGCTTGCCGCGGCTGCCATTGCGGCCCGATCGCTGGGTATTGTTGACCCGAAGCATGGTGCAGGCGGCCCAGGGTATGGACCTGGGCGCGTACGACTGTTTGGTGACGCGCTCCCAGTTCCACTCCGCGCATCTCGTCGGACTGGAAATCAAGCGGTCGCGTCCGAACCTGCCGTGGCTGGCCTGCTTCTCGGATCCATGGTCCGGGGCGGTCTACGATCGGGAGGTCCCGCTGGCGACGGGCTGGAGCGCGCGCCGGGAGGTCAAAGTCCTTGCAGCCGCCGATGGCCTCGTGTTTCCCACCGCCGAGATGCTGTCTTTTGTCGACGGAGCCCACCCGGCGCTTCGCATAGCGACCAAAGGCAGCGTGGTGCCACACGGCTTCGACGCAGCCCTTTACGGCAATGACTCCGGGCCGCCCGAGGCATCGCCTGTCCGCATCGGCTTGTTCGGCTCGTTCTATGGACCGCGCAGCCCTCACCCTCTTCTCGCCGGCCTGGCGGAGTTGCACGATCGCGGGGCACCGACGTTCAGTCTCGATGTTTATGGGCCCAACACCACCCATTTCGCCAGTGCTCTGGACGACTTCCCGTCGCTGGCCCGGCTCGTCCGGCATAGAGGAATGCTGGACCACGTCACCGCATTGCGACAGATGCGGTCATACCATCTGTTGGTCATGGTCGACGCGCCGATGGCGCCACCGTCCATTTTCCTGCCATCGAAGCTGACCGACTACATCGGCGCAGGACGTCCGATCGTTGCGATTACGCCAGCGGGCGCAGCGGCCGATGTGGTGAAAAGTGTCGGTGGCTTTGTCGCATCGCCGGACGACCCGGCGAGCGTCGCGCATATGCTCGCGGCATCGGTTGCCGCGGCGGCAAGCGGCCAGCTGACGACAAATCGACCACAAGGAGAGGCGTATGCGATCGCGCGCGTTGCGGGCACGCTTCGCGAGGTGATCGGGGAGACCATGGCCCGGCGGGCATTGCATTGAAGTCCGCATCGGCCGCCGGCAAAGACATTGCGTACGTCTGCACCCTGGCATCGATGGCTGTGGGTATCGCCGGGTTCTCGGGGTTCTATGACAACTCCGGCTTCACGACGTTTCCACCTTCGCTGGTGCTGGGCCTGCAGGTCGTGGTCGGCTCGGTCGGTGTCATCAGTATCTACCGTCGCGACCGCCGGCAGCTGCTGCCGGCCTGGCCCCTTGCGGCGTTTGCGGCATGGGCCGCCATGACAGCCGCGTGGTCCGACCTCTCCCTGCTGTCGCTGCAGCGCACCGCCCTGATCAACATACCGGCTCTGCTGCTGACGATTCTTGCGCTTGCCGACCCGTCTCCGCGACGCAGCTTTGCCTTCTTCGTGCAGGGGCTCGTGGCGCTGGCCGGCCTGTCGGGCATTTTCATCGCCACCGTACTCGTCGCGAGCGAGCCCGGTCAGGGCGAGTTGCGTCTTGTCGGAACGAGTGCCGACGCGTTCGGAATGATGGTGGCTGGGCGCAAATTTCCGACCTGGGGAATTGAACTGGATCGATATTCCGGCCTTTTTTCGAATCCGAACGGGCTGGCGCTGCTCGCCGCCGTGGCGCTTGTCGCTTTGGTTGGGGCGGGCGAGGCCGTCATTGCCGATCGTCGCATCCGGACGGTCGCGATGGTCGGCCTTGCCGTCCTTCTTGCTGTCACGCTCTCCCGCGCCAGCATCGTCTTCCTGCTGGTCGGGCTTGTCGCGGTCGCGACGCTGCGCGCGGGGTGGCGGCGCATGGCTGCCATATTCGGCCTCGCGGTCCTGCTGCTGCCTGCGCTGCTGATGGTGCTGACAGTGCTGGGATTTCTCGGCGATATCCATTCGCTGTCGGCGGTCGCCACGGGCGACCAGGGCCGCACGGAAGCATTCGACGCCGGTGACCGCGCAGCAATCTGGTATAGCATGTTGCAGGTTGCAGGCACGGTGTGGCCGTGGGGCATAGGATTCGGCCTTACGCAGGAACTGCTCTTCGCGCCGTTGGGCTATGTCGCCACCGGTCATTCGGTCGCCCTTACCCTTCTTGTCGAGACCGGACTGCCAGGGCTCGTTCTGGCCCTTGCGGCATGGTTTGCCGGCGCGCTGAGGTATCTGCATCGAATCCGTCCCGTCGACAGGGTCGTCATTACCGTCCTGGCGCTTCTGCTCGCGCTGTATGCACACCAGGCTTTCGACGCGTCGGTATTCCGCTATCACTGGGGTCACTTCATCCTGGCCTACCTGATTGGCGCCACGCTCAACGACCGGCTCGCGCCGGCGCCGCGCCTTGAGTGACCGGATCGAAAATCCCTGCCGCGCACGCTCGGCCGTCGCTGCCGAGGTGTGGGACACGAATGCCCGCATGTTCGACGAGGCCTGGCTCTGGCATCGCTGGGACGCCATCGAGGCGTACGCGACCTGGCGCGACACGGCCGACCGCAGCTTCGCCGTCGTCGAGCCCGGCGCGCAGGGCGTCGGGCGTGTGCTCGCGCTGGTCCCGTTGCGGTATGTGCGCGGGCGCGCGCCGCTGCGCCGCCTGCTCGGCCGGCTGGAGTCGACGGGCGGGCCGGCTTTCGCGCCGGACCTGACGCCGGGGGAACGACGCAACGCGGAGCAAGCCGTCGCGGCGGAGCTGCTGCGCCTTGCGGGCGAGGACGGCGCCTGGCGCATCGACCTGGCGCTGCCGCCGCTGGCGCCCGCCCATGCACCCGACCGGCGGCCGGCCGTGAACCCTCTGATCATGATCGGCTGCGAGGAGGCCTCCACCCAGAGCTGGATCGTCGACCTGCACGGCCACGACGAATCCTCGCTGTGGCGGCATGTCGACCAACGCGTCCGCAAGGCGGTGAACAAGGCGCGGCGCGACGGCGTGACCGTGCGCGATGTCACGCCCGGCGACCTCGAGACCTATCTGCGCCTGCATGCGGCGAACGCCGCGCGGGCCGGGCTCGGCGAACGGCCGCGCGCCTACTTCGCCGCCATCTTCGAGCGCTTCCTGCCCGCCGGCCTGGCGTTGGGGCTTTGCGCCCGCGATGCCGCGGGCACGCCGCTGGCCGTCCACATCTTCGCCATCGACAAGGGCGGCGCGCTCTACTGGACCGTCGCCTCGACGGAGGCCGCGCTGGCCGCGGGCGCCAACGACCTCGTGCAATGGGAGGCCATGCTGCGCTTCCTCGCGCTCGGGCTCGGGCGCTACGAGACAGGCGAGGCGTTCCCCGGTCATCGCGACGGCAAGCTCAAGCGCATCAGCGATTTCAAGAAGGGCTTCGGCGGGACGTTGCAGCCATACTTCCGCGGCACGATCCGCACGCGGCCCGTCGTCGCCGCGGTGCGCGACCTCGCCCGCGCCCTCGCCGCGCGGCGCTCGTCATGACCGGCGCGGCGGCACTCTTCGATGCCGAGGCCGACCGCTATCCGGATTCCGTCGGGGAAGACTTCACGCAGGCGCGCAAATGGGCGCTCATCGCCGACCACGCCGCCGGAAATGCGCTCGCGGTCGATGTCGGGGCCGCCAACGGCCGGCACGCACTGCCCTTCGCCGCGGCGGGCGGTCGCATCGTCGCCGTCGACCCCAGTCCCGCGATGCTCGGGCGCCTGTCCTCGCGCGCCGCCGCGTCGGGGCTCGGCGACCGCGTGCTGGCCTGCGGCGGGGGCCTGCCGGAACTGCCGCTCGCCGCGGGCCGCTTCGACCTCGTCTACTGCTTCGCCACCCTGTTGCTGCTGCCGCCGCGCGCCCAGGACGCCGCCATCGGCGAGATGGCCGCCCTATTGCGGCCGGGCGGCACGCTGGTCGTCGACATCGCCGGCGCCAGGTCGCTGGCGATCCGCTACTGGCGGCGCCACTACCGGCGTCGCGGCCTCGCCGGCGTGTTCGGCCACACGCTGCCGCAGGCCCGCGCCCTGCTGGCCCGCCATGGCCTGACGGTCACCGGCGTTCACGCCCACGGGCTGCTGTCGCAGTTGCTGCTCTTTCCCGGACTGGGGGCGATCGGTCCGCTCGTGCGCCTTGTCCGGGGCCGCCCGTCGCGAGCCGGCCTCGATGCCGTGGCGTCAGGCCTGTTGCCGGGCCTTGCCGAACGCTGGTTTTTCGTCGCCCGCCGTGCCGGCGGCGATGCTTGAGCGCCTCGCGGCGTTGCGCCGCCGCGCCGACGCCGCTCTCGTCGCGCGGTTCATCGCCGAAGGCGCAACGAAGGCGCTATCGATCATCGCGGTCATCGCGCTGACGCGGCTGCTGACCGTCGATGGCTTCGGCGTCTTCTCGCAGGTCCAGGCGCTCAGCGCAGCGGTCATCCCGGTGGTGACGCTGGGCCTCGGCTTCAGCGTCGTGCGGCGCATCGCCGGAGCGCTCGCCCCGGACGCGATCGCCGGCCGGCTCGCCACCGCCGGCGTCATGGTGGCCGGCATGGCCGCCGGCGTCGCCGCAACGGCATGGCTCGCCGCGCCGATCCTCGCACCGCTGCTGCTCGACATCCCCCAGGCCGCGAGCCTGCTGCGCTGCGGCGTGCTGCTGGTGGCGGCGAGCGCCTTCCAGAGCCTTGCGCTCGAGGCCCTGCGCGCCCGCCAGCGCGCCGTCGCCGCGAGCGCGCTGCAGATCGGCGAGGCGGCGGCCTGGCTGGCCGGCGTCGGCGCCCTCACCCTGTCGGGCCTGCTCGACGCCGCCGCCGTCGTCCTGCTGCTGGCGGGCATCCGCGCCGCCGTCGCGATCGTGGCAATCGTCCACCTCATCCGCCGCGAAGCGCTCGCCGGCCGCCGGGTTCACGTGGCCGGTCGCACGGAAATCCGGAGCGCGCTGGCGATCGGCCTGCCCTTCGTCATCGCCGGCGTCGGCGACGCGCTGCTGGCGACGGCCGACCGACTGCTCATCGGCGCCACGCTCGGCGCCGACATGGTCGGCCGCTATGCGGCGGCGCAGATGCTGATGACGCTGCTGGCGACCTGGGGGGCGCCGTTCTGGTGGCTGCTCTACCCGCGCCTGGCCGCCGCGCCCGACGGTGCCGGGGCGCGGGCGGCGCGCCAGCTGCTCGGCGGCTTCATGCAGTGGGGGGTGGCGCTCGTCGTCGCGCTCATAATCGCGGGCACTGCCGTCCTGCCGCTGATCGCCGGGCCGGGCTACGAGGTTCCCGCCGCCGTCATCGCGCTGCTCGCCCTCGCCGTCTTCGTGCATCAGGCGGCGACACCGTGGGAGTACGCGCTCTACATCGCCGACCGCGCGACGACGCTGGTGTGGGCGACCTTCGCCTGGGGACTGACGGCCGTCGGCCTGACGTTGCTGCTGCTGCCGCTGTTCGGTCTGGCGGGCGCCGCCGCCGCCGCGTTGCTGGCTCGTCTCGGCTTCGCCGCCACGGTGATCCTCGTCGCCGCGCGCGACGGCTACGGGGCCGGCCTGCTGCCGTCGCGCGCCACGGCGCTGCGCGTCGCCCTGGCCACGGGCACGGGGCTTGCGGTCGCCGGCGTCGCCGCGTGGCTTGCCGCCGATCACGTGGCGCTTCGTGCCGCCGGAGCGTTTCTTGTCGCCTACGCCGCCACCGTGCTGGTCCTGCCCGCGGGTCAGGCGCGCTGAAGCCGTTCCCGCGTCCGGCGCAGTCGCGCGGCGATCGCCGCGACTGTCGCCGCCGTGGCGTTGCCGTCGCCCTGCAGGGCCCGCCACGTCGCGACGGCATCCGGATGCAGCGGCGCGGCGAGGAGGGCGTCGACGGCGTCGTCGATGTCCCGGGCGTCGGCGCCGACGAGCCGGCCGAGGCCAAGCTCGATCACGTCCTGCCGCTCGGTCTTGTCGCGCACGATCGCCACCGGCGTGCCCATCGACGGCGCCTCTTCCTGTACGCCGCCGGAATCGGAAATGACGATGCGCGCCGCCGCCTGGGCGTGCAAGAAATCGGGATAGGACAGCGGCGCACACAAGCGCACCGCGGCGGCGCCGTCGGTGAAACTGTGATTGGCGGCGCGCATGACCGCCGGATTCGGGTGCACGGGCCAGAGGATCGCGTGGCCGGGATAGCGCCCGAGCAGATCGGCGAGCCGCCGGCAGGTGGCATCGAGCTGTTGGCCGAGACTTTCGCGGCGGTGCAGCGTCACCAGGAAGAACGGGCCATCCGGCACGACACCGCTCTGCGGCGGCGTCGTTGCCATCACCCGGTCCTGCGAATCGAGGCCCGGATTGCCGACGACGACGATGTCGGCATCGGCGACGCCCTCGGCCAGCAGATGGTTGCGCGCCCGCGGCGTCGGCGCGAGGTGCAACGACGCGAGCCGTCCGATGACCTGGCGAAACCCTTCCTCGGGCCACGGCGCGGACCGGTCGTAGGTCCGCAACCCGGCCTCGAGGTGGAAGACCGGCCGCTCCACGAGGTGTCCGAACAGGGCGCCGGCCAGTGTCGAGGCGGTGTCGCCCTGAACGAGGACCCAGTCCGGCCTTTCATCCTGGAAATGGGTCTGCAGCGCCTCGAGCGAGCGGCGCAGCACGGCGCTCGGCGTCTGGTCGCGCAGCATCAGGTCGAAGTTCTCGTCGGGCGCGAGCCCCAGCGATGCCAGCGTCTGCGCCATCAGCGCACCGTGCTGGCCGGTGCAGAGGACGCGCAGCGACTGCGGGCCGAGCCGTTGCCGGAGACCCTCGATGACCGGTGCGAGCTTGATCGCCTCGGGACGGGTACCGAATATGACGACGCCGCTCAAACGCCCGCTCCACCCTGCCGCCCCGCCATGCCGAGCATGTAGTCGGCAGTCGCGTCCGCGATTCGCGACGGGTTCCATCGCGTCCATGCTTGGTCGGCCATTCCGGCGCCGAGGTCAAGGCACTCTGTTGGCGCGGCGGCCAGCCGGGCAAGGGCGTGGCCATACGATTCGGCGGTTTCGTCCACCCAGACGACCGGCAGGCCGGCGTATTCCGCGACCGTTGCCGAGGGATCGCGGTTGATCACCAGCGGCAGGCCGGCCAGCGCCGCCTCCATCACCGTCTTCGGCATTTCCCGGTACAGCGTGTGGGCCGCGAGCACGTCGTATTGGCCGAGCGCGGCACAGAACTGCGGGTTGCCGAGCGCGGCGACGAAACGGACGCGGTCCGTCAGGCCGAGGTGTTCTGCAAGTACCCGTGCCGGTCCACGCAACGGTCCGTCGCCGACCAGGGTCAGGTCGACCTGGGGTACGTGTGCCAGCGACGCGATCAACGGTCGCGGATCGCGTCCGGGAATCAGCCGCCCCGCCCAGAGGACGCGCAGGCGGCCGTCGCGGCGCCCCGGCCTCGCAGCGGGCCGGCTTGTGACGCCGACGACGTTCGGCAGCACGGTCGCCCGCGCGCGCAGCGATGGCGGAAGGTAGTCGAGGATCGGCGAGTAGACCGGCATGAGGCCGGCCGCCGAGGCCAGCGCCTTGTCCGCCGCCGGTCGCAGCAGGTGCCGCCACAGGCGGTCGCGCCAGGGGCGCAGGCGCGTGCGGGCGCGCGGATCGGGCGTCGTGTGCAGGCTGGCGACGAACGGCACGCCGGCACGCCCGGCGATCGCCGCGGCGGCGACGACGGCCAGCCCGTCGCCATAGGCGCGCACGAGGTCCGGCACCGTCTGCGCGGCGGCCTCGGCGACCGGCCGCAAGGCGTGTGCCAGCCGCCGCGGTCGCATCCCGGCCGTCCGCGCGAGCAGCGTGGCCCGGTCGAGTCCTGCGGCCAGCGCGACGGCACGGGCCGGCGCGCAGAGTCGTGCCAGCGCCACGGCGGGCACGCTGCTTTCGAACAGGCTGACGACGGTCACCTGCGAGAAGGCCGCGGCGGGGTTGAAGTAACCGTCGAGCAACTCCCCCTTCGCCGCGATCTCGCCGATCCGATCCTCGACTACGACAGCCAGCCTCATCGACGCGATCCGGCTCCATGCCGGCTCCGGCAGCCGGCGGCGGTCGGCATCGGTAGCACAGCGACCGCGCCCGGGCCATTTGCCGGGAATACGGCTATGCTGCCGCGCCAGCCGTCATCCGACAGGGCTTTCGCCGTGACTGTGCCATCGACGGAATCCGGAATCGCGCGGGTCCCGGCCCTGACCGGCGCGCTGCGACGCCTGTCCGGCGGCTCCTCGCTCGCCACCCTGATCGAGCGGCGCGCCAACAATTTCGACGCCCTGCGGCTGCTGGCCGCGCTGGCCGTGCTGTTCGGCCACAGCTTCGTGCTGGCCGCGGGCCACCAGGACATCGCGACCGTCGACCCGCTGAGCCGCGCGATGATGGGCCTCACCGGCTTCGGCGAGGCGATCCACGAATTCGCCGTCAACCTGTTCTTCGTCATCAGCGGCTTTCTGGTGACGCGCTCGCTGCAGATGCGCGCATCGCTGGTCGAATTCGTCGAGGCGCGCGTGCTGCGCCTGTTCCCCGCGGCGATGCTGAGCGCGGTCCTGACCGTGCTCCTGCTCGCCCCCCTGTCGACGCTGCCGGCCGGCGCCTACTTCGCCGATCCCGCGACCCTGCAGTATCTCCTCCGCAATGCCACGCTGTGGGTCGTGGACTACGACCTGCCGGGCGTGTTCGCGGACAATCCCTATCCCGGCGCGGTCAACGGCTCGCTGTGGACGTTGCCGGTCGAGCTTCGCTGCTATCTCGCCGTCGCGCTTCTGGGCCTCGTCGCGCTGGCCCGGCCGTGGCTGGCCAACCTCGTGTTCGCGACCCTCGTCGTCCTGTTCGCGGTTCCCGAATGGTCATCGCTCGTCACGCGCGATCCCGCGAAGTGGCGCCTGTTCCTGTTCTTCATCGCCGGCGCCGCGTTCTACGTGAACCGACGGTTCGTGCCCGTCGGCTGGCTGCCGCTGGCCGGGCTGGCCGTGCTCTTCGCGGCGACGACGTGGGCGCCGCGGCTGCACGCGCTGGCCTACGTGGCGCTGGTCTCCTACCTGACCCTACTCGTAGCGCTGGCCCGCCCCATGCCCTGGCCGGACCGGCGGCGCTTCGGCGATGTCTCCTACGGCGTCTACCTGTATGCGTTTCCGGTCCAGCAGGCTCTGGTCGCCCAGCTGCCCGGCTGGCGCGACGGCTGGGCGATCCTGCTGCCGGCCACGATCGTGACGCTGGCGTTCGCGGCGCTGTCGTGGTTCGCGGTCGAGCGGCCGGCGCTGGCGGCCAAGGGCACGCTGGCGCGCTGGCGCCGGCGCCGGAAGGTCAGAGCGTCCAGCGCCTGATTCCGGCGGGCAGCGCCGTGCGGCGCCACATGCCCTTCACGTCGGCGACGATGCCGCCCTCGACAACCAGCCGCGCGATGGCCGCGCCATCGAGCGCCGCGTAGGCGCGGTGCTGGACCGCGCCGATCACCGCGAGATGGCGCGGCACGGTGGGCAGCGCGTCGATCAACTCGATCCCGTAGTGCTCGCGCGCCTCGTCGCGATCGGCAAGCGGATCGTGCACGTCCATGGCGAAGCCGAACTCGGCGAGCGCGCGGACGATGTCGATGACGCGGCTGTTGCGCAGGTCGGGCACGTCTTCCTTGAAGGTCAGGCCAAGGACGAGCGCGCGCGCCCCTGGCGGCACGCGACCGCCCAGCTCCTCGACGACGCGGCGGGCGACGAAGCGGCCCATGCCGTCGTTGATGCGCCGACCGGCGAGGATGACCTCCGGGACATGGTCGACGCGCATGGCGACGTGCGCGAGGTAATACGGATCGACGCCGATGCAGTGGCCGCCGACGAGGCCCGGCCGGAAGCGCAGGAAGTTCCACTTCGTCTCGGCCGCCTCGAGGATGTCGTGGATCGACAGGCCGAGGCGGTCCGCGATCATCGCCACCTCGTTGACGAAGGCGATGTTGATGTCGCGCTGGGCGTTCTCGATGGCTTTCGCCGCCTCCGCTGCCTTGATCGAGGCGGCCCGGAACACGCCGCCGCTCGTCGCCTTGCCGTATACGGCGGCGAGGCGCTCGGTGATGTCCGGGGTCTGGCCGGCAACGACCTTCACGATGCGCTCGACCGTGTGCTCGCGGTCGCCCGGATTGATGCGCTCGGGGCTGTAGCCGAGAAAGAAGTCGCGTCCCGAGACCAGTCCCGATTCGCGTTCCAGCACCGGCCCGCACACCTCCTCCGTGACGCCGGGATATACCGTCGATTCGAGGACCACGATGGCGCCCGGCCGGAGCACGCGGCCGACGGTCGCGGTGGCGGCCAGCACGGCGCCGAGGTCCGGACGGTTGGAGGTGTCGACCGGCGTCGGCACGGTGACGATGTAGATGCCGGCGCCGGCGATGTCGGTTGCGGCGTCGGAGACCTTGAGGCTTGAGGCGGTCAGCGTCGGGCCGTCGATTTCGCGCGTGCGGTCATGGCCGCGGCGCAGCTCGGCCACCCGCTGGGCGTCGATGTCGAAGCCCGTCACGGGAAAATGCCGGGCAAGGGCCACGGCAAGCGGCAGGCCGACATAGCCGAGGCCGACGACGGCGATCCGATCACGATCCATGCGGCGGGAAATCCAGCGAGCGACGAGGGCCACAGCCATAGTCGATGCCCCTTGGCCGCACAAGGCGCAGGGGCGGCGTCAGGCAAGGCGTCGCCCAAAATAACATTAACGTCATGTTCTTTGATTTATTTTCACACAGACAAATCGGTAGACAAGGACGCTGCCGGGGGTTAGACACCCGCCCTTCCAGCAAAGACGGCACGCAGAGTCCGGCAGAATCCGATGGACCATCTCGACCAACTCGAGGCGCAGAGCATCTATATCCTGCGCGAGGCCTACAACCGGCTGAAGCCGCTCGGCATGCTGTGGTCGATCGGCAAGGACTCCAATGTCGTGCTGTGGCTGGCGCGCAAGGCGTTCTTCGGCCGCGTGCCGTTTCCGGTAATCCAGCTCGACACGGCGATGGAACTCGACGAGGTCTACGCCTACCGCGACCGCTACACGAAGGAATGGGGGCTCGACCTCGTCGTCATCGACTGCCCGCCGGAAGAGGACATGGACCCGTCGCTGCCGCCGATGACGCGCTCGGCGGCGCGCAAGAGCGCCGGCCTGCGCCTCTGGCTCGACCGTGTCGACCCCAAGGGCGTCATCGTCGGCATCCGCCGCGACGAGGAGGCGACGCGCGCCAAGGAGCGCGTGTTCAGCCCGCGCGGCACCACCGGCCAGTGGCAGTTCCGCGACCAGCCGCCGGAGTTCTGGGACCAGTTCAACACTGAGCCGCCGCCCGGCGCGCATCTGCGCGTCCACCCGCTGCTGCACTGGACCGAACTGGACGTTTGGCGCTATTCGCAGCGCGAGGGCATCCCGATCAACGAGCTGTACTTCTCGCGCGACGGCAAGCGCTACCGGTCGCTGGGCGAGAAGAACATCACCGCGCCCATCGCCTCGGATGCCGCGACCATCGACGAGATCATCGCCGAACTGGAGACCACGCGCACGCCCGAACGTGCCGGCCGCCTGATGGACAACGAGGCGGAAGACTCCTTCGAACGCCTGCGCACCGACGGGTACATGTGATGGCCACGCCCAGCGAATTGCGTCTCGTCGGCGGCACCGCCGCACCGGACAGTGCGGCCGCCGCCCCGGCCGGGGGCCAGTTGCGCGTCGTCATCACCGGTCATGTCGACCACGGCAAGTCGACGCTGGTCGGCCGGCTGTTCCACGACACCGGCATGCTGCCCGAGGGCCGCATGGAAGCCATCGAGGCGATGTGCCGGCGGCGCGGCATGCCCTTCGAGTGGGCCTTCCTGATGGACAGCCTGAAGGCCGAGCGCGACCAGGGCATCACCATCGACACGTCGCAGATCTGGTTCCGCCACGCCGGGCGCGACGTCGTCATCATCGACGCCCCGGGCCACCGCGAGTTCATCCGCAACATGGTCACCGGCGCGGCGCTGGCCGACGCCGCGCTGCTGCTGATCGACGCCGACCACGGCGTGCGCCGCCAGTCGCGCCATCACGCGCTGCTGCTGCACCTGCTCGGCGTGCGCCAGGTGGCGGTGCTGGTCAACAAGATGGATCTGGTCGGCTGGGACGCCGGCCGCTTCCAGGCGATCGAACGCGAGGCGCGCGGGTTCCTCGCCGAGGTCGGCATCGAATCCGTGGCCTGGGTGCCGATCTCGGCCCGCGAAGGCGACAACGTCGCCCAGCGCTCCGCCAACATGCCTTGGTATTCCGGGCCGACGGTGCTCGACCTGCTGACGCAGTTCCGCCCGCCGCAGCCGGCAACGGCCCTGCCGCTCCGCCTGCCGGTGCAGGATGTCTACAAGTTCGATCACCGCCGCATCATCGCCGGCCGCATCGAGAGCGGCCGCCTCGCCGTCGGCGACAGGCTGCTGTTTTCCCCCTCCAATCGCAGCGCGCGCATCGCCTCCATCGAGGCCTGGGGGCGCGACGACAAGGTACTCGAGGCGTCGGCCGGCCAGTCGGTGGGCTTCACGCTCGACGACCAGATATTCGTCGAGCGCGGCGACGTGGCGAGCCACGACGACAATCCGCCGTTCGAGAGCGACGTCTTCGAGGCGCGCCTGTTCTGGCTCGGCAGCGAGCCGCTGAAGCCCGGCAGCCGCTGGACGCTGCGCTTCAACACGCGCCTGATTCCCGCCACCGTCGAGCGCATCCGCCGCACCATCGACGCCGACGCGCTGGAGGCGCGCGAGGCCAGCGAAGTGCCGCGCGACGCCATCGCCGATGTGGTGATCCGCGCCACCGGCCTCGTGGCGCTGGACGAGCACACGCACCTCGCGCGCACCGGGCGCTTCGTGCTGGCCGACCGGGGCATCACGGTGGCCGGTGGCCTCGCCGCCCTCGGCCCGTATCCCGACCAGCGCAACCTCGTCACGGTGCGTTCGACCAACGTCACGGCCGAGGCTCATCGCATCGATGCCGCGCGCCGGGCCGCGCGCAATCGCCACAAGCCCGGCGTGCTGTGGCTGACCGGCCTGTCCGGTGCCGGCAAGTCGACGCTGGCGATGGCGCTCGAGCAGCGCCTGTTCGAGGAAGGCTGGCAGGTCTACGTGCTCGACGGCGACAATGTGCGCCGCGGCCTCAACGCCAATCTCGGCTTCTCGCCCGAGGACCGTGCCGAGAACATCCGCCGTGTCGGCGAGGTGGCGGCGCTGATGGCCGACGCCGGCATGCTCGTCGTGACCGCCTTCATCTCGCCCTACCGGGCCGACCGCGAACGCGCCCGCGCCGCCGCGAAGGCCGCCGGCATCGCCTTCAACGAAGTCTGGGTGAAGGCCGACATGGCGGTCTGCGAGGCGCGCGACCCGAAGGGGCTTTATGCCCGGGCCCGCAAGGGCGAGATCGGCGATTTCACGGGCGTCTCGGCGCCCTACGAAGAGCCGGTGACACCGGAACTCGTGGTGGACACCTCGGCCGCGACCGTCGAGGCCTGCGTGCGGCAGATCGCCGACTTCGCCAGCAAGGCGCTCGGTGGGCACGGCTGACGCGGCGCGGTCCCGCGGCATGTCGCGCCGCTGGACCATCGTCGCGGCGGCCCTGACCGTTTCGGTCGTCCTCGCAGTCGGCGGGCTGGAGCTCGCGCTACGCGTCTATCAGTGGCTGTCGGCCGACACGCGGATCATCGTCACCGACCCGGTGCTTCACCACAGGCTGCGCGGCAATCTCGACGTCGTGGTCACGACCTACGGCGCCCCGATGCACCTGCTGACCAACGCACTCGGCTGGCCGGAGGAGCGCGACTTTCCGGAGCAGAAGCCGGCGGGCACGGTGCGCATCTTCCAGATCGGCGACTCCAACACGCAAGGCCGCGTCAACCACGCCGAAAAGATGACGGAGCTGCTCGAGGCGCGCCTCAACGCCGACGCCGGCCAGGGCGGCCCGCGCTACGAGGTGATCAACACCGGCACATCGAGCTGGTCGAACTACGTCTACTACCTGGCGGTGCGGGAGCAGGTTCTCCGCTTCCAGCCGGACCTCGTCGTCATCAACGTCGACATGACCGACGTCGCCAACGACTACATGTACCGGCGGTTCGCGGTCCGCGATGCCGACGGCTCGTTGCGCGCGCTGGTCGACCGCAGCGAGACGAACCAGCACGACTGGGCCATGACGCCGACCGGCGTGGCGCGCCTGCGCGAACGCAGCGGCATCGGCCATTGGCTGGTCGCGCACACCGCCCTCGGCTACTACGCCGACAAGCTGGTGGCGCGCCTGCGCTGGAGCGGGGCCCTCGGCGTCGCCGGCTACGACCTCGACGAAAGCGCCAACTGGCTGGCCGCCGACTGGCCGCCTTCGGTCGAGGCGGCGGTGGCCGATTCCTTCGGCGCCCTCGACGCCGCCATCGCACTGCTCCGCCGCCATGGCGTCGCCGTGGCGCTCACCGGCGTGCCCCACCTGCCGCAGTTCCGCGGGCGCTGGTCGGCGCGGCCGCATGAGGCCCTCGCCGCCTTCGCACGGTCGCGCGATGTCCCCTATCTCGACATGTACCGCGTTCTCGCCGAGGCGGGCACCGACCCGGGGCCGCTCTACTGGGGCAACGACGACACCCACTTCAACGCCGCCGGCCACCGCCGCTGGGCGGAAGCCCAGTACCGCTTCCTGAGCGACCCGGCCAACCGCCTGCTGCCGGCCCGGCCTCGGTAACACCTTGGGGCATCACCGATTTTCGTTGCACGGCGCGCGCGGAGGTTGACGCGCCGCGGGTCCTCTCCGTATGTTCACGTCATGAACGCGCTCGGCCGGCCCGCAGCATGACCCAAGTACAGAAGAGCGACGAGACGGCTTACACCCTCGGCCTGCTGGACGCGGTCGAGGAGGACGTCGCCCTGACCCAGCGGCGGGTGGCGGCCGATCTCGGCGTGGCCCTGGGGCTGGCGAACGCGCTGATCCGGCGCTGCGTGCGCAAGGGCCTGATCAAGGTCACCAGCGCGCCGGCCGGCCGCTACGTCTACTACATGACCCCCAAGGGCTTCGCCGAGAAGAGCCGTCTGACGGCCGAATACCTCAAGACGTCGCTCAACTTCTTCCGCCAGGCGCGCGACGAGATGGCCTCCGTCATGGACGAGGCGCGTGCGCGCGGCTGGCAGCGTGTGGCCCTGGTCGGGGCGGGCGAGCTGGCGGAGATCGCGACGCTCGCCGTGCGCGAAACCAGCATCGAACTCGTCTGTGTCGTCGACGCGGCCGTCAACCGTCCGAGCGTCTTCGGCGTGCCGGTGGTGGCGAACGCGGCCGATGCCGGCCTCGTCGACGGCGTCATCCTGACCGACGTGACGGCGCCGCGCGCCGCCTTCGAGCGCGCCTGCGAGGAATATGGCGCCGACCGCGTGCTGGCTCCGCCGTTGCTGCGCGTGCGCCGGCGCAACGGCTCCCGGGCCGCCTGACATGACCTGGTTCGTCGTCCATACCCAGCCCGAGTCCGAGCGGCGCGCGCTGGCCAACCTCCGCCGCCAGGGCTTCGAGGCGTATCTGCCCGTGTTCCGCCGCCGCCGCCGCCACGCCCGGCGCGTCGACACGGTGCTGGCACCGCTGTTCCCGGGTTATCTGTTCGTCCGCTTCGACGCGGACCAGACGCGGTGGCGATCGATCAACGGCACCTTCGGCGTGCGCTACCTCGTCTGTGCCGGCGACGAGCCGGCGCCACTGGACGACACCTTCGTCGACGCGCTGCGGGCGCGCCAGGACGACCACGGCGCCATCTGTCTCGACACCCGGCGATTCAATCGCGGCGATGCCGTGCGCATCGTCGACGGAGCGTTCGTCGATCACATCGCCCGCTTCGACCAGATGGGCGATCGCGAGCGCGTCTTCCTGCTGCTCGGCATCCTCGGACGCACCGTCCGCGTGCAGGTGCCGATCGTCTATCTTGCCGAAGCCGTGTGATCGCGGCGGGTCCGTCAAACAGCGTCGCGGCGGTGACACGCGGTCACCCGTCGTGCGGTAGCATGCTCCGAGCCTCACCTGCCTTGGCCTCGCCGTCGCCGACCCCCGTCGCGTCCCGCCCGTCGCCGCGCCTCCTGCTCGACGGCGCGGCGGGCTGGCACGCGCGCGACCTCGGTCCGTTCACGCTCCGCTGGACCGGCGATGCCGCCGCCGCGCTGTCGGTGGCCCGCAGCGCCATCGCCGCCGGCTGCGACCCGATGGCAACCGGCCGGGCGCTCGCCGCCGCCGACGGCCACTTCGCCCTCGTCCTGCAGGGCAGGGCGGCGACGATCGCCAGCGTCGACATCTGCCGCAGCACGCCGCTGTTCTACGCGACGCCGGGCGCCGCCGAGGCCATCGTCGGCGCCGACGCCCGGGCCGTGCGCGATGCCGCCGCGCTGGCCGACCGGGCGCCCGCGGCCGTGCTGGAATTCGCCATGGCCGGCTACGTCACCGGCGGCGACACGACGGTCCGCGGCCTGCATCAGCTCCAGGCCGGCGAGTTGCTGCATATCGGGCCGGACGGGATGGCGCGCGCCCATCGCTGGTTCGACTACGTGCCACAGGCACCGGACACGCGCGCCGACGGCGCGCTTCGGCGCGCCCTGCTCGACGCGCTCGACGCCGCGACCGATCGGGCCATCGCGCGCGCCGACGGCCGGCCCGTCTGGGTCGCCGTCAGCGGCGGCCTCGACTCCCGGCTGGTGCTGGCGAAGCTGCGCGAACGCGGCTGCCCGAACCTTCGCGCCTTCTCCTATGGCCTGCCCGGCAACGTCGATGCCGTCGCGGGCAAGGCCGTCGCCGCGGCGCTGGACGTGCCCTGGGTGTTCGCGCCCGCGGACGGCAGGGCGGCCCGGCGATTCTTCGCCTCGCCGCAGCGGCGCGACTTCTGGCGGCAGGCCGACGGGCTCGCCTCGATACCCAACTTCCAGGACCTGCAGCCGCTGCGCGATCTGCTCGCCGACCGCCGCCTGCCGCGCGAGGCGGTGATCGTGAACGGCCAGACCGGCGACTTCATCAGCGGCGGCCACATCACCAAGACGCTGCCGCACGGCACGACGGGCGCCGACAACGTCGCCGCCGCCATCATCGCCAAGCACTTCGCCCTGTGGCGCTCGCTGATGACAGCGGACAATCGCGCCACGGTCGCCGCGCGCCTCGCGGTGGGCGCCCTGGCCGACGCGGCCGAACCCCTCGACTGGCCCGCCGCGGCAGCGATCGCCGAGCGCTGGGAGTATGCCGAGCGGCAGGCGAAATACGTCGTCAACGGGCAACGGGTCTACGACTACCTGGGCCTCGGCTGGGCACTGCCGCTGTGGGACCCGGCGATCGTGCGCTTCTTCCGCGACGTGCCGCTCGCGGCGAAGCTGGGCCAGCGGCTGTACCGCGAGGCGCTGGCCGAGTGGGACTACCGCGGCCTTTTCCGCGACTTTCGCCGGGCCCCGCATAGCTGGCCCGGCGCCGCGCGGCTGCTGCTGCCGGCCGAGGCCGCGGTGCGCCGGCTGTTCGGCGCGCGCGCCCATGCCCGCGTCCATCGCTACACCCGCTGGTTCGGCCACTACGGCCACCAGTACCGCGAGATGACGCTGCCCGTCTTCCTGCGCACCGCGCACGACGCGCGCAACCTGCTGTCCCTGCACGTCCGGACCTGGCTCGCCGAGGAAGGCGTGGCATGTTCGCCCTTCACTGCCAGAGGTCTGCCATGAACGATAGTGTCTACGTCCTCGGCGTGCATGACGGCCACAACTGCGGCGCCACGCTGGTGCGCGACGGCGCCGTCATCGCCTCAGTCAGCGAGGAGCGGCTGACACGCGTCAAGAACGAGGTCGGCTATCCGCGGCTGGCGATCGACGAGGTGCTGCGGCTCGGCGGCATCGATGCGCGCGCGCTCGCCGCCGTCGCCTACGCGTCCCTGTTCATGCACGCGCGCGAAACGCTGCAGAACATCGACACCTGGTATCCCGTGGGCCTGCGCGAACAGCAGGCGGCGGCGGCGAAGCAGAAGGACTACGACCGCATCATCTTCGAGACGCGCAAGCGCGAGCGGATCGAACAGGTCCGCGAGCATATCGGCGTCGACGCCGGCCACGTCCACTTCGTCGAGCATCACCTCGCGCATCTCGCAGCGGCGTACTTCACCGCGCCGACCGTTCCCGACGGCGCGCCCGTTCTGGGCCTTACCTGCGACGGCGCCGGCGACGGGCTTTGCGCCACCGTGTCGGTCTGCCGCGGCACGGCGATCGAGCGGCTGGCCCAGACCGATCGCCACGCCTCGCTCGGCAAGATCTACTCGCGCGTCACCTACCTGATGGGCATGAAGCCCTGGGAGCACGAGTACAAGCTCATGGGGCTGGCCCCCTACGCCGAGCCGGAGCGGGCCGCGCGCGCTGCCGAGCCGCTGCGCCGGCTACTCGGCCTGACGGACGACGGCCTCTCCTTCCGTTGCCGGACGGAGCTGTCGACCAACTATTGCTACGAGTACCTGCGCGATGCCTTCGAGCGCGTGCGCTTCGACGAGATGGCGGCGGCGACACAGATCGTCACCGAGGAGATGATCGTCGCCTGGGTGCGCAGCGCCATCGCCCGCACCGGCATCCGCCACCTCGTCTGCGGCGGCGGCGTGTTCATGAACGTCAAGGCCAACATGCTGATCGCCGGGCTGCCCGAAGTGGAGTCGCTGTGGATCATGCCGAGCGCCTCGGACGAGTCCCTCTCCATCGGCTCGGCCCTGCATGCCTACCACGCGCGCGGGACCGGCACGGAGCGCGCGCAGAGCGTGCTCGCCAACCTCTATCTCGGCGGCACCTTCGACCGCGACGCGGAGGCGCGAACGATCGAGCGGGCCGTCGGCGGCGGCGTCACGGTGCGGGAGAGCAACGACGTCGATGCCGACATCGTCGACCTGCTCTGCGCGGGCGAAATCGTCGCCCGCTCGCGCGGGCGCATGGAATGGGGCGCGCGCGCGCTCGGCAACCGCTCCCTGCTCGCCTCGGCCGACGACTGGCGCGTCGTCGACCGCCTCAACCGGTCGATCAAGCAGCGCGACTTCTGGATGCCCTTCGCGCCCTCGATCCGCTCGGAAAGCGCCGGCCGATACTTCGACGACCCGAAGGACCTGAAGCCGTGGTTCATGACGCTCGCCTACAGGGCGACGCCGGACGGCACGCGCGATCTTGCCGCCGGCTCGCACCCGCGCGACGGCACCATCCGGCCGCAGGTCGTTACGCGCGAGGCGAACCCGGACTATCATCGCGTGATTTCCCTGTTCGAGCGCCGCACCGGCCGCGGCGGCGTGCTGAACACCTCGTTCAACCTGCATGGCGAGCCCATCGTCCACACGCCTGAGGACGCGGTGTCGACCTTCCTGCGCTCCGGGCTGCAGCACCTGGCGCTCAACCACTTCATCCTCAGCAAGGACGCGGCCTGACGCGTCATGCGCGTCCTCGTCGCCTGCCGGCTGATGAGCGGCTTCGCCGGGAGCGTGCGCGCCGGTGCGTGGCGCCCCACGGGTGCGCCGGCCTTCGCCAATCTCTTCGCGGCGCTGGCGGACCGGGGCGACGCAGTGCGCATCGTCTTCACCGTGCGCGAAGCCGGCTTCGACTTTGCCGGCGACTGGCCGGAGGCGCGCGACCGCGATGTCGCGTTGACGGGGCTCGACGCCTCGGTCCGTGTCCTTGCAGGCGTCGCGGCCGTGCCGCGCTGGCTCGGCCGGCTGCGCGGCCATGCGAGCGCCTTCCGGCAGACGATGACGCTGCTCGCGCTGCTGCGGCGCGAGCGCCCCGACATCTTCTACGTCGACCGCGGCAACGTCTTCGCCGGGGCGCTCGCCGCGCGCCTGACGCGGGTGCCGGTGGTGCTGCGCGTCCTCGGCGTCACTCCGGCGATGCGCGAGATCGCCGTTGGCCGCGCCCCGTCGCTGCGCCTCGCGCGGTGGGCGTGGCGATCGCCCTTCCGGCTGGTCGTCGGCACCAACGAGGGCAGCGGTACGGCCCGCTTCCTGTCGCGCGTCCTGCGCCCCGAGGTGCGGCGGATCGCGCTCGTCAACGGCGTCGCGCGGGTGCGCGACGAAGCATGCGCGCCGCCGCGTCGCCCGGACGGCGAGCGACTGCGTGTCCTTTTCGTCGGCCGGCTCGAAGCGCTGAAGGGCGCCGACGAGTTCGTCGATGCGATGCTTCGCCTGCCGGCCGCCATCCGCGCCCGCATCGCCGCGACCGTCGTCGGCGGCGGCAGTCTCGAGGCCGGACTGCGGGCGAGGGCCGAGGCCGCGGGCGCAACCGCCGGCATCGCCATCCGCGGCGCCGTCCCGCACGACGAGGTAGCCAGCCTGCTGCGCGACGGCGACGTCTATGTCTCGCTGAACCGCCAGGGCAATCTGTCGAACGCCAATCTCGAGGCGCTCACCGCCGGCCTGTGCATGGTCCTGCCCGAGCCGGACGCCGGCACGGGCGCCGACCTCGACACGGGCGAGATCATTCCCGACGCCGCCGCCATCCGCATCGCGCGCGACGACATGGCCTCGTCCCTGGCCGCCGCGCTGGCGCATCTCGTCGACCATTCCGAGGAGGTCCACGCCCGCCGGCAAGCGGCCCTCGCGGCAAGCCGGGCGCTGCCGTCCTGGCCGCAACGCATGGACCGTGAACTGCGTCTGCTCGACGATGTGGCCTCGGGCCGCGGTGTCGACGTTGCCGTCGTCATCAGCGACCTCGGTGCTGGCGGGGCACAGCGTGTCGCCACGCGCCTGGCCGGTCACTGGACGGGCGCGGGGCGCCGCTTGGCGTTCGTCACCCTCGGCGCCGAAGACACCGATTTCCATGCGCTCCCGGAGCCGGTGCAGCGGGTGGCCCTCGGCGAGACCGGCGTCTCGCGCGGCGTGCTGGCGGGCCTCGCCGCCAACCTGCGCCGCGTGCGGGCGTTGCGGCGGGCGCTGCGAGCGCTTCGCCCGGCCGTCGTCCTGTCGCTGGTCGGTCCGACGAACGTCCTCGCAGTGCTGGCCACGCGCGGACTCGGCTGTCGGGTCGTCGTTTCCGAGCGCAACGACCCGTCGCGCCAGAGCTTCGGGCGGATCTGGGATGCCCTGCGCCGCCTCGCCTATCGCCGCGCCGCTCTCGTCACCGCCAACAGCAAGGGCGCCCTCGATGCGCTGACAGAGCATGTCCCGGCCACGCGCCTCGCCTACGTGCCCAACCCGCTGCCGGCGCCCGAGCGCGCGGCGCAAGGCCAGCGCGAATGGATCGTTCTCGCCGTCGGCCGGCTGCACCGCCAGAAGGCGTTCGACGTCCTCCTGCCGGCATTCGCGATGGCCGCGCGGGACCGCCCGGCGTGGCGGCTTGTCATCATCGGCGACGGTGAGGAGCGGAAACGTCTGCGGGACGACGCCGACAGCCTCGGCATCGGCCACCGCGTCGAGTGGACCGGCGTCGTCGGCGACGTCGGCCCCTGGTATCGGCGGGCTTCCGTCTTCGCCCTGCCGTCGCGGCACGAGGGCATGCCGAACGCGCTGCTCGAGGCGATGGCGCATGGCCTGCCGCCGGTCATTACCGACGCGCTGCCCGGCCCTCTGGAACTCGTCCGGGACGGCGAGTCCGGACTGGTCGTGCGCGCCGAGGACGTGGCGGACCTCGCCGCCGCACTGGCCCGGCTGATGGACGATACGGCACTGCGCGGCAGCCTCGGCGCAGCGGCGCAGGCCCGCGTCGCACCCCTCGCCGGCGAGGCCGCATACGCGGCCTGGGATGCGGCGCTGGGCCTGGCCCCTCAGCGGGCGGCGTAGGCGCGCTCATGGTAGACGTCCGCACCCGGCGCGAAGTACGCGCGCGCCAGCTCGGCGTACTCGGCGAGAGGCAGGACGAAGAAGGCCTCGGCGTAGCGTTCGCCGGGCCCGGCGAGAAAGCGGCAGTTGAAGGCGTTGAGGCCGAGCGCCCAGTGCGCCCAGTCGCGGATGCGGCCCTGCGAGGCGAAGCCGCGGATCGCCTCGGCCTTGCGGCCGGCGACGTCCGTGATCTCCACGATCACGTTGCCGGGAAGGGTGGTGTAGACCTGATAGGCCCAGACTTCGGTCGCCCCGTCGAGGCGACCGGCATCGAACGCCGCCAGCAGCAGCTCGCTCGCCCGCCGGTGGTCGTCGTGGTCGTCGAGCAGGAACGGTACGAACAGCGCGTCGGGTGCCGCCTCGCCGACGGCATGGGCAAATGCCGCGACGGCGGCGGCATCCACGGCGATCCCGCGCAGCTTCTGGCCGAGAAACTCCGTCTCGTAGCCGAGCCGCGCGCCGACGGCGGCCGCCTCCGCCTGCAGCACGTCACCGGCGGCACCGTCGCGCCCGCGCGAGAGGTAGACCACACGGACACGCGCGCCGTCGTCGAGCGCACGGATGAGAGTGCCGCCGGGGCCCATCATCTCGTCGTCGGGGTGCGGCGCCACCACGACGATGCGCCCGCGCGGGCCGGGCACCACCGCCGGAACCAGCGAGCGCGAGAAGCGCATGGTCGCCATGGCGTCGGCGGCACGCTGCAGATCGCCCAACGCCACCCAGTCGCGGATGAAGAACTTGTACGCCTTGCGGCCGAGCAGCCAGTTCCGCAGCCGTGTCCGCAGACCCCGCAAAGCCATCCGGCGATCCCCTTGCCAAGCGCCCGCACGTTAGTCGAAGCCGGATGACCTGCCCAGCGATGAGCGACACGATTGCCGACATGCCTACGGACTGCGCGGTCCTGCCCTGGGCGGACGCTTCGCGTGTGGCATGGCAGGCCGCCTTCGACGCCGCGCCCGAAGGCCACCCCCTTGCCGATCCGCGCTGGTTCGACGTGATAGGGCGTGTCTGGGGCGTGCGGCGGCACGTCGTGGTCGCTCCCGGCCGGGCCGGAGTCCTGCCTGTCTACGAGGTACGGTCGATCGGCGGCGCGCGACACATCTTTTCGCCCAAGCATGGCCTCATCGCGCGCGACACCGGCACCGCGAAGGCCCTGCTCGAGGCACTCGGCGACCATGCCCGGTCGCGGCGCGCCCACGGCGTGTCCGTCACGTCCGGCTGGATCGACCACGCCGTCCCCGTCGCCGGTCGCACGCGTACGGCGCAGGAACTCGCGCTGCCCGCCGATGCCGACACCTTCTGGGCGGGACTGCGCGACAAGGTACGCAACACAATCCGCAAGGCCGAGCGCGCAGGGATCGCCGTCGACCGCGATCCGGCGCACATCGACGCCTTCTGGCGCCTGCAGGCGGATGCGATGGCGGCTCGCGGCCTGCCGGTGAAGCCGCGCGGCTTCTTCCGCGACATCGCGGCGACATTCGCCGCCGACATGACCCTCTATACCGCGCTGTCGGACGGACAGACGGCCGGCGGCATGCTGGTGCTGCGAGGGCGTGGCACCGCGCTGTACGCATTCGGCGCCTACGATCCTGTCGCGCGCGACGCGGGCGCGGCGAGCTTGCTCGCCTGGCATGCGGCGCGAGACCTGATCGCCGCCGGCTTCTCCCGCTTCGACCTCGGCGAATCGACAAAGGGCGGCGGGACTTGGCGCTTCAAGGCCGGCCTCGGCGCCAGCGACCGCAGCGTGCACTACTATGACCCGCTGCGCCCGGCGGACGCGGCGCAGGACGTCGCGCGGCCCGGCCACGCCGCGGCGGAGCCGTCCCGGCCGGGGCGCCTGCGGCGGGCACTGCTGACCCTGCCCGAACCGCTTCGCCGGCCGGCTCTCACCGCGCTTTCAGGCCACGGACGGCTGCTGTGACCTGGCGTGCCCTCGGCGGCCGCGTCGCCCTTCGCCGCACCGTCCTGTTCCGCCACGAGGCGGCAGTGGACGGCAGGCCCGAAGGCATCGACGGCTTCCGCTTCGGCGCGCTGGGGCTCGAGCACTTCGTCCGCAGCGGCCTGGTGGCCGGGCGCGGGCGCAGCGAACGTTACGCGGCCCGCCTCGAAGCGGGCCATCGGTGCTGGGGCCATGTCGGGGCCGATGGCGAGATCGCGTCCTTCCTGTGGGTCACGCCCGCCGGTTCCGGCATCACGGTGCCGATCGGCTTCGGGCTGACGCTGCGGCCGCCACCGGGCGCGGCCTACGTCTGGGATTGCCGCACGGCACGCGCGGTGCGCGGCCGCGGCCTCTATCGCGCAGGGCTCCGCGCCGTCGCCCGCCTGTCGCGCGACGGCGGCGCGACCTCCGTATGGATCGACTGCGATCCCGACAACGTGCCATCGATCAGGGCCATCCGCAGGGCCGGTTTCGCGCCGTCCGGCGGCTGGTCGCTCCTCCGTCTCGGCCCGGTCGTGGCGTGCCTTGCCGGCCGGGCTTCAGCCCTGCTGCGGCATAGCGCGGAGGTGACCCTCGACCCCGTATCGGGGGCACCCCGTTCATCGCGTGAACAAACTCCTTGACGGCATCGGGGGGCGTCGGTAGCGATGATGCGCACGGGCCACGCAGCCCCGGTGACCGCCGAGTCACCCGGGCTGCGGTAGCATGCCCGAAATCCCCTAAATAGCGGAAATCGATGAAGATTTTCGGCAAGGACCTCGATCGCGAGGTGTGTATCGTCGCCGAAGTGGGGGTCAACCACGAGGGCGACGAGGCGACCGCCGGCCGCCTGATCGAACTCGCCGCCGGGGCGGGGGCCGACGCGGTCAAGCTGCAGACCTACACGCCCGAGCGCTTCGTCGCCGCCAACGACGCCGCCCGCCTCGCCCGCGTGCGCCGTTTCGGCCTCGACGAGGCCGCCCACCGCCGTCTCAAGGCGGTCGCGGAAAAGGCCGGCATCCCGCTGTTTTCGACCGCCGTCACCGAGGACGTGGTGCCGCTGCTGGCCGAGCTGTTCCCGGTCATCAAGATCGCCAGCGGCGACCTCGACTTCGAGCCGGTCATCCGCGCTGCCGCCGCGACCGGCAAGCCGGTCATCGTCTCGACCGGCCTCGGCACCGCCGAGGAGGTGGACCGCATGGTCGGCTGGGTGCGTGCCGAGACCGGCGCCGACGCCCTCAAGGAGCGCCTGGCGCTGATGCAGTGCGTCTCGGCCTATCCGGCGCCGGTCGAGGAGGCCAACGTACTGTCGATCCCCTACCTCGCGGCACGGACCGGCCTGACGGTCGGCTATTCCAACCACGTCATCGGCCCGGAGGCCTGCTATGCCGCCGTCGCCCAAGGCGCGACGCTGATCGAGGTGCATTTCACCGACCGCAAGAGCGGCCGCGACTTCCGCGACCACGCGCTGTCGATGGAGCCGGCCGACCTGCGCGCCCTCGTCGAGACGCTGCCGCGCATCCGCGCCAGCCTCGGCAGCGCCGGCAAGCAGCGCATGCCGGCCGAGCTCGGCAACCTCGCCGCCGTGCGCAAGGGCGTCGTCGCCGCCCGCGACCTTGCCGAGGGGCAGGTGCTGACCCGGGACGATCTGATGTACGCCCGGCCGGCCAGCGAGTTCGCCGCCGCCGATCTGCCGTCGCTGGTCGGCCGGCGCCTGCTGCGCGCCGTGCCCGCCGGCCATCTCGTTCCGCGCGACGGCGTGAGCGGAGCCTGAGCCGCACGCATGTGTGGCATCGCCGGACTGCTTTCGCCGAACCCGCCGGCGCGCGATCTCGCCGGCCGCGTCGGGCCGCTGATGCGCACGCGCGGGCCGGACGCCTTCGGCGAATGGTCGGGACGGCTCGGCCGCTCCTGGCTGTCCCTGCTGCACGCCCGCCTCGCCATCATCGACCTCGACCCGCGGGCCAATCAGCCCTTCGTCGCCGAGGGTTGCGTCCTCGCCTTCAACGGCGAGATCTACAACTACCGCGAACTGCGCGACGAGCTGGCGGCGGCCGGCCACCGCTTCGCGACACGCTCCGACACGGAAGTGCTGGTCCACGCCTGGCGTCAGTGGGGCGAGGGCTGCTTCGCGCGCCTCGAGGGCATGTGGGCGCTGGCGCTGTACGACGAGCGCCGCGAGGTGCTGGTTCTCAGCCGCGACCCCTTCGGCGAGAAGCCGCTCTACTGGACGATGGCCGGCGGCGCGCTCGCCTTCGCCTCCGAGGTCAAGTACCTGCCCGGCCTCACGGGCCACAGCCTGACGCCGGACCACACGCAGCTTCGCCGCTACCTCGTCAACGGCTATCGCGCCCTCTGCAAGCAGCCTGCCACCTTCTTCGCCGACGTGGCCGAGCTGCCGGCCGGCACCTTCGCCGTGATCGAGGCCCCGGCCGCGCCCTCGCCCCGCTCCTACTGGCAGCTCGACTTCGCGCCGGCGGCCATGGAGCGTCGCGATGCCGAGGCGGGCGCCGCCGAACGACTGCAGCGCGCCGTCGAGCTGCGCCTGCGCGCGGACGTCCCGGTCGCCTTCTGCCTGTCCGGCGGCGTCGACTCGACCGTCCTCGCCGGCATCGCCGCGAAGCGCTGCGGCCAGCGCATCCACGCCTTCTCGATCGTCGACAGCGACCCGCGCTACGACGAGCGCGACAACATCGGCAGCGTCGTGGCCGACCTGGGCTGCGACAGCCACGTCGTCCATACGACGCGCGACGGCTTCCTCGACCGGCTGGCCCGCCAGGTCGCCTATCACGACGCGCCGGTGGCGACGATCTCCTACTACGTCCACGAATTCCTGTCCGAAGCCATCGCCGCGCACGGCTACAAGGTCGCCATCTCCGGCACCGGCGCCGACGAGCTGTTCACCGGCTACCACGACCATTACGTCTTCTGGCTCGCGCAGATGGCGGACCGCCCGGACTTCGCATCGCTGCTGGCGGACTGGCGCGCCGGCTACGGCGCGACGGTGCGCAACCCGCTGCTGCGCGATCCGCACAACTTCGTCCGCGATCCGCGCGAGCGCGGCCACATCTACCTCGACCGCGCGACCTTCGACGGCCTGCTGCGCGAACCCTTCGCCGAGGATTTCTTCGAGCAAGAGTACTGCGCCGACACGCTGCGCAACCGCATGCTCAACGAGCTGCGCCACGAGGTCGTGCCGGTGATCCTGCACGAGGACGACCTCGACTCCATGGCCTGGTCGGTCGAGAACCGCTCGCCCTATCTCGACCGCGAGCTGGCGCGCTTCCTGTTCACCGTGCCGACCGAGCACCTCGTGCACGACGGCATGGCCAAGTGGCTGCTGCGCGCGGCCGGCGAGGGCGTGGTGCCGGACGGCGTGCGGCTCGACCGCCGCAAGCGCGGCTTCAACGCCTCGATCGACTCGCTGCTCGACCGCGGCGATCCGCAGGTGCGCGAACGCCTGCTGGCGCCCGGCCCGATCTTCGACATCGTCGACCGCGACCGCTTTCGCACCTTCCTCGACGGCGACATGAGCGACAACGCCCGCAGCAAGTTCCTCTTCAGCTTCGTGTCGGCGCGCCTGTTCCTCGAAACCGATCTGGCGAGCGGGCGCCGGCCGCGCGCCGAGGCGGCGTGATGGCGACGGTCGCCATCGTCGACTACGGCATGGGCAATCTCCGCTCCGTCGCCGGCGCGGTCGAAAAGGTCGGCCACGAGGCGGTCGTCGCCCGCGACGCCGCGGTGCTGGCCGACGCCGACTGCCTGATCCTGCCCGGCGTCGGCGCGTTCCCCGACGCGATGCGCAACCTGCGGCACTACGGCCTCGACGAGGTGCTGGAGCGCGACGTGCGCGGGCGCGGCAAGCCTCTGCTGGGCATCTGCCTCGGCGCCCAGCTCGTGACGCGGTCGAGCGAGGAGTTCGGCCTGCACGATGGGCTCGGATGGGTGGCGGCGCGCGTGCGCCGCATCGTCCCGGCGGACGACGGGCTGCGGGTGCCGCATGTCGGCTGGAACGACCTGTTCCGCACCCGCGACAGCCGGCTCTTCGCCGGCATCCCCGACGATGCGCTGTTCTACTACGTCCACAGCTACTGCATCGCGAGCGAGGACGAGGCGAGCGTCGTCGGCGAGTGCGACTACGGCGGCCGCTTCGTCGCCGCACTGGCGCACGAAAACGTCTGGGCGACGCAGTTCCACCCGGAGAAGAGCCAGCGGCACGGCCTTGCCGTGCTCGCCAACTTCATCGAGCGCTGCCACTAGCCCGTGCTGCGCAAGCGCCTTGTCACCGTGCTCACCTTCAACGACGGCGTCCTGTTCCGGACCAAGATGTTCACGCCCGACTATCGCTACACGCTGAACTTCGTCGACGCCTGGTCGGTGGACGAGATCGTCGTGCTGGACATCACCCGGCCCGGCAGCGGCAACCGCGCCAACTTCGAGGACGTCGTTTCCGGCTTCGCGCGCCGCTGCTTCGTGCCGCTGGCCGCCGGCGGCGGCATCCGCAGCGTGGACGACGCCAGCCGCGCTCTCGACCTCGGCGCCGACAAGGTGGTGATCAACACCGGTGCCGTCGAACGGCCGGCGCTGATCGGCGAGATCGCCCAGCGCTACGGCAGCCAGTGCGTCGTGCTGTCGATCGATGCCGCGCGCGGCGCCGACGGCGGCTACGAGGTGATGGCCGAATTCGGCAGCCGGCCGACGGGCAGGACGCCGGCGGACTGGGCGAGCGAAGCGGTCGAGCTCGGCGCCGGCGAGATCCTCATCACGTCGATCGAGCGCGACGGCTCGCTCGCCGGCTACGACCTCGACCTGTGCCGCAGCGTCGCCGGGGCGGTGCCGGCGCCCGTGCTGATCTGCGGCGGCGCCGGCAACTGGAAGCACTTCGCCGCCGGCATCGGCGAGGGCGGCGCCTCGGCCGTGTGTACCGCCAACATCTATCACTTCACCGAGGCCAGCATCCGCTCCGCCAAGCAGCACATGGCACGCTCGGGCATCGATGTCCGTCTCGACTGACGCCCCGGCGCGGCGCGGTGCCGCGCGCACCGCGCGCTACTGCGCGCGCTGCCTGATGCCCGACACGCGGCCGCGCGTCGTGTTCGACGCCGAAGGCGTCTGCAACGCTTGCCGCACGGCGGACGAGAAAGCGCACATCGACTGGGAGGCGCGGCGCGCCGAGTTCCACGACTACGTCGCGCGCTACCGGGCGAAGGAAGGCCCCTACGACTGCATCGTGCCGTGGAGCGGCGGCAAGGACTCGAGCTACATCGCCCATCGCCTGAAGTTCGAGTTCGGTCTCAACCCGCTGCTGGTGACCTTCTCGCCGCTGCTGCCGAATGAGATCGGCGCCGCCAACCGCGAGGAATTCCTCAAGCTCGGCTTCGACCATCTGATGGTGCGGCCCGACCAGAAGGTGTCGCGCCGCCTCGCGCGCCGGTTCTTCATCGAGCGCGGCAACCCGAAGGTGCACTGGGACGCCGGCATCAACGCCGTCCCAGTCCAGGTGGCGGTGAAGTACCGCATCCCGCTGATCTTCTATGCCGAGCACGGCGAGAGCGAGTATGGCGGGCGCGTGCTCTCCGAGGAGCACCGCAAGCGGCGCGACCTCGCCGAGGTGCTCGAACACCAGATCGGCGACGACCCGTACAACTGGATGGACGAAGAGATCGGCGAGCGCGCGCTGGCGCCGTACCTCTATCCCGATCCGGCCGAGGTCGAGGCGGTGGGCGTGAACGCGCTCTACTTCGGCTACTTCTTCCGCTGGAGCATGCTGGAGAACTGGCGCTACATGCAGCGCGCCATGCCGGCCTTCCGCACGGCCGATGGCGGCCGCAGCGACGGCACCTTCACCGACTTCGACAGCCTCGATGACAGGATCGACAACCTCTACTACTACCTCCAGTTCGTGAAGTTCGGCTTCGGCCGCGCCACGCGCGACGCCTGCCGCATGATCCAGAACGGCCAGATGACGCGCGCCGAGGGCCTCGACCTGGTGCGCCGCCACGACGCCGAGTTTCCGCACACCCACTTCGACGCCAACCTCGACTATCTCGGCCTCGACGCCACGCGCTTCGCCGAGACGGTCGATCTCCATCGCAATTCCGAAATCTGGGAGTTCCGGGGCAACCAATGGCAACTTCGCTTCCCACCGACCTGATCGGTCATGCGGAAGCCGCGTCCGGCAACAGCGACGCCTTCGTGACGTCGTTCGGACGCGGCATCCGGTTCGTTCCCGGCTACTTCGATCTGGTAAAGGAGGTCGTCGGACTTCCGAAGGTCGCTTCGCGCGACTTCCAGATCGCCAGCACGAACGTCGCCGGCGGCGCCGACAAGCTGGACTACACCAAGGCGCAGGAGCTCAACGAGCAGCAGCAGCGCATGACGCTGTACGGCTACACGGGGCGCTACACCGCCTGCTACCCGTTGCTGTGGCTGCTCGACCAGACCGACATTCACCCGCATTTCCGCCGCATGCTCGACATCGGCACGGGGTTCGGCATCCAGCCCCGCGTGCTGAAGGGGCTCGGCATGGTCGACGAGACGGTCGGCAACGACCTCTGGGACCGGGCGAGCGCCATCGACGAGGGTCGCCTCCGTCGCCAGCACCGCAAGATGCGCTGGCTCAAGCACCTCGACCGGATGCAGACGCGCATCATGCGCAAGCCCGAAGCGACCTGGTCCGACTTCGAGCGCGCGCTCGTCTACAAGGTGTCGAACCCGCGGTTGCGCATGAAGCTCGGCGGCGGCTGGATGCCGGGAACGGACCTGTACGACCGCAAGTTCGTGCGCAAGCCCACGCTCGACCGCATGATCACCGGCAACGTCTACGACATCGAAGAGCGCTTCGACCTGATCACCGCCTTCAGCGTCATCGACTGGTTCCGCGCGGAGGAGATCTTCGCCAAGATCTCGTCGATGCTGGAGGACAACGGCGTCTTTTTCATGTGGGGCCCCAACTGGTGGCACGCCGTGACGGGCGGCCGTGTCGCCGGTCATTTCCCCTTCGCCGCGCAGCGGCTGACGCGCGAGGATTTCCGCCGCTACGTCGACACCCATCTGCCCGAGAACGCCGAGGCGCTGAAGCAAACCTACGACTATTTCGATCCGCTCCACCCGACCATGCGCGACTACATCCGCATCGCGCACGAGAACGGCATGGAGCTCGCCGCCTATCACGCCACGCTGTCGCCGACGCCCTACAACAAGAAGTACGGCGTCACGTCGCGCGGCTGGGCGGATATCGAGCCGGGGGTGTTCGACGACGTGCTGGCGGACATTCACCAGTTCCGTCCCGACATCACGCATGAGGACCTCATGCCGTTCGCCATGTTCCTTCTGTTCCGCAAGGTCGACCGGAACCGCAAGGCACAGCCCGGCGACTTTCGCGACCTGCACGCCCGCATGGAGCGGTCCATCCGGATGCGCGCCCCGAAGCCCTGGATGCGCCAGGCCGGCAAGCTCTGGCACCTGGTCCAGGGGCGCCGCGGCTGAACGGTCCGACGGGCTCGCGAGCTTCTCCGACATGAACGCGCTGCAGGACGGCAGGACCGCCGGCCCTCTCGCGCCGCCGCCCGAACTGGGGCGGTGGCCGCTGCTGGCGTTCATGGTCGGCCGCCACGGCCGGGCACTGGCCGGGGTCACGGCGGCACTCGTGATCACGGGGATCGCCGAAAGCGTCGGGCTGCTCGCCCTCCTGCCGCTGCTCGACGTCGTGACCGGGAACGGAGCGGCCGGCGCCAGCGGCGTGGGCGCGATCGTCGGCGTGGCGTTCGCCGCCGTCGGCCTGCCAATGACGCTGGCCACGCTGCTCGCATTCATCGTCGCCGCCATCGTCCTGAAGTCGGCCTTCTGGCTGCTCGCGCAGCGTCACGTCGGCTACACCGCCGCGCGGATCATGACCGAGATCCGGCAGGCGATGATGCGGTCGGTCCTGCGCGCCCGCTGGACGTTCTTCGCCGGACAGCCGGCCGGCATCGTCGCCAATGCCATGAGCACCGAGGCTGATCGCGCCTCGAGCACCTTCATGGCCATGAGCAACCTGCTCGCCCACGGCGTACAGGCGAGCCTGCTCCTCGGCTCCGCGTTCCTCGTCAACTGGCAGATCAGCGTCGCGGCGGCCGTGTGCGGCAGCCTGATGCTGCTGGCGTTGCGCCGCTTCGTCGTCATGTCGCGGCAGTCGGGCGAGGGAATCACCGAACTTCTGCGCGCCGTGCTGATGCGCGTGACGGACGGGATGCGGTCGATCAAGTCGCTCAAGTCGATGGGCCAGGAGCACCGGCTGTCCGATCTGCTCGCCCGCGACATCGATGGCCTGAACCTGATGCACCGGCGCCTCGTGCTGGCCAAGGGTGCCATGCGCGCGGGACAGGACGTCATCGTCATCGTGGTCATCGCCGGCGGCCTCTACCTCGCCATCGGCTATGCCGGCTGGTCCTTCACCGAGCTACTGGTGACGGCGGTGCTGTTCCAGCGGGCGATGGTGGCCATCGGCCAGCTCCAGAGCGACTACCAGAGCATGCTCAACACCGAGAGCGGGCTGTGGGCCGGTCTGTCGCTGGTGCGCGCCGCCGAGGCCGCCGAAGACCGCACCGGCGGCCTTCCGGCACCGGCGCTGCTGGAGACGGTGCATCTCGACGGCGTGGCCTTCGCCCACCCCGGCACCCCCGTCCTGCAGGGTGTCTCGCTGACCATTCCGGCCAACCGGATGACCGCCGTCATCGGCCCGTCCGGCGCCGGCAAGACCACGCTCGTCGACCTCGTCTGCCGCCTGCTCGACCCCGACCGCGGCCGGATTGTCGTCGATGGCACGGATCTGGCGGAAGTCGACGCCGTCGCATGGCGGCAGCGCATCGGATATGTGCCGCAGGACACGGTGCTGTTTCACGACAGCGTGTTGCGCAACGTGACGCTGGGCGATCCGTCGATAGGCCGCGACGACGTGCTGACGGCGCTACGGCTGGCCGGGGCGGAGGACTTCGTCTCCCGGATGCCCGAAGGAGTCGATACGGTCGTCGGCGAGGGCGGCAGCCGGCTGTCGGGCGGCCAACGCCAGCGCATCGCCATCGCCCGCGCGCTCGCGCGCAAGCCGCGCCTGCTGATCCTTGATGAGGCGACTGCGTCGCTCGATCCCCAGACCGAAGCCGAGATCTGCGGCACCCTCGCCGGCCTCACCGGCACGGTCACCATGCTGGCGATTTCCCATCGTCCGGCGCTGATGGATATCGCCGACGTCGTCTATCGCCTCGAGGCGGGGCGGGTCGCCGAACTGCCGCAGGCGGCCCCGGCACGGGCCGTAGCGAACGGGCGGGCGAATTGACGGCCACCTACACGAACGCCGCGCATGACCGCCGTCCGGGCGTCGACGCCCGGACGGCCGACGAGGGCGCCGTGCGCGCGCTTTACGAGCGCTCGCCCTATCCCGACCTCGGCGCCGACCTCAAGGATCTGTCGCTCTACCTCGACCCGATCCGCGACGCCCTCGCCCGGCGCGGACAGGTGCGCTTCCTCGACGCCGGCTGCGGCACGGGACACATCCTCGTCGGCGTCGCCAGCCGTCACCCGGACTGGACGTGCTGCGGCATCGACCTGTCGCAGGCGTCGCTCGATGTGGCGGGCCAACTGGCCACGCGGCACGGCGCGACGGTGACGTTGCACCGCGGCAGCTACCTCGACCCGCTGCCCTTCGGCGCGCGCTTCGACGTGATCTCGGCGATGGGCACGATCCACCACGCCGCCGACCCCGTCGCGGCGATGCGCGCCATGCGCGCCAACCTCGCCGATGACGGCTTCCTGCTGCTGCACCTCTACGGCTGGCGGGCCGACCGCGAGAAGTTCGACCTCAAGGAGGCACTGAGCCTGCTGGAGCCGGACCTGTTCGCCCACGAAGAACGCTTCGCGCTCTATGACGCCCTGATGCGCCACCGCCGCGGCAACTGGCTGCGCCGCCTCGCCCTGACACGCCCGGTCGACGTCTATGCCGCCCTGCGCGACGGATGGCGCAACTTGCGGCGGCGGTCCCGCCGCGTGAGCTGGTCGCCACCCTTCACCGCGCGGTTCGACGCGCCGACCTCGCCGTGGATCGACCATTTCTGCCACCCCTGCGAGCGCGCCTACGAGGTGCCGCAGGTGCGTGCCCTGCTGGAAGAGACGGGCTTCGAGGTGCTGCACATGCTGCGCCAGGGGCGCGACCACGCCGGCCTCGTGCCCAGCGCGTGGCGTGCGCAATACGACAAGCTGGACCGGTGGGACCGCTGGCGCCTGTCGGAGCTGCTTGCCGACGGCGGCGGCTCCTTCGCCATCGTCGCGCGGCCGGCCGGGAAGGCGTGAGACGATGAGCGACGCGTATACCGACCATCCCTGCGACATCTGCGGCGCCGACGACGCGGCGGAGATCGCCGTCGCCCGGCACTACACCGGCGGCGAGCCGCTGCATGCTTGCCGCGCCTGCGGCTTCGTGTTCGTGCGCCGCCGCCGTTCGGCGCAGGCGATCGCCGACGACTGGTCGGACAACCTCTACCAGGCCCACTACACGGCGCGCATCCCCGCCGTGAAGGCGCGGCAGACCTTCGTCGCCGAGTTCATCGACACGACCGCCGGCGTCGCCGGCAAGCGCGTCTGCGACATCGGCGCCGGCGAAGGCCCTTTCCTCGCGATGCTGGCGGCCCCGCCCTACGACGCCGCCTCGGTGTTCGGCATCGAGCCCTCGGCGGCGAACGGTCGCCTGCTCGCCGGCCTCGGCATCGACCACTTCGTCGGCACGATCGAGGCCTTCGCGGCGGCCCGCCCCGAGGCGCGCGGCGGTTTCGATCTCGCCACGATCATCTGGACGCTGGAGAACTGCCAGTCCTGCCGGGGCATGCTCGATACCGCCTGGGATCTGCTGGCGCCCGGCGGCCATGTGGCGGTGGCGACCGGCAGCCGCATCCTGGTGCCGTTCAAGAAGCCCCTGCACTACTACCTCGGCCCCGGCGAGCAGGACACGCACGCCTTCCGCTTCAGCCGCAACAGCCTGACCGCCGCCCTCGCCGCCAGCGGCTTCGCCGTGACCCACGCCAACCGCGACATCGACCATGACGTGCTCTGCGTCGTCGCGCGCAAGGTGGACCGGCACGAAACCTTGCCGCGGCCGCGCGACGACTGGCGCCAGGTGGTCGACTTCTTCGACCGCTGGCATGTCGAGACCCAGGCGCACTACGCGGACCGCTGACCGCATGGACGGCATCCACGTGTTCCTCAACGCCGGCCGCGGCAGCGCGGTGGTGCGCCGGCTGGCCGAGGCCGGGCACGGCATCGCCGCGGTCCACGTGCCGCCCGAGCGGGCGCAGAACGCCGAGATCGTCGCCGCCTGCGACGTTGCCGGCCTGACGCCCCATCCGGTGCCGGACGTCAACGATCCGGTGTTCGTCGGCACGCTCGCCGACGCGCGCCTCGCCGTCATCGGCGGCTACTCGACGATCTTCCGCAAGCCGCTGTTCGATGCCCCGGCGCTGGGCACGATCAATCTCCACGCCGGGCGGCTGCCGCAGTACCGGGGCGGCTCGCCGCTCAACTGGCAGCTCATCAATGGCGAGGAACGGGCCGCCATCAGCGTCATCCGTGTCGATGACGGCATCGACACCGGCGACGTGCTCGCCGAAGCGGAGTTCGCCATCGGCCCCGCCGACACCATCGCCGATCTGCACGAGCGCGCGAACGTGCTGTTTCCGCAGCTCGTGCTCGACGTCGTCGAGCGCTTCGCGCGCGGCGAGACGGGCGGGCGCGCGCAGGACCCGGCGCTGGGGCGCTACTGGCACCAGCGCAACGACGCCGACGGCCGCATCGACTGGCAGCGGATGACCGCGACCCAGGTCCATGCCCTCGTCCGCGCCGTCACGCGGCCCTATCCCGGCGCGCACACGATGGCCGGTGACACAAGGCTGCGGGTGTTCGCGGTCGAGGTGCCGGCGCTCGCCATCCACGGCGCGCCCGGGCGGGTCGTCCATCTGCAGCGGACGGGGCCCTACGTCGTCTGCGCCGATCGCGCGGTCCTGCTGCGCGACTATGCGGCCGAAGACGGGACCCGGCCGCGCCTGCCGACTGGGACGTATCTCGCGTGAGCCGGCGCCCCCTGCGCGCGGGCGTGATCGGCCTCGGCGTCGGCGAGCAGCATGTGCTGAGCTATGCCGGCATCGACGGGGTCGAGGTGCGCGCCGTCTGCGATCTCGACCGCGAGCGGCTGACCCGCGTCGCCGATGCCTGGAACGTGCCGGAGCGCTACGAGGACTGGCGGCGCGTCACCGAGCATCCCGACCTCGATGTCGTGTCGATCTGCAGCTACGACGACCGCCACGCCGAACAGGCGATATCCGCGTTCCGCCACGGCAAGCATGCGATGGTCGAAAAGCCGGTGGCGCTAAGCCGCGGCGAGGCCGAGGCGGTGCTGCGCGCCCAGCAAGACTCGGGCCGGCGCATCACCTCGAACCTGATCCTGCGGCGCAGCCCCCGCTTCATAGAGTTGCGGCGGATGATTCGCGACGGATCGTTCGGTGACATCTTTCACATCGAGGGCGACTACATCCACGACATCTTGTGGAAGATCACCGAGGGCTGGCGCGGCCGCATGGCGTTCTACTGCGTCGTCTTCGGCGGCGGCATTCATCTCATCGACCTGATGCGCTGGCTGATCGGCCAGGAGATCGTCGAGGTGGCGAGCATGGGCACCGCCATCCGCTCGCGCGGCACCGCTTATCGCTACGAGGACTGCATCACCAGCCTGCTGCGCTTCGACAGCGGTGCCACGGGCAAGACCCTGACGACCTTCGGCCCGCGCCGCACGCAGCTCCATGCGCTCAACGTCTACGGCACGAAGCGAAGCTTCGTGAACGACACGCCGGATGCGCGGCTCTACGACGGCGACAGGCCGGAGAACGTGCAGACGGTCACGACGCCCTATCCCGGCATGGCCAAGGGCGACCTGCTGCCCGATTTCATCAGCGCCATCCGCGAGGACCGCGAGCCCGATGTCGGCGCCCGCGACGTGTTCCGGATCATGGATGTCTGCCTCGCAGCCTGGGAAGCCCTCGCGGCGCGGCGAACCATCGAAGTGAGCTACCAGATATGAACGACGCAGCAGCAGCCTTGCGGACGATCCCCTTCGGTCGGCCGATGCTCGACGCGGCCGAGCGCGAGGCGGCGTTGCGCGTGCTGTCGGGAACGACGCTCGTCCACGGGCCGGAGAGCGCGGCCTTCGAGAGCGAGTTCGCGGCCCGCGTCGGCGCCGCCCACGCCGTCAGCGCCTCGTCCTGCACCGCCGCGCTGCACCTCGCCCTGTTCGCCGCCGGCATCGGCCCCGGCGACCGCGTCGCGGTGCCGGCCATGACGCATGTCGCCACGGCGCACGCTGTCGAGTTCTGTGGCGCCGAGCCCGTGTTCGTCGACGTCGAGCCCGACACCGGCAACATGGACCCGGCCGCGCTCGACGCCGTCGGCGGCCGGCTCGCCGCGATCATGCCGGTCCACTATCTCGGCCTGCCCTGCGACATGGACCGCATCGGCGCCGTCGCCGCGCGGCACGGCGCCATCGTCGTCGAGGACTGCGCCCTCGCGCTCGACGGCACGTGGGACGGGCGCAAGGCCGGCACGCTCGGCCTCGCCGGCTGCTTCTCCTTCTATCCGATCAAGCACATGACGACGCTGGAAGGCGGCGTGCTGACGACGGACGACGCGGCGTTCGGCGAGGCGGTGCGGCGGCGCAAGGCCTTCGGCTACGACCGCAGCCATGCCGAACGCACGAAGCCCGGCATCTACGACGTGACCATGCTCGGCTACAACTACCGCATGAACGAGGTCGCCGCGGCGGTCGGCCGGACGCAGCTCGCCAAGCTCGACGGCTTCCAGGCCGCGCGGGCGGCGAACTTCGCGCGGCTCGCCGCAGCGCTGGCGGGGGAAGACGCCATCACGGTCATGCCGGCGACGAAGGGCAAGGCCCGGTCGTCGCACTACTGCCTGAACGCCGTCCTGCCGCGCGACGGCAGCATCGATCGCGACCTCGTGGTGTCGAGCCTCAAGAGCGCCGGCGTCGGCACCAGCGTCCACTATCCCTCGGCGGTGCCGCTGTTCACCTACTACCGCGACAAGTACGGCTACCGTCCTGGCCAGTGGCCGGTGGCCGAATGGCTGGCCGCGCAGACCATCTCCCTGCCGGTCGGTCCGCACCTGCAGCCCGGCGACGCCGAGTACATCGGTTCGGCCGTCGGCCGCGCGCTGGCCGCGACGCGCGGCTGACCCCCCAGCAAGGCGAAGAACGACCATGGTCGACATCCCGTATTCCGTGATCGCCGAAAAGCTCAAGGGCGAGCGCGTCATGCTCGTCGGCGGCGCCGGCTTCATCGGTCACAACCTCGCGCTCGGGCTGCGCGACATCGGCGTCGAGACGATGGTCGTCGACAACCTGATGATGAACAGCCTCGTCGCCAACCAGTTCTCGGACACGACCGACCCGCTGCGACGGCAGCTCTATCTCAACTTCCTGCTCGACCGCTTCGGACGCATGCGGCAGACGGGCGTCGAGATGCGCAACGCCGATGCGCGCCTCGTCATCGACCTGACCAACCTGTTCGACGAGTTCGAGCCGACCAAGATCGTCCACCTCGCGGCCATCGCCAGCGCCGTCGACGCCCGGGAAAACCCGGGGCTGTGCTTCGACTTGCAGCTCGTAACGCTGCGCAACGTGCTCGAGCTGTGCCGGCCGCGCGCGGCGAGCATCAACCAGGTCCTGCTCCTCTCGTCGTCGACCGTTTACGGCGATTTCGACACGCCGACGGTCGACGAGAGTGTCCGCCCGAAGCCGCGCGGCATCTACGCCAACGCCAAGTACATGGCGGAGCGCCTGGTGCGCACCTACGCCGACCAGCACGGCCTCGGCATCACCATCGTGCGGCCGAGCGCGCTCTATGGCGAACGCTGCGTCAGCCGTCGCGTCAGCCAGGTGTTCATTGAGAACGCGCTGTCGGGAAAGCCGCTGCGGCTGGAGGGCGGCGGTGACGGCCGCCTCGACTTCACGTCCATCCACGACCTCGTCGAAGGCATGATCCGCGCGCTGGCCATCCACGAGGCCCGCACGACCAACACCTTCAACCTGACGTTCGGCAATGCGCGCACCATTGCCGAGCTGGCGGCGATCGTGAAGGACGTCGTGCCCGGCGCCATTCTGGAGGACCATCCGCGCGCCGTGGACAAGCCGATCCGAGGCACCCTGTCGACGGCGCGGGCCGAGGAAGTCCTGGGCTTCAAGGCGAAGCTGGGCCTCGAGACCGGCTACCGCGAGTATTGCCGCTGGTACGCCGAGCAGTGGCAGAAGGCCCAGCGCGATCTGGCGCGGAACTGACGCGCCCGGCGCCGGCAGCGACATGACCGATACGCCCGTCCTCGTCTTCGCCCGCCTCGATTCGCGCCGCCTGCCGGGCAAGGCGCTGACGCCGTTGGGCGGCCGGCCGATGCTGGCGCGGGTGGTCGAGCGTTGCGTGCGGGCGCGGCTCGCCGGGCCGGTGGTCGTGGCGACCAGCGACCGCGCCGCCGACGACCCCATCGCCGACGTCGCCGGCCGGCTCGGCGTTGGCGTCTTCCGGGGCGACGTCGATGACGTGGCGGGCCGCGCGCTCGCCTGCTCCGACAGCCTCGGCGCGCGCCAGTTCGTGCGCATCAGCGGCGACAGTCCGCTCATCGACCCGGTCCTGATCGACCGGCTGGTGGCGCTCCATCGCGCCAGGGGCGCGGCGCTGACGACCAACCTGCACCCGCGCAGCTTTCCACCCGGCCTGAGCGTCGAGGTGATCGACACGGCGGCCCTGCACATGGCACTCGCCGCCGGTGGCGACGCCTACGACCGCGAGCACGTGACGCCGGCGCTGTACAGGACGCTGCCGGCCGCGCGCATCCACAATGTGCAATGCGACACGGCGGTGCCCGCGGGGCTCAGCCTCGCCGTCGATACGGCCGACGACCTCCGCTTCGTCGCCTCGCTGCTCGCCGCGCTGGGGGAGAACGCCCCCGGTGCCGGCTATGCCGAGATCATCGCGACGGCCCGCTCGCTGCTCGCAGCGCAGGCGGCCCAGTGATGCACGATCAGGTGCGCGTTCCCGATGGCCGGCCGGCGACCAACGCCTTCGCGAGCATTGCCGTCTTCCATGCGCCGAGCTGGCGCGTGCTGATGGTCGACCTGCTGCGCCGCATTCGCCAGCAGCACGGCAGCCGCCTGCACGTCTACGTCGTCTCCGACCAGGGCCAGAAGTTCTACGAACGCAACGCCGAGGCCGGCCTTTTCGACAGCATCACGGTGCGCCACGGCATCGCCGAAGGCGCCTATCTGGCGGTGCCCGGCGATCATGCCGAGCTGACGCGCGTGGCCATGGCCAACGAGCGGCGCTACGGGGTGACCTACAACGAGATCATGATGACCGACCGCCACCTCGGGCGGGGCTTCTCGCCGGGCGGCTTCCACCACCCGCGGTCGCGCATGGCGGTCGCCACGGGGTACTGGCAGGCGATCCGCTACTTCAACGAGGAGTTCGCCTTCTGGCGCGACGAGTTCACCCGCCGCCGCGTGTCGCTGCTGATCAATCCGCAGAAGATTCCGGCCGTGGTCGCGCGCGAGATGGGCATACCCATGCGCACCCTGTCGCGCTCGCGCATCGACGACCTGTTCCACTGGGCGGCCAACGGCGAGTTCTTCGAGTTGCCGCAGGTCGAGGCGCAGTTCCGCATCACGCCGCCGCCGGCCGAGCCGGTCCGCATCGAGACCTATCCGCAATACGAGCTGAACAAGAAGCGGACGGTGAAGGGCCTGTCGCTGGTCACCGCGCTGCGCCGCACGGCGGCGGAACTGCCGCGCGTGACGGCGCGGCGCCTGCTCGGCGTGCGCACCGGCTACCCCTGGCTCGAGGCGGCGCGGATGAATCTGCGCGGCTGGCGCGAATGGCGCGCGCTGCGACGCAAGAGACTTGCCTCGCTCGCCGACCTCGCGGGCGTCGATTTCGTCTTCCACGCGCTGCAGGAAGAGCCGGAGATGACGCTGTCGTGGCAGTCACCGGAATCCCTGCCGCAGATGGCCGACGTCTGGCAGCTTGCCCGCGACCTGCCCGCCGGCAAGTTCCTCGCCGTCAAGGAGCACATCTATGCCATCGGCCGGCGGCCGGAGCGCTTCTACGACCAGCTCCTCGAATTCAAGAACGTCATCCTCGTCGATCCGCTGGAATCCGGCATCGACCTGATGCATGCCTCGAAGGCGGTGGCGACCATATCCAGCACGGCCGGGTTCGAGGCGGCATGGGTCGGCAAGCCGGTCGTCAGCTTCGGCCGCCACAACCTCTACAACTTCCTCGACCACGTCTTCGACGTCGCGCCGGGCGCGCCGCTGGCGGACATCCTGCACCGCATCTTCGCGGGCGAGGTCGATCTCGCGAAGGCGAAGGTCGACGGCGCCCGCTTCCATCAGGCGCTCAAGGACCTCTCGTTCGACCTCGGCAAGTACGACATGGCGAATGTCGGAACCTACGAGACCGCCCGCCTGCCGCACTTCCACGCCAACCTCGCCGCCAGCCTCGGGGTTTCGCTGCCCGCCGAGGCCGCCTGATGCGCGAACTGTTCATCACCGGCATCGCGCGCAGCGGCACGTCCCTCATCGGGCGCATGATCGACGCCCATCCGCAGGCGGCAGTCGCCATCGACGCCTTCCTGCCGCTGGTGCGGGCCATGCGCAACAGCATCGTGCTGGCCCGGGAGCCGGACTTCGACCCGGCGCGGCCGATGGAAGACGGCTACTTCGCGCCGGGGCAGCGCGCGCGGCTGGCGGCGATCTGGCGCGGCAGCCTCGACTGCCCGCTCGCGGGAACGGATCTCGCCACGCTGCGCGGCGCCATCGGCCGGCGCGCCGCCGACGAGTCGGGCGATCTCGTCGAGGCCGCGTCGCAGGTCGACGGCGCGACCCTGTCCGGTCTGTTCGGCGACGCCCTGCGGCGCATCGCAGCGGTCCGCCGGGTGCCCGCCGACGGCGTCGTCGGCATGAAGGATCTCTGGGCCATCGACCTGCTGCCGGCGCTGGCGCGCACCCGGCCGGCCGCGCGGTTCGTCGTGGTACTGCGCGACCCGCGCGACGTCGTGTCGTCCGTGCTCGGCTATCTGTCGGTCGATCCCGATCAGGTCGCACATGTCCTGTCGGTCGCCCGCCACTGGCGCAAGCTCGTGGCGACGCTGCACGCATGGTCCGGCGACGCCCTCTTCGACGGGCGGCTCCTGGTCATCCGCTACGAGGATGTCGTCGCGGACCCGGCCGCCTTCGCCCGCGACGCCGCGCGGCTTCTCGACCTGTCCGACGACGGCTCGATGCTGCGCGCCGACCGCTTCCGCGACTACAACAGCGGCGGCACATGGCGCGGCAACAGCACCTTCGATGCCGCCCTCGCCGGCATCAGCGCGCGGCCGCGCGAACGCTGGCGCGAGACGCTGGCGCCGGCGGTGGTGGCGCTCGTCGAGCTCGTCTGCGGTCCCGAGATGACGGATGCCGGCTATACGCCCTCCCTGCCTGAGGACGCCCACGGCGCGCGCGACGACGTGCTTGCCTTTCTTGTCCGCGACGGCCGGCGCGCGTGCAGCTGGCGCAGCGACAGCGGCGACACGCTGCACGACTACGGCTGCGAGCTGACCCGGCGCGCCCTGCTCGCGCTGCCGGAGGACGAGGCCGACGCGGCGATGCTGGAGGGCGCGTTCCTGTTCGCCGACTACGCCCGCACCCTGCGGCGGCACCTGGCGCGCGCCGCATGACCGGCGACTCCCCCGCCGTGCTGCCGCTGACGCGCGAGCTCTGCGCGATCGCCACCAACGTGGTTGCCGACGCGAACGAGCGGCTGCTGGCGACGCTCGCGCGCGAGCTGCCGTTCGTCGTGCATCGCTACCCCTCGGGGGCCGAGCACAATGGCTGGCAGGTGCCGCGCAAATGGATCGTCGAACGGGCGACCATCTCCCGCGACGGAAAGGTCGTCTTCGACGGCACCGTGCATCCGCTCGCCCTGGCCATGTACTCGCGTCCGTTCCGCGGCCGCCTGACGCTGGAGGAGCTGAAGGCGCACATCGTCACCAATCCCGAGCAGCCCGATGCGCACATGTTCCACAGCATCTGGCAGATTCGTGGCTGGGCGGCGGACTGGGCCTTCTGCATGCCGCACGACATCTTCCGGACGCTGACGCCCGGCCTGTACGACGTCGACCTCGCGGTGCGCTACGAGGACGGCGAGATGCCGGTCGCCGTCTACGAGCACAAGGGCCGCAGCGAGCGCACGATCGTCTTCAACACCAACACCTGCCACCCGACCCAGGCCAATGACGGTTTCTGCGCGGTGGCCATGCTGGTCCGCCTGTTCCAGTGGCTCGCCGGCCGCGAGACCTACTACAGCTACCGCCTCGTGCTGGGCCCCGAGCATCTCGGCTCGACGTTCTATACGCGCGACCTCGGGCGCCAGGGGATGGAGCGGCTCGTCGCCGGCATCTTCGCCGAAATGCCGGGAAACGCGGCGCCGATCTGCGTCACGTCGAGCTTCCTCGGAAAGCAGCGCATCGACCTCGCCTGCCGCAACGCGGTGCGGCGCAGCCGGCTCGGCACGCGGCTGGCGGGCTGGCGCGAGGGCTGCGGCAACGACGAGACCGTCTGGGAGGCCCCGGGCAACGAAGTGCCCTTCGTCGAGATGACGCGTGCGATTACGCCCGATCGTCCGTATCCCGAGTATCACTCCAGCAACGACAATCCCGACCTGATGGACGCAGAGCTCGTGGCGGAATTCCTCTGCGTGCTGCGGGACATCGTCGACATCGTCGAGCACGACAGCCGCCTCTACCGCCATTTCGACGGGCTGATCTGCCTGTCCAACCCGGCCTACGACCTCTACTTCGAGCGGCACGACCCGACCATCGACAAGGGCCTGACCGACGAGGACGAGCGCTGGGGCCACCTGCTCGACAGCCTGCTGCGGTACTTCGACGGCTCGCTGACGGTTCTGGAGATCGCCGAGAAGCACGGGCTGCCCTTCCGGCCGCTCCACGACTACCTGCAGCGCTTCGTCGCCAAGGGGCTCGTCACCATGGAGTTCGCACCCATCGAGCGGGTGCCGATCAGCAGGGCGCGGCCGCGTTGACGATGGCGCCGACATCGGAGGCCGCACGGGGCGGCGTACCGGAAGCGGCCGACCTCCTGTGCTATTGCAAGGGGACGACGACCGGGCAGTTCGCCGCCCTCGTCGCCGCGCGGCCCGAGGCGTCGCTGGCCGAGCTGTGCCAGGACACGGGCATCGGGCTCGTCTGCACCTCCTGCCTGCTGAACGCCGAGATGCTCTTCACGCGGACGCGCCGCGACGGCGCGCGCGCCGATGGCGGGGCTGCCGCGCGGGAGCCCGCCGCGCAGGCGCGACGGAGCTGGCGGGCGCGGCTGGCGGCCCTGGCGGAGCGGCTGCCGCGCGTTCCCGAGCGCCGCGTCAGCGTCTGCCCCGTCCTCGCCGGCCACGGCGTCCGCACGGTGCTCAACGTTTCGAACGCCATTCCGCGCACGATCGGTCCGCGCTCCGCGCGCTTCCATGTCCGCGCCGTCGTGCGCGACGGCGACGGGACGTCACGCGGCGCGATCGCACGCATCGTCGCGCCGGGCGAGCGCCTCGAGGCCGACCTGTCCGCCCTTTTCGGCGACGCCGACGGGGATGCCCTGCGCGTCGGCATGGCGCGCATAACGCTGCGGCCGCTGGACGACCGCTACAACGGCATGGTGCGGCCGCACTTCCAGATGCGGACAGAGCATGCCTGTGCCGCCGTGCATACGGCCAACGCCGCGTCGCACTTCGCCGCGCCGCACCTCTACTCGGCACGTCGTGCCGGGGAGCGGCGCTTCGTCCATGTTCACAACGCCGAAACGCGGCCGGCGCGGGTCCGCCTCCACATCGCCGCCGTGACGGGCGGCGACGGCGCGGAACGCACCCTCGAACAGACGCTGTCGCCGCTGGGGAGCGCGCTGATCGAGATGCCGGATGTCGCCGCCGGGCACGCGGCCGGCGCGATCCGTTCGGTCGCGGTGGAATCCACCGGCATCCAGCGCAGCTACTTCGTCGTCGCCGATGCCGGCTTCCGGCGCCTGTCGGTCGACCATATCTGACGGCCATGCACCGCAGCCTCATTCCCAACGTCACGCCGCCGCCGCCGCCGGGCTACACGCTGCATCAGCTGCTGCCGCTCGACCGCCTGCGCGAGCACGTCGTGGCGCCCGACGCGGACATCCTGGTCAGCCGCAGCGTGTTCAGCGGCAGCCGCGAGGCCCGGCGCGACGAGTCCGTGCTCGTTCTTCGCGACGGCGCGTGGCGGGAGTCGGCGGGCGGCGCCTGGGAACTGGACTCGCCCGTCTCCGACGAGGCCTGGCGCGCCGGCGACGACGTGCCCTTCGTCGAGACGTCGATCCGCGTCGACGACGGGCCCGGCTTCCGCAGCATGTTCGCGCCGGCGTTCTACACCGTGTTCGACGGCGACGCGCGCAAGAGCTTCTTCAACGACAACGCGCTCAAGTTCGCCAACACCATCGTCGTCTACCAGATCGAGGCGTTCGGCAACTGGATGGAAGGCTATCCGGCCTGCCGCGTCGACCCGGCGCACGACATCGACCAGTCGGCCCTGCTCATCAACCCGCACGACATGCCGGCGGTCGTCTCCGTCGAGCTGGAAGGCGCCGGAGAGCCGCGGCGCGTGCGCGTGCCCGCCCATTCGGCGCGGCGCTACAGCTTCTCCGCCGCGCTCGGGCAGGACGTGCCCTGGTCCGGGCAAGCGCTCGTCTGGGGGCCCAACCGCGTCAACCTGTTCTTCCTGTCGCACTCCCACGGCGACCCCGCCGACGTCGTCACGATGGAGCACAGCGAGGTCTATCGCGGCGAACGCGCCTTCGTGCCGATGCTCGAGCAGCCGATGCGACGCCTCTATGCGTGGAAGCGGCGCGTCATCGACCGCGCGGTCCGCTGAAGTCGCATGCGTTACTGCAAGCGCTGCCTCGAACCCGACACACGGCCGGACTGCGTGTTCGATGCCGAGGGCATCTGCCTGCCGTGCCGGTACCAGGAGCGCCTGCACGAGATCGACTGGGCGGCGCGACGGCGGGAGCTCGACGAGATCGCGGCCTGGGCGAAGACGACCAACGTGTCCGGCTACGACTGCATCATCCCGGTGTCTGGCGGCAAGGATAGCCATCGTCAGGCCCTGTTCGCCCGCGACGAGCTCGGCATGCGGCCGTTGCTGGTGAGCTGCGCCTATCCGCCCGAGGAGCAGACCGAGCGCGGCGCGGCCAATCTCGCCAACCTCATCGGCCTCGGCTTCGATGCCCATGTCGTGAGCCCGGCGCCGCAGACCTGGAAGGCGCTGATGCGCTTCGCCTTCCGCCGCTTCGGCAACTTCTACAAGGTCACCGAGCTGGCGCTCTACGCCACGGCGCCGAAATTCGCCCTCATGTTCCAGATCCCGCTGCTGATCTACGGCGAGAACCCGGCGCTGTCCTGGGGCAGCGCCGGCGGCTCGTTCGATGGCGACGCCAATCGCATGAAGTACTCGAACACGCTGCAGGGCGGCGACATCTCGCCGTATGTCGCGGCCGGCTTCGATCCTGCCGAGATGTTCTGGTACCGCTATCCGTCCGACCAGGACATCGCGCGGGCCGGGCTGCGCATGATCTACCTCGGCTACTACATGGCGGACTTCAACGATCTCACCAACGGCCGCATCGCGGTCGAGCATGGCCTGCAGCCGCGCCTCGGAGAGGACGCGGTGCTCGAGGAAATCGGCCAGATCACGACCTACGACGCCCTCGACTGCGACTTCGTGCAGGTCAACCAGATGCTCAAATACGTCAAGCTCGGCTTCGGCAAGGCTTCGGAACAGGCGAGCGGCATGGTGCGCGCCGGCCGCATGACGCGCGACGAGGCGGTCGCGGTCGCGCGGCGCTACGACGGCAAGGTCGGCCATCGCTACATCCGCCGCCTGTGCGACTTCCTGCAGATCAGCGAGGACGAGTTCTGGGACGTGGTCGAACGCTTCCGCAACCACGACATCTTCGAGCGCGACGGTAACGAATGGCGTCACCGCTACCCGCTGGCGTGACCGTGCCGCGCCCGGCCCGCTCGCTGCTCGGGCGTGTGGCCCCGCCGCCGGCGGGGGCGCCGCGGTTCACGGTCGTCGACTACGGCATGGGCAACCTCGCCTCGGTCGTCAACGCCCTGCGGTTTCTCGGCTACGGGGCGGATGTGACCGACGAGCCGGGCGTCATCGCCCGTGCCGAGGCGATCATCCTGCCGGGGGTCGGGGCCTTCGCCGTGGCGATGGAGAACCTGACCGTTCGACAGCTCGTCGCGCCGCTCGGCGATGCGGTCATGGCGCGCGGCGTCCCCTTCCTCGGCATCTGCCTCGGCATGCAGCTCACCGCGCGCTCCAGCGAGGAGAACGGACACCACGCGGGTCTCGGCTGGATCGACGGCCGGGTCGAGGCGATCGAACCGGTGGCCGGAATGCGTGTCCCGCATGTCGGCTGGCGCACCCTCTCCGCCGGCCCGGACGCCCTCTACGCGGATATCGGGGAGGGCGGCGCGTTCTACTTCGATCACTCGTTCCATCTCGTGTGCGACGCGTCTCTCGTGACCGCGACCTGCGATGCGGCGCAGCCCTTCGTCGCCTCGCTCAGGGCCGGCAATCTGTTCGCCACGCAGTTCCACCCGGAGAAGAGCCAGCGGGCCGGCCTGCGCCTGCTGCGCAACTTCGCCCGGCATTGCAGTGGAGCACGCCCCGTTGCCGCATGACGCCAGGGAGATGAAGCGCGTCATCGCGGCCGTGCTGGTCAAGGACGGCATCGCCGTGCAGTCGATCGGCTTCCATCGCTGGCTGCCCGTGGGACGCCCGGAAATCTCCGCGCGCTTCTTCGACAGCTGGGATGCCGACGAAATCCTGCTCGTTGACCTGGATGCGACGGCCGAGGGCCGTCTGGTCGACCCGCACCTGGTCGGCCGCGTCGCCGCCGAGGTGCACTGCCCGCTCGCCGTCGGCGGCGGCATCCGCACCACGGACGACATCCGCACCCTGCTGAACGGCGGCGCCGACAAGGTGGTGATCGCCAGCGAAATCGCGGCACGGCCGGCCCTGCTGACCGAGGCCGCCGGGCGCTTCGGCGCGCAGTGCGTGATCGCCTGCATCGACGCCCGCGCCACGGCGTCAGGCTTCCGCGCCCAGGCCTGCGGCGGGAAGCGCGACACGGGCCGGGACGCCGTCGCCCTGGCGCGCGAGTACGCGGCGGCCGGCGCCGGCGAAATCCTCCTCAACAGCATCGACCGCGACGGGGCACGCAACGGCTACGCGCTTGCGCTGGCGGAGGCGGTGGGCGCCGCGGTGACCGTGCCTGTCATCTGCCTTGGCGGCGCGGGGCATCCCGACCATGTCCGCGCGGCGCTCGCGCTCGATGCCGTGTCCGCCGCCGCGATCGGCAACATGCTGACCCATTCCGAGCATGCCCTGACGACGATCAAGGCCGCGCTCGCCGACAGCGGCATTCCCGTGCGGCTGAACGCGCCGGCCGACTATCGCGGCGCCGCCCGGCTCGCCGACGGACGGCTGGCCCGGCTGCCCGACCCGCTGCTCGAGGCGCAGATCTTCGAACGCGCGCCGGAGTACGTGCTGTGAGGTATTGCCGGCGCTGCCTCTATCCGGCCAACCACCCGTTGCATCTGACCTTCGACGACGAGGGCGTCTGCAGCGGCTGCCGTGTCCACGAGGAAAAGGACACGCTCGACTGGACGGAGCGCGAGCTCCGGCTCCGCGCCCTGCTCGACGCCTACCGCAATCGCTCGGGCAACAGCTACGACTGCATCGTGCCGGTCTCGGGTGCACGCGATTCGTACTTCATCGTCGATCTGCTGCGCCGCCGCTACGGGCTGCGGCCGCTGCTGGTATCGTACAACCGCCACTACAACACGCAGCGCGGCATCCGGAACCTCGCCTACCTGCGCACGCTGACGGACGGGGACTTCGTGCAGCAGGTCCTCGCGCCGCAGACCGTGAAGCGCATCGTGCGCGAGACGCTGCGGCGGGTCGGCAGCATGCATTGGCACACGCTGGCCGGGCAGACCGTCTACCCCGTGCAGATGGCCGTCCGCCTGAAGGTGCCGCTCATCGTCTGGGGCGCGCATCAGGGACTCGACCAGGTCGGCATGTATTCGCACACCGACGAGATCGAGATGACCCGCCGCTATCGCTGCGAGCACGACCTGATGGGCCTCGAGGCCGAGGATCTCGTCGACGGCGCCGAGGGTCTGACGGAGGATGAGTTGCGGCCGCTGTTCTACCCGCACGACCGCGAGCTGCAGCGCGTCGGCGTGCGCGGCATCTACCTCGGCAACTACATCCGCTGGGACACCAAGGCGCAGCACGAGCGCATGCTGTCGCGCTACGCCTACGAGACGGCGCAGCAGTCGCGCACCTTCGACACCTACAGCGATGTCGACTGCCAGCACTACAGCGGCGTGCACGACTGGATAAAGTTCGCCAAATGGGGCTACGGCAAGGCCACCGACCATGCCTGCCGCGAAATCCGCCTGCGGCGCATGACCCGCGCCGAGGGCATCGAGCAGGTGCGCCGCTACGCGGATGCGCCGGCCCCCGACATGCAGCGCTTCCTTGAGTGGGCCGGCCTCGACGAGGCGACGTTCCGGGCGCAGGTCGATCGTCACCGCGATCCGGCGATCTGGTCCCGCTCTAGCGGCGGCGACTGGGTGCTGCACGACAGCGTGCCGAGCCACGCCGACGAGGCCGCGGACGTCGCGCTCGCAAAGATCGAGGACTGCCGCTTCCTCGTGACGCCAAGCAAGAACCCGGCGGCCGACGAAGCAGCCTATGTCCTGCTGCACCGCGGCTGGGTCGATGGCGCCGAGGCCAATCGCCTGCAGCGCGGCCAGCCGGTCGCAACGGGAGTGCCCGCATGAGCGCATCCGTCGCGTTCGCCCTTTTCGACACGGCCGATCCGGCCTTCAGCACCGACGCCGCGCGGGCGGCGCTGGCGCGCGACGGCGTGATCGTCCTGCGCAACCTCTGGCCGGCCGCGCTGATGGACGAGCTCGTCGCGCGCGCCGGCCAGTGGCTCGCTCGGCCGGCCATCGCCGGCGTGCCCGGCTACGCCAAGGTCGATGCCCCGAAGAAGCTGCTCAACCCGTGCCTGCTCGGCGCGCCGGCGCTCGACGCCATGCTCGACGAGCGGGTCCTCGACATCGTCGAAACCTACATGGGTTCCGACTGCACGCTGGCCGAGGCCAACCTGAAATACGATCGCGGCGTCGGCTACGCCTACTTTCCGATGCACGCCGACTTCTATGTCGGCTGGCGCAAGCAGGCCGACACGCCTGCCCTGACGCGCGAAGCCCTCGACGAGGCGATCGGGGTCGGCGGCGCGATCTACCTCCACGACACGACCGAGGGCGCCTTCACCTACTGCCTCGGAACCCACCGGCTGCGGCCGCAGAAGGGCGAGGAGGCGCTTTCCGGCAACCCGCCGGCGCGCCAGCGCGAGATCCTCGCCACCCGCGCCCGCATCGACGGCCGGCGCGGCGACTTCGTGCTGTTCGACGATCGCGGCTATCACGGTCCCGACCAGCCGTCGCGCAGCGATCGGACCGTCATCCTGGTCGACTACTACCGGGACGCCACCTTCGGCCGGGTGCAGGTGTCACCCATGCCCGTATGGAGCACGGATATCGGCCGGCTGACGCAAAGACAGCTCCGCGTCCTCGGCGCCGGGGCGACGGGCTGGGTGCCTCCGGAGCGCTACATGGGCACGCGCTTCCGGCGCAATCCGGCCTATGGCGTGGTGGCGCGCATCATCGAGAACGCGTACCTGCTGTCCGACTTCAAGGCCCGGATGCGCCGCCTCGTCGGCCGCGGCGCGGATAACGGCGGACCATGAGCACAACTGTTTTCCACCGGCTCGCGCAGCCGCTGCCAGCCCCGCTGCGCGCGCGCATCCAGCCGCTGTGGAACCGGCTGCGCATGTACCAGGCCTTCCGCCGCCGCGGCGGCCGCCTTGTCTGGGATCGCGAGCTGCGCGCCTGGATGGGCTGGCGACCGATGGCGGACGGCCGTGCCATGCCGATCTGCGTGCGCTCCTGGCGCGAGTTCCGCCGCCTTCACTTCATGGGCCACGATCCGGCCGACGCGGTGTGGAAGTGGCTGCACTGGATCGGCGAGGAGGGCCGGGTTCTCTACGACGTCGGCTCGGCCAACGGACTGGAGGGCCTGCTTGCCAACCACCTGCACGGGCTCGACGTCGTCATGGTCGAGCCCTACACGCCGAGCGTCGAATCGATCCTGAAGTCGATCCATGCGGCGCGCCGCCGTGGCCCGCGCGGCAGCGTCGAGGTGGTCCACGCTGCCTGTGGTGACCGCGACGGTTACGGGCGCCTGCTGATGCACGCGCCGCCGGTGCCGGGCGAGACGATGAACAGCTTCGAGGACCCGTCGGCCTACTGCAATCCGGAGGACCGCGCCGCCATCGGCGTCGTCGTCTCGCAGTGGATCAAGTCGGTGACGCTGGACGAGCTGCACTGGCAGCGCGGCCTGCCGGCGCCGACGCATGTGAAGATCGACGTCGACGGCTTCGAGGGCCGTGTCCTGCAGGGGGCGGCCCGCCTGCTGGCGGAGCGGATTCCCGACTCCTGGGCGATCGAGGTGACGGGCCAGGCCCTGCTCGACGAGGTCGGCGCGCTGCTGCCGCGCCACGGCTATGTCGAGGTCGATCGCTACGAACACTATCCGGGCAATCCGCGCCTGACCTTCGACCTGATCTTCGTGCGCCCCGAGCAGGCGGCTGCGTGGCGGGCCTTCTCCGCCTTCCCGCAGGACGGACGCTAGGGCATGGCTGGCGACACGCTGGCGCTGCTCGGCGGCACGCCCGTGCTCGGCGCGCCCCTGCAGCCGTACCGTTCGATGGGCGAGGCGGAACGGCGGGCCGTGCTCGAGGTGCTCGAGTCGGGCTGCCTGTCCGGCTTCTATGGCAGCCCCGGGCCGGAATTCATGGGCGGCCCGAAGGTGCGCGAGCTGGAGGCGCGCTGGGCTGCGCATGTCGGCGCGCATCACGCGATCAGCGTCAACTCCGCGACCTCTGGCCTGATCGCCGCCATGGGCGCGGTCGGGATCAGCCCGGGCGACGAGGTCATCGTGCCGCCGACCACCATGTCGGCCACCGCGATGGCGCCGCTGTTCTACGGCGGCATTCCCGTCTTCGCCGACATCGAGGAGGCGACCTTCTGCCTCGATCCCGCTGCGGTGCGCGAAGCGATCACGCCGCGCACCCGCGCGATCTGCGCCGTCAACCTGTTCGGCCATCCCGCCGCGCTGGCGGCGCTGCGCACGCTGGCGGACAGCCACGGGCTGTTCCTCATCGAGGACGCGGCGCAGTCACCGATGGCGGCGGAGAACGGCCGTCGCGCCGGCACCGTCGGCCACATCGGCGTCTTCAGCCTGAACTATCACAAGCACATCCACACCGGCGAAGGCGGCCTCTGCGTCACCGACGATGCGGCGTTGGCGCAGCGTCTGGCGCTGATCCGCAATCACGGCGAGAACTGCGTCGAAGGCTTCGGGCTCGCCGATCTCACCAACATGGTCGGCTACAACTTCCGCATGACCGAGCTGCAGGCGGCGGTGGGGCTGGCCCAGCTCGCCGCCGTCGAGACACATGTCGCGGCGCGCGAGGCTCTGGCCGTGAGCCTCACCACGGCGGCGGCGGAGGTGCCCGGCCTGACGCCGCCCGCCGTCCGCGACGGCTGCCGCCACAACTACTACTGCTGGACGGCCAAGTTCGACGCCGCCGCCTTCGGCGCGTCGCGCGCGGCGTTCAGCGCCGCCCTCGCCGCCGAGGGCTTCCCGCACTTCACCGGCTACGTCGCGCCGCTCTACCGCCTGCCGCTGTTCCGCGAGCGCAAGGCGATCGGGCGCGACGGCTTTCCCTTCACCCTGTCGAACCGCCACTACGCCGACGGCCTGTGCCCGGTCGCCGAGCGGCTGTGGCGCGAGGCGTTCGTCCTGTTCGAGCCCTGCGCCTGGTCCGTCGACGACGCGACCGAGACGCGGCTCGCCGAGGCCCTGCGCAAGGTCGCCGCCTACGCGCCCGCGCTCGCCGCCTGGGAAGCGTCGAACGCCGGAGCCGCGCCGACGGCATGACGCGCGTCGTCGCCAGCATCGAGGCGCGCATGGGTGCCAGCCGCCTGCCCGGCAAGGTGCTCGCCGACATCGGCGGCGTGCCGGCGCTCGGCAGGCTCGTGCGCCGCCTGCGCCGCGCCCGCCGCGTCGACGACATCGTTCTCGCGACCACCGTCGATGCCGCCGACGATCCGATCGTCGAATGGGCCCGCTCGGAAGCGCTCGCCGTCCATCGCGGCAGCGTCGACGACGTGCTCGGCCGCGTCGTCGGCGCTCACCGCGACATGGCCAGCGAGGTGATCGTCGAGCTGTGCGGCGACACGCCGCTGCTCGACCCGCAGGTCATCGACCTCGCGGTCGGGCGCTTCGCCGGCGGCGGCTGCGACGTCGTCAGCACCACCTGGCGGCCGAGCTATCCGCAGGGCATCGACGCCCAGGTCTTCCGGCGCGACGCGCTGGAGCAGGTCGCCGCCACGGTCGACGACCCGGCGGTACGGGAGCACGTCTCGCTCTACTTCTACGAACATCCCGAGCGTTACCGCATCGTTCACCTGGAGGCACCGCCGCCGCTGCGCCTGCCCGACCAGCGGCTGCAGATGGACTGGCCGGAAGACCTCGCCCTCATCCGCGAGATCTACGCGCGTCTCGCCCCGCGCCATGGCGACGCCTTCGGCACCGCCGAGATTGTCGCCCTGCTGCGCGACGAGCCGGCGCTGGCGACGCTGAACGCGGGCCGCCACGAGAAAGCGGCGCGCCCGTGACAAGGCTGCGCACGGTGATCGTCGGCTTCGGCGCCATCGCGCGGGGGCTGGAGCGGGACGCACGCATGGCCCGCTACTTCCGCTACGCGACGCACGCCCAGGCGTTGGCGGCGCATCCGGCCTTCGCCTGGACCGCCGTCGTCGATCCCGATCCGGCCGCGCGCGCGGCCGTGGCGGTGTGGCCCGGCGTGCGCGCCTGCGCCTCGCTCGCCGAACTGCCGGACGCCGCGTCTTACGAGGTCGCCGTCCTGTCCGGCCCGCCGGACAGCCGCATCGACGCCGCGCGGTCGCTGCCAGGGCTGAAGGCGGTGATGGCGGAGAAGCCGCTCGGCGCCGACTTCGCCGCGGCCGGGACGCTCGTCGAGCTTTGCCGGACACGCGGCGTCGCGCTCCAGGTCAACCTGTGGCGCCGGGGCGACGCCACGATGCGCGCTCTCGCCGCCGGCGGGCGCGAGGCGCGGATCGGCCGCCTGCAGGCGGGCACAGCGCTCTATGGCAACGGCCTGCGCAACAACGGCACGCACCTTGTCGACCTGCTGCGCATGCTGTGCGGCGAGGTGCGCACGGTCCGCGCGGCCGGGCCCGCAACGGTGCTCGGCGGCACGCCGCTCGCCGGGGACGTGGCCCTTTCCGCCGAGATCGTCATGGCCGGCGGCGGACAGGTGGCGCTGCTGCCGCTCGACTTCGCGCAGTACCGCGAGGTCGGGCTCGATCTGTGGGGCGAGCGGGGGCGGCTCTCCATCCTGCACGAGGGCCTGCTGGTGCAGCACTATCCGCGCCGCGCCAACCGCGCCGTCGACGGCACCGACGAAATCGCCTGCGACAGCCCGGAGACCCTGCCGGCGGGCGCCTCGGACGCCCTCTACGCCCTCTACGACAATCTCGCCGCTCACCTTGCGACGGGCGCGGCAATGGCGAGCTCCGGTGCCAGCGCCCTGGCCTCCGAAGCGGTGATCGACGCGCTGCTGCGCTCCTCGCGCGGCGCCGGGTGCGTCGTCGCCCTGGACGAGCGGCGCGCGGCATGAGCGTCGCCGCCAGCGTGATGATCGCCGTGGAAGACCCCGGCGCCGCCAACATGGCCGCCGACCTGCCGGCCGCGCTCGCGGCGCGCGGGCTCGCCGCGTCGCTCTTCGCCGGTGGCGCCGGCAGTGCCCAGCTCGACCGCCTGGGACGCCCGCACCGGCGCATCGCGGCCGGCACGACGGCAGGCGCCCTGCTCGACGAGGACCGTCCGCGTGCCGTCGTCGTCGGAACCTCCGAGGACCGCTCGGCACTGGGGCTGGCGCTGGTCGACGCCGCGCGAGGGCGCGGCATCGCCACGCTCGGGCTGGTCGACGGACCGGCCAACGCCGCCGAACGCTTCCGCGGCACCGGCGCCGCGGCGGACACGCACGCGCCCGACCTGATCGCCGTCGCCGACATCGCCTGCCGCGACGCCTTTCTCGCCGCCGGCTTCGCCGCCACGCGCCTCGTCGTCGCGGGGCACCCGGCCTTCGACCGCGCGCGCGCCGAGCGCCGGCACCTCGACGCCAGGGGCCGCGCCGCCGTGCGGGCCGCCGTCTTCCCGGATGCCCCTGCGGGCCGTCCCGTCGTCGTCTTCCTGTCGGAACTGTCCGACGGCCTCGACGCGGCGCGGTTCGCGCTGACGGGCGACGAGACGCTGCGCGGACGTCCGGGCACGGCCGAGCGCACCCGCGCCGTGACCGAGGCCTTCCTCGACGCGACGGCCGGGCTTGCGACGCGGCCGTGGCGCGTGCTGCGCCTTCACCCCAAGGAGCGGCGCGAGGACCACGCGGACCTGCTCGACGAGTTCGATGCGGTGAGCGCCGAGGGTCCGCCGTTCGAGGTGCTGTACGCCGCCGATCTCGTCGTCGGCCTCACGACCTTCGCGCTCGTCGAGGCGCTGCTGCTCGGGCGGCCCGCCCTGTCGCTGCTGCCGCGCGCGTCCGATGCCGCCTGGCTGCCGGCGATCGGCCTCGGTCTGGTGCCGATGGTCTGCCGCAACGCCGAGATCGCGCCCGCCGTGCTGCGCTTCGCCGGCCGCGAGCCCGACGCGGCGCTGCTGGCGCGGCACATGCCGGAGGGGGCCGCCGCGCACCTCGCCGAACTTATCGCCGGACGGGTTGCCGTCGCGGCGGGAGCGGCGTGACATGGACGCTCGTCCGCTGGCCGCGGGGCCGGTCCGGCTGGAGCCCTTCGCCGAGCGACATTTCACGGCGCGCTACGTCGCCTGGCTCAACGACCCGGAGAGCGTGCGCTACAGCGAGCAGCGCCACCGACGCCACGACGCGGCGAGCTGCCGCGCCTATGTCGAGGCGATGCGCGCCGGCGGCCACCTGCTGTGGGCGATCGTCGCCAACGAGCCGCGCGACGGGCATGTCGGCAACCTGTCGGCCCATGTCGACGCGCCGAATCGCACGGCCGACCTTGCCATCCTCCTCGGCGAACCGGCGGCGCGCGGACGCGGCTACGGGCGCGCCGCGCTCAGTGCTGCCTGCGCGTGGCTGCTCACCGAAGCCGGCATGCGCAAGGTGACGGCCGGCACGATGGCGGCCAACCACCCGTTCCGCGCCATCGCGCGCGCCTGCGGCATGCACGAGGAGGGCCGGCGGCAACGCCAGTTTCTGCTCGACGGCGCGGAGATCGATCTTGTCATGTTCGCCCGCTTTGCCGGGCCCGCCGACGGCCACTGACCGGACTGGACCCTTGCGAATGACTGACGCTTCGAAAGCGCGCCCGATCGACCTCGACGGCCGTTCCATCCTCATCACGGGCGGCACGGGGTCCTTCGGGCGCCGGTTCGTGCAACGCGTGCTGGAGAGCGCACGGCCGGAGCGGCTGGTCATCCTGTCGCGCGACGAGCACAAGCAGTACGACATGCAGCAGGAGTTCGCCGATCACCTGCCGCGGCTGCGCTTCTTCATCGGCGATGTGCGCGACCGCGACCGCCTGACGATGGCGATGCGCGGCATCGATTACGTCGTCCATGCCGCCGCGCTGAAGCACGTGCCGATCGCCGAATACAACCCGTTCGAGTGCATCAACACCAACGTCGTCGGCGCCGAAAATGTCGTGCAGGCGGCGATCAACAGCGACGTGCAGCGCGTCATCGCGCTGTCCACCGACAAGGCGGCCAATCCCATCAACCTCTACGGCGCGAGCAAGCTGGCGTCGGACAAGATCATGGTCGCGGCCAACGCGCTCAGCGCACGCGTCGGCACGCGCTTCGCCGTCGTCCGCTACGGCAACGTCATCGGCTCGCGCGGCAGCGTCGTGCCCTTCTTCCGGCGCCTGATCGCCGAGGGCGCGACGAGCCTGCCGATCACCGACGCGCGCATGACGCGCTTCTGGATCACGCTCGACCAGGGCATCGACTTCGTGCTGTCGAGCCTGTCGATGATGGAAGGCGGCGAAATCTTCGTGCCGAAGATTCCCAGCATGCGCATCGTCGATCTCGCCCGCCACATGGCCCCGCGCCTGCGGCAGCACGAAATCGGCATCCGCCCGGGCGAGAAGCTGCACGAGCTGATGATCACCAGCGACGATTCGCGCTCCACGGTGGAACTCGCGGATCGCTATGTCATCGAGCCGGCCTTCGCCTCGTGGCAGCGGACCGGCTACACGGCGCGCGGTGGCCGGCAGGTCGCCGACGGATTCAGCTACGCCAGCGACAGCAACGGCGACTGGCTCGACGAGGTCCGCCTCGCCAGGCTGCTCGCCGACAGCGGCTTTGCCGCCTCCGCCGCCGCCTGATTCGGCCGCGTCACCCAGGGAGTCCGCAACGATGGTCAGGTTCGGCGAACGCGAGGTGGGCGACGGTGCCCCGTGCTTCGTGACGTTCGAGGCGGGGCCGACCCATGACGGGCTGGAGTCGGCGAAGGACCTCGTCTCGCTGGCGGCAGAGGCAGGCGCCGATGCCGTCAAGTTCCAGATCATCGACCCCGACCGTCTCGTCGCCGACCGCAAGATGCCGTTCAGCTACGAGGTGCTCGTCGACCGCGCCAGCGGCCGCATGGAGACGGTGACCGAGCCGCTTTACGACATCCTCTGTCGCCGCGCCCTCAGCCACGAGGAATGGCGCGCCCTGAAGGCGCACAGCGACCGCCTCGGCCTCGCCTTCTTCGCCACCATCGGCTTCGACGACGAGATCGCCCTGCTCGAGCAGATCGGCTGCCACTCGATCAAGATCGCGTCCGGCGACGTCAACCATCACCCGCTCATCCGGCGCGCCGCCCGCACCGGCATGTGCCTGCAGCTCGACACGGGAAACGCGACGCTGGGCGAGATCGAGGCGGCGGTCGACGTCATCCTCGCCGAGGGCAACCGCAACATCATCATCCACCAGTGCCCGTCCGGCTATCCGGCGCGCCTCGAAAGCATCAACCTGCGCATCATTCCGACGCTCAAGCAGATGTTTCCGTTCCCTGTCGCCTACTCGGACCATACGCCGGGCTGGGACATGGACGTCGCCGCCGTCGTGCTGGGCGCCAACCTCGTCGAAAAGACGATCACGCGCGACCGCACGACGCGCTCGATCGAGCACATCTTCTCGCTCGAGCCGCAGGAGATGAAGGCGTTCGTGCAGGTGATGCGCGACGTCCAGACCGCGCTCGGCGGGCCGCGCCGCGTCCTGCACGACGAGGAAAAGAAGCGGCGGCGCAACATCCGCCGCTCGGTCCATCTCGCTGCCGACGCGGCGGCCGGCGCGCGCCTCGGCGACCTTCCCGTCGAATTCCGCCGGCCGGGCCACGGCATTGCGCCCGACCTCTACGAAACCCTCGCCGACCGCACCCTCGTCCGGCCGCTCCCGGCCGGGCACAGGCTGGACTTGACCGACCTCGGCTGATGGCCTCGCCGTCTCGCATCGCCATCATTCCCGCGCGGGGCGGGTCGCGCCGCCTGCCGCGCAAGAACGTGGTCGCCTTCCTCGGCCGCCCGATCCTGGCGTGGACGGTCATCGCGGCGCAGGAAAGCGGCCTGTTCGATCGCGTCGTCGTGTCCACCGAGGACGACGAGATCGCATCCGTCGCTCGCGACGCCGGCGCCGCCGTCGCGGACCGGCCGGCCGCGCTGGCCGGCGACCTCGCCACCGTTCTCGACGTCTGCCTCGACCTGCTCGACCGGGAGGAAGCCGGCGGCCGTGCGTGGGACGTGGTGTGCGCCCTCTATGCCACCGCGCCGCTGCGCAACGCCGGCGACATCCGCGCGGTCGTCGAACTGCTGGAGCCCGGACGCTGCGACTTCGCCATGGCGGTGACGGAGTACGACCTGCCGCCCTATCGCGCATTGCGCCAGGACGGCGACGGGACGCTCGTGCCGATGTGGCCCGACCTCGTCGCCCGCAAGTCGCAGGACATGCCGCCCCTCGTGGTCAACAACGGCAGCACCTACGCCGTTCACGTCCCCGCGTTGCGGCAGCACCGCACCTTCACCGGGCCCGGATGCCGCGGGCACCTCATGCCGCGCGCCCGCTCGGTCGACATCGACGTGGCCGAGGACCTCGAAACGGCCCTGTGGCACGCGCAGCGTCTCGGCCTCGCGGCGGGGGCGCCGGCCGTTGGCTAGGGTCGCCGTCGTCGATTACGGCCTGGGCAATCTGCGCTCGGCGATGAACGCGCTGGCCTGCCTCGGGCATGAGCTGTCCGTCGCGGAGACGGGCGCGGCGCTCGGCGACGCCGAGGTGATCGTGCTGCCGGGCGTCGGCTCCTTCGACGCCGGCATGCGCGGGCTGCGCGCGCGCGGCCACGACGAGGCCCTCGAGCGCCGGGTGCGGCACGACGGCGTCCGCTATGTCGGCATCTGCCTCGGCATGCAGTTCCTCTTCGCCGGCAGCGAGGAGGGTCGGGAGCCGGGGCTCGGCTGGGTGGAGGGTGCGGTCCGCCGGTTTCCCTCGGGCGCCGGCGCGCCGAAGGTGCCGCACATGGGCTGGGACGAGGTGTCGATCCGGCCGGGCAGCCGGATGTTTGCCGCCATCGAGCCGCCGGCCGACTTCTACTTCGTGCACAGCTACTATGCCCCGCGCGAGGGCGAGGCCGACCGCATCGCGGCCGCAACCGCGCGGCACGGCCTCGAATTCGTCGCCGCGGTGGAGCGGGACAACGTCTTCGCGGTACAATTCCACCCGGAGAAGTCGCAGCTCGCCGGACTCAAGCTTCTCGAAACCCTGCTCGCCGCGCCGTGAGCAAACGCCGCCTCATCGCCACCCTGCTGATCAACAACGGCGTCGTCGTGCAGACGCGGCGCTTCAAGCGCACGAACATGGTCGGCAACGCCTTCACGGCGGTCGACTTCTTCAACACCTGGACCGTGGACGAGATTGCCATCCTCGAAATCTCCAACACCCGCGATCACCTGGCGAAGTTCGAGGGCATCGTCGAGGAGCTGTCGCGCCGCTGCTTCGTGCCGCTCGCCGTCGGCGGCAAGATCGACAGTGTCGGCGCGGCGGCGCGCTACACCCGGCTCGGCGCCGACAAGGTGGTGGTCAACACGCATGCCGTCGAGCGCCCCGACCTCATCGAGGCGATCGCCGCGGATTTCGGCAGCCAGTGCGTAGTGCTGTCGATCGACGCGCTGCGCGACGACGCGCACCCCTCCGGCTATCAGGTCATGGTCGACAACGCCCGCCGCGGCAGCGGCCGCGACGTGCTGGACTGGGCCCGCGAAGGCGTCGCACGGGGTGCCGGCGAGGTGCTCGTCAACGCCGTCGAGCATGACGGCGACAAGCGCGGATACGACCTGAAGCTCGTACGCATGCTGGCCGACGCGCTGGCCGTCCCGGTGGTGGCGATGGGCGGCGTCGGCGAATGGCAGCATCTCGTCGACGGCGTGGTCGACGGCCATGCCGACGCGGTGGCCGCCGGCAACATCTTCCACTACACCGAGCACTCGACCAAGAAGGCCAAGGAGTTCATGGCTGGCGCCGGCCTCAACGTGCGCGCCAGCCAGTTCTACCGGATCGCCATGCCGCGGCGGCCGAAATACGCCGCCTACTGACCCGCCCCGCCAGGAACGTCGTACCCATGGATTACTGCAAGCGTTGCGTCTACCCGGCCAATGCCCGGCCCGGCATCGTCCTCGACGACGACGGCGTCTGCTCGGGCTGCCGGCTGGCCGAGAGCCGCCCAAGCATCGACTGGTCCGCGCGCGAGCCGCTGCTGCGCGACCTGCTCGCGACCTATCGCGACCGCCAGCGTGCCAAGGGCAACCCGTACGACTGCATCATCCCCGTGTCGGGCGGCAAGGACAGCACCTACCAGGTCTGGCTGCTGCGCACCCGCTACGGCATGAACCCGCTGCTCGTCAGCTACAACCACGCGTTCAACACGGCCATCGGCATCCGCAACCTCACCAATCTGGTCAAGCGGATGGACTGCAATCTCGTGCGCTATACCACCGCGCCGGGATCGGCCCTGCGCATCGCGCGCTACATGCTCGGCAAGGTGGGCGACGTCACCTGGCACTACCACGCCGGCATCATGACGTTCCCCATCCGCGCGGCGGTGCAGTACGACATCCCCCTCGTCGTCTGGGGCGAGCACGGCTTCAGCGAGCTCGTCGGCATGCACAACTACGACGACTTCGTCGAGTTCACGAAGAAGAAGCGCCAGGAGCACGACATGCGCGGCTTCGAGCCGGAGGACCTGCTCGAGGAGCCCGACTGTCCGCTGACCCGCTACGACCTGGCGCCGTTCTTCTACCCGTCGGACGAGGACATCGAGCGCGTCGGCGTGCGCGGCATCTACCTGTCGAACTACATGGAATGGGACGGCCGCAAGCATGCCGAGTTCGTCATCCGCGAACTCGGCTTCGAGACTGCCCAGTCGCGCGAGCGCACGTTCAACCTCTACGACAAGCTCGACGATATCCACGCCAACGGCCTGCACGACTACCTCAAGTACCTGAAGTTCGGCTACGGCCGCTGCACTGACGAAGTCAGCTTCGAGATCCGCCGCGGCCGCATGTCGCGCGAGGAGGGCATCGACCTCGTCGCCCAGTACGACCACGTGCGGCCGACCGACATGGACATCTTCCTGCGCGAGAGCGGCATGAGCGATGCCGAGTTCGACGGCATGATCGCCCATCTGCGCGATCCCTCGATCTGGGTGCGCGACAACGAGGGCGGCTGGCGCACCACCGACAGCGTGGTCAACCACCGGGACGATCCCGGCGTCGACGCCGCGCGTCTGCCGCGCCTGGAGCCGCGGCGCGACTACCTGCGCACGGAGTCGCGGGCGGGGCCGCGCTACGAGACGGACGGCGTGCAGACCGAGTACGTGATCCTCTAGGCATGACTGGCCACAACCGGAGCGACCGATGACGACCGCCAATCCGCTCGACCGCTGGAAGGGCGAATTCGGCGACGCCTACGTCGCCCGCAATGCCGCAGACGATGCCATCGTCTCCGTCATGCAGAACGCGTTCGCGCGCGTCCTCGCGCACATCGCCATGGCGCCGCCGCGATCGATCCTCGAAGTCGGCTGCAACATCGGCATCAACCTGCGCGCGCTGGCGCGGCTGACCGATGCCGAGCTGTTCGCGGTCGAGCCGAACGGTTCGGCGCGCGCGCGCGCGCTCGCCGACGGCGTGCTCGATGCGAAACATCTCGCCGACGCGTCCGGCGACGCCCTGCCGTTCGCCGACGCCAGCATGGACCTCGCCTTCACGGCGGGGGTGCTGATCCACATTCCCGAGCCGTTCCTGCAGGCGACGATGGCCGAGATCCACCGCGTCAGCCGGCGCTACATCCTGTGCATGGAGTATTTCGCGCGCAATCCGGAGACCATCCGCTACCGCGGCCACGACGACATGCTGTTCAAGCGCGACTTCGGCGGCCTCTACCTCGACCTTCATCCAGATCTGCGCATCGTCGCCGACGGCTTCTTCTGGCGGCGCAGCACCGGCGCCGATGACCTCACCTGGTGCCTGTTCGAGAAACCGTGAAGGCTATGCCCCTCGACGGCCGCCACGCCCGCGCCATGGCGCCGCACATCGTCGCCGACATTGGCGCCGACGGCGCCTGGCGCGAGCATTTCGCGTGGCCGCTGGCGCAGCCGCAGCGCGCGGTGTTGGCGATGCGGTCCGCCGAGGCCCTGCAGGCCTGGTTCCCCACCCTCGCCGGCCTCGAGCGGCAGGTCGTGGCCCTGGCCGGCGCGCGCTTCCTCAACCGCACGGCACGCATCCTCGTGGCCGCCGGCGAGGTCGATGCGGCGGCGAGGCTCGGCATCGCCTTCCGCGGCAGCGACGCCGAGGCCGACTGGCTGTCCGGCAGCGGTCCACAACCGACGCCCGCCCGCGGCGGCCGGCATGGCCCGCGCGGCTGGCGTCGCCGCGTCCAGGCCCTCCGCGACCTGCGCAACACCTTCCGCCTGCTGCCGCCCGGACGCGCCGCCGCCGCCCTTCTCGCGCCGCAGTCGAGCGCACTCAATTTCGGGCCTCTGTTGCGGCAGGCGGCCAGCGTGGGCGCGCGGCGGGTGCGCTACCGCGAGGGCGCGGCACTGCTGGCGCGAGCCCGCGCCGGTGCCGCCCGCGGCGGGAGCAGTGGTCTCGACGTCGAAGCGCTGGCCGTGCGCTGGACCACGGCCGTGCTCGATGGCGCCGGCCTCCCCGACGCGGTCCGCGGGCGCGCGGCCGCCGTCATCGGGACCGATACCGCCCGCGCGCTGGCCGAAGCGGAGGCCGATCTCGCCGCCCTGGCGCAGGTGGCCATCGGCGACGAGGTGTGGGCCGGCAGCGGCGGCAACTACGCCCTGCGGGCGATCGGCCTCGCCGTGCTCCGGCGCGGCGGCACAGTCACCCGCTTCGCTCATGGCGGCGCCGCCGGCCTCGACGACTACATCAGGCTCGGCAGCTTCATCGACCTGTTGCCATCGTCGCGCTTCGTCGTCGCCACGCAGCGGCTTGCCGAGGTCGTCGCCGACAGGCGCCGCGCCGACCCGTCGGTCGCCTACGCCGGTGCGGACGTCGCCGGCGCTTCCGGCGATCCGGTGTTTCGCGCCGTGCCGGCCCGCAATCCCGGCTCCGGCCAGCGGCGCCCGCGCGTGCTTTACGTGACGACACTGTTCACGGGAACGACGCAGCATCTGCCGCCGACGCTGGCCGACCCTGTGTATTTCGACTGGCAGCTCCGCCTGCTCGACATGCTCCGGACATTTCCGTGCGAGCTCGTCGTGAAGCCGCATCCGGAAAACCACGTGCTGTGGAACCGGCAGCCGATCGAGCCCCATGCCGTCTGCGACAACCGGCCCTTCCGGACCGCCCTGGCCGAGGCCGACGTGCTGCTGTTCGACTTCGCCCTCACGACGGCGTTCTGGGAGGCGCTCTGCTCGGACCGTCCGGTGGTTCTCGTGCAGCCTGCGGGCGAGCGCCTGAACCCGGCCCTGCGCGACCTCTACGCCGCACGGCTGAAGCGAGTCGACGTCCGGCACGACGAGCGCAACCGACCGACCGTCGACAGCGCCGCGCTGGCGGCGGCGCTGGCGGATGCGGCGGGCCAGGCGGTGGACCCGGCGCCCTTCCGTGCTCTCCTCGCAGGCGACGCATGACGGACGAGCGGCGGTCTTTCCTTCCCTATGGCCGGCAGTACGTCGACGAGGACGACATCGCCCGCGTCGTCGCCGTCCTGCGGGGCGAGTGGCTGACGACGGGGCCGACCGTCGCGGCCTACGAGGCGGCGCTGGCCGCCCGCGTCTCGGCACAGCATGCGGTCTCGTGTTCCAGCGGCACGGCGGGGCTGCATCTCGCCGCGCTGGCGCTCGGTCTCGGGCCGGGCGACGCGGTGATCGTGCCGGCGCAGACCTTCGTCGCGACGGCGAACGGCGCCGCCTATACCGGCGCCGACGTCATCCTCGCCGATGTCGACCCCGACACGGGGCTGCTGCGGCCGGCCGGCATCGAGACCGCGCTGGCGCGCGCCGACGGCCGGCGCGTGCGCGCGGTCTTTCCCGTCCACCTCAATGGCCAGTGCGCCGACATGCCGGCGATTGCTGCGCTGGCGCGGCGCCACGGCCTGGCGGTGGTCGAGGATGCCTGCCATGCCCTCGGCGGCGAGGTCGCCGGGTCGCCGGTCGGCGCCTGCGCGCACTCCGACATGGCTGTGTTCTCGACGCATCCGGTGAAGACGGTGACCACCGGCGAGGGTGGCGCCGTGACCACCGGGGACGCCGAACTGGCGCGCCGGCTGCGCCTGTTTCGCGGCCACGGCATCGAGCGCGAGCCGGACCGCTTCGCCGACGCCGCCGCAGCGATGGATCCGCACGGCAACGTGAACCCCTGGTACTACGAGATGCAGCAGCTCGGGTACAACTACCGGGCCACCGACATCCACTGCGCGCTCGGCCTCGGCCAGCTCGCCAAGCTCGACCGCTTCGTCGCCGAGCGCGCCGCGCTGGCCGACCGCTACGCGGCGCGGCTGGCGCGGCTGGCGCCGCTGGTCCGGCCGCTGCCGCGCGCCGGCGGCTGCCGACCGGCCTGGCATCTCGCCGTCGCCCTCGTCGACTTCGCCGCCGCCGGTACCGATCGTGGCACGGTGATGCGCCGGCTGCGCGCCGTCGGCGTCGGCAGCCAGGTCCACTACATCCCCGTCCACTGCCAGCCCTACTGGCGCGCGCGCTGCGGCGTGACCTCCCTTCCCGGCGCGGAAGCCTACTACCGCCGTGCCCTCAGCCTGCCGCTCTTCGTCGGCATGACGGCCGGCGACGTCGACCGGGTCGTCGACGCCCTTGCCGATGCTCTCGCGCCGGGCGATGCCTGAACCGATGCAGGCCGTGTTTCGCGCCGACGCCTCGGCCGCGATAGGCGGCGGCCACGTCGCCCGCTGCGCCACGCTCGGCGCGGCGCTGTCGGCGCACGGCTGGCGGTGCACGCTGGCGGCGGCCGCGCCCGTCCCGGCCACCGGCATGACCGCGCTGGCCTTGCCGGCGCGCGCCGACGAAGAGGTTCCGGCGCTGAAGGCGGCCCTGCCGGACGGCTGCGATCTCCTGGTCGTCGATCACTACGGGCGCGATGCCGCCTTCGAAGCCGCGTGCCGCTCCTGGGCACGGCGAATCCTCGCCCTCGACGACGCGCCGGCGCGGCGCCACGACTGCGACCTGCTGCTCGATCCCGCGCCGGGCCGCGCCGCCGCGCTCTACGCGCCCCTCGTTCCGGCCGCCTGCCGCATCCTCGCCGGGCCGGCCTGGGCGCCGCTGCGTGCGAACTTCGCGCAGCGCCGTCCCCGGCCAATGCCGCACGGGGCGCGCCTGTGCATCGGCTTCGGCGCGACCGATCCCACCAACGCGACGCAGGCGGCACTCGACGCCGTCGCCCGCGCCGGCATAACCGCGCAGGTGGACGTCATCCTCGGCCCCGACGCGCCGCACCTCGATGCCATCCGCCGTCTCGTCACCGGCCTGCCCGCCGTGCGGTTGCATGTCGGGCCGCCCGACGTCGCGACCATCCTGCACGGCGCGACGCTGGCGATCGGCGCCGGCGGCGTTTCCGCGCTCGAGCGCTGTGCGCTCGGCGTACCCTCGCTGATCGTGCCGGTGGCGGCCAACCAGAACGACACCGCCGCCGGTCTCGCGCAGGCAGGCGCCGCGATCGTGACCGACGGTGCGCCGGCCGACCTCGCCGCGGCGCTGGCCTCGCTGTGGCCGGACACGGCGCGGCGCCAGGCCATGCGGAGCGCCGCGCTCGCCCTCTGCGACAGCCTCGGCGCGTCGCGGGTCGCCGCGGCGGTCTCGCCGACCCTCGCCCGCGACGGAAGGCCCGTCGCCCTGCGCCCGGCCGGTCCCGACGACGCCGCGGCCGTCCTCGCCTGGCGCTCCCACCCCGATGTACGCCGCTGGTCGCGCAATGCCGACGCGCCCGACCCGGCAGCGCATGCGCGCTGGTTCGCCGCCCGCCGTGTCGATCCCGGCTGCTTCCTGCAGCTCGTCGAGCACGGCGGCGAGGCCGCCGGCGTGGTGCGCCTGGACGCAGCGGAGGACTACGCGGCGACGGCGGCCTTCGAGGTCTCGATCATGATCGACCCGTCGCGCCAGCGGCTCGGCCTCGGCGCGGCCGCCCTCGCGCTGGCCGCCCATGCCGTGCCATGGGCCGAGCTGCGCGCCGAGGTGCTGCCGGGCAACCGCATCTCGCGGGCCCTGTTCGCGGCGGCCGGCTACGCGCCGCGCGGCGCCGGCTGGTATGTTCGGCAGCCCATGCATCGGGCAACGCAGCCATGACAGACACGACCTTCGCGATCGCCGGGCGCGCCATCGGGCCGGAGCATCCGCCGTACATCGTCGCCGAACTGTCGGGGAACCACTTCGGCAGCAAGGCCCACATGCTGCGCCTGCTCGAGGCGGCGTCGCGCACCGGCGCCGATGCCGTGAAACTGCAGACCTACACACCCGACACGATCACGCTCGACCACGACGGGCCGGAATTCCGGCTCACTGACGGGCCCTGGGCGGGCCGGACCCTGTACGACCTCTACACCGAGGCGCACACCCCGTGGGACTGGCACGCCGACCTGTTCTCACGCGGCCGCGAACTCGGCATCACCGTGTTCAGCAGCCCGTTCGACGAGACGGCCATCGCACTGCTCGAATCCCTCGGCGCGCCGGCCTACAAGATCGCTTCCTTCGAATGCATCGACCTGCCGCTGATCGCTGCCGCTGCGGCGACGGGCAAGCCGCTGATCATCTCGACCGGCATGGCCGACGACGGCGAGATCGCCGAGGCCGTCGCCGCGGCGCGCGCGGCGCATGCGACAGGCGTCGCCCTGTTGCACTGTGTCAGCGCGTATCCCGCCCGCGCCGAGGACTACCACCTGCGCAGCATCCCCGCGCTGGCCCGCAGCCATGGCGTCGTGGCCGGCCTGTCCGACCACACGCTCGGCACCACCGTCGCGGTCGCGGCCGTCTCGCTCGGCGCCTGCATCGTCGAGAAGCACATGACGATGGCGCGCGCCGACGGCGGCCCCGATGCCTCCTTCTCGCTGGAGCCCGACGAATTCGCCACGCTGGTGCGCACCTGCCGCGAGGCATGGGCCGCGCTCGGCAGCGGTGCGCCGGCGGTCGTGCCGGAAGAGGAGCGCAACGCGCGGCTGCGCCGCTCGCTCTATGCCGTCGCCGACATACCCGGCGGCGCGCCGCTGACGCGCGACAACGTTCGCAGCATCCGCCCGGGCAACGGGCTGGCACCGAAGCACCTGCCGTCCGTGCTCGGCCGGCGTGCGCGCACCGCCATCGCGCGCGGCACGCCGCTCGCCTGGACACTGATCGACTGAGCCGCCCGCCGCCATCCCACGGAGCCCGCTTCAATGGCCGTTCGCAAGGATCCCGCGATTGTCGGAATCGCCCGCAGCCTGCTGCCGCCGTGGCTGCACGGCGTCGGGCGCGCGGTCTGGCGGCGCTGGATCGCGACGGAGCGGTTCCGCGCCAACGCCCGCCTGCGGCTGTCCTATCTCGGGCACCGGCTGCGCGGCGGCAGCTACCTGAGCTGGTACGCCCGCACGCTCGACCAGTGGGCGGTCGAACAGCGCGACGACGCGACCATGGAGCGGCGCCAGCGGAACCTCGCCGAGAGCGGCCGCGAGGATCTGGAGATCCTCAAGCATTTCGGCTTGCAGCCGCATCACAGCGTGCACGAGTTTGGCTGCGGCATGCTGCGGACGGCGATCCATGTCATCGAATATCTCGAGCCCGGCAACTACAGCGGCAACGATTCGAGCGGAGAGCGCATCGAGACCGGGCGCCGCATGTTCGCCGATCGCATCGCCGAACGTCGGCCGACCCTCATCACCAACCGGGACAATTCGTTCGACTGGCTGAACGGCCGCACTTTCGACTTCCTGTGGTGCCACGCCGTGTTCGGACACATGCCGGCCCGCGACGTCGAGGACACGCTGCGCGACGTGCGCAAGGCGATGCACGCGGGCTCGGTGTTTCTCTTCTCGTATGATCCGCCGCCGGCCGGCTGCCCGGACGTGATCGAGGAAGACCCGCGCAACTGGATGCAGTCGCTCGACTTCTACCGGCGCGCGGCGGATCGCAACGGCTATGTCGTCGAGGACGTCACCGACATCGTCCGCGGCTATCCGAGCTGGCGGACGCGGATCCATCTCGCGCGGCTGACGCTGGCATCCGGCAAGGGCTGAGCCAGCCGATGCGGAAGGTCCTGCTGGCGGCCGTCACCGTCGGCGCCAGCCTCGTCCTCGGGCTGGTGCTCGTCGAGGCGGGGCTGCGCGTCGCCGACTGGTCGCGCCCGCCGTTCTATCTCTACGACATCGACACCGGCACGTCGCACCGGCCGCGCGCCGAGGGGTGGTACGTCGAGGAGAACGCGGTCCGCGTCAGCATCAACCGCGACGGCCTGCGCGGCCCCGAGATCGCGCGGGAGAAGCCGGCGGCCACCTACCGCATCGCCGTCCTGGGCGACTCCTTCGCCGAGGGCTTCCAGGTCACCTTCGAGGAGCGCTTCTCCCACGTCGCCGAGGTGGCGCTCGCCGGCTGCGCGGCGGCGCCGGGCAGGGTCGAAATCATCAATTTCGGCGTCTCCGGCTATGGGCAGGCACGGGAGCTTCTCATGCTGCGCCACAAGGCCGCGGCCTATGCGCCCGATCTCGTCCTCGTGCTGTTTCACGGCGGCAACGACTTCGGCAACAACATGAAGGCGTGGGAGCAGAACCCGTTCAACCCCTACTATGTCTGGGAGGGTGATCGTCTCGTTCTCGACGACTCCTTCCGGCGCAATGCCGATTTCCAGCGCAAGCTGCGCTGGTCCAATCTGCGCAACGACGTCGTCGCTCATTCGCGCCTCCTGCAGGTGCTGCAGACCGTCTACGAGAACGAGATCCTGGTGCCGGCGCTGGCCGAGGATGCGGCGACGCGGCGCGAAACGGTGCCCGAGCATTCGCCGATGTCGCTGGCGCCGCCGGCCGACGACGGCGCCCGCGAGGCCTGGCGCACGACCGAGGCCCTGCTGCTGCTGATGCGCGACGAGGCCGGCGGTCTCGGCGCGGCGTTGTGGCTGGCGAACGTACCGCCGGCCGCCGCCGTCACGCCGGACGCGGAGGCGCGGCGGCGGGAGCTTGCGCTATACGGGCTGGCGCATCCGGACTACGTCGAGACGCGGCTGCGCACCTTCACCGCCGCCAGTGGCATCGGCATGGTGCCACTGACGGAGCCGCTGCGCGCCGCCGCGCGCGCCGCCGGCGTCGATCCGCACTACCACGCCTGGCGCGGCTCGCTGGGCGGACACTGGAACGCCATGGCCCACCGCGTCGCCGGCGAGGCGATCGCGCGTGACATCTGCGCCGCGTTCGGCGACGGACGGCTCGGCCGGAGCCGCTCCTAGTGGCGCCAGGCTGGCACGTCGCGGCCGAGCAGCACGAAGAGCTGCTCGTTCTCCTCGCGGAAGCGGGCATCGAGCAGCGACCTGTCCTCCGGCGTCATCGGCGGGTAGCCGCGCTCGCCGGAGTCCGCGGGCGCGGCGGGGGGCACCACGTTGCGCCGCAGCCAGCGCCACGCCGGCAGGACGAGCGGGTGGTTGATGATCGGCGAGATCACCTTGTAGAGCACGAAGCCGGCGAGCGGAGTCAGGCGGCGCGTGCCGCCGACGCGGCGGTTCAGGGCCGCCGGGCGGAAGGACGGGTCGACCCCGATAAAGGCGAACAGGTCGGCCATGAAGGCGGCCGGATCGGCCGTTGCCTCTTCATAGATGTAGATGCGCAGTTGCTCGCGCGGAAACAGCGCGAGGAAACGCGCGATCTGCCGGTGATAGAGCCCCCGCTCGACATGATCGGGCTCACGGGCGAGTTCCTCGGCGAAGGAGATCGGATCGGTGCGGTGGCGGCGCTGCATCCAGTAGGCGGAGTAGGCGCGTTCGCCCGGTTCGCGCAGCATGAAGACGATGCGCAGCGCGGGGTTCAGCGCGTGCAGCTCCGCCGGCACGTGCGGATAGAACATGTAGTCCGGCGTCGCCTCGCCGCGCGCGAGGCAGCCGTCGTCGTCGGCGAAGAGGGACAGATACCAGTCGGTGCCCTTGTCGCGGCGGCTGAAACGCGAATCCTCGGGACGGTCGAAGAAATGCACCTCCTTGAAGGTCGGCATGCAGACCTGCGGGTGCTCGTTCAGGCACTCGAAGGCCCAGGTCGTACCCGACTTCTGGGCGCCGACGATCATGAAGGTGGGTAACGCCACGTCTTGCTCCCCCGGCCGCGCTGCAACCCCGGTGCGCCGGCTGTAGGCGACGGCCTCCGCCGCTGTCAACGCCCCGGTAAACTGCCAGAACACGGATGATACGCCTTCACCTGCTGACGCCGGGCTACCGCTCGGCCAACAGTCAAGCCCTGCTTCATCCGCTGCTGGCGCACCGGCGGGTGCTGGCCGAGGCGGGCCTTGCCGTCGAGGTCTTCACGCGCCCTGGTGACCAGTTCGCCGACGCCGACGTCGCGGCCATCGACAGCAAGGTCTTCGCGCGCGCCTGGGACGGCGAGGCGCGAAGCCATTCGCTGACGCTGCTGGAGCGCTGGCGCCGCCGGGCCGGCGGCCTGGTGTGGATCGACACCGGCGACAGCACGGCGCTGATGCAGCCATGGGTGCTGCCCCTCGTCGGCCGCTATCTCAAGAGCCAGTTGCTGCGCGACCGTGCCGCCTATGCCCGTCCGCACTACGGCCAGCGCCTCTACACCGACGACGCCCACCGCCGCGCCGGCGTCGTCGACGCCGTGCCGGCGTCCTCGCAGCCGGTCGGCGAGCCGGCCCTGCTGGCAAGGCTCGGCCTCTTCTGGAACAGCGGCCTCGCCGACCACTCGCTACTCGCACCGTGGCGCGCCCGCGCCTACCGCGCACTGCGCATCGGCGGACTGCTTGCCTATCCGCGGCGCTTCGCCGATGCCCGCGCGCCGCGCGATGTCGCGATCAATGCCCGCATGAAGGCGGAGTACGCGCGGGCGACGGTGAGCCACATGCGGCGCGCCGTCCTCGCCGCGTGTCCCGATGCCGCGTCCGGCCGGCTTTCGCGCCGCGCCTATCTCGCCGAACTTGCGCGCAGCCGGCTGGTCCTGTCGCCCTTCGGCTGGGGCGAGATAAACCTGCGCGACTACGAGAGCTTCATTGCCGGCGCAGCGCTTCTCAAGCCGGACATGTCGCACCTCGAGACGTGGCCGGACCTGTTCCGGGACGGCGAGACGGTGCTTAGCCACCGGTGGGATCTTGCCGACCTGGCGGCCGTGATCGAAGGCGCTCTTGCCGACCGGCAACGGACGGCGGACATCGCCGCGCGTGGCCAGACGGTCTATCGCGATGCCATCGCCGGGCGGGCGGCGGCCGCGGCGTTCGCGCAGCACGCGATAGCGGTGTTCACGCCGACCGCGCCGGCACCGGTCGCAGCGGGCCCGGCGGTTCGCGCAGCGAGCGCAGCCACAGCTCCATGTTGAGCAGATGAACCAGCGGCGGCCTGTCGCGGCCATAGGTGCCGGCGCGGAACTCGTCCACCCAGCGGGCGATGACCTTGCGTTCGCCCCAGGGAGCGAGCGCGCTGTCCGCGTCGGTCAGCAGCGGCAGCAGCGGGGCGAGGGCGGCCTCGTCGCGCAGCCACTCGTCATAGGGCAGGTTAAGGCCAAGCTTGCGGCGACGGACGACGTCGCGCGGCAGCAGGCGCTCGGCGAACGCCTTGAGCAGGGGCTTCGTCTCCCCGCCGGGCGCGCGCAGCGCATGCGGCAGGACGTTGACCGCGCGCGCCAGCGGCAGGTGCGTGAACGGCACGCGGGCCTCCACCGAGGCGGCCATCGACATGCGGTCCTGCCGCATCAGCAGCGAGGCGAGATAGGTCGTCTGGTCGACGGCGAACAGACGGTCGCGGAAGTCGGCAAAGCGCCGCGCCACCGCGTCGCGCGTGCCCGGCTGCGGCAGGTGACCGGGAAAGGCCTCGGCGAGACGGACCGGATCGAAATAGACGCCCGCGATGGCGGCGGGCTCGAACTGCGCGTAGCGGCGCAGCCAGCGCCAGCGCCCGAGCAGCGGCCAGACCGGTGTGGGCACCGCGCGGGCCAGCCGGGCCTGCCGCGCGATCTGCCGCCAGCGCGCGTAACGGGCGTAGCCGCCGAACATCTCGTCCGCGCCCTCGCCCGTCAGCACCACCTTGTCGGTCTTCGCGATCTGCCGGCACAGCAGCATCAGCATGACGCAGCCGAGATGCGGCACCGGCCCTTCCATGGCGCGCACCGCGTCGGGCAAGGCAGCCGCGAAGGCGCGGCCGTCGAGCGGGACCTCGCGGTGGTCGATGTCGCGACCGGCGATCACCATGTCGCGCCAGCGCCGCTCGTTGAGCGGCGAGTCGCCGAGGTCGATGCCGTAGCTGCGCACGCGACCGCCGGCGCGCTGGCTGACGAGTGCCGCCACCAGGCTGGAATCGACGCCGCCGGACAGCTCGACGGCGTAGCCGACGTCGCTCTGCATATGGGCCTCGACCGACTCTCCGACAGCCGTCTCGACGATCGCGGCGGCGGCGTCGCTGCCGATCGAACGGTCCTGCTTCAGGGTGTCGAGCACGTCGCAAAAGCGCGTTTCGCTGTAATTCCCGTCCGCGAGGTCGACGCGCGCTATGCTTCCGCCCGGCAACAGTTCGATATGGCGCAGGTTGCTCAGCCTTCCCGCCGCGAAGCGGTAGGTCAGCAATTCCGCGAACGCCGCCGGATCGACCGCCGTACCCACCATGCGCCTCAGCGGCCGCAATTCGCTGGCGAACGCCGTGCAGCGCCCATGCCGGGCGACGTACAACGGCTTGATACCGAAGGGGTCACGAACGGCAACGAGTGAGTTGCGCGCGCGATCGACGAGGACCAACGCGAACATGCCTTCCAGTCTTGCGAATGCCGCCTCTCCCCAGGCCAGATAGGCAGCGAGGATGACCTCGGAATCGCCGCTCGTGCGGAATACCGCTCCCGCGGCTTCGAGCTCCCGACGCAATGACTTGAAGTTGTAGATTTCGCCGTTGAAGACGAGCGTGCAGCGACCCGACGGGTCGGTCATCGGCTGATCGGATTGGGCGCCCACATCGAGGATCGCCAGCCGGCGGAATACCAGCGCCAGGCCTGGTTGCGACAAAAGCCCGCCGGAGTCGGGGCCACGATGGTACAAATCGGAATCGATGGCTGCGAGGAGATCCGGGGCGAAGGTTCGGCCGTTTTCCGTCAAGACAGCGAAGCCGCACATGGCGTCGACGATACCTTTCGAATAGCGGCACAATCACGACCGCGCGAAGCCCATACCGTCGTAGTGGACGAGCGGATGCATAGCAAGCCGAGCGAGGCCCAGACCGCGATGCGGGTAGTCCTGCTACTGCGCAGTCTCGGCGCCGGCGGTGCCGAGCGCCAGGTGGCCCTCCTCGCCAATGGACTTGCGGGTCGGGGACACGCCGTTGCCGTCGCCCTCTTCTACCGTGGGGGCCTTCTCGAGACGGACATCTCGGCGGATGTGGCGCTCCATGGGCTCGGCAAGCGCGGCCGCTGGGACGTCGTCTCGCCCGCGCTTGCCCTCCGCGACCTCGTGCGCCGGCATGATGCGCAGGTCATCTACAGCTTCATGCCGGTCGCCAATCTGCTCGCACTGACGGCACGCGGGGCGGCGCCGAATTTGCGTATCGTCTGGGGCCTTCGCCACGGCGGCATGCCACTGGACAGCTACGACAGATTGAACTGGATCAGCTACCGTCTCGAGGCACGGCTTGCCGGTCGCGCGGATCGCATCGTCGTCAACGCACAGTCCGGCTACGACTACGCCGTCGCCGCCGGCATGCCGGAGAGCCGCCTCTCGCTCGTGGCCAACGGTATCGATACCGGACGCTTCCGCCACGATCCGGCCGGACGGGCGGAATGGCGGGCGCGCTGGAACGTGCCGCCGGGAGCGCCCCTGATCGGACTGCCTGCACGCATCGATCCGGTGAAGGGACATGGCGACTTTCTGGCGGCGGCCGCGTCGATCGCGGAGCGGCGAGCGGACGTGCGCTTCGTCTGCATCGGCGGGGGCATCGCCGGTCTGGCGGCGGAACTGCGCGAAAAGGCACTCGGCCTCGGGCTGGGCGAAAAGCTGGTCTGGGCTGGCGAGGTCGAAGACATGCCCGGCGCTCTCAGCGCTCTCGATATCGCCTGTCTGTCGTCGCATGCGGAGGGCTCGCCGAACACGGTCGCCGAAGCGATGGCGTGCGGTGTGCCTTGCGTCGTCACGAGCGTCGGCGCGTCCGCGAACATTGTCGGGAACACCGGGATCGTGGTGCCTGCGCGGAACCCCGAGGCGTTGGCGAACGCCTGCCTGTCGTTGCTCGAACGCGTAGCGGCAGGATTTGATGCCGACCCGCGAGGCTGGCTGGAAGCCCGCTTCAGCGCCGAGCATATGATCGGCGCGACAGAAACCATCCTGCAGGACGTGATCGGTCGGACGGCATCATGTGTGGCGTAGTTGGCCTCTTCTCGCATGAAGTGGCCGGAGATGCAGAGTTGGCGACGAGGGTCCGCCTCGGCGCCGACACCCTGGCTCATCGTGGCCCCGATGCCGCCGGCATCTGGACGGATGGCGCCGCCGGCATTGCCATGGGACACCGGCGGCTTTCGATCATCGATCTTTCCGACGCCGCCGGTCAGCCGATGGTCTCCGCCGATGGCCGCTGGGTGATCGCCTTCAATGGCGAGATCTACAACTTTGCGGCGCTGCGCAGCGAGCTCGTCGATGCCGGGTCATCGCTGCGGACCCGGTCCGATACCGAGGCGCTGCTGGAAGCAATGGCGCGGTGGGGCGTCGCGGCCGCACTGCAGCGCTGCAACGGCATGTTCGCGCTGGCCGTGTGGGATCGCGCCGAGCGCTGCCTGTATCTCGCGCGCGACCGATTGGGCCAGAAGCCGCTCTATTATGGTTGGGCCGGCCAAGGTCTGGTTTTCGGCTCGCAGCTGGCGGCCCTGCGGTGCTTTCACGGCTTCGACTCGTCCGTCGCGTCCCAGGCACTGGCGCTGCTGCTGCGTCTCGGCGCCATTCCGGCACCGCACACGATTCACCCACGGGCGTGGAAGCTGTTGCCCGGAACGGTGATGAGAATCGATACCCCGGCGTTGCGGGCGCGCCGTCTGCCCGAACCCGTGGCGTATTGGTCTGCGGAAGAGGCGGCGCGAGCGGGCGCCGCGAACCCCTTGCTTCTTTCGGATGCCGACGCCATCGACGAGCTCGACGCGCGGCTGCGCGACGCCGTCCGGCATTGTGTCGTTTCCGACGTTCCGGTCGGCGCGTTCCTTTCGGGCGGCATCGATTCGTCCAGCGTGGTCGCCGCCATGCAGGCCGAATGCGCGACGCCGGTGCGGACCTACACCATCGGCTTTGCCGAGGCTGCCTACAGTGAAGCCGACGCGGCAGCGGCCGTTGCGCGACACCTCGGCACCGATCACACCGAACTGCTGGTGACACCTGCGGATGTACAGAACGTCATCCCTCTGCTGCCGGGCATCTACGATGAGCCGTTCGCCGATTCGTCGCAGATTCCGACCTATCTGGTTTCGCGACTGGCGCGCCGGGATGTGACCGTCTGTCTGTCCGGAGACGGCGGCGACGAATTGTTCGGCGGCTACAACCGATACACATGGGCGCGCAAACTCGATCGCCTTTCCGGTCTGCTGCCTCAGCGCGCCAGGCGTGGCCTTCGCAATGTGATCGAGACAGTTACGCCCGGCGCATGGGACACGATGTCCGACGCCGCGATGGCGCTGCTGCCCGCATCGCGGCGGCAGAGGCAGGTAGGCGACAAGTTGCACAAGCTTGCCGAGGTGCTCGACGCTCCGGATCGGGCTGCCGTGTACGGGCGGCTGATATCCCAGTGGAAGAATGCCGCGTCGGCGTTGCAGGACGTGAGTGTCCCTGCGCTGCGCATCGATGACGCGGCCGCCTGGCCGACTCTACCGCATCACGAGGAACAGTTGATGTTGCTCGATGCGCTCGGGTACCTGCCGGACGACATTCTGGTGAAGCTCGATCGCGCCGCGATGGCTGTCAGCCTCGAGGGGCGGGTTCCGCTGCTCGATCACCGGCTGTACGAGTTCGCCTGGCGCCTGCCGCTGTCGATGAAGATACGCGACGGGCGGAGCAAGTGGATCCTGCGCGAGGTGCTGGCGCGCTACGTGCCGCGCAACCTGTTCGAGCGGCCGAAGATGGGCTTCGGCATCCCGCTCGACACCTGGCTGCGCGGCGATCTGCGCGCCTGGGCGGAGGATTTGCTGGCACCGTCCGCGCTGGGCGCCACCGGCCTGTTCGACGTGGCGGCCGTACGTTCCGTCTGGCACACCCATCTCGAAGGCGCGCGCAACCAGCAGTACATGCTGTGGCCGGTACTCATGTTCGAGGCATGGCGCCGTGAGCAGGCCGCGGGCGTTCAGAGATCCGCCAGCGACAGCCGGCCCAGCGCGACATAGGCGGCGATGCCGACGTATTCGTAGAGCGCGCCCCCGGTTGTCCGAAACGCGCTGGCCCGCGGAACCAGGCCGGTCACCGTCGCCGACCGGCGCTGCGGCCGTGGCGTCGCCGACAGCGCCGCGCAGACGGTCACGCCGGCGTGGCGCAGCGACGCGGCGGCGCGTGCGATATGGATGGCGTCGGTCACCACGACGACGGCACGCGGCAGGCCCATCGCGTCGAGGCGGGCCGCGACGGCCGGCCCCGTTTCGTGCGTGTCGCGCGGCGACGCCTCGGCCACCGCGCCGGCCAGGGCCAGATGCGCGATAGTGATCTCCGCTTCCGACGGGCCCTCTCGCCCGACCGCCCCGCCGGCCACGATGAGGGGCAGGCCGTAGCGCTGCGCCAGCGCCGATCCGGCAGCGGCACGCCATACCGAAGCGCTGCTGGCGTGGACGCCACCGGCGACATCGATGAACAGGCCGCCGGTGGGAACGACCACCGCCGCCGCGCAGGGCGGCAGGTCGCCGTCCAGCGCGATCAGCGGCGCGCTGCCACGCAGGCCCGCCGTCAGAAGACGTCCCGTGGCCGGAAGCGAGGCGGCGAGAAGCGAAGCCAGCGCGACGACGAGCAGGCCCCGACCCGGACGGCGGCGGCATAGAACGAGCGCAAGGCCGAGAAGGGCCAGCCACAGGGCCGGCATCGGCCACAGCACCAGGATGTCGAGAGCGGTACGCATGGCAGCCACCGAAGGATACACGGACGCTCCGGCTCCGGCACAAGGCCGGGCCGGACGGCCGCGGCGAATCCTGGTCGTGCTGCCGCATCTCGAGGTCGGCGGCGCCGAGCGCCACCTGCTGCAGGTCCTGCCGCGTCTCGATCGCCGCCGCTTCGCGGCCAGCGTCTGCTCGACGCACGGGCCCGGCAGCTACGACGGGCCGATGCGGGATGCCGGCGTGCCGGTGTTCGCGCCGGCGCGCACCGGCCACGGCGTCGCCGCCCTGCCCGGCAAGGCCCTGCACTTCCTGCGGACCGCGCGGATCGTCGGGCCGGACCTCGTGCACTTCTTCCTGCCCCAGGCCTATCTGGTCGGCGGGCCGCTGGCGGTGCTGCTCGGCCTGCGTCCGCGCGTCATGAGCCGGCGCAGCCTCAACGACTATCAGCGGCGCCACCCCGTCGCCCGGCGTATCGAGCGCCGACTGCACTGCCACATGGACGCGGTCGTCGCCAACAGCCGGGCCGTGGCGGCGAACCTGCTCGAGGAGGGGGTCGATCCCAAGGCCCTGTCCATCATCGCCAACGGCATCGACACCGGGCGGTTCGCGGCCATCGCGCGGGCCGAAGCGCGGGCCGCCCTTGGCCTCGGCGACGACGAGATGGTCATCGTCTGCGTCGCCAATCTCATTCCGTACAAGGGCCACGCCGATCTCGTCGACGCGCTGGCCGCCGCCACGCTGCCGTCGCGCTGGCGCTGTCTCCTCGCCGGCCGGGACACGGCCGGCATCGGCCCGGCGCTCGACGCCCGCGCCGCGGCGCTGGGCATCGGCGACCGCATCGTCCGCCTCGGGCTGCATGACGACGTGCCGGCCCTGCTCGCGGCAGCCGACATTTTCGTCCTGGCGTCGCACGAGGAAGGGTCACCGAACAGTCTCGCCGAGGCGATGGCGGCCGGCGTCGCTGTGGTCGCCACCGCCGCCGGCGGCACGGCCGAACTGGTCGACGACGGACGGACCGGCCTGCTGACGCCGCCGCGGGACCCGGCCGCCCTGGCCGCCGCCATCTCGCGCATCGCCGCCGACAGCGGGCTTCGTCATCGCCTCGGCACCGCCGCCCGGGACCACATCGCCGGAGAACATTCGATCGCCGCCTGCGTCGCGCGCTACGAGGCCCTGTACGAGGGCTTGCTAGCACGGCGCCCGCTGCGCTACGCGGGACCGGCCTGAGGTGAGACCATGACCGAGCCCATCGCGTTCATCGACCTTGTCGCGCAGCAGGCACGTCTGCGCCGGCAACTCGACTCCGCCATCGCCCGCGTGCTCGATCACGGCCGTTACGTGCTCGGGCCGGAAGTCGACGAACTGGAGGCGGAACTGGCCCGCCGTGCCGGCGTGCGCCATGCCATCACCTGCGCCAACGGCACCGATGCGATGGAGCTGGTGCTGCTGGCCGAGGGCGTCGGGCCAGGCGATGCCGTCTTCGTGCCGGCGTTCACCTTCACCTCGACCGCCGAGGTCGTCGCGCTCGCCGGGGCAACCCCCGTCTTTGTCGATGTCGATGCCGTGACGTTCAACATGGATCCGGCGAGCCTCGACGCGGCGATCGCGGCCGTGCGTGCCGAGGGCGCGCTCGTGCCGCGCTGCGTCATCGCGGTCGACCTGTTCGGCCAGCCTGCTGACTACCCGGCGATCGAGAACGTCTGCAGCCGTCACGGCCTATGGCTGATGGAGGATGCCGCGCAATCCTTCGGCGCGCGCCTCGGCAATCGCGCCGCCGGGGCCTTCGGGCGGGTCGCCACGACCAGCTTCTATCCGGCGAAGCCGCTCGGCTGCTACGGCGACGGCGGCGCGGTGTTCACCTCCGACGACGACCTCGCCACCCGTCTGGTCTCGCTGCGCCAGCACGGCCAGGGCACGGACAAGTACGACAATATCTACATCGGCATGAACAGCCGCCTCGACACGCTGCAGGCCGTCGTGCTGCTGGCCAAGCTGTCCATCTTCGACGACGAGATCGCCGCGCGCGAGGCTGTCGCGCAACGCTACGCCGGCCTGCTGGCCGGTCTCGTCGCGGCGCCGCGCGTGGCCGCCGGGGCGACGTCCGTCTGGGCGCAGTACACCGTCGTCGCAGCAAACCGCGACGTCCTGCAAGCGGGCCTGAAAGCGCGCGGGGTGCCGTCGGTGATCTACTATCCGCGCGCGCTGACACAGCAGACGGCCTATCGCCACTTTCCCTCGGGGCCCGGCGGCTGCCCGGTCTCGGACCGGCTCGCCGGAACGGTGCTGAGCCTGCCCATGCACCCCTATCTCACCGCCGCCCACCAGCAGCGCATTGCCGACGCCCTGGGACAGGTCATCGCCGGCGACGCTTCGGCGGCATGAGCATCCGGGACATCAGCACGGGCGCGGCCTGCCGCCGGCCATGAAGATCTGCCAGCTCTGCGCCGTCGATTTCACGCTGCACCATTTCCTGCAGCCCCTGATGCGCGGGCTGCGCGACGCCGGGCACGAAGTCGTCGGCGTGTGCGCCGATGGCCCGCTGCTGGGCGAAGTCCGGGCCGACGGATTCCGTGTCGAAACGGCGCCGCTGGTCCGCAGCCTCGACCCGCTGGCGAACGTCCGCGCCTTCCTCGCGCTCGTCCGTCTGTTCCGCCGCGAACGCTTCGATATCGTTCACGTGCACACGCCGGTCGCGGCGGCGCTTGGACGTCTCGCCGCCGGCATCGCCGGTGTGCCGCGCGTCGTCTACACCGCGCATGGCTTCATCTTCCACGAGCGGACCGCGCCCCTGCAGCGCGCGCTCGCCGTCGCCGCCGAGTGGATCGCCGGCCGGTTGACCGACACGCTGTTCACCCAGGCCGAGGAGGATGCCGCGACGGCGCGCCGTCTCGGCCTCTGCCGCACCGGTGACGTGCGGGCGATCGGCAACGGCAGCGACCCGGAGCGCTTCTCCCCCGACCCGACGGGCCAGACGCGCGCCCGCGTGCGCGCCGCACTCGGCACCGCCGCCGATCGCGTCGTCATCTTGATGGTCGGGCGGCTGGTGGCGGAGAAGGGCTATCCCGAGCTGTTCGCCGCCATGCGCGATGTCGACGCCGAACTCTGGTGCGTCGGCGCCCGGCTCGACAGCGACCACGCGGCATCCGTCGACCGCGCCCTCGCCGATGTCGCGGCCGATCCCGCCCTCGCGGCGCGGATCCGGCTGCTCGGCTACCGCGGCGATGTCGCCGACCTGCTGCGGGCCGCCGACATCTTCACGCTGCCCTCGCACCGCGAAGGCATGCCGCGCTCCATCGTCGAGGCGATGCTCACGGCGCTGCCGGTCGTCGCCACCGACGTGCGCGGCAGCCGCGAGGAGGTCGTGCCGGGCGAGACCGGCGTGCTGGTGCCGGTCGCCGACCCGTCGGCCCTCGCCGCGGCCCTTGGCGGCCTCGGCCGCGATCCCGCGCAACGGGCGCGCATGGGCGCCGCCGGTCTGGCCCGCGCCCGCGCCCTCTACGACGAGACCCTCGTCGTCCGCCGCCAGATCGACCATCTGGGCCTCGCCCCGCCGGGGTGATCCGCGCCCGCCACGACCGCCCGAGGCCCGGCGCTTGCCGGGCCTTTGCATTTCCGGCACAAGCCCAGCCCATGCTTGCGATTCTGAGGCGCATCGACCCGGCGCTGGTCCTCGCCGCCGCGCTCGCCCTGCTGTTGCCGCTCGGCGTGCTCGGCCCGCGCATGATCAACGTCACGGCGAGCGTCGCCGCCATTCTCGTCGCCCTGCATCTGGTGGCGGTGCGACGTCCGGGCCTGCCGGACCTTGCGGCGGCGCTCGCACGCCCGGCCGTCGCGATCGCTGCGGCGCTGATTCTCTGGGGCGGCGTTTCCACATTGTGGTCCGCCAATCCGCGCCAGAGTCTGGATATCGCTCTCGGCCTCGCCGCCATCTTCGGCGGCGGGTACGCGCTGCTGGCCGCCGTCGACCGCATCGGCGACGCGGCGCGGACGCGAATGGGAACGTGGTTCCTCGCCGGCGGTTGCGCGGGCCTCGTGATCCTTGTCGCCGACATGCTGAGCGCGGGCATGCTGCGCGCGGTCGTCTCCGGCCACGGCTTCACGACCTTCCCCACCTATACGCACCTCAACAGGCTTTCCAGCATCGCCGCGCTGGTCGGCTGGGTCGGCGTCGCCATCGTCTGGCAACGCCGGGGTCCGCGCTGGGCCTGGCTGCCGGCACTGGCAAGCGTGGCGGCGATGGCCGCCCTCGAGCCGACGACACCGGGCGCGGCCTGGCTCGCCGGCGCCCTCGTCTTCGCGCTCGCCTGGTGGCATGCCAGGGCGGCCGTGCTGCTGCTGGTCGGCATCCTCGTCGTCCGCGCCGCGATGGTGCCGTGGTTCGATGTCATCGCGGCGCCGATCGAGGATATCGTCGTCGCCCACGGCCTGCAGGCGCCGCTGCTGTCGTTCGGCCACCGGCTCGAGATCTGGAGTTTCGCCGCCGACATGCTGCGCGACCGGCCGCTGGCCGGATGGGGGCTCGACGCCTCGCGCAGCATTCCGGGCGGCCGCACGCTGGTATCGATCTTCGGCACCATTTCCAACAGCTACTCCGAAGCGCTGCCGCTGCACCCGCACAGCCTGACGACCGAACTCTGGCTCGAGCTCGGCGTGCCCGGGATCGTCCTCGGCATCGCCTTCATCACGCGTGTCCTGTTCGCTGTGCCGGCGGCGCTCCCCGCGCGGCCGGCGCGTGCGGCGGCACTGGCGATGGCCGCGACGGCCATTGTCATCGCCGAGTCGAGCTATGGCGTCTGGCAGGACTGGTGGCTGTGCAACCTCTGGCTCGCCACCGTCGCGCTGGTCGCGGTCTGCGGCGGCAGGCGGCCCGTCGGGGCCACGCCATGAGCGCCCTGCCGGTGGTCGTCATCGGTCTCGTCGCCGCCGCCGCCGCGCTCGCGGTGGCGCTCGCGCACCGCTTTCTGGTGGCGCGCGCCGTGCTCGACGCGCCGAACGATCGCAGTTCGCACAGCCTGCCGACGCCGCGCGGCGGCGGCATCGGCGTCCTCGTCGTCCTGCTTCCCGCCTGGCTTGCGCTGTCGCTGTGGCATGACGCGGCGGACTGGCGCGCCGTCCTCATCCCGGCGGCGGCCCTCGGCCTCGCCCTGGTGTCCTGGCGCGACGACATTGCCGGCCTCGGCGCCCTGCCGCGCCTGCTGGTCCATGTCGCCGCGGCCGCCGTCGGCGTCGCGGCGCTGCCCGGCCCGGTCTTCCACGGGCTGTTCCCGGTCTGGCTCGACGCCACGGTGACGGTTCTGGCCTGGGTCTGGTTCGTCAATCTCTACAACTTCATGGACGGTATCGACGGCATTACCGGCGTCGCCACGGCCGCCCTGGGCGCTGGCGTCTTCGCGGTCCTCGCCGCGAGCGGTACCGGGGCCGGCGGCATGGAGCTGCAGGCGCTGGCGCTGGCCGCCGCCGCGATCGGCTTCCTTGCCCACAACTGGCACCCGGCGCGCCTCTTCCTCGGCGATGTCGGCTCGGTGCCGCTGGGCTTCCTCGCCGGCTTCCTGCTCCTCGCCCTCGCCGCGCGCGGATACTGGGGGGCGGCGCTGATCCTGCCGCTCTACCACCTCGCCGACGCGACGCTGACGCTGTTCCGCCGCGTCCTTGCCGGCGAGCGCGTCTGGCAGGCGCATCGCACGCATTTCTACCAGCGCGCGGTGCGGCACGGCCGGTCGCACGCCACGGTCTGCGGCGGCGTCGCCCTCGCCAACCTGGCGCTGGTGGCACTGGCCACGGCATCCACCCTGTCCGGCCCCGGACCGACCGCCGTGGCCGGCGCCTGCGCCGCCGCCGCCATCGTCGTCGTCGCCGCACTGCTGTCGTGGCTGGCGCGCGCGCCGCGATCCGCCGGCTGACGCCGGCCCGGCGGCCGGTTTTCCCCTCGCCGCCGCAGATGCGTGTGCTATAGGAAAACCCGCTTCAGATCCCCGAGGGGTGAACGACCCGTGCCGCGGCTCAACCGCGCCTGGATCGCTTACGCGCACGACATCCTGATGGCGGCAGCGGCCTTTCTGCTGGCGCTGTTCCTGCGCATGGGCGAGTCCACCTTCACGCTGCCGACGGAGTTCGTCGCGGCCGGCGCGGCGCTGTTCGCGGTTCTCGCGGCGGCTGTCTTTTGGCCGATGGGCCTCTATCGCGGCGTGTGGCGCTACGCCTCGATCAACGACGGCCTGCAGATCGTCAAGGCCGTGACGCTGGTGGTGCTGCTGTTCGTGCCGCTGATGTTCGTGGCGACCCGCGCCGAGTATCTGCCGCGCTCGCTGCCCGTCATCCTGTGGTTCGTGATGCTCGCCCTGCTCGGCGGGCCGCGGCTGATCTACAGGCTGGTCAAGGACGGCCGGCTCGATCTCTCCCTGCAGCGCCCGGACAGGTCGGCGGTGCCGGTCCTGCTGGTCGGCGCCGGCGACGAGACCGAAACCTTCATCCGCGCCCTCGGCCGCGCGCCCGGCGCGCCGTATCGCGCTGTCGGCGTGCTCGACGAGAAGGGCAGCCGGGTCGGCCGGCAGATTCGCGGCGTGCCGGTACTCGGCCGGCTGGCGGACGCGGACGCCGTCGTCGGCCGACTCGCCGCCGCGGGGGCGAAGCCCCGTCGCCTCGTCGTCACCCGGGCGCATCTCGGCGCCCCGGCGTTGCGCCAGTTGCTCGACGTCGCCGAGCGACGCGGCATGGTGTTGTCGCGCATGCCTCAACTCACCGAGCTGCAGCGCGGCGATGCGCCGTCGATCGACGTGCGCCCGGTCGACGTCGAGGATCTCCTCGGCCGGCCGCAGGCGGAACTCGACCGCACGGCCATGCATCGGCTGGTCGCCGGGCGGCGCGTGCTGGTGACCGGAGCCGGCGGCACCATCGGCTCGGAACTGGTACGGCAGATCGCCGCGCGCGCGCCGGCCGAGATCGTGCTCGTCGACAGCTCGGAGCTCGCGCTCTACACCATCGACCTTGAACTCGCGCGCCTGTTGCCCGACGTCTCGCGCCGGACCGTGCTGGCCGACGTGCGCGACCGCGACCGCCTCGACGGCATCTTCGCCGATACCCGGCCCGAACTCGTGTTCCACGCCGCGGCGCTGAAGCACGTGCCGATGTGCGAGGCCCATCCCACCGAAGGCATCCTGACCAACGTGCAGGGCACGCGCGTCGTCGCCGACCTCGCCCGCCGCCACGGCGCCCGCGCGATGGTGCTGATCTCCACCGACAAGGCGGTCAATCCGTCCAGCGTGATGGGCGCCACCAAGCGCATCGCCGAGAGCTACTGCCAGGCGCTCGACCTCGCGCGCGTCACGGTGCCCGGCAGCGAAGGCACGCATTTCATCACCGTGCGCTTCGGCAATGTCCTCGGTTCGACCGGCTCGGTGGTTCCGCTGTTCCAGCAGCAGATCGCCGCAGGCGGCCCCGTCACCGTCACCCACCCCGAGATGACGCGCTACTTCATGACCACGCGCGAGGCGGTCGAGCTCGTGCTGCAGGCCTCCGTGCTCGGCACCGCCGGCGACGCCGAGGCCGGCACCATCTTCGTGCTCGACATGGGCGAGCCGGTGCGGATCGTCGACCTCGCCGAGCAGATGATCCGCCTGGCCGGGCAGCGGCCGCACGAGGACGTGGCCATCGACTTCATCGGCCTGCGCCCCGGCGAGAAGCTGCACGAGCAGCTCTTCCACGATGCCGAGCCGACGCGGCCGACCGCCAACGCGGCGCTGCGCCTCGCCGCGCCGCGGACGGCCGATCCGGGCCAGCTCGCCCGCGCGCTCGACGACCTCGCCGCCGCCGCGCGCGACGGCGACGAAACCCGCTGGCGCGCTCTGCTCGGCCAGCTCGTGCCCGAGTACCGGAACGGCATCGCCGTCGCGCCGGAGCGCGCCGCCGCCCGCTGATCACCCGTCGACCGAGGATCGTCCCGCGCCATGACCCGTACCGATGCCGTCCGCGATGCCGCCGCCGGAAGCGGGCGCGTGCCCGTGCGGCGCGCGCTGATTTCCGTGTCCGACAAGAACGGGCTCGCCGACCTCGGCAAGGCGCTCGCCGCGCGCGGCGTCGAGATCCTGTCGACCGGCGGCACGGCGAAGGCGCTGGCCGCCGCCGGCTGCACGGTCGTCGAGGTGTCCGACTGGACCGGCTTCCCCGAGATGATGGACGGCCGCGTCAAGACGCTGCACCCCAAGGTTCACGGCGGCATCCTGGCCCGCCGCGAAGTGGCCGAGGACCGCGAGGCGATGGCCCGGCACGGCATCGGCGCCATCGACCTCGTCGTCGTCAACCTCTACCCGTTCGAGGCGACCGTCGAGGCGGGCGCCGGCTTCGAGGACTGCGTCGAGAACATCGACATCGGCGGGCCGGCGCTGATCCGCGCCGCGGCGAAGAACCACGCCCACGTCGCCGTCGTCGTCGACCCGGCGGACTACGGCGCGGTCATCGCCGCGCTGTCCACGGACGGCGCCATCGACCTCGCGCTGCGCCAGCACCTCGCCGCCCGCGCCTATGCCCGCACGGCCGTCTACGACGGCGCCATCGCGCAATGGTTCGCCGGCGCGCTGGGCGAGGCCTTCCCGCCGGCCTTCGCCATCGGCGGACGGCTGGCGCAGACGCTGCGCTACGGCGAGAACCCGCACCAACGCGCCGCGCTCTATCTCGGCGGCCCGGCGCGGCCGGGCGTGGCGACAGCGCGCCAGGTGCAGGGCAAGGAGCTGTCGTTCAACAATCTCGGCGATGCCGATGCGGCGATCGAGCTGGTCGCCGAATTCGCCGCGCCGGCCATCGCCATCATCAAGCACGCCAACCCGTGCGGCGTCGCCGCGGGCGGCGATCTCCTCGCCGCCTACCGCGCAGCGCTGGCCTGCGACCCGGTCAGCGCCTTCGGCGGCATCGTCGCCGCCAACCGGCCGCTCGACCGTGCCGCCGCCGAGGCCATCGCGGCGATCTTCACCGAGGTGGTGATCGCCCCCGACGCCGACGACGCGGCGAAGGCGGTGTTCACGGCGAAGAAGAACCTGCGCCTGCTGCTCACCGGCGCGCTGCCCGACCCGCGCGCGCCTGGCGTGACGGTGCGCACGCTCGCCGGCGGCCTGCTGGTGCAGGATCGCGACAGCGGCCATGTCGGCGACGGCGACCTCAAGGTGGTCACGAAACGCGCGCCGAGCGCGGCCGAGCGCGCCGACCTGCTGTTCGCCTTCGCCGTCGCCAAGCATGTCAAGTCGAACGCCATCGTCTATGTGAAGGACCGCGCCACCGTCGGCATCGGCGCCGGCCAGATGAGCCGCGTCGACAGCGCCCGCATCGCCGCCATCAAGGCGCTCGACGCGGCGAAGGCGGCCGGCGAGGCGACGCCGCGCACGCAAGGCTCGGTCGTCGCCTCCGACGCCTTCTTCCCCTTCGCCGACGGCCTCGTGGCAGCGGTCGAGGCCGGCGCCACGGCGGTGATCCAGCCCGGCGGCTCGGTGCGCGACGACGAGGTGATCGCGGCCGCCGACAAGGCCGGCATCGCCATGGTCTTCACCGGCATGCGCCACTTCCGCCACTGAGGGCGGCGGTCAATCGTCGTCGTTCGGCTCGCGCACGATCAGAAGCAGCAGGCCGCCAGCGACGAGGAACGGGACGACGGTGGCGAGGCCCCAGCGCGGGCTGCCCGTGGCGATCGTCACCACGCCGACCAGCCATGGCCCGAGGAAGGCCAGCGCACGCCCGCTGAGGCCGAACAGGCCGAAGGACTCGCCTTCTTCGCCGGGCGGCGTCAGGCGCGCCATCAGCGACCGGCTCGCCGCCTGCACGGGCCCGAAGAAGATGCCCAGCGCGGCGCCGAACACCCAGAACCAGAGCACGTCGCCCAGCACCAGGATCGGCACGCCGCACGCGACGATGCCGCAGATGCCGGCGAGAATGGTGGTGCGGCTGCCGACGCGGTCGTCGAGCCAGCCGAAGGCGATGGCGCCGATGCCGGCGGTGACGTTGAGGGCGATGCCGAAAAGGGCGACCTCCTCGACGCTCATGGCGTAGACCGTCGCCGCGTAGATGCCGCCGAAGGCGAATAGCGTGTTCACGCCGTCGATGTAGAGCATGCGCGCGACGAGGAAGCGGGCCATCGGCCGTCGCGCCGGGTCGCGCCACAGCGCGACGAGGCCGCGCCCCAGCGTCGCGAGGCCGGTGCGGACCGCGGCGATGGCCGGCAGGCCGGGGCCGAGGCGCGGCTCGGGCGTCCAGGCGAACAGCGGCAGGGCGAACACCAGCGCCCAGGCGGCGACGATCGGCCCGGCGATGCGGACATGCTCGGCCGTCGTCCTGTCGAGGCCGAGGGGCGGCTCGGCCGCCTGCACGAAGCCGAACAGGATGAGGACGAGGCCGGCCAGTCCGCCGAAGTAGCCGAGGCCCCAGCCGAGGCCGGAAACGCGCCCGAGGCGGGCCGCCGGCACGAGGCCGGGCAGCAGCGCGTTGTAGAACACCATGCCGAGTTCGAAGGCGACCGTGGCGATGGCGACGAGCCACAGCAGCAGGACCGCGTCGCCGGCGCGCGGGCCGGCGAACCAGAGCGCCGCCGACGCCGCCGCCATCGCCAGCGTCGCGACGGCGAGGAACGGCTTGCGGCCGCGCCCCTGGTCGGCGATGGCGCCCATCACCGGCGCGAGCAGGGCCAGCGCCAGCGCCGACGCGCCGCTCATGAAGCCCCAGGCCGCCGTCGCCGCCGCCTCGCTCTCCATCACCGCCTTGGCGAAGTAGGCCGGCACGATGAAGGTCAACACCACCGTCGGAAAGGGCGAGTTGGCCCAGTCGTAGAGGCACCAGCCGGCGATGGCGCGGCGCGGCGCGCTCATGTTGCCGCCAGCGGGCGCGGGCGCCGCCGCAGATTGGCGACGACGATGCCGGTGACAACGATGGCAAGGCCGGCGACCAGCCCCGCCGTCGCCGGCTCGCCGAGCAGGCAGGCGGCGAGAAGCAGCGCGGTGACCGGGTTGAGCGTGATCGAGATCGACACCAGCGTCGGCGTGGTGTGGCGCAGCGCCCAATGGAACAGGAAGTAGGCCCCCGTCGCGCTGCCGAGGCCGAGCCACAGCACCAGCAGCCAGCCGGTCGTCGACAGGGCCGGGGCGAAGGCCGGGGCGCCGGTCGCGAGGGTGCCGCCCCACAGCATCAGCACCGCCGGCAGCGTGCCGACCGCGACGACGACCAGCGGCGGATAGCGGCGCACATAGGGCACCGCGAAGACGGCGGCGGCACCGCCAAGCAGCGAGGCGAACAGCACCAGCGCGTCGCCGCGCCACGCCCCGGGTCCGGCGGCCGCGTCCTGCCACATCGCCAGCGCCACGCCGCAGGCGGCGAGGCCGAGGCCGCCGACCTTCTGCGGCGACGGCTTCTCGATGCCGGCCAGCGCGGCGACGAGCAGGGCCATGAACGGCATGCTGGTGGAGCCGATGGCGACGCGCGCGGCGGTGCCGTACTGCAGCGCGCCGGCGACGAGCCACTGGTAGATACCGAACGAGAACAACCCGAGGCCGGCCATCGCCGCGACGTCGCGCAGCGGGATGCGCTGGCGCACGGTGACGAGCGCCACGCCGCCGAGCAGCAGCGTGGCAAGGCCGGTGCGCAGGAAGGCGACGGTCACCGGGTCGGTCTCGGCGACGAGCACGCGCATGGCGACGACCCCCGAGCCGCCGAGGATGCAGGCCAGCGCCGCCGCGCCGGCCGCGAGCAGCGGCAGCCGGGCAGCGGCCGCGCGGCGGACGGCGTCGATGGACACGAAACGGCGATCCGGTGGTGGCGAGGCCGGCGCAGGATAGCCGGCGCCGCGCGGGCCGGCTACCGCGCCGGCGCCGGCGCGGCGACTGCCCGGCGGCGCCAGTTGACGACGATGATGCCGGTGATGATGGCCGCCGTGCCGATGATCATGGCAGGCGTCACCGCCTCGCCGAGCAGCACGGCGGCAAGCGCGAAGGTGGTCACCGGGTTGAGCGCGATCGACACCGAGACCAGCGTCGGCTCGGCATGGCGCAGCGCCCAGTACCAGAGGAAGTAGCAGGCCGCGGCGCAGGCGGCGCCCAGCCACAGCGCGGCCAGCCAGCCTTTCGCCGACAGCTCGGGCACGGGTACCGAGGCGCCGGTGAGGACGCCGCCCGCCAGCAGGAAGAGCGACGCCGGAATGCCGGAGACCGCCACCACCACCAGCGGCGGGTAGCGCTGGACGTAGCGCGAGATCCACACCGCCGTGGCGCCGCCGATGGCGCCGCACAGCAGCACCGCCACATCGCCGCGCCACGAGCCCTCGCCGGCCTGCTGCCACAGCGCGAGGACGACGCCGCCGGTGGCCAGCGCCAGTCCGGCGAGCTTGCGCGCCGTCGGCCGCTCGATGCCGAGCACGCTGCCGACCGCTAGCGCCATGAACGGCATGAACGTGACCGCGATGGAGGCGCGGCCGGAGGTGGTGAACTGCAGCGCCCAGGCCATCAGCCACTGGAAGACGGCGAAGAAGAACACCCCGACGAGGCTCATACCGAGGAGATCGCGCCAGGCGACGCGCACGCGCGACAGCGCGAGCATGGCGACGACGAGGATCGCCGTGCCGATGCCGTTGCGCAGCCAGGCGACGGTGATCGGCTCGGTCTCCGTCACCAGGATGCGCATGGCGACGAAGCCCGAGCCGCCGAACATGCACGACAGCGCCGCCATGCACGGCGCGAGGACGGGGTACTTCCCGCGGCCGGGCAGCGGGACGGTGGACGTGGCCAAGGCGGGGGACCGGGTCTGGACGGCAGGGACGCGCAGCATAGGGCCGCGCTGCCGTCGCGTCAGCCCGTGGGCCGCGGCCGCAGGTTGACCAGGATCACGCCGGCGGCGACGCAGGCGAAGCCGGCGAGCGCGCCCGGCCCCACCGGCTCGCCGAGCACGACGGCGGCGAGCAGGATGGCCGCCAGCGGGTTCGCCGGCATGGCGATGGCGACGCGCGTCGGCGTCGTCATGCGGATGGCCAGCAGGAACAGCCCGTGGGCGACGGCGCCGCCGACCACGCCGACGAAGGCCACGGCCAGCCACACCGGCCCCGACAGGTCGAGCGCCAGCACCGGCAGGCCGCTCGCCGCCGTCGCCAGCGCCAGCAGAGGACGGCCGGCGCCATGTTGGCGCTGATGAAGACGAGCGGCCGGTAGCGGCGCGAGGTGGCGCGCGCGCCGATGTTGTAGGCGGCGATGGCGGCCGCGGCGGCGAGCATGATGAGGTCGCCGCGCCACACGCCGGGCAGGCCGCCGGCGCTGCCGCCCATGGCGAGCAGGACGCCGGCCGTCGCCAGCAGCACGCCCGCGCCCTTGGCCGGCGTCAGCCGCTCGATGCCCAGCGCGGCGGCGGCGACGAGGGTCATCACCGGCACGGTCGAGAAGATGATCGCGCCGCGCGCCGCCGTGGTGAACGCCAGCGACAGCGACACCAGCCACTGGCCGAGCGCGAACAGCAGGATGCCCAACGCCATGACGGCGACGAGGTCGCGCCCGCGCGGCCAGCGGCCGCCGGTGGCCAGCGCCAGCGGCGCGATCAGCGCCAGGGCGATGGCGATGCGCATCAGCGTCAGCGTCAGCGGCGGCACCTCGGCGACGGCGACGCGCACGGCGACGAGCGAGGCGCCGGCAGCGGCCGAGCTGACGACGGAGATGCCCGCGCCCCACAGGGCACGGCGTTCCGCGGCCGGATCGGTCATGCGCGCGCCGGCAGGTTGACGAGAACGACGCCCGCGGCGACGCAGAGGAAGCCGACGATGGTGCCGACGCCGACATGCTCGCCGAGCACGGCCGCCCCGAGCAGGATGGCGACGAGGGGATTGACCGGCACGGCGATGGCGACGCGCGTCGGCGTCGTCATGCTGATCGCCAGCAGGAACAGGCCGTAGGCGGCGGCGCCGCCGACGAGGCCGATGAAGGCGACCGCGGCCCACACCTCCGGCGCGAGATCGAGCGTCAGCAGCGGCGTGCCGGTGGCCGCCGTGATCAGGCCGAGCACCACGACCGCGGGCGCCATGTTGGCGGTGATGAAGACGAAGGGTGGGTATCGCCGCGCCGCGTCGCGGGCGACGATGTTGTAGCCGGCGATGATCACGGTCGAGACCACCATGATCGCATCGCCGCGCCAGCCGCCCGGCACACCGGCGGCGCCGCCGCCCATCGCCAGCGCGATCCCGGCCATCGCCAGCACCACGCCGCCGGCCTTTGCCGCCGTCAGGCGCTCGATGCCGAGCGCGGCGGCGGCGACGAGGGTCATCACCGGCATGGTCGAGAAGATGATGGCGCCGCGCGCCGCCGTGGTGAACGACAGCGACACCGACACCAGCCACTGGCCGAAGGCGAACAGGACGATGCCCAGCGTCACGACGAAGGCGAGATCGCGGCCACGCGGCCATTTGCCGCCGAGCAGCAGCGCCAGCGGCGCGATCACCGCCAGCGTCGTCGCCATGCGCATCAGGGTGAGTGCGAGCGGCGGCACTTCGGCGACGGCGAAGCGCACCGCCACCATCGCCGCGCCCGCCGTCGCCGTGCTGGCGACGGCCACGACGGCGCCCCACAGGGCCCGCCGGTCGGCGGCGGCGGTCGCCGTCACGCCGGCGCCTTGGCGGCGACGGCGGCGGCCGGCCGGTTGGCGACGACGATGCCGGCGATGACCAGCGCAAGGCCGCCGACGAGGCCCGTGGTCAGCGCCTCGCCGAGCAGCAGCAGGCCGAGCGTCAGCGCCGTCACCGGGTTGAGGCTCACGGTGACGGCGACCAGCGTCGGCGTGGTGTGGCGCAGCGCCCAGTACCAGAGGAAGTACGAGCCGGCCGAACTGGCCGTGCCCAGCCACACCACCGCCGCCCAGCCCTCCGTCGACAGGTGCGCCGGCACCAGCGGCGCCCCGGTGGCGAGCGCACCGAGGGCCAGCATCAGGGCCGCCGGGGTGAGGCCGGCGGCGACGACCAGCATCGGCGGATAGCGCCGCACGTAGCGCGCCGCGAAGACCGAGGCAGTGGCCCCGATGAGGGCCGCCAGCAGCATCAGCAGGTCGCCGCGCCAGGCTCCCGGATGCCCGCCGGCATCGTCCCACAGGGCCCAGGTGACGCCGCCGGCGGCCAGCGCGAGGCCGCCGATCTTCTGCACGGTCGGCCGTTCGAGGCCGAGGACCGCGCCGACCGCCAGCGTCATGAACGGCATCGAGGTGGTGACGATGGCGGCGCGCCCGGAGGTCGTGAACTGCAGGGCGATCGTGGCGAGCCAGTGGAAGACGCCGAGCAGGGCGAGACCGATGGCGGCGACCGCCAGCAGGTCGCGCCACGGCATGCGCACGCGCACGAACAGCGCGACGACGACGAGCACGATGGCGGCGCCGAGGCCGTTCCGCATCAGCGCCACCGTCACCGGCTCGGTCTCGCCGACCAGCAGGCGCATGAAGACGAAACCCGAGCCGCCGAGGATGCAGGCCATGGCGGCCGCGCCGGTCGCCAGGGCGGGACGCGGCAGGAAGGGCCGGGCGGACGGCGGCGTCGAGGACAACGGACGGGTTCCGGGTGGCACGGGAGCGCGAATCGACCCGCCGAGACTAGACCGCGCGCCCGCGCTCAACCAGCGACAAGGGCGCGGAGCTGCCCGTTGGCAACCGTGAGCATCGCGAGGTCTGGCGCGTTCGCCGCCTTGACCTCGTCGAGCACCGCGGTGACGCGGGCCACGCCGGCCTGCCGGCCCTCCAGCCAGGCGTCGATGAGGCCGGCGGCCGCGTCGGCGCCGAGACTGCCGCGGCCGGCCGCGTCGAGCACGCGCGTGGTCAGGTCGGCCTGGTGCGCGTAGGTGTCGTCGGCCAGCGCGTCGAGGGCGAGCTTCTGCCATTCGCCTTCCGACCGCGCCCGGCGCGCCGCGTCGCGCAGCCAGTCGATGCCGAGCCGCGCGCCGAGCGCGAAGTAGATCCGCCCGGCATCGCCGACCGGCACCTGCGCGTGTTCGGCGATGCGGATGATGTCGCAGGCCGAGGCCAGCACGTCGAGCGCGGCGACGCGGCCGGCCAGGTCGTCCGGCACGCCGCGCTCGCGCAAGGACGCGGCGCGCTCCTCGATGGCGTCCCGGTCCGACTCGGCCGCGATATCGTCCAGCGCCGTGGCGATTTCCGCGACGCCGGCAGCGAAGCGCGCGATGCTCGCGCCGATGTCGAGCGGCTGCGGCAGGTTCTGCAGGAACCACAGGGTCATGCGTTCGGCCAGACGCTCGACCGTCACGGTCATCCCGGCCTGCAGGTCGGCGGCGGCAAGCGCATCCAGCGCCTCGATGCCGGCCCACAGCGAGGGCAGGTCGAAGGCGTCGCGCGCCACCACCCAGGCCCGCGCCACCTCGGCCGGCGCCGCGCCGGTACGCATCCGCACCTCGTCGACGAAGGTCGCGCCGACGCGGTTGACGATGGCGTTGGTCAACACCGTGGCGACGATTTCTCGCCGCAGGCGATGCTTCGGAATCTGCTCGCCGTAGCGCGCGCCGAGCTGGGTCGGGAAATACTGCACGAGATCGCCGGCGAGGTGCGGATCGTCGGGCACATCGCTGGCGAGGATCTCGCTGTAGAGCCAGATCTTGGCGTGCGAGAACAGCACGGCATATTCCGGCCGCGTCAGCGCCGTGCCGCTGGCCAGCCGTTCGCCCAGCGCCTCGTCGTCGGGCAGATGCTCGATCGTCCGGGCAAGGTGCCCGCCGCGCTCGAGATGCCGCAGGAAGCGCCACTGCCGCTCCAGCCGCGAAGCGCCGCGGTACTGCGCCTGGCTGATGGCGTGGGTCTGGAGATAGTTGTCGCGCAGCACCAGCGCCGCGACCTCCCCGGTCATCTCGGCGAGCAGCCGGTCGCGCTGGCGGCCCGTCAGTTCGCCGTCGGCGACGACGCCGTCGAGGGCGATCTTGATATTGACCTCGTGGTCGGAGCAGTCGACGCCCGCGGAATTGTCGATGAAGTCGGTGTTGATGCGGCCGCCGGCCAGCGCATACTCGATGCGGCCGCGCTGCGTGACCCCGAGGTTGGCACCCTCGCCGACGACCTTCGCCCGTACCATGGTAGCATCGACGCGCAGGGCGTCGTTGGCGCGGTCGTCGGCGTCGGCGTTGGTTTCGCGCGACGACTTGATGAAGGTTCCGATGCCGCCGAACCACAGCAGGTCGACCTCGGCGGCGAGGATGGCGCGCGCCAATTCGGCCGGCGTCACCTGGTCCCTGGTGATGCCGAGACAGGCCGCGACCTCGGCGCCGACCTTGACCGACTTGGCCTTGCGGTCGAACACGCCGCCGCCGGGCGAGATCAGCGTCTTGTCGTAGTCGGCCCAGGAGGAGCGCGGCAGCTCGAACAGCCGCTTGCGCTCGGCGAAGGATGCCGCGGGATCGGGCGACGGGTCGACGAAGATGTGGCGGTGGTCGAAGGCGGCGAGCAGGCGGATGTGCGGCGACTGCAGCATGCCGTTGCCGAACACGTCGCCGGACATGTCGCCGACGCCGACGACGGAGAAGTCGGCCGACTGCGTGTCGTGACCCATTTCCCGGAAGTGTCGCTTGACGCTTTCCCAGGCGCCGCGCGCGGTGATCGCCATCTTCTTGTGGTCGTAGCCGGCCGAGCCGCCCGAGGCGAAGGCGTCGCCGAGCCAGAAGCCGTAGTCGAGGCTGATGGCGTTGGCGATGTCGGAAAAGCTCGCCGTGCCCTTGTCGGCGGCGACGACGAGATACGGATCGTCCTCGTCGTAGCGCACGACGTGCCGCGGCGGCACGACCGTGGTGCCGTCCAGATTGTCGGTGATGTCGAGCATGCCGCGCATCAGCGTGCGGTAGCACTCGATGGCCTCGGCCTGCAGCGCCTGGCGGTCGGCGGCGGCGTCGCCCGTCGCCGCCGGCGGCCGCTTGAGCACGAAGCCGCCCTTGGCGCCCACCGGCACGATGACGGCGTTCTTCACCGTCTGCGCCTTTTGCAGGCCGAGAATCTCGGTGCGGAAGTCCTCGCGCCGGTCGGACCAGCGGATGCCGCCGCGCGCCACCTTGCCGCCGCGCAGGTGGCAGCCCTCCATGCGCGCCGCGTAGACCCAGATCTCGACCAGCGGACGCGGCAGCGGCAGTTCGTCGATGGCCCGGCTGTCGAGCTTGAACGACAGGTACGGCTTGGCCGTGCCGTCGGCGGCGGGCTGGTAGTAGTTGGTGCGCAGCGTCGCCTCGATGACGTTCCAGAAGCGGCGCAGGATGCGGTCCTCGTCGAGGTTGGCGACCTGTTCGAGGCCGGCCTCGATCGCCGCGCGCGCGGCGGCGATGCGCTGCGTCGCCTCGCGCACCTTGCCGCCCTCGCGCAGCGCCGGGTCGAAACGCGCGACGAACAGTGCCACGAGCTGGCGCGCCAGCTCCGGGTTGTTCGCCAGCGTCTCTTCCATGTAGGCCTGCGAGAACGGGATGCGCGCCTGCAGCAGGAAGCGGCAGCAGGCGCGCAGCATGACGATTTCCCGCCATTCGAGACCGGCGTCGAGCACGAGGCGGTTGAAGCCGTCGTCGGCGGCCTCGCCGAGGAAGGTGGCGAGAAAGGCGGCATGAAACGTGTCGCGCACCGCGCCGAGATCGATCGCCGCGCCGCGCCGCGACGTCATCTCGAAATCGTGCACCCACACTTCGCCGTCGTCGTCGAGACGCACGTCGGCCGGCACCTCGCCGATGACGCGCAGTCCCATGTTCTCCAGCATCGGCAGGATGTCGGACAGCGGCAATTGCCGGCCGGGGTGATAGAGCTTGAGGCGGACCGTCCGCTCGTCGTCGCCCAGCAGGCGGTGCAGATTGGCCTCGATGCGATCGCCGCCGTGGGCCGCCTCGATGAAGTCGATGTCGAGGACGGCCGCCTCGGGCGTGGTGGCGTCGCGGTAGCCGGGCCCGAAGGCCTCGCCGTAGCGGGCGAACAGCGCCTGGCCGCGGGCCTCGCCGCGCGCCTCGACCAGCGCCGACAGCAGGCGATCGGCCCAGGAGCGGGTCGTCTCGCGCAGCCGTTCGGCGAGGTCCACCACGCTGTAGGGCGGAATGCCGCCCGGGCCCGACTTGATGATGAAGAGCACCCGGGCGAGGACGGATTCGGTGGCGAACTCGGGATACCAGGCCGAAATCTCGCCGTCGAACGCATGTTCCAGCACCGCGCCCATGCGCTGGCGCAGTTCGGTGTTGTAGCGATCGCGCGGCACGAACACGAGGGCGCTGACGAAGCGCTTGAACGGGTCCTCGCGCACGAACAGCGCGACGCGCTGGCGTTCCTGCAGGTGCAGGATGCCGACGGCGTTTTCATACAGCTCGTCGGTACCGATCTGCAGCAGCTCGTCGCGCGGATATTTCTCGAGAATGTTGGCCAGGGCCTTGCGGTCGTGGCTGGCCGGCAGGAACCCGGCGCGGTCGAGCACCGTGGCGACCTTGCGGCGCAGCAGCGGAATCGCGCGTGGCGAGCGGTTGTAGGCCTCGGACGTGAACAGGCCGGCGATGATGTGCTCGCCCGTGACCTTGCCCTTGGCGTCGTAGCGCTTGAGGGCGATGACGTCCATGTGGACGCGGCGATGCACGGTGGCGCGCTCGTTGGCCTTGGTCACCGTCAGCGCCGCCGGTTCGCGCAGGAAGGCGCGCACGTCCTCCGGCAGCGGCTCGTCGTCCGCCCAGTTCTCGAACAGCTTGCGCGCCGGGTCGCGCAGCACGCCGAGGCCGCCGTCGCGCATCCGCATGATCTGGCCGTCGCCGTCGCCGATGTAGTCGTAGTTGCGCCAGCCGAGGAAGGTGAAATGGTCGTCGAGCAGCCAGTCGATGAAGGCGCGCGCCTCGGCGACCTCGGGTTCCGGCAGGCAGGCCGGGTTGGTGCTCAGTTCGCCGGCCGCGCCGCGCGCCGCCGCCAGCATCGGCTGCCAGTCCTCGACGGCCGCGCGCACGTCGCCGAGCACGCGCGCCACGCTGTCGGCCAGCGCCGCGAGCCTCGCGGCATCGGTGATCTCGCCGACCTGGAAGTGCATGAAGCTCTCGCGCGCGCCGGCGCCCTGCGCGGGCCGGTGCAGCGCCAGGCTCGACAGCCGACCATCCTGCCGCTCGACCTCGCAGATCGGGTGGATGACGAGGTGGACCGTCAGGCCCTGGTGGTTGATGGCGCCGGCGACGGAGTCGACGAGGAACGGCATGTCGTCGGTGACGATCTCGATGATCGTGCGCGGCGACGCCCAGCCGTGTTCGGCCGGGCGCGGCGTGTAGACGCGCAGCTTCGGCTCGCCCGCCTTGCGCTGGCGGCCGAACTGCCAGAACGACACCGCCATGGCGTAGAGCGTCTCGGCCTCGAACTCGAGCATGTCCGCGGTCGGCACATGGGCGTAGAAGGCGCGGACGAAGGTCGCCGCCTGGCCGCCGGCCGGGCCGTCGAGACGCCTTTCGGCCAGCGCCGCCACCTGATCGACCAGTTCGGCCTTGCGCGTATCCTCGCGCGTTGCCATCGCCGTCCTCCCCGGCTGGTGCCGCACCCATTCTAGGCCCGCGCGGCACCCGGCGCCAAAGCACGCATCCTTGTGCGGGTTCCTCAAGCCTCCGTTAACCGTTTCGCGGCAGGCTTGCGGCAGCGCGGATACTCCGCCCATCGCGGGACACGACGATGACAGTCGCATCCACAATCGACAGCGCGCCGGAGGGCGAGGTCCGCCTCTGGCAACGCCACCCGGTCGACCTTCGCCTGACGGTGCCGTTCGTCGGCTGCGACCTCTATCTCACCATGGTCGCCGGCCCCGAGCGCCGCTCGACCGCGCGCCGGCAGCTCGAGCGGCGGCGCCATCCCCTGCGCACGCTCGGCAACGCGCTGTTCGTGCTGCTGGCGCTCGCCGGCTGCTACGGCCTCTTCCTCGGCGCCGTGCTCGCCGCCAGCGCCGTCATCGGCTAGGCCGCCGGGCCGCCCTCAGATCAGCGTGCCGGGCGGCAGGTCGAGGCCGAAGACGACGCGGCCGTAGGTCGTGCCGGCGATGTCCCAGTTGAGCACGACATGGCCGGCGATGGCCTGCATGTCGCGGAACTTCCGCTGCGCCGCGCCGTCGTTGAACATCGCATGCGCGCCCTCGGCGACGAACAGCCGGTTGACCGCGCGCCGGCACAGGGTGACGAGGTAGGTCTCGTCGCGCCGGTTGCGCGCCCGCGTCGCCATGTCGAGGTCGCGGCCCGCCGCCATCGCCGCCATCGCCTCCGACGTCGCGCGCTGCGCCAGCAGGCGGGCGGCGTCGATTTCCGCCGCCGCCTCGGCAACGTGCATCTGCATGGTCGGCAGGCTGGCGATGGCGCCGCCGCCGCGCCCGCCGGTGCCGAAGGTGGCGATGTGCTGGTCGAGCAGGCTCTGCGCCACGCCGATGGCCGGCGCGGCCAGCAGGTAGGTGACGGTCGCGTTGTGCGGCAGGCGGTAGAGCGGCGGCACGCCGCTGCGCTTGCGGACGGCCTCGCCGCCGCGGATCAGCGACACCGGCATGACCCGGTGGTCGGGCACGAAGGCTTCCTCGACCACGAGGTTCTTGGAGCCGGTCGCGCACAGCCCCATGACGTGCCAGTTGTCCTCGATCGTCACGTCGGCGCGCGGCACCAGCAGGAAGGAGACGCCGCCGTCCTCGGGCGGCAGCGGCACCGCCAGCACGAACCAGTCGGCGAAGTCGCAGCCGCTGACGAAGCCCCACTTGCCGGCGATGCGCCAGCCGCCCTTCACCTTCTCGCCCTTGCCCGACGGCACCAGGCTGGCCGAGACGACGCGGTCGGGATCGTCGTTCCAGATGTCGTCGGCGGCCTTGTCGGGATACATGCCGACGATGATCTGATGGTCGGTCCACACCCCGGCGACCCAGGCGGTCGAGGCGCAGCCCTCGGCCAGCGTCGCCGAGGTGGCGACGGCGACGTCGAGCGGCGTCTCGGCGCCGCCGAAGCGTCTGGGCTGGCACATGCGGTGCAGCCCGGCGGCGCGCAGGTCGGCGACCGTGGCGTCGGGCAGGCGGCGCAGCGCCTCGGCCTCGGCGGCGCGCGCCGCGATGGCGGGGATCAGCGCCCGCGCCCGTTCCCCGAACGCGCCCGCCTCGATCGCATTGGCCACCGCCATCCCCGCCTCCCCAGCCTCGACAACGCCCCGGTCACCGGCACAGCATGGCGCAACGGCGCCACCGGCGCCATCGCCGTCAGGAAAGAAGCGCCGCCATGCCCCGCAACATCCGCCGCATCGTCACCGGCCACGACGCCGCAGGCCGTTCGGTCGTCATCGTCGACGAGACCATGAGCCGCGACATGGGCCACGTGCTGACCCCGCCGGGGCAGGACAACGTACGCCTGTCGGACGTCTGGATCGCCAGGTCGGTGCCGGCGCCGCTGGCCGGCAACGCCGACACGGTGGAGGGCAAGGTGACGCTCGAGCCGCCGAAGGGCGGCGCCGTCTTCCGCACCGTCGAACTGCCGCCCGACAGCGAGCGCAACTACGACTCGATGCGGAAATATTTCGAGCAGATGGGCGCCCACGGCCGCCTCGGCGGCGGCAGGCACCCGGCCATGCACAAGACCGCGACGCTCGACTTCCTCATCGTCATCGAGGGCGAGGTGTGGATGATCCTCGACGAAGGCGAGGTGCACCTGAAGGCCGGCGACTGCATCGTGCAACGCGCCACGATGCATGCCTGGTCCAACCGCTCCGACAAGCCCTGCATCCTCGCCGGCATCCTCATCGACGGCGCGGCGGCATAGCCCTGACATGCCAACGGCCCGACCTTGCGGGTCGGGCCGTTGGCGAAACTGGAGCGGGAGACGGGATTTGAACCCGCGACCCTCACGTTGGCAACGTGATGCTCTACCCCTGAGCTACTCCCGCGCGGGAGCGGCACATAAGCCCAAGCCCTGTCCGATTGCAAGCCCCCGGCGAGGCCGGCGAACAGGAGTGCGGGTCGAAATCGCGCTTGCCGTTCGGCGAGCCGGTTGGTCGTGCTACAGCACCCGGCCATGAACGCCCCCGATCCCGCCGCCGCGGCACTGGAAGCGCGCCTGTTCGCCCGCCTCGATGCGCTCGGCATCGCCCATGCGACCATCCGCCACGAGAAGCTGTTCACCGTCGAGCAGTCGCGCGCCCTGCACGACCGCCTGCCCGGCGCGCACATCAAGAACCTGTTCCTGCGCGACAAGAAGCGGTCGCTGGTCCTCGTCACGGTGCTCGACGAGCGCCCGATGGACCTCAAGGCCCTGCGCCATCTGCTTGGCGCGACAGGCAATTTCTCCTTCGGCAGCGCCGAACTGCTGGGCGAGGCGTTGGGCGTCGAGCCGGGCTCGGTGACGCCCTATGCGGTGATGAACGATACGGACGGCATGGTGCGCTTCGTGCTCGACGCCGCCATCCTCGCCCAGCCGGTGATCAACGCCCACCCGCTGCACAATGCCGCCACCACGACCATCGCGACCGCCGACCTTGTGCGCTTCGCCACGGCTTGCGGCCATCCGCCGCTGATCGTCGACTTCGACGCACCCGGCGGGCTGGCGCTGGCTGGCGGCGGGACTTGATGGCACGGGGGTTTGTCGCCATGTTCTGCCACAATCGCTGAAACGCAAGCACACGGGCCCCGCGCGCATGGAAACCCTGCTGTCCACCGGAGCCAACCCGCCCGCCGCCGCGGTGATCAAGGACTCCGACACCGAGCACTTCATGGAGGACGTGATCGACGCCTCGCGCGAGGTGCCGGTCATCGTCGATTTCTGGGCGCCGTGGTGCGGACCCTGCAAGACCCTGTCGCCGGCGCTGGAGAAGGTCGTGCAGGGCGCCAAGGGCGCCGTCCGCATGGTCAAGGTCGACATCGACCAGAACCAGGAGCTGGCGGCGCAGCTGCGCATCCAGTCGATCCCGACGATCTACGCCTTCCGCGACGGCCGCCCGGTCGACGGTTTCCAGGGCGCGTTGCCGGAAAGCCAGGTGAAGAGCTGGGTCGACCAGCTGGTGAAGAAGTTCGGCGGCGCCGTCGCGGCCGACCCGCTGGAGGAGGCCGTCGAGGCCGCGGCCGAGGCGCTGGAGGCCGGCGATTACGGCGGTGCCGGCGCGCTTTACGCGCAGGTGCTCAACCAGGACCCGAACCACGCCAGGGCGCTGGCCGGGCTCGCCCGCTGCTACCTCGCCGCCGGCCGGCCGGAGAAGGCGCGGGAGGCGATTTCGCGCGCGACCCCGGAGGCTCAGGCCTCGGCCGAGGTCAAGGCCGTGCTGTCCGGCCTCGAAATGGCCGAGAAGGGCCGCGAGGCCGCCGGCCGCACCGGCGAGCTGCAGGCCCGCGTCGCCGCCGACCCGAAGGACCACCAGGCCCGCTTCGAGCTGGCCGAGGCGCTGTTCGGCGCCGGCCAGGCGCGTGAGGCGATCGACGAACTGCTGACCATCGTGCGGCGCGACCGCAAGTGGAACGACGACGCGGCGCGCGCGCAGCTGGTGAAGATCTTCGAGGCGCTCGGCCCGACCGACCCGCTGACGGTCGAGTCGCGGAAGCGCCTGTCCTCGATCCTCTTCTCGTGAGCGCCAGCCCCTTCGACCTGCCGCTCGACCGGCTGCCGGCGGAACTGCCGATCTTCCCGCTGACGGGCGCGCTGCTGCTGCCGCGCGGCCGCCTGCCACTCAACATCTTCGAGCCGCGTTACCTCGCCATGATCGAGGACGCGCTGGGCGCCGGCCGCCTGGTCGGCATGGTGCAGCCGCGCGTGCCCGGCGAGGCCGGCCTGTCGGTCGACGACGGGACCGCCGTCTACCCGGTGGGCTGCGCCGGTCGCATCACCAGCTTCCAGGAGACCGAGGACGGCCGTTTCGTCCTGAGCCTGTGGGGCGTCTGCCGCTTCGCCATCGCCGCCGAACTGCCGGGCCGCCGCGGCTATCGTCGAGTGCGCGCCGACTGGTCGCGCTGGGCCGCCGACATCGCCGGCGACGGGCCCGAGGATGGCATCGACCGGCCCTCGCTGCTCGCCGCCCTGCGCGCGTATTTCAGCCGTCACGGCATCGACACCGACTGGACCGCCGTCGAGCGCACGCCGACCGCCCGGCTGGTGACCATGGTGGCGATGGGCTGCCCCTTCGCGCCACAGGAAAAGCAGGCGCTGCTGGAGGCGCCCGACCTCGGGGCGCGCGCTGCGCTGCTGCGCGATCTCGCCGAGGCCGGACGGCACGAGAGCGCCACCGGTGGCAGTTCGACCGTCAACTGAGGATCGCCCGCCAATGGCCGACAACCGCGATGCAAGCGTCGATCCCAAGCTGCTCGAAATCCTCGTCTGCCCGCTGACCAAGGCGCCCCTGCGCTACGACCGCGAGCGGCAGGAGCTGATCAGCGACAAGGCCGGCCTCGCCTACCCGATCCGCGACGGCATCCCGATCATGCTCGCCGACGAGGCGCGCGAACTCGAGGACAGCGAGCGCAGGAAGTGAGCACCGCCGACCAAGTCCTTGATCCGCCTTGGTGGCCGGTCGAGCTGCGCTATCGCCGCGCCGACCGCGCCCTGCATGTCGCCTACGACGACGGAGCGGTCTTCGCCCTGCCGGCCGAGCTGCTGCGGGTGGAAAGCCCGTCGGCGGAGGTGCAGGGCCACAACCCGGCCGACCGCAAGCTGGTCCCCGGCAAGCGCAACGTCGGCATTCGCGCCATCGAGCCGGTCGGCAACTATGCCGTGCGTCTCGTCTTCGACGACGGCCACGATACCGGCATCTTCACCTGGCGCTTTCTCCGCGACGCGGGCGAGCGGCAGGACGAGTTGATGGCGCGCTACACGGAGGCGCTGGCAAAGGCCGGCCTGTCGCGCGATCGCTGATTTTTCCGCCGCTTCGCTGCCGGCATTCGCCCGGCACGGCAAGTGTCACGTCGCCATCCGTATTTGATGCACGGGTCGAACGGCGGCGGCTAAAGCGCCTCGCCGCGCACCAGCCGCGGCAGGTCGCCGACGACGCCCATGGCATGACGCATGAACAGCCGCCGCGCCGGCGCCATGCGCTGGACCGCGCCGAAGCCCATCCGGCGGACCGTGCGCAGCGGCGCGATGTCGTTGGAGAACAGGCGGTTGAGCGCGTCCGTTACGACAGCGAGCACGGTGTTGTCGAAGCGCCGCCAGCGCTGGTAGCCGGCAAGCACGTCCGGCGCGCCGATGTCGAGGCCGTTGCGCCGGGCGTCGACCAGCAGTTCGGCCAGCGCGGCGACGTCGCGGAAGCCCATGTTGAGCCCCTGCCCGGCGATCGGGTGGATGGCGTGCGCCGCGTCGCCGACCAGCGCCAGGCGATGGTCGACGTATCGTTCGGCGTGGGTCAGCGCCAGCGGGTGACGCCAGACGCGGCCGGGCACGGCGAGGCGGCCGAGGCGGTCGCCGAAGCGCCGCGCCAGCTCGTGCTCGAACTCGGCGCGCGGCAGCGTGGCGAAGGCAGGCGCGAGGTCGGCGCGCTCGGTCCAGACGATCGACGAGCGGTGGACGAGGCCGCCGGCGGCGCGCGCCGCCTCCGGCGTGGCGTCGCTCATCGGCAGCATGGCGAAGGGTCCGTCGGGGCGGAAGTGCTCGACCGCGACATTGCCGTGCGGGTGCTCATGGTGGGCCGTGCAGACGATGGCGTCCTGGCCATAGGACCACTCGGCGGCCGCGATGCCGGCTTCGGTGCGCAGGGCCGAGCGGCGCCCGTCGCAGGCCAGCACGACCGCGGCGTGCAGCGTCTCGCCGTCGGCGAGGCGGACCGTCACCGCTGCCGGGCCGCGCACGAGGCCGACAATCGCCGCCGGCGCCAGCAGGCGCACCGCCGGTAGCGCTCGCACGCGGTCGAGCAGGGCGCGGCGCAGGGCGTGGTTGTCGACGATATGGCCCAGCGGCTCGTCGCCGATCTCGGCCGCGTCGTAGTGCACGAACAGCGGCGAGCCGCCGTCGGCGACGCGGATCGAGGCGATGGGGCAGGCGTCCCCGGCCAACGCCGGCCAGACGCCCGTGCCCTCCAGCACGCGCCGGCTTCCGGCGGCGATAGCCGTGGTGCGTCCGTCGACACCCGGCGCGGCCTGGGCGTCCGGGTCGGCGCGGTCGAGCAGGGCGACACGCAGGCCGGCGCCGCCCAACGCCGCGGCCAGAGTCAGGCCGACCGGGCCGGCTCCGACGACGACAACGTCGCTGCGAAACTCTGCGGGGGCGTGGGCTGGCATGCGAGCAGCCTCGCCGCCGGCCGCCGGCCTGTCCAGCGTGCGTCTCGTCGCAGCCCGAAAGGGCGTCACCAAAGTGGTCAATAATTAATCACTTTGCCCGCGAATGATGCCGAATCGGGCATCGCTGTCGGGCATGATGGGCCGACGGCCGGACCCCGGGCCGACTCGCGACGCTGGCACGGTTCTTGATGAACACACCCCGTCCCGAGCCGCGCCCGGCCCTGTGGCTTTGCTTGTGTTGGGGGGCGGACGCCGGCGCAACAGCGAGGGAAAGGCTCGAACGCTAATGAAAATGGTGATGGCCATTATCAAGCCCTTCAAGCTCGACGAGGTGCGTGAAGCACTGACGAGCATGGGCGTCGAAGGCATGACGGTTTCCGAGGTCAAGGGCTACGGCCGGCAGAAGGGCCAGACCGAGATCTACCGCGGGGCCGAATACACGGTGAGCTTCCTGCCCAAGGTGAAGGTGGAGGTGGTGGTGAGCGACGATCGCGCCGAGGGCGTGGTCGAGGCGATCCAGCGCGCCGCCAACACCCAGAAGATCGGCGACGGCAAGATCTTCGTCATCGATGTCGGGCAGGCGCTGCGCATCCGCACCGGCGAGTCCGGCGACGCGGCCCTGTAGACCGGGCAATCCGTCAAACGCAGCTTTCGGAAGGATAAGACAATGGTGAAAACGGTTCTGCGCAGCGGGTTGCCCCTCGGCCTCGCCGCGCTGGCGGCGATGGCGGCAACGCCCGCCTTCGCCCAGGACGCCACGCTCGACACGGGCGATACGGCGTGGATGCTGACCTCGACCGCGCTGGTCCTGATGATGACCATCCCCGGCGTGGCGCTGTTCTACGGCGGCATGGTGCGCAAGAAGAACGTGCTGGCGACGGTGATGCAGTCGTTCGCCACGACCTGCGTCATCACCATCGTGTGGATGGTGCTCGGCTACTCGCTGGCCTTCACCGACGGCGGCGGCCTCAACGCCTATGTCGGCGGCTTGGAGAAGTTCTTCCTCTCGGGCATGGCGGTCGATTCGCTGACGCTGACCATCCCCGAATCGGTGTTCATGGTCTTCCAGCTCACCTTCGCCATCATCACCGCCGCGCTGATCGCCGGCGCCGTGGCCGACCGCATGAAGTTCTCGGCCTGGCTGCTGTTCATCGTGCTGTGGTCGATCATCGTCTACTCGCCGATCGCCCATTGGGTGTGGGGCGGCGGCTTCCTCGCCGAAGCCGGCGTGATGGACTTCGCAGGTGGCACGGTCGTCCACATCAACGCCGGCGTCGCGGGTCTCGTCTGCGCGCTCGTGCTCGGCAAGCGCAAGGGCTACCGCACCGAGAACCAGGCACCGCACAACCTCGTGCTGTCGGTGATCGGCGCCTCGCTGCTGTGGGTCGGCTGGTTCGGCTTCAACGCCGGTTCGGCCGTCGCCTCCAACGGCGCCGCCGGCATGGCCATGGCGGTGACGCAGATCGCCACCGCCGCCGCGGCCATCGGCTGGATGTTCGCGGAGTGGATCACCCGCGGCAAGCCGAGCGTGCTCGGCATCGTCTCGGGCGCCGTCGCCGGCCTCGTCGCCATCACGCCGGCCTCGGGCTTCGTCGCCCCGGGCGGCGCGCTGGTGATCGGCCTCATCGCCGGCGTCGTGTGCTTCTGGTCGGCCACCTGGCTCAAGAACAAGCTCGGCTACGACGACTCCCTCGATGCCTTCGGCGTGCACGGCATCGGCGGCTTCCTCGGCGCCATCCTGACCGGTGTGTTCGCGGTCGCGACCATCGGCGGCGAGGGCAAGTCGGGCCTGTTCGACGGCAATGCCGGCCAGGTGTGGACGCAGTTCCTCGGCACCGTCGCCACCATCGTGTGGTGCGCGGTGGCGACCTACGTGATCCTCAAGATCGTCGATGTCATCGTCGGACTGCGGGTGACGCAGGAGCAGGAAGTCGAAGGTCTCGACATCAACCTGCACGGCGAAGTGGTTCAGTAGCGGGCACTCTCCCTCGCTGGCCCCGGGGCCCGGCAGGCAACTGCCGGGCCCCGTTTGTTTCTGGAGAGGGCGGCCCGGCAAGCAACTGCCGGGGCCTATTTGTTTCCCGGGAAGTCGGTCCGACCGAGCCTTTCGAGCGGTCTGTCAACGCATTCCCTCAAATCGTTGTCTTTGCTATAGGATCGCTGCCCGAGTCGGGGCGGGCGACGGCCGGCCCCGGCAGCACACGCAAGCGTCCGGCCCGGTATGCACAACGACGTCCTCGACCGCCTGACCGACTATCCGTTCGACCGGCTGCGCGCGCTTCTCGGCCCGCATGCGCCCGCGGCCGGAAAGCGCGAAATCCACATGCAGATCGGCGAGCCGCGCCACGCGCCGCCGGACTTCCTCGCCACGGTCCTCGCGCGCGACCCGGCCGACTGGGGCAAGTATCCGCCGCCCAACGGCACGCCGGAGTTGCGCGCCGCCATCGCCGCCTGGTGTGCACGTCGCTTCGCCCTGCCCGCCGGTCTCGTCGATGCCGAGCGCCACGTGGCGCTGGTCGCCGGCACGCGCGAGGCGCTGTTCATGGCGGCATTGCTGACGGTGCCGCGCCAGAAGAACGGCCGTCAGCCGGTGGTGCTGATGCCCAACCCGTTCTATCAGGTCTATGCCGGCGCCGCGGCGCTGGCCGGGGCCGAGGCGGTCCTCGTGCCGGCAACGGCGGCGACCGGCTTCCAGCCGGACTTCGCCAGCCTGCCCGCCGACATCCTCGACCGCGCCGCCTTCGCCTACCTCAATTCGCCGTCCAATCCGCAGGGCGCCGTGGCCGACCGGGCACGGCTGGAGGCGGCGCTGACCCTGGCGCGCCGCCACGACTTCGTGCTTGGTGCCGACGAGTGCTACTCGGAAATCTACACCGCCGCACCGCCCGCAGGCGCGCTGGAGGCGGCCGCCGCGCTGCCGCCGGGCGGCGAGGGCGAGCACCTCGCCAATCTGCTGGTGTTCCACTCGCTGTCGAAGCGGTCGAGCGTGCCCGGGCTGCGCTCCGGCTTCGTCGTCGGGGATGCAGGCCTGATCCGCCGCTTCCTGCGCCTGCGCCAGTACGGTGGCGCACAGGTGCCATTGCCGGTCATGCACGCGTCCGCCGCGCTGTGGGGCGACGAAGCCCATGTCGAGGCCAACCGCGCCCTCTACAGCGCCAAGTTCGACGCTGCCCTCGACATCCTCGGCGGTGCCTGCGGCGCGACGCGGCCAGGCGGCGCCTTCTATCTCTGGCTCGATGTCGGCGACGGCGAGGACGCCGCCGTGCGCCTGTGGCGCGACGCCGCCGTGCGCGTGCTGCCGGGCGCCTTCCTCGCCCGTACCGGTGCCGACGGCATCAATCCCGGCGCGCGCTACATCCGCTGTGCGCTGATCCACGACCTCGAGACGACGGTCGAAGCGGCGACGCGCCTGCGCGCCGTGCTCGCCGGCTGACCCGGGAGGCTCCTGCCATGTCCGCCCGCACCCAGGCCCTCGGCCCCGGCCGCGCCAGCGGCGCCAGCTTCACGTGGCGCGATTTCGCGCGGCGGCGCGGGGCGGAACTCGCCGGCGCCCTGCTCGTCGCCGCCGGCGTCGCCGCCCTGCTGGCACTGGCCAGCTACCGCGCCGGCGACCCGTCGGCCAACCTGGCCACCGACGGCCATGTCGCCAACTGGCTCGGGCGGCCAGGTGCGGTCATCGCCGATCTTCTGCTGCAGGCGCTCGGCGTCGCGGCGCTGTTGCCGGTCGTCTTCGTGCTGGTCTCGGGCGCGCGCGTCATCCTGCATCGCCCGCTGCGCCACATGGCGTGGCGCGCGGTCGCCCTCGTCGCCGCGACCATCGCCGCGGCGGCGGCCGTGGCCGCATTGCCGGTGCCTGCGGAATGGCCGTTGCGCAGCGCGCTCGGCGGCGTCGCGGGCGACGTCGCCGGCGGTGCACTGCTGCGCCTCGCCGGCCTTGCCGGACCGGCCCTCGCCGCATGGATCGTGCCGGTCGGTGCGACCGCTGTGGCCGTGCTGCTGGTTTTCCTCGCCTTTGCCATCGGCCCGCGCACGCTGGTCGTCGCCGGGCGCGGCGTGGCGCGCGGCGGCACGGCCACCTGGACCGCCGGCGGCATCGCGGCGGTGGCGACGGCGCGTGGCGCGCGCTGGGCGGCCGACCGCCTGCCGAGCGCGCCGAGCCTGCGCCGCGAGCCGCATTTCGGCGCGCGCCTGCCACTGGCCGAGGCCGATGCGGCCTTCGCCGCCGACCTTGCCGCACGGGGCGATGACGCCGCGGTGATCGACGTCGAGACCGAGGAGGCGCCGCGCCAGCCACGCCAGCGCCGCATCGCCCGCCAGGCGACGAAACCACGCGCCGCCGAACAGCGCGCCCTCGACCTGCCGAGCGCCGATGGCGAGTTCACCCTGCCGGCGCTCGAACTTCTGGCGGCGCCTGAGGACAACGGCCGTGCCGTGCGAACCGTCGACGACGAGGCGCTGAAGCAGAACGCGCAGATGCTCGAATCCGTGCTCGAGGATTTCGGCGTGCGGGGCGAGATCGGCAACATGCGCCTCGGACCCGTCGTGACGCTCTACGAGCTGGTGCCGGAAGCCGGAACGAAGACCAGCCGCGTCATCGGGCTGGCCGACGACATCGCGCGCTCGATGAGCGCGGTGTCGGTGCGCATCGCCGTCGTGCCGGGGCGCAACGTCATCGGCATCGAACTGCCCAACGCGCACCGCGAGGTGGTCTACCTGCGCGAGGTGCTGGCCTCGTCCGCCTTCACCAAGCACAACGGCGCCCTGCCGCTGGTGCTCGGCAAGGACATCGGCGGCGAGCCGGTGATCGTCGACCTCGCGCGCATGCCGCACCTGCTGATCGCCGGCACCACCGGCTCGGGCAAGTCGGTCGGCATCAACGCCATGATCGCCTCGCTGCTCTACCGGCTGAAGCCGGAAGAATGCCGCTTCATCATGATCGACCCGAAGATGCTGGAGCTGTCGGTCTACGACGGCATCCCGCACCTGCTGGCGCCGGTCGTCACCGATCCGCGCAAAGCGGTCGTGGCGCTGAAATGGGTCGTGCGCGAGATGGAGAACCGCTACCGCTCCATGTCGAAGCTCGGCGTGCGCAACATCGCCGGCTACAACCAGCGCCTCGAACAGGCACGCCAGCGCGGCGAGGTGCTGTCGCGCAAGGTGCAGACCGGCTTCGACGCCGAGACCGGCAAGCCGGTGTTCGAGGAGGAGGCGCTCGACCTCACCGCGCTGCCGCTGATCGTCGTGGTCGTCGACGAGATGGCCGATCTCATGCTGGTGGCGGGCAAGGAGGTGGAGGTCGCCATCCAGCGCCTTGCGCAGATGGCGCGGGCTGCGGGCATCCACATCATCATGGCCACCCAGCGCCCATCCGTCGATGTCATTACCGGCACCATCAAGGCCAATTTCCCCACCCGCATCAGCTTCCAGGTGACGAGCAAGATCGACAGCCGCACCATCCTCGGCGAGCAGGGCGCCGAACAGCTCCTTGGCCAGGGCGACATGCTCTACATGGCCGGCGGCGGCCGCATCATGCGCATCCACGGGCCCTTCGTCGCCGACACCGAGGTCGAGGCGGTGGCGCAATGGCTGCGCCGCCAGGGCCAGCCCGACTACATCGACGCCGTCACCGAGGACGAGGACGCGGCGGCCGGCATTCCCGGCTTCGAGCCGGCCGACGGCGAGGGTGGCGGCGAGGACCTCTACGACCAGGCCGTGGCGCTGGTGGCGCGCGAGGGCAAGGCCTCGACCAGCTTCATCCAGCGCCACCTGCAGATCGGCTACAACCGCGCCGCCCGCCTCATCGAGCGCATGGAAAAGGAGGGCGTGGTCACCCAGGCCAACCACGCCGGCAAGCGCGAGGTGCTGGTCGGCGACCATTCGCGGTGACGGCCGCCGCGCCGCGACATCGCCGCAACTCCGCCTTTGGCTTGCCGCGGCCGGGCGCCTATATGGCGGGGATGCATATCCTGCGAACGATCGCCGCCGTCCTCCTGCTCGCCGCCGCGGCCATCGCACCCGCCGCCGCCGAGACGCCGCCGGGACCGGCGCAGAAGGCCGACGTCGCGAAGGTCGAGGCCTGGCTCAACGGGCTGACGACGCTGGACTCCCGCTTCGTGCAGTTTTCCGCCGATGGCCGCGCCGAGGGCCGGCTGCTGCTGCGCCGGCCGGACAAGCTGCGCGTCGAGTACGATCCGCCGAACCCGGCGCTGCTGGTCGCCAGCGGCATGTGGATCATGCACCACGACAAGGAGCTGGCGCAGACCAGCTTCTATCCGGTGTCCGAGACGCCGGCCGCCTTCCTGCTGCGCGAGCGCATCGACTTCGGCGACGGCCTGAAGATCACCGACTTCCGCAAGCGCGAGGGCGTCATCCAGCTCACCCTCGTCGAAGCGAAGGCACCGGCCTCGGGTTCGATCACTCTGCAGTTCGAGGAGCAGCCCCTGCGGCTGGCCCGCTGGCGGGTGATCGACGCGCAGGGCGCGACCGTCGACGTGGCGCTGATGCAGCCGCAGTTCGGCGTGCCGATCGACCGCGACGAGTTCTCGATCGTCGATCCCAACCTGGGCCGGCCGGTCAATCCCAACAATTGACAGTCTTTGGCCCAGCGCGCGGTATCGAAACGCCGCGCCGCCGTGCTAGCAAAGTGACCGTCCCGTGACGGTCCCGCCGCAAGTCCGCCTGCCGCCATGCCCGCCCCTTCCCAGCGCCCGCTGATCGGCATCGCCGGCGACATGCGGCAGTTCAACGGCATCGACGTGCATGGCGTCTCGCACCGCTATGTCACCGCCGTGATCGACGGCGCCGACGGCATCCCGGTACTGCTCGCCTCGATCGGCACCGACGAGTCCGGCGGCCTCTATCCGGTACGCGGATTGCTCGACCGCCTCGACGGCCTGCTGCTGACCGGCGGCCGTTCCAACGTCGAGCCGCACCACTACGACGGCGCGCCGTTCCGTGACGGCACGCTGCGCGACCCGCAGCGCGACGCCACCACGCTGCCCCTTGTGCGCGCCGCCCTCGCGGGGGGCGTGCCGGTACTTGGCATCTGCCGCGGCATCCAGGAGATGAACGTCGCACTCGGCGGCTCGCTGCATCCCTATCTCTGGGAAGTCGAAGGCGTGCGCGATCACCGCATGCGGATCAACGCGCCGATGGAGGAGCGCGTCGGCCCGCGCCATCCCGTGCGCTGCATCCCCGGCGGCTGGTTCGAGCGCTGGGCGCGCGACGCCGGCCTCGACCCCAGGGGCTTCATGGTCAACTCGCTGCACGGCCAGGGCCTCGATCGGCTGGCGCCGGGCGTCATCGTCGAGGCGGTGGCCGACGACGGTGTCGTCGAGGGCATCCGCATCGGCACCGCGCGGGCCTTCGCCATCGGCGTGCAGTGGCATGCCGAGCATGGCGCCCGTGGCGACGCCTTCTCCGAGGCACTGTTCCGCCAATTCGGCGAGGCCTGCCGCGCCCGCGCCGTCGCCCGCACGGCCCGCGACCGGGTGGCCTGAGACCCGAGAGGCCGACGGTTTTCCACCGCTTGTGGCGAATCTGCCACAGCCCCCCTTGGCGAAGGCCACTGGCCACCCTACCTCCTGACTCCAGATCCGGTCGCCGCAGCGGCCGGACGGCGGCAAACGCGATGCCGCCGAACGCTCCGCGGAGCAAATCGGACGCCCCGGCCGCCCCCCCTGGCCGGGGCGTCTTTTTTGGCCGGCCAACAGGCGCTTTGTTGCTATAATAATTGGCAACACGAACTAGTTTGCGATAGGGTGGCCGAAATCCGGGCAGGGCCGAACCATGGGCTTTCGCGTCGCCATACGGCCGGCCGCGACGACGATCGATGTCGAGGCCGGCGAGACAATCCTCGTCGCGGCGTTGCGGCAGGGGATCGACTACCCGCATGGCTGCCAGTCGGGCAATTGCGGCGCCTGCAAGTCGACCCTGCATGACGGCGAGGTCGAGCTGTCGCCCTATTCCGACTATGCCCTGACCGAGGCCGAGCGGGCGCAGGGCCTGATCCTCGCCTGCCGGGCAGTGCCGTGGAGCGACGCCGAGCTGTCCTGGCAGGACAGCGAGGACGCCGCCGTGCACCCGCGCCGCACGCTGGCCTGCCGCGTCGTCGCCATCGAGCAGGCGACGCACGACACGCGCATCGTCCGCCTCGCCGTCGAGGGCGGCGGGCCGTTCGACTTCACCGCCGGCCAGTATGCCTCCGTCACCTTCGCCGGCCAGAAGCCGCGCGACTACTCGATGGCCAACCGGCCCGACGAGGCCATGCTCGAATTCCACATCCGCCACATGCCGGGCGGCGCCACCAGCGCCTACGTCGCCCGCTCGCTCGCCGTCGGCGAGGCCGTGACGGTCGAGGGGCCATTCGGCATCGCCCACCTGCGCGCGCGCCACACCGGCCCGATCATCGCCATCGCCGGCGGCTCGGGCCTCGCCCCCGTGCTGTCCATCCTGCGATCGGCGCTGGCGGCCGGCATGGCGCAGCCGATGCGGCTGTTCTTCGGCGCGCGGGCCGAGCGCGACGTCTATGGCGAGGCGGCGCTGGCCGCGCTGGCTGCCGCGCACGACAATTTCACCTACGAGATCGTGCTGTCGGAGCCCGACGCCGGCAGCACGCGCCCGGCCGGCTTCGTCCACGCCCATGCCGAAAGCCGCCTCGGCGACCTCGACGGTACCCACGCCTACCTCGCCGGACCGCCCGTGATGGTCGAGGCGGCGACCGCCATGCTCATCGAGCGTGGACTTTCCAGACACGACATTTTCGCCGATGCCTTCTATACCGAAGCCGAACGCGCCAGCCTAAATGGCGCGGCCGCGCTCGTCGCGGCGCTGGGGGAGGGGGCATCATGAACGAGAATGCGACCGGCGATCTCGCCGGGCGGGTGGCCGTCGTCACCGGCGGGGGAAGGGGCGTCGGCGCGGCGATCGCGCGCGGCCTGCACGCGCGCGGCGCATCGGTGGTGATCGCCGACAGCGGCACCTCGATCGGCGGCGACGGCGCCGATCCCGGCGTGGCGGCCGGACTGGCGGACGAGCTGGGCGCGCGGGCGGCGGCCTTTACCGAGTCGGTCGCCAGTCCGTCGGCGGCGAAGGCACTGGTCGACACGGCGGTCGACAGCTTCGGCGGTCTCGACATCGTCGTCAGCAACGCCGCGATCCTGCGTGACGCCTTCGTCTTCCGCGCCGACCCCTATGACTGGGACGCGGTGATCGCCAACAACCTGTCGGCCGCCTTCTACCTGCTGGCGGCGGCGACGCCGGTGCTGCGCGACAACGGCAAGGCCGGGCGCGGCGGCGGCGAGGGCTACCGCTGGGGCCGCATCGTCACCATCGTTTCGACCGCCGGCCTCTACGGCAACTACGGGCAGTCCGCCTACGCCGCGTCCAAAGCCGGCCTCGTCGGCCTGACGCGGGTGGCGGCGCTCGATATGGCGCGCTCGCAGGTCACCGCCAATGCCGTCGCGCCCTTCGCGCACACGCGCGTCACCGACACCATCAAGCCGGCCAACGAGGCGCAGTCCGCCTACAAGGAACGCGCCCTGAAGATCGGCGCCGAGCATGTCGGCAACCTCGTCGGCTGGCTCGCCGGCCCCGATGCCGGCGACGTGACCGGACAGGTGTTTGGCGTGCGCGGCCGCGAGGTATTCCTGTTCTCGCAGCCGCGCCCGGCGCGGCAGGCCGTCCACGCCGATGCCGGCTGGGATGCCGTGCGGCGCGCGCTGGAACCCGGCTTCGTGCCGCTGGAGACCGACCTCGAAGCCTTCAACACCGAGCCCGTGCTGTGAGGCGGGCGCGAGCGAGGAGCGTGCCATGAGCGACGTGACGATTCCCGTGGTGCGGACCGTCGAGGAGTTCGACGTGCAGCCCGAGGAGTACCGCACGGCGATCCGCAAGATCGTCCGCAGCCACGCGATCAACGAGCTGTACGGCGCGCAGGTGTTCGACGAGCCGGCCATCGCGCTGGCGCCGACGCCCTACGCCAAGTGGCTGACCTGCCGCGTGGCGATGGAGGAGTACGGCCACCACGTCCGCTTCCGCGAGCTGGGCGAGAAGATCGGGGTGCCGGCCGACGAGATGGTGCCGGGCGGCGACAAGAGGCCGCTGTCGATCTTCGAGTTCCCGCTGCAGAGCTGGGCCGAGTTCTGCGTCATCAAGCTGCTCGCCGACCTCGCCGAGATCCTGCAGGTCGAGGATCTGCTGCACTGCACCTTCCATCCGCTGCGCAACCTCGCCCGCATGACCATGCCGGAGGAGCGCTTCCACGCGCAGTTCGGCGAGGACTTCACGCGCGAGATGATCGCCACGCCCGAGGGCAAGCGTGCCATCCAGGACGCCATCGATCGCTACTTCCCGATGCTGCCGCCGTTCTTCGGCGGCGCCGGCTCGCGCAACAACGCCATCTTCCGCAAATGGGGCATCAAGCAGCGCACCAACGAGGACATGCGCGCCGACTACGTCGCCCGCGCCCGCGAGCTGGTGACGAAGCTGGGCCTCACCCTGCCGGCGCTGCCGGCCGAGGCGGCGTGATCGAACGGATTACAGCCCTGCCGCGGCGCCCGGCCTCCGGTCCCGGCTGCCCCGCCCACGAGGCGAGGGAGCCGGTCCAGGCAGCGCGCGCCAACGCGGACACTGACGGGCGCAATCCTGCCGCTCGGCTGGACGGCTTCGCGCGCGGCCTCGCCCAGCAATCGTGGTTTGCCGCGGCCGGCGAGGCGCTGACCGATGGCGAGGTGGCCGACGCGGCGGCCTGGCTCGCCGGCCTCGGCCTTGCGACGCTCGACGGCGCGGCGGTCGGCATCGCCACCGTCGCCGGCTGGCGCGAAGCCGCCGCCGTCGCGGCCGATCCCGCCTGGGACCGCCGCTGGTGGGACGCCGAGGAGGCCGCGCGCACCGCGCTGCGCGCGCCGGCCGTCGCCGCGGCCGGCGGCGAGTCGGCGCTGCTCGACCTGCTGACGGGCGTGACCGATGCCGCCGGCACGATCGTCCACGGCGCGGCCGCCGTCGCGGCGGCGCGCAGCGGCGTCGCCGACGCCGCGCTACTGCGCGTTGCGGCCGGCGCCGCCGCGCAGGCCTGCTACCAGACCGCGCTGCTGCTGGCCGCCGGCGGCACGCTCGCCGGCGACCATGCCTTCGCCGCCAAATACCGCCTGTTCGCCGCCGGACGATGGCCGCTTGGCATCGTCGCCGGACGGTACTACCTGTTCTGACCCTTCGCGCGGGCGTCCTGTCCGCGTCGCGTCCCGGAGATCGCCATGGAGTACGTCCTGCCGCCGCCGCCCGTCGTGTCCGTCCCCGTGGCGGGGTCCGACAAGCAGTTCGCGGTGCGCCGCATCTTCTGCGTCGGCCGCAACTATCTCGAGCACGCCAAGGAGATGGGCAGCGACCTGCGCGAGCCACCGTTCTATTTCACCAAGCCGGCCGACGCGATCGTCTTCACCGGCGCGACCATCCCTTACCCGGCGAAGACGAAGAATTGCCACTACGAGATGGAGCTGGTCGTCGCCATCGGGAAGGGTGGCCGCGACATCGCGCAGGAACGCGCGCTCGACCACGTCTGGGGCTATGCCTGCGGCATCGATCTCACGCGCCGCGACATCCAGGGCGCGATGCGCGACAAGGGCCGGCCGTGGGACATGGGGAAGGCCTTCGACCGTTCGGCGCCGATCGGCGCCATCCATCCCGTCGCCGCGGTCGGCCACATCGGCAAGGGCCGCATCCGGCTCGAGGTCAACGGCACGGCGAAGCAGGACTCCGACCTGTCCAAGATGATCTGGAACGTGCCGGAGACGATTTCGAATCTGTCCGGGCTGATCGAGCTGGCGCCGGGCGACCTGATCTACACCGGCACGCCCGAGGGCGTCGGTCCGGTGGTGTCGGGCGACCGCATGACCGGCTCGATCGAGGGCCTGTCGGGCATCGACATCCGCATCGCCTGACGCCGCCCGCGCGGCAGGCGCCACCACCGGGGTAACGCGTCATGCGTATCGCCACCTGGAACATCAACTCGGTGCGGCTGCGCCTGCCGCTGGTGCGGCGGCTGGCCGAAGAGCTGCGGCCGGACGTGCTGTGCCTGCAGGAAACCAAGGTGCCCGACGAGCTGTTTCCGCATGACGGGCTCGCCGACCTGTTTCCGCACCGCGCCGTGCGCGGCATGAAGGGCTATAACGGGGTCGCCATCCTGTCGAAGCTGCCGCTGAAGGACGTCGGCGGGCGCGACTGGTGCGGCAAGACCGACTGCCGGCACGCCTTCGCCCGGCTGCCGGGCGGCATCGAGCTGCACAACCTCTACATCCCCTCTGGCGGCGACATTCCCGACCCGGCCGTAAACGACAAGTTTGCTCACAAGCTCGACTTCATCGACTCGCAGGCGGCGTGGTGGGCCTCGGAGGCGACGACCAAGGCCAAGCGCATCGTCGTCGGCGACTTCAACGTCGCGCCGCTCGAGCACGACGTCTGGTCGCACAAGCAGTTGCTCGACGTCGTCAGCCATACGCCCGTCGAGGTCGAGAAGCTCGGCCGGCTGCAGGCGGCGCACGACTGGGTCGACGGCGTGCGCCATTTCGTGCCGGCATCGGAGAAGCTCTATTCGTGGTGGAGCTACCGCGCCCGCGACTGGCGGGCGACCAATCGCGGCCGCCGGCTCGACCACATCTGGGTGACGCCGGCGCTGGCGCCGAAGCTGGCCGCCGCTCAGATTCACACCGACGCGCGCGACTGGCCGCAGGCTTCCGACCACGTGCCGGTTATCGTGGACCTGGATGTGTAACGCAGCGCGCTGATCGCCTCGCCCTTCGACAAGCTCAGGGTGAGGCGATGGGGAAACGTTGCCCAGTAGTATCCTCATCCTGAGCCTGTCGAAGGATGAGGGGCCGCACCGGACGCGGAGCCACACATGACCGATCTGCGTCCCTTCTTCGCCCCGCGCTCGATCGCCGTCGTCGGCGCGGGCGAACGGCCGACCTCGTCGGGCGGGGCGGTGATGCAGATGATCGCCCGAGCCGGCTACCGGGGCCGCGTGGTGCCGGTCAATCCGCGCGGCGGCCGCATCTTCGGCCATGATGCCGTCGCCGCCATCGGCGCGGTCTCGCCGCCGGCAGACCTCGTCGTCGTCGTCGTCCGCCCCGATGCCGTGGTCGAGGTGGTGCGCGAGGCCGCCGCGGCCGGCCATCGTCATGTCCTCGTGCTGCCGGGCGGCTTCGCCGAGGCCGGCGAGGAAGGCCGCGCGCGCGATGCCGCGCTGCGCGCCGTTGTCGCCGAGACCGGCATCACCGTCGCCGGGCCCAACTGCGCCGGCCTCATCCACATGGATGCCGCCTGGCCGCACGCGCCGACCTTCTTCCGCGACCTGCCGCCGGGCCCCGGACCGCGCGGCGGCATCGCCTTCGTCTCGCAGTCCGGGGCACTGATCGAGGAGGCCATCGCGCGGGCCAACGCCGAGCGCCTGCCGGTCTCGACGCTGGTGTCGGTCGGCAACGGCCTGCAGCTCGGCATCGAGGACCACCTCGAGCATCTCGGCGCCGATCCCGCCATCGCCGCGGTGCTGCTCTACATCGAGTCGGTCGCCGACCCGCGCCGCCTGCGCGCCATCGCCCGCCGCGTCGCCGCAACCAAGCCGGTCGTCGCGCTGTTCGGCGGCGCCACGGCGCCGGGCGCCGCCGCCGCGGCTGCGCACACCGGCGCCGCCGCCAACGACGACGCGGCCATCGAGGCCTATGCCGCCGATTGCGGCCTGCTGCGCGTGCGCTCCCTGGCCGACCTGCTGCTCGCCGCCAAGGGCTTCGGGTTCCATCCCGACGGCCTGCCTGGCCGGCGCGTGCTCGTGCTGTCGAATTCCGGCGGGCCGGGCGTGCTGACCAGCGACCGTGCCAGCGCCGGCGGCCTCGACCTCGTGCCGCTGCCTGCCGCAATGACCGCCGCCCTGCGCGTCGGCCTGCCACCCGAGGCCGCGGTCGCCAACCCGCTCGACCTGCTGGCGGACGCCCGCGAGGACCGCTTCGTCGCCGCGCTGGAAGCCGCGCTCGCCGCCGGCCGCGACGCTTTCGACGCCATTCTCGGCATCCATGTGGTGCCGTTCATGGTCGACGCCGGTCCCGTCATCGCCGCACTCGCCAGCCTCGCCACGCGAACCCGTGCGGCGGGTCTGCCCTTCCTGCACTCGATGATGGGCACGCTGGAGGCAGGGCCGGACTGGTTCCGCGCGATGGAGAACGCCGGCGTGCCGATGTTCGCCGACAGCGAGCGGATGGCCACCTGCGCCGCGCTGCTCGCCCGCTACCCCGCACTGCGCGCCCGCGTTGCCGCCGCGCCGGTGGACGACGCGACGGCACCGGCCCTGAAGGCGCGGCGCTGAAGCGCCGCTACCCCTTCGCCCGATAAAGGAAGTAGCGGCCGGGCGGCACGCCCGGCGGCAGGGGAATCTCTGCCCATGCCTCGGCGGGCATTGCCTGGTCGCTGGCGAGCAGGCCGCCGCCGACAAGAAGTTTCGCGTAGAGCGGCGCCAGCGCGGCGGCGACTCGGGCGTTGCGCTCCGGCTCGCCGGTGCCGATGTCGGAATGGATCAGCGCCGCCGTGCGGCCGAGGCGGGCGATGGCGTCGGGCAGACGGTCGAACAGGTCGCCGAGGAAGAGATGCGCGGCATCGGGAATGCAGTCCGGGTGCGCGTCGACCTGACGGTCGAAGACGAAGATCTCGCGGCCCGGCAGGCGCGAGCGCAGGTGATCGTAGGTGCGGCCGTTGCCGAGCCCGGCCTCGAGGACCACGCCGGGGACGGCGGCGACGGCGCCACAGACGAAGTCGAGGCAGGCGCGCTGCGCCTCGAGGCGGCGGATGGCGCTGTCGAGGCGGCTCATGCGCGCGCTTGCGAACGCGCCTCGCGCAACTGGGCCGTGGTGTGCTCGAGGCGCGAGGCCAGTTCGCGCATGATCTCGACCGCCATCTGCGGGAACTCGGTGACGAGGCGAAAGAACAGGTCCTTGGCGATGCGCAGCGTCACCAGCTTCGTCTTCGCCCGCACCGTCGCCGTGCGCGGCACGTCGCAGAGGATGGCGATCTCGCCGACGAAGTCGTTGCGCCCGAGCGTGGCGACGACCAGCGGACCCGACGGCGTCGCCACTTCGACGTCGGCCTCGCCGTCGACGATGATGTAGGCGGCGTCGCCCATGTCGCCCTGGGCGAACAGCGCCTGTCCGGCCTCGTAGCTGACGCGCTCGCTGGTGAAGGCGAGCAGCTTGAGCTTCGACGGCTCGACCTTGGCGAAGAGCGGGATCTTGCGCAGCAGCTCGACTTCCTCGTTGAGCGTCATCGCCATTCTCCCCCGTAGCGGCGCCGGGCGCGCCTCATGCCGCGCTGGCGAGGGCATGCAGGCGCGTGCCCTCGCGGTTGAGTTCGTCCCATGTGCCGTCCTCGACGACCCGCCCGTCCTCCATCACCAGGACGCGCCCGAAGGCCTCGGCCAGTCGCGGCCGCGACAGCGCCCAGACGACGCCCTTCGCCTCGCGCGCCGCCAGCAGGCGGCGCACGATCCGCGCCTGCAGCGAGGCATCGAAGGCCGCCGCGGCCTCGTTGACGACGAGCAGGTCGGGCCGCTTCAGCAGGGCGCGGGCGAAGGCCAGCTTCTGGCGCTGCACCGTCGACAGGCGGCTGCCGCCGACGCCGACATGATAGCCGAGACCGGCCTCCATCACCGCGCCGCGCAGCGACATGCTGTCGAGCGTCTCGGCGACCAGGGCGCCGATCTTCTGCGCCGCCTGCGCCTGGCCGTGCGCGAGCTTGCCGAACAGGATGTTGTCCTGCAGCGAGGCGGCGGCGTTGTAGCGCGCGGGGTCGAAGAATTCGACCTCGCCGGCGAGATCGTCGGGCAGCTCGGCGCGGAACAGCTTGCGGGCCTCGATCAGCTTCGCCTCGCGCTCGGGCGTGACGACACCGAGGCGGTGTTGCGCCGGGATGACCATGAACGGCAGCGCCAGCAGGCGACCGCGGTCGGCGGCGGACATCGCCGCCGGCGCGAGGCTCGCCACGCGGCCGAGCAGGGTGCGGAACTCGGGCAGCTCGTCGGAGGAGATGAAGGAATAGCGCTCGAAGAATTCGTGGCCGGGCGGCAGGTCGGCGAAGATGTCGACCATGGTCTGCGCCACCTCGCGGCCGGCCTCGACCAGCTCGTCGGTCAGCCCGACCTTGTCGAGAACGCTGCGCACCCAGGCGTTGCCGGCCAGCGTGTCGATCTTGAACGCCGTGCCCGTCGGCGTGCCGAACAGCAGGTTCTCCGCCATCGTCGCGTTGGCGTTGTAACGCTCGGGATCGAAGCGCTCGACCAGGCCGGCATAGGCCGGATCGGCGAGCCGGTCGGCCAGCGCGGCGCGTGCGGTCAGCACCGCCTCGGCGATGTCGGGCCTGTCGGCCGGATCGACCGTGCCGCGCAGGCCCATCTGGTAGACGTCGTCGCTCAGCTCGACCAGCTCCAGCGCCGCGATCAGGCGCGGCATGAGGTCCTCGGGTCCGGCTGCCCCGGCGCTCTCGTAGTCGACCCAGTCGGCGGCGTAGTCCTGCGCCGAGTTGCCGGCCAATCGCGCGGCGGCCATGTCCTTCTCGCGCTGCGCCGCTTCCTCGGGCGCGCAAGCGGCCGGGCGGACGGGCCGCTGCTTGAGGGCGTAGAGCAGGTTCTCGCGCACCGACGTCGACTGCAGCGCCGCCGACTGGTCGACCCAGCCGATGCGGCGGCCGGTCACCGCCTCGGGCAGCGCGGCGAGGTCGGCGTCGCCGACGGTGATACGTCCGGACGTCGGCATGGCGAGGCGCGCCAGCAGGCGGGCGAGGTCGTCCTTGCCGCAGGTCGGCCCGCCAACGACCGCGATATGGTCGGCGAGCGTGAACTCCAGCGATACGCCAGCGACGCGCCGGATGCCGTCCTCGTCGACCAGCGAGGCGGTGGCCAGGCGCACCGGTCCGTCGAGCGGGGGTACCGCCTCGTCGCGATGGGCGTCGAGCAGCTTCTGGTCGAGCAGGCCGCCCGGCTCGAACTGGCTCACCACCTGCTCGTACTTCACGGTGGCGTCGGCCTGCGCCTGATACCAGTTGAGCAGCTCCTTCCACGGCGCCGCCATGTCCTTCTGCGCACCGATGACGGCGACGAGGCCACCCAGCGTGATGTCGCCCTGGATCACGAGGATGCCGCCGATCGAGTAGAAGAAGAACGGCGAGACCTTGTCGAGCAGGTTGTTGAGCGCCTTGATGGCGTACTTGCGGAAGAAGATCTCGAGGCGGACCGTGTAGATCACGCCAAGGCGGTCGGCGAGGCGCGCGCGCTCCAGCCCCGAGGCGTCGTTGGCGTGCACCTCGACGATGCCGCTGACGGTCTCGCCGAGGTGGTCGGACAGCCGTCGCACCTCGCGCTGGCGACGCTTCGACAGCGCGCTGACCTTCTTCTGCATCTTCGGGATGACGTACATCTGGATCGGAAAGACCGCGAAGGCGATCAGTCCCATCATCCAGTCCTGCGCCAGGATGAACATGGTCGACACGGCAAGCTGGCCACCGAGGAACACCGGGTCGGCGATGGCGCCGGGAAAGAAGTTGCCGACCTGCTCGACCTCGCCGGTAATCATCGAGATCAGCTCGCCCTGGCTCGTCCGCTTGAAGTGCGGCAGGGGGAAGCGAAGGATGCGCGTATAGAGCATGTAGCGCAGCCGGCGCACGAGCTTCTCGGCGTTGCGGCCGCGGACGTTGTTGATCCAGTTCTTGAAGCCGTTGTTGGCGATGACGGCGAACAGGTAGACGAAACACAGCGACAGCAGGAACGTGATCTGGTCGACGTCGAGGCTGAAATTGAGGAGGCCGAAGAACGATGCCTCGAACGGCGGCCCCTTGCCGCCGATGGCCTTGTTGATGATGACCTTGGTCGAATCGTAGACGAGGAACTGGATCGGGTAGGAGGCGATGATCAGCGCCAGCAGATAAAGCTGGTCGCGCCGGCTGTGCCGCAGCACGAAACCGAACATGTTGCGGTCGAGTTGATCGCTCAACGCCGTCAGTCCCCGATACACGCGCCTCGTACAAGCGGCGCGGCCGCCGGACGATAGCGCGGGGTCGCCGCACCCGGCAAATCCACCCGGGCAAGGGCCGCTTTCCGCGACCGCCCCGCGTGTGCCATAGTCCCGCCGCGTCAGTGGGGGCAAGTCAGGGGGGGCCGTCGATGCCCGACAGTCGACGGGTTCTCATTTACAGCCACGACACGTTCGGCCTGGGCCACTTGCGGCGATGCCGCGAGATCGCCCACGCGATGGTGCGTGCCGACCCGAAGCTTTCCGTGCTGATCCTCTCGGGCTCGCCCATCATCGGCAGCTTCGACTTCACCGAGCGCGTCGATTTCGTCCGCATTCCCGGCGTCGTGAAGCTGCAGAACGGCGAGTACACGTCGCTCAAGCTGCCGATGGCGATCGACGAGACCGTGGCGCTGCGCGCCGCGATCATCGAGCGCACGGCGGCGGCGTTCGACCCCGACGTCTTCATCGTCGACAAGGAACCGCACGGTTTGCGCGGCGAGGTGCTCGAAACGCTGCACATGCTCAAGGCGCGCGGCACGACGCTCGTGCTCGGCCTGCGCGACATCGTCGACGACCCTCAGCTTCTCGGCCCGGAGTGGAACGGCAAGGGCGTGGTGCCGACGCTGGAGGCCCTTTACGACGAGATCTGGGTCTACGGCTTGCCGCAGATCGTCGATCCGCTCGACGGCCTCGGGTTGCCGGAGTCCGTGCGCCGCAAGATGGTCTACACCGGCTACCTGCGGCGCGAGTTGCCGTCCGGCACCAACCAGGGCGCCCTGCCCTTCGGCGGCCAGCCGTTCATCCTCGTCACCGCCGGCGGCGGCGGCGACGGCGAGGCGATGTTCGACTGGGTCCTGCGCGCCTACGAGGCCGACCGCGGCCTGCCGTTGCCGGCCTTCTTCATGTTCGGGCCGTTCCTCGACCCCGAGGTGCAGGCATCCTTCAACGCCCGCATCGCGCGTCTCGACAACGTCGAGTCGATCATCTTCGACAGCCACCCGGAATGGCTGCTGGCGGCGGCGTCCGGCATCGTCGCCATGGGCGGCTACAACACCTTCTGCGAGATCCTGTCCTTCGACAAACGCGGCGTGCTGGTGCCGCGCACCCGGCCGCGACGCGAGCAGTTCATCCGCGCCGCCCGCACCCAGGCGCTCGGCCTCGTGCGCATGCTGGTGCCGGAGCCGATGATCGCCGACGACGAGCGGACCGCCGACTGGCGGGCGATGGCCACCGCGCTGCGCCATCTGCCGCAGCAGCCGCGGCCCTCCGAGGTTGTGCTGCCCGGCCTGCTGGACGGCCTCGGCAGCGTCAACCGGCTGGTCGCGCTGGCCATCGGCCGGCGGCGCGGGCGCGGCGTCCGGCTGGCCCGCCGCGACGGCGCCAGCGCCGCGCGCGGCCGCAACACCAAGTGATGCGCCGTCGCACCGGACGGTCCGGCCCGCGCGTCCTGCTGCTGCTGTCGCTCCTGTCCCTGCTCGCGGCATGCGCCGACGGGCCGCAGCCGACGGCCAGCGGTGGCAGCGAGTCGCGGACACGCTGGGGCGTCGTCCTGCCGCTCTAGGCGTGGGCGCGAGCGCCCCGGGGCTTGCCCGCCGGCGGCGTCCGTGCTTCGACTGCCGCAGCCGCCGCGCCACAGGAACCGCCCGTGCGCATCGCTGTCCTCGTCAAGGGCTACCCGCGCCTGTCCGAAACCTTCATCGCCCAGGAGATCCTCGGGCTGGAGCGGCGCGGTCTCGCGCTGACCATCGTCTCGCTGCGCCAGCCGACCGACGGCGCGGTGCATGCCATGCATCGCGCCATCGCGGCGCCGGTCCACTATCTGCCGGAATACCTGTGGCGGGCACCGCTGCGTGTGCTCGCCGGCTGGCGCGCCGCCCGGCACCTGCCCGGCTATCGCCGCGCGCGCGCCCTGTTCCTGTCCGATCTCGCACGTGATCCGAGGCCGAACCGCGTCCGGCGCTGGGGTCAGGCGCTGGTGCTGGCGGCCGAGCTGCCCCGGGACGTCGCCTTCCTCTACGTCCACTACCTGCACACGCCGGCCTCCGTGGCACGCTATGCCGGCGCGCTGCGCGGCCTCGCCTATGGAGTGTCGGCCCACGCCAAGGACATCTGGACCACGCCCGACCGCGAGGTCGCCGACAAGCTGGCCGACGCCGCCTTCGCGGTCACCTGTAGTGCCTACGGTCATGCCCGGCTGGAAAGCCTCGCCGACACCCCGGACAAGGTGGCGCTGGTCCGCCACGGCCTCGACCTCGCCCGCTTTCCGGCACCGCAGGCCGCCGCACAATTACGCGACGGCAACGACCCGGCCGCCCCCGTGCGCCTCCTCTCGGTCGCCCGCCTGGTCGAGAAGAAGGGCACCGACGACCTCCTCGACGCGCTCGCGCTGCTGCCGCGCGACCTGCACTGGCGGCTGGTGCAGATCGGCGGCGGCCCGCTGGGCAAGTCGCTGAAGAGCCAGGCCCTGCGCCTCGGCATTGCCGACCGCATCGAGTGGCGCGGCCGCCAGCCGCAGGAGGGCGTACTGGCGGCGCTGGCCGAGGCCGACCTGTTCGTGCTGGCCAGCCGCATCGCCCGCGGCGGCGACCGCGACGGCCTGCCCAACGTGCTGATGGAAGCGCAGACGCAGCGCGTGGCGGTGCTCGCCACCGACGTCGCGGCGATCCCGGAGCTGATCGAAGACGGCGTCACGGGCACGCTGACGCCGCCGGGTGACGCCGCCGCGCTGGCCGCGCAGCTTGCCGGCCTGATCCGCGATCCCGCCCGGCGCGCGATTCTGGCCGCGGCCGGCGAGCGGCGCGTCCGTGCGGACTTCGATGCCCAGGCCGGCTTCGACCGCATCGCCACGCTGTTGCGCGCCCATGTTCCGGCCGGCGCCGCGGCGCCCGCCCGCGCCGCCGAGTAGGACACGATGCGTGTCGCCTTCTACGCGCCGATGAAGGCGCCGGACGATCCCGTGCCCTCCGGCGACCGCACCATCGGGCGGCTGTTCATGCGGGCGCTGGAATTCGCCGGCCACCAGCCCGAGATCGTCTGCCGCTTCCGCTCGCGCGACGGCGGCGGCGACGCGGCGCGGCAGGCGCGTATCGGCAGCGTCGGGCTGCGCCTCGCCGGGCACATCGCCGAGCGCATCGCGCGCCGGCCGGTCGACCGTCAGCCGCGCGCCTGGCTGACCTACCACGTCTATCACAAGGCACCGGACTGGCTCGGCCCGGCCGTCGCCGACGCCCTCGACATCCCCTACCTCATCGCCGAGGCGTCGAGCGCGCCGAAGCAGGCCGGCGGCCGCTGGGACCACGGCTACCGCGCCGCCAACGATGCCATCGCGCGGGCCGACGCCGTGCTGTCGCTCAACAGCGACGACCTCAACTGCCTGTACCCGCTCGTCCGCCAGCCCGTGCTGATGCGCAGGCTGTGGCCGTTCATCGAGACGGCGCCCTTCGCGGCCGCCGCCGAACGGCGGGCGGCGCACCGGGCCGACCTCGCCCGCCGCCATGCGCTCGACCCGGCGAAGCCGTGGCTGCTCGCCGTCGGCATGATGCGGCCGGGCGACAAGGAAGCCTCCTACCGCCGCCTCGCCGCCGCGCTGGCCCGCCTCGCCGGCCGCGACTGGACCCTCCTCGTCGCCGGCGACGGCCCGGCGCGCGGCGACATCGTGCGGACGCTGGAGGCCGCGATTCCCGGCCGGCCGCGCCATCTCGGCCTCGTGCCGGAAGGCGAACTGCCGGCGCTCTACGCGGCCTGCGACCTGCTGACCTGGCCGGCGGTGCGCGAGGCCTTCGGCATGGCACTGGTGGAGGCCCAGGCGGCCGGCCTGCCGGTCGTCGCCTGCGCCACGCGCGGCGTGCCGGACGTCGTCTCGGCCGGCGTCAGCGGCCTGCTGCCGGCGCCCGACGACGACGCGGCCTTCGCCGCCGCCGTCGCCCGACTGCTCGACGATCCGGCGCGGCGGGCGGAGATGGGCCGCGTGGCGCGCCGGCTCGCCACCGAGCGCCACGACATCGCCTACGCCGCCGGGCTGCTCGACGCGACACTGGCGGTGCTGCGCCACAAACGGCTCAACTGAGCCATGACCACCGTCGCCTTCGTCCGCCACGGGCCGACCGGCTGGAATGCCGAGGGACGCCTGCAGGGCCGCGCCGATACGCCGCTAAGCGACGCCGGCCGGGCGATGGTGGCGTCGTGGCGGATGCCCGCCGAGATCGCCGGCTTCGCCGTGCTGGCGAGCCCGCTGGACCGGGCGCGCGAGACGGCGGCGATCCTCGGCCACCCGGCGCCGGACATCGACGACCGCCTGGTCGAACGCGACTGGGGCGACTGGAGCGGCCGGCTGCGTGCCGACTGCCAGCCCGACATCGACACCATGGGCGCCGAGGCCGCGCCGCCGGGAGGCGAGAGCGCCGCCGCCGTCGCCGCGCGGGTCGCCGCCGTGCTCGCCGACATCGCCGCCGCCGGGACGCCGCGCCTCATCGTCGCCCATCGCGGCATCATCCGCGCCGCCTACGCATTGGCCACCGGCTGGGACATGCGCGGCGCGCCGCCGGCCAAGCTGTCGCGCAAGGCCGCGCACCTGTTCGCCCTCGCCGCCGACGGCACGCCGTCGGTGCTGCGCCTCAACCTGCGGCTCGACCGGGGGCCGGCGTGACGCCCCGCCTGCTGTTCTGGGTGCAGCATCTGCTCGGCATCGGCCATCTGATGCGCGCGGCGACGCTCGCCCGCGCCTTCGAAGTGCAGGGCTTCGCCGTCACCCTCGTCTCCGGCGGCATGCCGGTGCCCGGCTTCGCGCCAGGGGTGACGCGCTTCGTGCAGTTGCCGCCGACGCGGGCGACCGACCGCTTCTTCAAGGTGCTGGTCGACGAGAATGATGCGCGCATCGACGATGCCTGGAAGGCGACGCGGCGCGACCGCCTGCTCGCCGTCCTTGCCGAAACGCGACCCGACGTGCTGCTGGCCGAGCTGTATCCCTTCGGCCGCCGCCAGATGCGCTTCGAGGTCGAGCCGCTGCTGGAGGCGGCACACACCATGCCGGCGCGGCCGCTGGTCGTCTCCTCGGTGCGCGACATCCTCGTCGAGCCCGACAAGCCCGAGCGCATCGACGAGATGGTGGCGCGCCTGCGCCGCTTCTTCGACCTCGTGCTGGTGCATGGCGACGCCGCCTTCATTCCCTTCGAGACGACCTTCCCGCGGCTGGCCGAGATCGCCGACATGGCGCGCTACACCGGCTACGTCGTCGATCCGCCGCCGCCGCGCGAAGGCCCGGGCGCGCCGGGCTGGGGCGAGGTGATCGTGTCGACCGGCGGCGGCGCCGTCGGCAGCGAACTGATCGAGGCGGCGCTGGCGGCACGGCCGCTGACGGCGCTGGCGGATGCGCCATGGCGGATGCTCGCCGGCCACAACCTGCCGGCCGGGCGCTTCGATGCGCTGGTCGCGGCGGCGCCGGCCGGCGTCGTCGTCGAGCGCGCGCGGTCGGATTTCCGCCGCCTTGTCGCCAATTGCCGGCTGTCGGTCAGCCAGGGCGGCTACAACACGGTGATGGAGGTACTGGCGGCCGGCGTGCCGGCGGTGGCGGTGCCCTATGCCGGCGGCCTCGAAAGCGAGCAGACGTTGCGCTGCGGCCTGCTCGCCGAACGTGGCGCGCTGCAGGTCGTCGCCGAGCGCGACATGACGCCCGCCGGCCTCGCCGCCGCCATCGACCGCGCGGCCGCCGCGCCGCCCGGCGGCGTCACGCTCGACACCGGCGGCGCCGTCCGGTCGGCGGCGCTGGTGCGCACGGCGCTGGCGGGCCTGCGCGGCGGCTAAGTGGCGACTTACGCCTTTCGCGGCGAGCGTCTAGTCTGCCTCCGGCTCCGGTGACGGGAGCGACGGGGAGAGCCGGCGTGACGACGCTCGTTGCGGACAGCACGGCGAGGGACGAGGACGTGGCCGACTGGGCCGCGCTCGGTGCCGAACTCGACCGCTGGCATCGCGCCGGGCGCACCGCCACGTTGTGGTGGCGCGACGACGACGCGCGCTCGGCCGGCCCGGCGCTCGACCGGCTGCTCGCCCTGCGGCGCGCCGCCGGCGTGCCGCTGGCCCTCGCGGTGGTGCCCTTCGGCGCCGAGCGCGCGCTGGCCGACCGCCTTGCCGGCGAACGCGACGTGGCCGTGCTCCAGCACGGCTGGGCACATACCAACATCGCCCATCCCGGCGACCGCAAGATCGAACTCGGCACGACGCGGCCCGCGGCCCACATCGCCGCCGAGCTGGCGATGGGCCTCGATGCGCTGACCGGCTGGCCGGGCTTCGCGTCGGTGCTGGTGCCGCCGTGGAACCGCATCGCGCCGGCGCTCGTGCCGCTACTGCCCGAGCTGCGCTTCACCGGCCTGTCGACGGCGAAGCCGCGCGCGCGCCGTCATCCCGTGCGTGGCGTCGTGCAGGCCAATATCCACGTCGACCCGATCGACTGGGCCACGCGCGGCTTCGCCGGCGAGGCGCGCGTGCTCGGCGCCGCCGTCGCGCATCTCGGCGCGCGGCGGGTCGGCAGCGTCGATGCCGACGAGCCGACCGGCCTGCTGACGCACCATCTCGCGCAGGACGATGCCACCTGGGCCTTCGTCGCCCGCTTCATCGACACGACCGCAGCGCATGGCGGCGCGCGCTGGCTCGCCGCTACCGACGTGTTCACGCCATGACGGCGCTGCGCTATCCGCCCTCGGCGCTGGCCGGCGACTATGTGCGCGCCGGCATCGGCGCGGCACTGTGCGGCGGCGGCGCAGTGCTGGCGCCGCTCGGCGGCATCGCCTTCTGGCTGCTCGGCGCGCTGGTGACCCTGTTCGCCGGCTTCGCCGCGTGGACGGCGCTGCGCCAGACGACCGTGGTGACGCTCGACGACGGCGGCGTGGCGGCGAGCGGGCCGCGCGCCGCGCGTATCGACTGGGCGGCGCTCGACCGCTTGAAGCTCGCCTACTACTCGACCCGGCGCGACCGCGCGAACGGCTGGATGCAGCTCACCCTCGGCGCCGGCCGGGCGCGGCTGCGCGTCGACTCAGCGCTCGACGGCTTCGCCGCGATCGTCGCCGCCGCGACGCGCGCCGCGCTGGCCAACGGCGTTGCGCTGTCGGCGGCGACGCAGGCCAACCTCGCCGCGCTGGGCGAGGGGCGCACGGGCGAGCGCGTTTCCGCTGCGCTGCCGCACGGCGGCTGGGGCGACCCGGCGGAGTGGCGACGATGAACGATCTCGTCCGCGTCGAGAACCTCACCGTCGACTTCGCCCTGCACGGCGGCACGCTGCGCGCGCTCGACGGCGTCTCCTTCCGCATCCGGCCGGGCGGCACCACCGCTCTGGTCGGCGAGTCCGGTTCCGGCAAGTCGGTCACCAGCCAGGCCATCCTGCGCATCCTGCCGCCGATCGCGCGCATCAGCGGCGGCCGCATCCTGTTCGACGACCCGACGCGCCCGGATGAACCGACGCTCGACATCGCCGCGCTGCCGGCCGACGGCAAGGTCGTGCGCTCGATCCGCGGCGGTCGCATCTCGATGATCTTCCAGGAGCCGATGACCTCGCTGTCGCCGCTGCACACGGTGGGCGACCAGGTGAGCGAGGCGCTGTTCCTGCACCGCGACGTCGACACAGGCACAGGGCGCGAGCTGACGCAGGAGATGCTGCGCCTCGTCGGCTTCCCCGACCCGGCCCGCGCCATGCGGACCTATCCGTTCGAGCTGTCGGGCGGGCTGCGCCAGCGGGCGATGATCGCCATGGCGCTGGTCTGCCGTCCCGCGCTACTCGTCGCCGACGAGCCGACGACCGCGCTCGACGTCACCATCCAGGCGCAGATCCTGAAGCTCATCAAGGACCTGCAGGCCGAGCTCGGCATGGCCGTACTGATCATCACCCACGATCTCGGCGTCGTCGCCAACATGGCCGACGAGGTGGTGGTGATGTTCCGCGGCCGCGTCGTCGAGTCCGGCACGCTGGAGGACATCTACCGCGCCCCGGCGCACCCCTACCTGAAGGCGCTGCTGGCCGCCGTGCCACGCTTCCACATGCAGCCGGGCGAGCGGCTCGTACCGCTGCGCGAGATCAAGGCCGAGCCCGGGCGGCTGATCGACGCGCGCGTGGCCTGGCCCGACGGCGCCGACGCCGCCGGGCCGCTGCTGAAGGTCGACGCGCTTACCAAGCGCTTCCACATCCGCAAAGGCAGCTGGTTCGGCCCACGCGAGGATCGCGCCGTCGTCGCCGTCGAGGACGTATCGTTCGAGGTGCGGCGCGGCGAGTGCCTCGGCCTCGTCGGCGAGTCCGGCTGCGGCAAGACGACGACGTCGAAGCTGATCATGCGCGCCCTGGAGCCCGACGCCGGCGCGGTCACTTTCAACGACCGCGGCCGCGCGGTCGATGTGCTGGCCCTGAAGGGCGACGCGCTGATGGCCTTCCGTCGCCGCATCCAGTTCATCTTCCAGGACCCGTTCGGCTCGCTCAATCCGCGCATGACGGTGTTCGACATCCTCTCCGAGCCGCTGGTCATCCACGGCCTCGGCGACACGGCGAGCCGCGCCGAGACGGTGCGCGAGCTGCTGCGCCTCGTCGGCCTCGATCCGCGCTTCCTCAACCGTTATCCGCACAGTTTCTCGGGCGGCCAGCGGCAGCGCATCGGCATCGCCCGCGCGCTCGCCCTGCAGCCCGACCTGCTGATCTGCGACGAGCCCGTCTCGGCGCTCGACGTGTCGATCCAGGCGCAGATCCTCAACCTGCTGAAGGACCTCAAGGCGCGCCTCGGCCTGACCTACCTGTTCATCAGCCACAACCTCGCCGTCGTCGACTACATCGCCGATCGCATCGCCGTGATGTGCGCCGGCCGGCTGGTCGAGCTGGCGCCGCGTGCGGCGCTGTTCCGCAACCCGGTGCATCCCTATACCAGGGCGCTGCTCGCCGCCGTGCCGGAGCCAGACCCGTCGCACCGACTCGACCTGCACGCGCTGATGGAGGGCCGCGCCTCCGATCCGGCGGCCTGGCCGGCGCCCTTCACCCTCGATGCCTCGGCACGTCCCCGCCTCGTCGCCGTCGGTGAGGGCCACTTCGTGCGCGCAGACCCCGAAGCCGGCACGCTGGCGGCCGTGGCATGAACGCGTTGCTGCCGCGCGGCCTGCTGGCCCTGGTTGTCGCGCTCGCCGCATTGCCGGCGGGCGCGTCCGACTGGCTGGAGCCGCCGTTCCTCGCCACGCGCGTCGCCGAGGGCAAGCTGCCGCCGGTCGCCGAGCGCCTGCCGGCGGCGCCGCGCGTCGTGACTCCCAAGGTGACGGGGGAGTACGGCGGCGACCTGCGCATTGCCATGTCGCGCGCGCGCGACACGCGCATGATGGCGGTCTACGGCTATGCCCGCCTCGTCGGCTGGAACCGCGACTACGAGCTGGAGCCCGACATCCTCGAACGCGTCGAGGTCGAGGACGGGCGCGTCTTCACCCTCCATCTGCGGCCCGGCCACCGCTGGTCGGACGGCCACCCCTTCACCGCCGAGGATTTCCGCTACTGGTGGGAGGATGTGGCCAACGACAAGGACCTGTCGCCGTTCGGGCCGCCGCCGTTCATGAAGGCCGCCGGCAAGCTGCCGACGTTCACCGTCGTCGACGAGGCGACCGTGCGCTACGCCTGGACCGATCCCAATCCGCTGTTCCTGCCGGCGCTCGCCGCCGCGCGCGACCCCTACATCTACCGCCCCGCCCACTACCTCAAGCCGTTCCACGCGAAGTACGCCGGCCGCGAGGCGATGGAGGAGGAGGCGAAGAAGCGGCGCCTGCGGAGCTGGGCGGCGCTGCACAACAACCGCGACAACCTCTACGACCTCGACAACCCCGACCTGCCGACGCTCAATCCGTGGCTCAACACGGTGCGGCCGCCGGCGCAGCAGTTCGCCTTCGTGCGCAATCCCTATTTCCACCGCGTCGACGCGGCCGGGCACCAGTTGCCCTATCTCGACCGTGTGCTGATGGGCATCGCCGACGGCAAGCTGATCCCGGCCAAGGCCGGCGCCGGCGAACTCGACCTGCAGGCGCGCAACCTGTTCATGACACACATCCCGTTCCTGCGGCAGGCCGGTGGCGGCCAGCGCTTCCACACCTGGCTGTGGCAGGAATCGCTCGGCTCGCACATGGCGCTGTTCCCCAACCTCAACGTCGCCGATCCGGTGTGGCGGGCGCTGTTCCGCGACGTGCGCGTGCGCCGCGCGCTCTCCCTCGCCATCGACCGTGAGGAGATCAACCAGGTCATCTTCTACGGTCTCGGCACGCCGGCGCAGAACACTGTGACCGACGGCAGTCCGCTGTTCCGCGACGCGTACCGCGACGCCTGGGCGGCCTTCGACCCGAAGCAGGCCGGGGCACTGCTCGACGCCGCCGGCCTCGACCGGCGCGACAGGGACGGCGTGCGCCTGCTGCCCGACGGACGGCGCGCCGAGATCGTCGTCGAGACGGCCGGCGAGGAATCCGAGCAGGTCGACGTGCTCGAGCTGATCCACGATTCCTGGCTCGACATCGGCATCAAGATCCATACCCGCCCGTCGCAGCGCGAGGTCTTCCGCAACCGCATCTTCGCCGGGGAGACGCAGATGGCGGTGTGGTCCGGCGTCGAGAACGGCATCCCCTCGCCCGACATGGACCCGGCCGAGTTCGCGCCGACGCTGCAGGAGCAGTACCAGTGGCCCAAATGGGGCCAGTACCGCGAGACGGCGGGCGCGGCCGGCGAGGCCATCGACCTGCCGGCGGCCGCGTCGCTGTTCGACCTCTACCAGGACTGGAAGCTCGCCGGCGACACCGCCGCGCGGCGCGCCATCTGGGAGAAGATGCTGGCGATCAACGCCGAGCAGGTGTTCACCATCGGCATCGTCTGCTGCACCAAGCAGCCGGTGGTCGTCGCCAAGGGCCTCGCCAACGTGCCGGAAAAGGGCTTCTGGGCGTGGGATCCCGGCGCGCATTTCGGCATCTACCTGCCCGATACCTTCTTCTGGGCCGATCCGGCGAAGCGGAAGTGAGCGCGTAATCCCGATGTTCTCTTACCTCGCGCACAGGCTGCTGGTGATGGTGCCGACGCTGCTGGCGATCAGCGCGCTGGTGTTCATCATCATCCAGCTGCCGCCGGGCGATTATCTCGAGACGATGATCGCCGAGATGAAGGCGCGCGGCGAGGCCGTCGATCCCGGCCAGATCGAGGCCATGCGGCAACAGTTCGGCCTCGACCGCTCGGCGGTGGAACAGTATTTCGCCTGGCTCGGCGGCATGCTGCAGGGCGACTTCGGCTGGTCCTTCGAGCACCGCCGGCCGGTGTCGGAGCTGATCGGCGAGCGCGTCGCGCTCACCGTCGTCGTCACCGCCGCGACCATCATCTTCATCTGGGTCGTCAGCTTCGTCATCGGCACCTTCGTCGCGACGCGGCAGTACAGCGTCTCAGACCATGTCGCCACGCTGTTCGGCTATCTCGGCCTCGCCACGCCCAACTTCCTGCTGGCGCTGGTGCTGATGTACCTCGCCAGCGAATGGTTCGGCGTGTCGATCGGCGGCATCATGGACGACGAGGTGCGCGAGCTGCCCTGGGGCTGGACCAAGATCGCCTCGGTGCTCGAGCACCTGTGGATTCCCGTCGTCGTCATCGGCACCTCGGGCACCGCCGGCATGATCCGCCGGCTGCGCGCCAATCTGCTCGACGAACTGCAGAAGCAGTACGTCGTCACCGGCCGCGCCAAGGGCCTGCCGCCGACCCGCCTGCTGTGGAAGTACCCGTTGCGCGTGGCGCTCAACCCGTTCATCGCCGACATCGGCTCGATCCTGCCGGAGGTAGTGTCGGGCTCGGCCATCGTCGCCATCGTGCTCAACCTCGACATCACCGGCCGCATGCTGCTCGACGCGCTGCGCGCGCAGGACATGTACCTCGCCGGCTCGTTCCTGATGTTCCTCGCCCTGCTGGTGGTGATCGGCACGCTGATCTCCGACCTGCTGCTGGCCGTGCTCGATCCGCGCATCCGCCTCGCCGGCGGGGTGACGCGATGAGCGCCACCGGCGACACCGGCAACCGCCTGCCGCACTTCGTCGACGACGCGCCGTTCGAGCCGGCGGCCGAGGTGGCGCTGACGCCGCAGCAGGAACGCTTCTACATGGCGTCGCAGTGGAAGCTGATGTGGTGGAAGCTCGCCCGCCACCGCATCGCCGTCGCCGCCGGCGTCTTCCTGCTCGCCCTCTACGTCGTCGCCGCCATCGCCGAGTTCGTCGCGCCCTACGAGCTGCAGCACCGCGACCGCCGCTACACCTATGCGCCGCCGCAGACCGTGCAGCTCTTCCACGAGGGCCGCTTCATCGGCCCCTTCGTCTACGGCATGCGCATGCAGCGCGATCCCGAGACGCTGCAGCCGCTCTACAAGCACGATCCCGGGCGCATCCAGGAGCTGCGCTTCTTCTGCTCCGGCGGCTATCGCGGCAGCGAGTACGAGTTCTGGGGCGGGCTGTTCACCGGCGACTTCCACCTCGTCTGCCCGGCGCGCGGCGGCACGCTGTTCCTGCTCGGCACCGACCGGCTCGGTCGCGACATGTTCTCGCGCATCGTCTATGGCGCGCGCGTGTCGATGACCATCGGCCTCATCGGCATCGCGCTGGCCTTCACGCTCGGCATCGTCATCGGCGGCATCGCCGGCTACTACGGCGGCTGGATCGACAACATCGTCCAGCGCGCCATCGAGGTGCTGAAATCCTTCCCGCGCCTGCCGCTGTGGATGGCGCTGTCGGCGGCGCTGCCGGTGGTGTGGTCGCCGATCTGGATCTTCTTCGGCATCACCCTGATCCTCGCCATGCTCGACTGGCCGTCGCTGGCGCGCGCCGTGCGCTCGAAGCTGCTGTCGCTGCGCGAGGAAGATTTCGCGGTGGCCGCCCAGCTCATGGGCGCGCGACCGCGACGCATCATCGGCCGCCACCTCATGCCGAGCTTCGCCTCGCACCTCATCGCCTCGGCCTCGCTGGCGATTCCCGAGATGATCCTCGGCGAGACGGCGCTGTCCTTCCTCGGCCTCGGCCTGCGGCCGCCGATCACGAGCTGGGGCGTGCTGCTCAACGAGGCGCAGAACATCCAGGCGGTGGTGCTCTACCCGTGGCTGATGGCGCCGATGATACCGGTCATCCTCGTCGTGCTGGCCTTCAACTTCCTCGGCGACGGGCTGCGCGACGCCGCCGACCCGTACAAGTGAGGCGGCATCGGCTAGGATTAACGATGCGTGAACCGGGCCTGCCCTAGCGTCCGGCCCGACACCCCCGGCAGCGGGAGCCCGACATGGCGATGAATTCGCGCTCGATGCAGTCCTACGAGCTGCCGATCGTCATCAACCGATCGGCGCGCGGCTTCACCATCGCGCTGGCGCTGTCCGACGAGACGGTGATCAGCCGCCAGGTCAGCGAGGCCGATCTGCGCCAGCTCCAGGTCCACCTCGCCGAGGTACTTGGCGATCGGCAGCGCGTGCCGCGCGACTGAGGCCGCGCTGGCGGTACGGCGCGCTACGCGAGAGCGCGCCAGCCGCGCTCGGCCAGATCGATCAGGGCCGCGCCGAACTCGTAGACGAGCCACGCGACGAGCAGAAGCGCGTAGACACCGGCGAGCCTGACGACAGGACGCATGTTCCTGCCCGCCGACACGATCCGTTCCACGGGCTGCATGACGGACTCCGGCGACGGCCGCGTTACGGCCGCAGCACCATGCCTTCCATGGCCACGACCGATCCCGGCCGTCGCTTCGCGACATCGGCCGCGACCTTGTCCATGAAGGCGTCGTCGTGCGCCGGGTCGTGGTGGAAGACGACGTAGGTGCCGACCTCCGCCGCGTCGGCGAGGGCGGCGCCCGCCTCCCACGTCGAGTGCCCCCAGCCGCGATAGCGCGGATACTCGGCCTCGGTATAGGTCGCGTCGTAGATGAAGATGTCCGTGCCGCGCACGAGGTCGAGGATCGCACCGTCGATGCGATCGGCATAGTGCTCGGTGTCGGTGATGTAGCTGATCGACTTGCCGGCGAACTCGACGCGGTAACCGGTGGCGCGGTTGGGGTGGTTGAGCGGGCCGGTGCGCACGCGCGCACCGCAGTCGAGCTGCAGCGTCTCGCCGGCGTTGAAGTCGATGAAGGTGCACTCGGCCTGCATCGCCCCGATCGGTACCGGGAACAGCGGCGCCATCATCATCTCGCAGAGCACGTCGCGGATGCGGAGGTCCGGCAGCAGGTGGCCGGCGCGGATGCGAAAGCGGTTGCCGGCCTGGTAGATCGGCCGGAAGAAGGGCAGGCCGGTGATGTGGTCGAAATGCGTGTGCGTCAGCAGGATGTCGGCGTCGACCGTGCCCTGCGCCACCAGTTCGTTGCCGAGGTCGCGCAGGCCGGTGCCGCCGTCGAGGATGACCAGCGCGCCGCCACAGCGCAGCTCGATGCACGAGGTATTGCCGCCGTAGCGCACCGTGCCCGGGCCCGGCGTGGCGAGCGAGCCGCGCACGCCGCGGAAGCGGAGGTGAAAGTCGGTCGCCGCCTGCACGCCGCCGGTATCCCCTGCTATACGCGGCCGGACCGCGACGGCACGCGCCCGCGCGCGTGCCGGCAAAGTGTGCCCGAACGCGTCTCGCGGCGAAAGTGACGGTCCGATATACGCGTGTATAGTCGCCCGCCGACGCCCCGAACCCCCGCGCCGAGAGCCGCCGATGTCCAGTCCCGCCCCCGCGCGCGTCGCCACGAGCTGGTCCGGCGTCGCCTACGGCATCGCGCTCGGCTACCTCGCGGCCTACCTGCAGTTCAAGGTGCCGCCGGTCCTGCCGGTGCTGTTCGACAGCTACGATTACGGCGCCTTCGTCGGCGGCGGGCTGATGTCGGTCTTCGCCCTGGCCGGGCTGCTGTTCGCGGTGCCGGTCGGCCACGCCATCCAGCGCCACGGCGCCGTGCCGTTCCTCGCCGGGGCCTTCGTGCTGCTCGGCGCCGGCAGCGTGCTCGGCCTGGTGCGGCCGGAGGACGGCGGGCTGATGCTCGTCGCGCGCGGGCTCGAGGGCCTCGGCGCCGTCGTGCTGGCCGTCTGCATGACCGCCTTCGCCAACATGAACGCCGGGCCGCGCCACCTGCACGTCGTCGTCGGCATCCAGGCGACGTGGATCCCGATGGGCCAGGTGGTGACCAATGCCGTGGCCACGCCCTTCGTCGCCGACGGCATCTGGCAGCCGGTCTGGTGGGCCGGGCTCGCCGGCATCGTGGCGATGGCGCTGTGGACGGTGGCCATCGTCGCCCAGGGCCGCATCGACCTCGGGCCGCGCGGCGGGCGGCGACGGGCGGCCGATGCGCCGGCCGTCCCCGACGCGACGCTGACGCGGGCGGAATGGCGGGCCCTGCTCGGCGCGGCGACGCTGTTCTTCCTCTGGCAGACGCAGTTCATGGCCTACTTCACCTGGCTGCCGGAATACCTCGTCGGCGCGCGCGGCTACGGCAACGACGCCGCCGTGCTGACCAGCCAGTTGCCCGCCGCCGTGCTGCTGGTGATGACCTTCGCCACCGGCTTCGTGCTGCGCGCCGGCATCGCCGCGCCGAACCTGCTGCTGGTCGGGCTGGGGACGCAGGCCGTCGGCTGGCTGCTGGTGCTGGCCGGCGACAGTCCCGCCTGGGGCCTCGCCAGCCTCGTCGTCTGGGGTTTCGCCGCCGGCGTGACGCCGACCTGCCTGTGGGCGCTGCCGTCCTACCTGCTCGGCGGCCAGCGCGTCGGCACGCTGGCCAGCGGCATCGTCCAGTCCGGGCGCTATCTCGGCATCATCGTCGGGCCGCTGCTGGCCCCGGCGGTGCGCGAACTGTTCACGAGCTGGGAGGCGACCATCTTCGTCTTCGGCCTCGCCACGGCGGCGACGGTGCCGTGGGCGATGGCCTTCGCGCGCAGCGCACGGCGGCTGCGCGCCGGCGCCTAGGGCACCAGCTTGTAGCCGCCCGGCTCGGTGACGAGGATGCGGGCGTTCTGCGGGTCGGGCTCGATCTTCTGGCGCAGGCGGTAGACGTGGGTCTCCAGCGTGTGCGTGGTGACCCCGGCATTGTAGCCCCAGACCTCGACCAGCAGGGTGTCGCGGCTGACCACCCGCGCGCCGGCCCGGTAGAGGTACTTGAGGATCGCCGTTTCCTTCTCGGTCAGGCGGACCTTCCTGCCGGCGGCATCGAGCAGCAGCTTGTTGGCCGGCTGGAAGGTGTAGGGCCCGATGGCGAAGACGGCATCCTCGCTCTGCTCGTGCTGGCGCAGCTGGGCGCGCAGGCGAGCGAGCAGGACGTTGAGGCGGAAGGGCTTGGCGACATAGTCGTTGGCGCCGGCGTCGAGGCCGAGGATCTGGTCGGCGTCGGTGTCGTGGCCGGTCAGCATGATGATCGGCGCGCGCACGCCGCCGCGCCGCAGCAGCCGGCAGACCTCGCGCCCGTCCATGTCGGGCAGGCCGACATCGAGCAGGATGACGTCGAAATGGCCGCGCTTGGCGGCCTCCAGCGCCGCCGCGCCGCAGTCGGCCTCGACGGTGGCGAACTCCTCGTGCAGGCGCAACTGCTCCGACAACGAGCGGCGCAGCGCCTCGTCGTCGTCGACGAGCAGGACTTTCTTGCCAGCGGTCATCGCGCTCCGTCCTTGTCAATCCAACATGGCGAAGCGCCTCCCGCACCGCAAGGCCGGGGCAGCGGGCCGGGCCGGGCCGGGCAGGACCTTTTCCGGGCGACGGAACGCGAGGCTGGCATTCCGCGGCCCGGACGCCGATATTCCGGCCAGTTTCCGCTCCCGCCGCCGCACGGCCCGTGCCATGACCGACCGCTCCCCGCCGATCCCGCCGCATCGCCCCCTGCCGGCCACGCCCCTGCTGCCGGGCGCCCTGCAGGCGGTCGAGCGCGCCATCGCCGACCTGCGGCGCGGCGCCATCGTGGTGCTTCACGGCCGCGGACGGGCGCTGCTGACGCTTGCCGCCGAAGGCACCTCGCGCGAGGCGCTGGCCCGCCTGCGGGCGTTGTCGCGCAGCGACCCCGCGCTGGTGCTGACCGGCCGGCGCGCCCATCTGCTCGGCTTCGTCGACGGCGGCGACGGCAGCGTGCGTTTCGCGCTGCCCGGCGGCGCCAGCGCCGAGACGGTTCGCCGCATGGCCGACCCGGCGGCCGGACGGACGGACGACCTGCCGCGGCCGCTGGCCATCGACCGCATCGACCCGGCAAGCGACAGCGGCGCCATCGACAGCGGCGCCGTCGAACTGGCCAAGCTGGCCGGCCTGCTGCCGGCCGTCGTCGTCGCGCCAGTGCCGCGCGAGCGGCTGGGCTGGCTCGATTCCTGGTGCGATCGCGAGTCCCTGCTGTCGACCGAACTGGAAGCCATCGGCGACTACCGCGACGGCGAGGCGCGGGCACTGCAGATCGTCGGCGAGGCACGGGTGCCGCTGGCCGGCGTCGAGGCGGCGCGCGTCGTCGCCTTCCGGCCGCCCGACGGCGGCCGCGAGCATCTCGCTATCGTCATCGGCGCGCCGGACGCCCGGGCGCCGGTGCTGACGCGCGTCCACTCGGAATGCTTCACCGGCGACCTGCTGGGCAGCCTGCGCTGCGACTGCGGCGACCAGCTACGCGGCGCCATCGCCGAGATCGCCAGCGCCGGCGCCGGGGTGCTGCTGTATCTGGCGCAGGAGGGGCGTGGCATCGGCCTGGTCAACAAGCTGCGCGCCTACGCCCTGCAGGACCACGGCCACGACACCATCGACGCCAACGAACAGCTCGGCTTCGAGCCCGACGAGCGCCTCTACAAGGTCGCCGCACGCATGCTCGAACTGCTCGATTTCCGCCGCGTCCGGCTGTTGACCAACAATCCGGCCAAGGTGACGGCACTGGCGGCCTTCGGCATCGACGTTGCCGAGCGGGTGCCGCACAGCTTCCCGTCCAATCCGCACAACGCCCAGTACCTCGCCACCAAGCAGGCGCGCGCCGGGCATATTCTCTAGCGGGTCGGCGGCGGGGTGGTGCCGGGCAACCCCTGCCCCGGCCGGCAGATCCTGCCGGGCAATCCTTGCCCGGTCATCCGGTGGATCCTTGATTCCTGCGGCTTTGCGGCTGGCACCGCGCTTGCGACGGCGCCAGCGGAGGCACAGGCATGGCGGTCGCGCCGGAAACCGGACTGGTGATGGGGCTCGCCCCGGGGGAATCCCCCGGCGGCGCCTTCGCCGTCGCGGCCGGCGAGGACGACGGCGCCTTCGCCGAACTGCTCGACATCCTCAATCCGCTGCAGCACGTCCCGATCGTGTCGTCGCTGTATCGCGAAGTCACCGACGATCCCATCTCGACCCCCGCGAAGCTGGCTGGCGGGGCCCTTTTCGGCGGCCCCATCGGCTTTCTCGCGGCGCTGGCCAACATGGCTGTCGAGGCCACGACCGGCCGCGACATCGGCGGCCACGCCATGGCCATGCTGGGAGGCGATGGCGAAAGCGAGGACGCGCCGCTACCGGACCAGCTCGCCGGCGACGACGCGGCGCAGGCGCAACTGGCAGCGGCCGACCCCATCGTCTGGAACGCGCCGCGGGTGCTGCCGCAGCGCCTGTCCGCTCCACCGGCCGCCGAATCCGATATGCCCGTCGTTGCCGCCGCGGCCGCGCCGCCGCCCGTGCCGCCGGCGGCGTGGCCCGTTCGCGCCGGTGCGGCCGTCGCCGACGGACCGCCGTCCGGCTGGCTGGCGCGCACGATGGCGGAGGCCAGCGCCATGCGCACCGCCCAGGCCGCCGGCGTGCCGCCGCCACAGCATCCGACCGCGCAGCCCTGGATGCCGGCCGCCATGCAGCACGCCCTCGACAAGTACGAGGCACTGGCGCGCAGTCGGTAGCACGACGCCGCGCCGGCCGCCAGCGCGCCCAACGGTTGAGGCACGCCGGCCTTTCATGGCGGCAGCAAGCCGCCTAGCCTGAGCGCATGGACCTGATCGTCGAGCCGGACGGTTCGCGCGGCGTCGTCCGCTGGGGCGATCGCCGCTTCGCCTGCGCCCTCGGCCGCGGCGGCGTGCGTATCGACAAGCGTGAGGGCGATGGCGCGACGCCGGCCGGGCGCTTCGTCTTTCGTCGTGTTCTCTACCGCCCCGACCGGCAGGCGCGGCCGGCAACCGGCCTGCCGACGGTCGCCATCGGTCCCGACGACGGCTGGTGCGACGATCCGGCCGATGCGCGCTACAATCGGCCGGTGCGGCTGCCCTGGCCGGCGTCGGCCGAGCGCCTGTGGCGATCCGATCGCGTCTACGACCTCATCCTCGTCGTCGGCCACAACGACGCGCCGCCCGTGCCGGGACTGGGCAGCGGCATCTTCGTCCATGTGGCGCAGCCAGACTTCTCGCCGACCGCCGGTTGCGTCGCGCTGGCGGCGGACGACCTCGCCGCCGTGTTGGACGCGGCGCGGGCCGGCGACGCCCTGGTGGTGCGGTCGCCGCGCGACAGCGCCTAGCGCGGCGCGCGCTCGCCGAAGATGGCGGTGCCGACGCGCACATGGGTGGCGCCGAGGGTCACCGCCGCCTCATAGTCGGCGCTCATGCCCATGCTCAGCGACGCCAGCCCGTGCCGCTTCGCGATCGTCGCCAGCAGCGCGAAATGCGGCGCCGGCACGGCATCGTGCGGCGGGATGCACATCAGGCCGGCGAGCGGCAGGGCGAACTCCGTGCGGCAGCGCTCGATGAAGGCATCGGCATCGGCCGGCAGCACACCCGCCTTCTGCGGCTCCTCGCCGGTGTTGACCTCGATGAAGCAGGCCGGGCGACGCCCGCTGCGCGCCATTTCCTTCGCCAGCGCCTCGGCGAGGCGCGGGCGGTCGACGCTGTGGATGGCGTCGAACAGCGCCACCGCCTCGCGCACCTTGTTGGTCTGCAACGGCCCGACCATGTGGAGCGCGAGGTCCGGCACCGTGGCGCGGCGGGCAGACCAGTGCGCCTCGGCCTCCTGCACGCGGTTCTCGCCGAAGACGCGGTGGCCGGCAGCGAGAACGGCGGCGATGCGCTCGTCGGACTGCTGCTTGCTGATGGCGATCAGCGTCACCGCCGCCGGGTCGCGGCCGGCCTCGCGGGCGGCGGCGGCAATACGGGCGCGAACGGCATCGAGGCGCGCGGCGGCGTCCTGTTGGGTCGCGGCGGTCGACATGACGGCATCCGGCGTGACGGCAAGCGGAAAACGACGCTAGCGCAATTCGCCGCGCCGCGGCAGCGGTCCATTCCCGTTCCCGTTGCCGGGCCCGCGGGTCGCCCCTAAATCTGCGCGCGGGGGTTAGGACGCAGGTAGCGGAGTGAAACCCATGCGCCCGATGTTTCTCGTCGCCATTCTGTTCGCTCTCACGTCGGCCCCGGCCGTCGCGTCCGAGCAATGCGAACAAGGGGTCACGGACACGCACGTCCGCGGCAATGATTACTGCCTGGCCTACAAGGCCTTCGGCCCGGCCAGAGAGGCCGGCAAGACGCTGGTCGTGCTGCTGCACGGCGATCTGTCCGGCGGCGGCAACGCCGACTACATGGCGCGGCGTAGCGAAATGCTGAGTCGCGATGACGATTCGATCGTAGCGGTGGCACTGGCGCGGCCAGGCTACGGCTTCGGCGACGGCAGCCGGTCCTCCGGTTCCGCCGGCACGCGCACCGACCACTACACGCCGGACAACATCGCGGCCGTCGCCGACGCGGTCAGCCGGCTCAAGGCAGCCTGGGGGCCGACGCGCACCGTGCTCGTCGGCCACTCGGGCGGTGCGGCGACGGCGGGCGTGATCGCCGGCCGCCACGCGGGCACCGCCGATGCCTTCGTGCTGCTCGCCTGTCCCTGCGACGTCCTCGCCTGGCGATCGGCGAACAACCGTTCGCCCTGGATGGCCAGCCTGAGCCCGAGCGATTTCAGCGACGACGTGCCGGCGTCTGCCATGGTTCTGGCACTGACCGGCACCAGCGACACCAACACGGCCCCGGCGCTCGGCAGGAACTATGTCGAGGCGCTGCGCAAGCGGGGCATCGCGGCCGAGTACATGGATGTCCCCGGCGTCGGCCACAACATCAACGACGATTACTGGAGCGGCGGCGCGCGCGCGGCCATCCTGAGAGCCGTACAGGGCTGACGGCCCGCGCGGGGAGGGCGCGCGCCCTCCCCCGCACCCCCGCCGTTCGTGTATACCGGGCCATGGCCACGCGCATCGCCAGCTTCGCCGACCTGCTCGCCCCGGTGGACGAGGCGACCTTCTTCGCCGACATCCACGACCGCCGGCCGCTGCACATCCCAGCGCGCGATGCCGGCAAGTTTTCCACGGCGATGTCGTGGCAGCACCTCAACGCGCTGCTCAACATGTCTGCGATCTGGAGCACCAACACCTTCGCCATGGTGCTCGACCGCAAGAGCATCCCGCCGGACCAGTTCACCTTTCCCGTTGAGGACCGCGACAGGCGGCCGTCGCGCCAGCCCGACGCGGCCAGGGTCAAGGCGCTGCTGCGGCGCGGCGCGGCCATCGTGCTCAACGACATCGAGACGCTGACACCCGGCATCGCCGACGTCTGCAACGCGCTGGAGGCACGGTTCCGGGGCCGCGCGCAGGCCAACCTCTACTGTTCATGGGAGGCCCACCAGGCCTTCGACGTGCATTTCGACACCCACGAGGTGTTCGCCGCGCACATCGAGGGCGAGAAGGTGTGGCGCGTCTACGAGGGCCGCGTCGACCATCCGATCGCCCATCCGGCCTACAAGCAGCTGCCGCGCGAATATCACGAGAAGAATCGCGGCAAGGTGCTGATGGAGGTGACGCTGCGCCCGGGCGACCTGCTCTACATCCCGCGCGGCCAGTACCACGACGCCGTCGCCACGGCGCCCGGGGCGATCCACATCGCCTTCGGCCTGACCCACGTGATCGGCTTCGACGTCATGCAGGTGGTGTTCGAGCAGGCCATGCAGGACGCGCTGTTCCGCCACAACCTGCCGCTGCCCGAACGCGGCCGCGAGGCGGTAGCCGGGCATCTGCGGGCGCTCGGTGAAAGGCTGGCGGCCGTATCGGCGAGCGAGGCCGTGGTCGACGCCGTGATGGCCTTCCGCGAGGGCTTCGGCGCCCGGCGCGGCGGCTTCGATCTGCCGGCCGATGCCCTTGCGCAGCATTACGACGTGACGGCACGCGACCTCGTGGTGGACCGGCAGAACGGCCGCGCCGTGCTGCGCAGTGCCCGCGGCGCCGTGGCCATACCACCGGGTCTGGAAGCCGCCGTTCGCTGGGTTGCGGAGCGCAAGGGGTTCAGCGCCGCAGAGTTCGCCGCCGCCTTTCCCGCGCTGGGCCCCGGCGGCTGCGACCGCCTCCTCGGCGACCTCGCTGCCATGAAAGTCATCGCAGCGGCCTGATGACGTCGTGGCAACTGCGGGTTTGCACGCAAAAGCGGCAAATCCTGCCGTGAACGGCAGCAGTGTTGCCCTATCGCAACGTATGACCGGCAAGTTACGAACGTGTCGCAACACTCGTTTCGCGGGATAAACCCACGCAGTAATATGACCTCGCTCGTGATCGAAGGTGGGTCGGGGCGAGAATCTGGCGTAGACCGTTACGTTATAATATAACGGCCACAGGCGGAGCGACCCTGCTCCAGCGATTTGGGGGTTTGAAAGAGATGAAGAGGTTCCTTCTGGGCACGTCCGCCATCGTCGGTTCCGTGCTCCTTGCCGCGCCCGCGGTCGCCGGCCCGGTGTCGGCGAGCGACTCGTTCGACCTGTCGCTTGGCGGCAACATCCGCTATGCCTTCGTGCACGATTCGCAGGATCAGACGACGAGCCGCGGCCGTGGCTACCGCTTCTACGCGGACGAGGTCGAGGTCTTCGTCAAGGGCAGCAAGACCGGCGACAACGGCCTGCTGTACGGCTTCGAGATCGAGCTCAACGCCTCAACGACGGACGGCACGGCGTCGGACGAGTCGTGGATCTTCGTCGATGCCAACTGGGGCCGCGTGGAACTGGGCGACCAGGACGACGCCACCGACCGCATGGCGGTGACTGGTGAGAACGCCCTCGTCGGCCGCCTCGGCTTCGACGAGGACGTGGCGGAGAACTTCTTCTTCGGCGCGGCCATCGGCGCACCGTTCACCACCGTCACGGACGACGCGACGAAGGTGATCTATTTCACCCCGCGCTTTACCGGCTTCCAGCTCGGCGCCTCGTTCACGCCCGACTCGGGCCAGACCGGCTTCACGCGCGACGCCGACAATGACGGCGACTTCGAGAACGTCCTTGGCGCCGGCATCAACTACGTCGGCGAGTTTGGTGCGGTCGGCGTGACCCTGTCGGCGGTCGGCGAGTGGGGCGATTCGGAAGTCGCCGCCCCTGCCGGTGGCGCCAACGAGCACGACCTCGAGACCTACGCTCTGGGCGCCCTCGTCACGTTCAGCGGCTTCTCTGTCGGTGCCGGCTGGGCCGACCATGGTCGCGCTGGCGCCGTCACCACCACCACGGCCGACGCCGGCGAGTGGTGGAACGTGGGTGCCGGCTATCGCACCGGCCCGTGGGGCTTCTCCGTCGGCTACAACGAATCGGAGATCAACCAGGGCAACGGCTTCGTCGCCAAGGCGGACATCCTCTCCTTCGACGTCGAGTACACGGTGGCCCCGGGCTGGCTGGTCATGGCGGACCTCAGCTTCGTCAACGCCCGCGATATCGATGCGGCGGGCACCGACAACGATGGTCACGTCTTCATCCTGTCGAACGACTTCGTGTTCTGATCTTCGCGGCACATCGCCGGAGTGCGACGACGCCGGGCCTTGTGCCCGGCGTTTTCGTTTGTCCCGGGGCAACCCTGGCCCGGGCCGGCCGAGCCTATTTCCATTGAGTAACGCGATTGAAGTATTAGTGCCGTAAACCTGACAACGCGTTGAAACATATGAATACAGGCGTGACATTTGGGCCACGGCCTATCGGTAGATTCGATGGAGTCGTCTCCCTGTCATAATATCCGTAAGGTGCGTTGTCCATTATGCTCCCCGCGATCACCGGGGCGGTCGTCGCCGCGCCGGTCTTGATTTTTCGGGAGCAGGAACATGAAGCGAATTCTACTCGGTACCACGGCGCTGGCGGCGATTTCGCTCGCGTCGTTGCCGGCCGTCGCCGGCCCGGTGACCGCCAGTGACTCCTTCGATCTGTCGCTGGGTCTTGAGTTCCGGCAGCGGCTCGACTTCACGAGCCAGGACCAGACGACCGGCGCCGGTCGCGGTTACTCGATGGCCGCGGACAAAGGCGAACTCAAGGTGCGGGGCAAGAAGAAGGGCGACAACGGCCTCGAGTACGGTTTCCAGATCGAACTGAACACCCTGACCAGCGACGGGCTCGCGTCCGACGAATCCTGGATGTACGTCGAAGGCGACTGGGGCCGGGTCGAGATGGGCGACCAGGACAGCGCCAACGATCGCATCCTGGTCGAGGCCACGGACATCAGCGCGGGTCGCGCCGGCGTCGATGGCGACATCGGCGACATCTGGGCGAGCGGTCTCGATCTCGCGAACGTCAACAGCCAGACCAGCGACGATCCGAAGATCACGTATTTCACGCCGCGCTTCTCGGGCTTCCAGCTCGGCGCCTCGCTGACGCCCGACACCGGCGCCGCCGGCTTTACCCGGGACGCCGACAACGACGGCGACTTCGAGAACGTGATCGGTCTTGCCGCAGGATACAGCGGCACGTTCTCCGGCGTGAAAGTCAATGTCACCGGCATGTACGAGTTCGGCGAAAGCGAGATCGATAGTTCGGTCGGCGGCGGCGGGGCCGGCGGCACCAACGAAAACGACCTCGAGATGTGGGGTTTCGGCGCGACCGTCGAGTATGCCGGCTTCGGCCTCGGTGGTGGCTGGGTCGACCTCGGCAAGAGTGGCGTTCTCACGACGGCCGTTACCGACGCCGGCGAATGGTGGAATCTCGGCGCCAGCTACGGCACCGGGCCGTGGAAGGTCAGCAGCAGCTACTACGAGTCGCGACGCAAGATCGCCGCGACGGTGACCCGCCGGGATCAGGTCGTCGCCTTCGACGGCCAGTACGTCGTGGCACCGGGCTGGACGACCATGGCCGCCCTCTACCTCGTCGATTCGACGAACTTCAACGTCGCTGGCGCCGACAACGACGGGCACATCGTGCTGTTCTCCAACCAGTTCAGCTTCTGAGCCCCGAGCGCAAAGCGTGGAAATCCCTGCCACCGCAACGGTGGCGGGGATTTCATTCGAAATGGCGATTGAAGGTATTGGAAAAATAACTTGAAGGATACAGGCGTCCGGTCTCTTCGACGTCGTTGGCATATCCAGAAAGTCGATTGAAGAAAGTGATGTTTTGTGTAGTGGCGCGGTTGCAACGGTGTCTTGAATTCGCCGCGGTAAGTCTTTGCGGCAATTGCGCCGCTTCGCCTGTCGATGTTCTATCCGCTTCCAAGGCCTCGGTCGTGCAAGGCGCGGTCGAGATGCGCGTGGATCGCACGGGGCCGAGGACTGGGAAGTTCATCCGGGGACGGAGTTCTGGGGCGTCCCCCTGGAGGAGGTTAATCGAGCAATGAAGAAGCTTCTGCTTGCAAGCACGGCGCTGGTGGGCGCCTCGATGCTGGCGGCGGGTCCGGCTGCAGCCGCTCCCGTTTCGGCCAGCGATTCGTTCGACCTGACGCTCGGCGGCTGGATCCGCATCGCGGCCTACAGCACGAGCCAGGACATTTCGAGCGGCCTCAACCCGACCACGGGCGCGGCGCTCGCGGGCACGACCTCGTCGGGCCGCGGCTACCGCATCTACCAGCCCGAGACGGAAGTCTGGGTGAAGGGCTCGAAGAAGGGCGACAACGGCCTGACCTATGGCTTCGAGATCGAGCTGAACGCCGCCTCGACCGACGCGACCACGTCGGACGAGTCGTGGATCTTCGTCAGCAGCGACGCCTGGGGCCGCGTCGAGATCGGCGACCAGGACGGCGCCGGCAACCGCATGACGATCGACCCGGGCACCTCGGCGGTGCTGAAGGGCAATGGCGCCTTCTACGGCGGCATCGGCGTGCAGCAGTGGTTCAACTTCGGCGCCGAGGGCGCGGGCCAGGGCGTCTCCCCGACCCGTATCGATCTCGAAGTGTCGTACGAGGGCAGCGGCCAGGACGCGACGAAGGTGATCTACTTCACCCCGCGCTTCTCGGGCTTCCAGCTCGGTGCGGCCTTCACGCCGGATGGCGGCCAGTCGGGCTTCACGCGTGACGCCGACAACGACGGCGACTTCGAGGAAATCCTCGAGCTCGCGGCCAACTATGTCGGCAAGTTCGGCGATGTCGGCGTCTCGGCCGGCGGCGCCTGGTGGACGGGTACGGGCGAGGTCGCGGCTCCGGCCGGTGGCGCCAACACCAACGACATGGACATGTGGCGCGTCGGTGCGAAGGTCGACTTCGCTGGCTTCTCGGTCAGCGGCGCGTACATGGACCTCGGCAAGACCGGCGTGACGACCGTCAACTCCGGCCTCGGCGCCGACGCCGGCGAGTACTGGACGGCGGCCGCCAGCTACACCACGGGCCCGTGGGGCTTCTCGGTCGGCTACTTCGAGTCCGAGAAGAGCCGCGGCACGGCGGTTGCCGCCACGGCGCGCGATTTCCAGCTCAACTGGCTGGCCTTCGGCGCGACCTACACGGTGGCTCCGGGCTGGTCGCTGCTGGCTGACCTGTCGTTCATCAACATCGACAACATCAGCGGCACCTCGCACGACAACGACGGCCACACCTTCGGCGTGTCGAGCAACTTCTTCTTCTAGGATTTCCCAGGAAATCCGCTCGTCTCGACGGGCGGTGGCGCAAGCCACCGCCCGTTTTCTTTTGTGTCCACCGCACTGCATCGGCTCGTTAGAAGACTGTTCGATATTTGAAGTGATTCAAGGCGCGGCCGGCACTCACTCGATTGTTGCAGGATTGTCACAGCCCGATCCTATCCAGATGGGCGCGGCACCGTAGGGATTGCGGCCATATCGCCCCGGATGTTTTATCCATGCAAGGCATCGATGGCGCGCATCGAATCACCGAATGGTGATGCGAGTCGGGCGACGGGCCGAGGGGATAGGAAGTTCATCCGGGGACCGAAGTTCTGGGGCGTCCCCCTGGAGGAGGTTAATCGAGCAATGAAGAAGCTTCTGCTTGCAAGCACGGCGCTGGTGGGCGCCTCGATGCTGGCGGCGGGTCCGGCTGCAGCCGCTCCCGTTTCGGCCGGCGATTCGTTCGACCTGACGCTCGGCGGCTGGATCCGCATCGCGGCCTACAGCGTCAGCCAGGACATTTCGAGCGGCCTCAACCCGACCACGGGCGCGGCGCTCGCGGGCACGACCTCGTCGGGCCGCGGCTACCGCATCTACCAGCCCGAGACGGAAGTCTGGGTGAAGGGCAAGAAGACCGGCGACAACGGCCTGACCTACGGCTTCGAGATCGAGCTGAACGCCGCCTCGACCGACGCGACGTCGTCGGACGAGTCGTGGATCTTCGTCAGCAGCGACAGCTGGGGCCGGGTCGAGATCGGCGACCAGGACGGCGCCGGCAACCGCATGACGATCGACCCGGGCACCTCGGCGGTGCTGAAGGGCAATGGCGCCTTCTACGGCGGCATCGGCGTGCAGCAGTGGTTCAACTTCGGCACTTCGGTCGTCTCGCGTATCGACCAGGAAGTCGTGCTCGAGGGCAGCGGCCAGGACGCGACGAAGGTGATCTACTTCACCCCGCGCTTCTCGGGCTTCCAGCTCGGTGCGGCCTTCACGCCGGACGGCGGCCAGTCGGGCTTCACGCGTGACGCCGACAACGACGGCGACTTCGAGGAAATCCTCGAGCTCGCGGCCAACTATGTCGGCAAGTTCGGCGATGTCGGCTTCTCGGCCGGCGGCGCCTGGTGGACGGGTACGGGCGAGGTCGCGGCTCCGGCCGGCGGCGCCACGACCAACGACATGGACATGTGGCGCGTCGGTGCGAAGGTCGACTTCGCTGGCTTCTCGGTCAGCGGCGCGTACATGGACCTCGGCAAGACCGGCGTGACGACTGCCAACTCCGCTCTCGGCGCCGACGCCGGCGAGTGGTGGGCGGGTGCCGTCAGCTACACCACGGGCCCGTGGGGCTTCTCGGTCGGCTACTTCGAGGGTGAGCTGAACCGCGGCACGGCGGTTGCCGCCGCGGCGCGGAACAGCAACGTCGACTGGCTGGCCTTCGGTGCGACCTACACGGTGGCTCCGGGCTGGGCGCTGCTGGCCGACCTGTCGTTCATCAACGTCGACAACATCAGCTCGACGTCGCACGACAACGACGGTCACGTCTTCGGCGTGTCGAGCAACTTCTTCTTCTAGGATTTCCCAGGAAATCCGCTCGTCTCGACGGGCGGTGGCGCAAGCCACCGCCCGTTTTCTTTGCCCTCCCGGCGAGGGTGCGCCGGGCGGGAAAATAGGCTAATGTCGCGCCCGCTGCCGTATCGCTCACGACTGATTCCCGCCATGCCCCGGACGGTTCTCCGCCACCTTCTCGTGCCGCTCGCCCTGGTCGTCGCCCTTGCCGCATGCGAGGGCAAGACCGAGCGTGTCGGAGAGGTTCTGACCGGCGAGGAAAAGATCAAACGCGGTACCGGCGAGGGCGTGTTCGGCACGCTGCGCATCGGCGGCGTCGACCGCAGTACGGCCGACCGCAGCGGCGGCATCGGCGTCAATGGCTGGCTGTGGCGTGCATCTCTCGATACGCTGTCTTTCCTGCCGCTCGCTTCGGCCGATCCGTTCGGCGGCGTCATCATCACCGACTGGTACGCGCCGCCGGAGAGCCCGGCCGAGCGCTTCAAGGTGACGGTCTACATTCTCGGCACCGATTTGCGTTCGGATGGCCTCCGGGTTTCGGTCTTCCGTCAGGAACGACAGGGCACCGCCGGATCGTGGGCCGACAGCCAGGTGGGTGCGGGGACGGCTTCCGAACTGGAGAATGCGATTCTCACCCGCGCGCGGGAACTGCGCATCGCATCGGCGCAGTAGGCCAGCCGGCACCCGGTTCCGTTCAATCTTCGCTCCGGACCGGCGGACGCCGGCGCAGTCGGGCACACAGCATGGCGCGTTTCGATTTCCGGGCCATCGAGGCCAGGTGGCAGCAGGATTGGTCCGCCAGGGGCGCCTTCCGCGCCGTCGAGGATCCGGCGCGACCGAAATACTATGTGCTGGAGATGTTCCCGTATCCGTCGGGACGTATCCATATGGGTCACCTGCGTTGCTACACGCTGGGCGATGTCGTCGCCCGCTACAAGCGGGCACGGGGGTTCAACGTGCTGCACCCGATGGGGTGGGATGCCTTCGGCTTGCCGGCGGAAAACGCGGCGATGGAGAAGGGCGTGCATCCGCGCGCATGGACGCTCGCCAACATCGCCAACATGCGCGACCAGTTGAAGGCCATGGGCCTGTCGCTCGACTGGAGCCGCGAGGTCGCCACCTGCGAACCGTCCTACTATCGCCACGAGCAGGCGATGTTCCTCGATTTCCTCGAGAAGGGGCTCGTCTATCGCTCCGAGGGCTGGGTCAACTGGGACCCCGTCGACCGCACGGTGCTGGCCAACGAGCAGGTCATCGACGGGCGCGGCTGGCGCTCCGGCGCGCCGATCGAGCGGCGGCAGCTCGCCCAGTGGTTTGGCCGCATCAGCGCGATGAGCGACGAGCTGCTCGCCGGCCTCGGCCGTCTCGAGCGCTGGCCGGCGAAGGTGCGGGCGATGCAGGAGAACTGGATCGGCCGCTCCGAGGGCGCGCATATCGACTTCGCGCTGTCCGGCGCGCCAGCCGGCGCGGACGCGAACCTTCGCGTCTTCACCACACGGCCCGACACGATCTTCGGCGCCAGCTTCTGCGCCATCGCCGCCGATCATCCGCTCGCCGCGGCGCTCGCCGCGCGTGATCCGAAGGTGGCCGCCTTCGTCGAGGAGTGCCGCCATCTCGGCACCAGCGAGGAGGCCATTCAGACGGCCGAGAAGCGTGGCCTCGACACCGGCGTCCGGGCGGCCCATCCCTTCATCGACGGCCACGAACTGCCCGTCTACATCGCCAATTTCGTGCTGATGGGATACGGCACCGGGGCCATCTTCGGCTGCCCCGCGCACGACCAGCGCGACCTCGACTTCGCGCGCGCCTACGGGCTGCCGGTGCTGCCCGTGGTCGTGCCCGACGGCATCGATCCTGCGACCTTTGCCGTCGGCGACACGGCGTTCGTCGACAACGGCCGCATCGCCAATTCGCGCTTCCTCGACGGCCTCGAGGTCGAGGATGCCAAGCGCGAGGTGGTCCGCCGTCTGGCCGCCGCAGGGCGCGGCGAAGGCACGGTCAACTACCGACTGCGCGACTGGCTGATGAGCCGGCAGCGCTACTGGGGCTGTCCGATTCCGGTTATCCATTGCGGCGATTGCGGCGTGGTGCCGGTGCCGCGCGAGGACCTGCCGGTCGTGCTGCCCGAGGACGTCGAGTTTTCCGCGCCCGGCAATCCGCTCGACCGTCACCCGACATGGAAGCATGTCCCCTGCCCGCGCTGCGGCAAGGAAGCGCTGCGCGATACCGATACCTTCGACACCTTCGTCGATTCGTCGTGGTATTTCGCGCGCTTCTGCTCGCCACAGTCGGACCAGCCGGTCGACCGTGCCGCCGTGGATTACTGGCTGCCTGTCGACCAGTATGTCGGCGGCGTCGAGCACGCCATCCTGCATCTGCTCTATTCGCGCTTCTATGTGCGGCAGATGCGGGCGACCGGACATCTCGACATCGACGAACCGTTCGCCGGGCTGTTCACCCAAGGCATGGTCAATCACGCGACCTATCGCGACGACCGTGGCACCTGGCTGGAGCCGCGCGAGGTAGAGCGGCGCGACGACGGCGCATGGTTCAGCACGGCGACCGGGCGTCCGGTCACCGTCGGTCGCGTCGAGAAGATGTCGAAGTCGAAGAAGAACACCATCGATCCGACGGATGTCATCGCCTCCTACGGCGCCGATACCGCCCGCTGGTTCATTCTCTCCGACAGTCCGCCCGACCGTGACATGGAGTGGACGGATGCCGGCGTGCAGGGCGCGTGGCGGCACGTCAATCGCATCGACCGTCTGATCGACGACGCTCTGGCGCTGCTGCCGGCCGCCGGCACGCCGTCTCCGAACGCCTTTTCGGCGACGGCAGAGGACATGCGCCGGGCGACGCACCGCGCGATCGCGCGCGTGACGGACGACATCGAACGCTTCGCCTTCAACCGCGCCGTCGCCGCCCTGTACGAGCACACCAGCGCCACGGTGGCCTTCCGCGACGCCGTGCGCGGCAACGGCAGTGCGTCGGCGGGACCGGACAGCTGGGCGCTGCGCGAGGCCCTGGAGACTCTGGCTCGCCTGATGGCGCCGATGATGCCCCATCTGGCCGAGGACGTATGGGAACGTCTCGGTCACAGGACGCCACTGGTCGAGACGCCGTGGCCGCAAGCCGAGCCGCACCTGCTGACGGTCGCCAGCGTCACCGTCGCGGTGCAGGTCAACGGCAAACTGCGCGGCAAGGTCGAGGTGCCGGTCGGCAGCATCGAGGATGCGGTCGCGGCACAGGCGATGGAGGTTCCGACGGTCAGCCAGGCCATCGGCGGCAAGCCGTTGAGGCGGCGGATTTTCGTACCGGACAAGCTCGTCAACTTCGTGGTCTGAGGCATGACGCAGCGCAAAGGGATCATCCTGCTGATGTGTGCCGCCCTCGCCGCGCTCCCCGGGTGCGGCTTCCGTCCGTTGTACGGTGGGGGTCGGGCCGGCGAGACAGCGGTCGACCTGTCGGACGTGGCGATCGCCACCATTCCCGAGCGCGCCGGCCAGATGCTGCGCAACGAGCTGCTCGATCGCATGGCGCCCTATGGCGAAGCGTCCGATCCGCACTGGCTGTTGCAGGTCTCGATCGTCGAGCAGCGGCTCAATTACGGGATCCAGAAGGACGCCACGTCGTCGCGTGCCAGCCTGCGGGCCGACGCCTCCTTCACGCTGGTCGAACGCGGCAGCGGCACGACAGCGTTGAGCGGGTCGTCCCTGTCGATCAACAGCTTCAACGTCCTGCGCGAGACCTATGCAACCGCGGCGGCGGAGGCCGACGCCCGTCAGCGCGCGGTACGCGATCTCGCCGAGGACATCACGACAAGGGTGGCGATCTTCATCGTCGCGGCGCGGAAAAAGGATCCGGCGCTGGCACCCCGTCAGCCCGAAAGGCGGCCGTGAAGGTCGAGACACGGGGCATCGACGCCTTCCTTCGCGCGCCCCCGGAAGGCATCGTCGCGATCCTGCTGTACGGACCCGACGGCGGCCTCGTCCAGGAGCGTTTCGCCGCCCTCGCCCGTACCGCCGGCGTCGAGCCCGACGATCCGTTCGGGGCCGTCGATCTGCCGGCCGCAAGCCTGCGCGGCGATCCTGCACGCCTTGCCGACGAGGCCCTTGCCATGTCGCTCGGCGGTGGCCGCCGCGTCGTGCTCGTGCGCGACGCCGGCGAGGACGTGACCGCGGCGCTCGCGGGCCTGCTCGAGCTACTGGCCGACCGGCCCGGAGGACTGGTCCTGCTGGCCGCCGGTGACCTGCCGGCGCGCTCCGGCTTGCGGAAGCTGGCCGAGGGGGCCGATCGTGCTGCGGCCGTGCCCTGCTACGCCGATGACGGCGCATCGCTCGAACGGCTGGCGGCCGAGGTGCTGCGGGCCGACAACATCGCCGTCGACCGCGAGGCGCTGGGCGAGATCTCGGCCCGGCTCGGTGGCGACCGGGCGTTGGCCCGGCGTGAAATCGAGAAGCTTGCGCTGTTCGTCGGTGCCGGCAACCGTGCCGATGCCGAGGCCGTTCGCGCCGTCCTCGGCGACGTCGCCGAGGCATCGCTGGACGAGGCCATGCTGGCGACGGCGGACGGGGACTACGTGGCGATGGCGACGGCGCTGGCGCGGGTGCGTGCCGATGGCATGGCGGCGGTCGCGGTCATCCGTGCCGCGCAACGGCAGTTTCAACGGCTGTATGCGTTCGCTGCGGAGGTCGAGAACGGCACACCACCGGCGCAGGCGGTCGAGCGCGCACGGCCGCCGGTGTTCTGGAAACTGCGTCCGAGGATACAGCGGCAGCTCACCCGATGGACGACCGCAACGGCCTCCAATGCCCTGCAAAAGCTTACGGAAGCAGAGTTTCACGCCAAGTCGAGTGCGGCCGATGAATGGCAGGCGTGCGAACGGGTCTTGCTGGTGATCGCCCAGTCGGCACGTACTTCACGACGCTGAACCAACAGCCTTGTCGGAGGTCCGTACGCATACGGATCAGCCGCGTACCTGCGGCCGTCTGTCGCCGTTCAGGCGTTGCAAGACGTCGTCGAGCTGGTCGAGCGTGTCGTAGTGGATGACGAGGCTGCCGCCCTGCGCGCCCTTGCCGTGCAAACGGACCTCGACCTTCAGTCCCAGCAGAGCGGCCAGGCTGCGTTCGAGGGCCAGCGTATCGGCGTCCTTGCCCGCCGGTGCGGCGCGTCGGGCCGCCTTCGCCGTCGCTGCGGGCTCGCGGCTGCGCCGCACGAGGTCCTCGACCTGGCGGACATTGAGTCCCTTCGCGACCACCTCGCGGGCCAGCGCGGCCGGATCGTCGGTGCCGATCAGGGCGCGCGCATGGCCGGCCGACAGCTTGCCGGTATCGACCAGCCCGCGCACTTCCGTCGGCAGCGACAGCAGGCGCAACGTGTTGGCGACATGGCTGCGGCTCTTGCCGATCGATTTCGCCAGCACGTCCTGGGTGTGGTGATACTCGTCGATGAGACGCTGGAAGGCGGCGGCCTCCTCGATCGGCGTCAGGCTTTCGCGCTGCAGGTTCTCGATGAGGGCGATTTCCAGCGCGTCGCGGTCGCTCATCTCGCGCACGACGACGGGAACCTCGTGCAGCTGCGCCTGCTGTGCGGCTCGCCAGCGCCGCTCACCCGCCACGATCTCCCAGCCGTCGCCGCCGTCAGGGTCGCGGCGCACGAGAATCGGCTGCAGGATGCCCTTCTCGCGCACCGAGGCCACGAGATCGGCGAGATCGTCGTCGGCGAAATGCCGGCGCGGCTGCGCCTTGCCCGGCTTCAGCCGCTCGACGGGCACCGTGCGCTGGCCGCGCACCTGCTCGAGACTGGCGTAGTCGGCGCTCTCGTCGCCAAGGAGGGCGGAGAGGCCACGGCCGAGGCGGCGCTTGGGATCGTCGCTCACGCCGCCGCCTCCGCCGGAGCGCGTCCGGGCAACCGCCGCTCGCGCCGCAGCATTTCGCGCGCGAGGCGCAGATAGGCCTGCGAACCGGGGCACTTGAGATCGTACAGCAGCACCGGCTTGCCCCAGGACGGCGCCTCGGAGACGCGGATGTTGCGAGGAATGACGGCATCGTAGACGCGGGCGCCGAAATGCTCGCGCACCTCCGCCTCGACCGAGCCGCAGAGGTTGTTGCGGCGATCGTGCATGGTCAGCACGAGGCCCTGAATCTCCAACCCGGGGTTGAGCCCGCGTCGCACCCGCTCAACCGTCCGCACCAGCCAGCTCAGGCCTTCCAGAGCGAAGAACTCGCACTGCACCGGCACCAGCAGGGCGTCGGCGGCGACCATCGCGTTGAGCGTCAGCAACCCCAGCGCCGGGGGGCAGTCGATCAGCACGTAGTCGTAGTTGCTGCGCAACGGGGCCAGCCTGTCGCGCAGGCGGAACTCGCGGCGCGACAGCTCGATCAGTTCAATCTCCGCGGCGGCAAGGTCGACCGAGGCGGTGACGACGTCGAGCCCCGGCACGGCGGTCGGCAACACTGCGTCTGCGGCGGCGGCATCGCCGACGACGAGGCCATAGGTATCGGCCCGGGCGGCGCGGCGGTCGACGCCCAGCCCGGTCGTGGCGTTGCCCTGCGGATCAAGGTCGACCACCAGCACGCGCTGGCCACAGGCGGCCAGCGCCGTCGCCAGATTGATCGTGGTCGTCGTCTTGCCGACGCCGCCCTTCTGGTTGGCGATGGCGATGACCCGTGTCGACGACGCCCCGGCAACAGCATGCTCAGACATGGCTCAGCGCTCCGATACGCAGGATGACGCCGTCCGGATCGCTCCGGCTCGGCAGACGGTCGACGGCAAACCGCCAGGATCGCGCCGCCTCGGCGACTTCGCCATCGGCGTCCCGGCCCTTGAGGAACAGGCATATTCCGCCCTCGGCCAGCCAACGCGCGGCCCAGCCGAGCAGTTTCTTGAGCGGCGCCAGGGCCCGCGCGCAGACGGCGGCGGCCGGCGTCGGCGCAAGCGCCTCTATGCGGCCAACCCTGATCGAGACTTCGGTTGCCGTAACGCGGGCGGCCTCGCGAAGAAACTCCGCCTTGCGCGCATCGGCCTCGACGAGAGTGACCGGGGAGCCGCCCATGATGGCGAGAACCAGACCGGGCAGACCGGCACCACTACCGAGATCGACGGCGCCGCCCCGCGCCGGAAGCAGCGGGTGAAGCTGCGCCGAGTCGAGCATGTGGCGACGCCAGGGATCCAGAAGCGTCCGCGGCCCGACGAGATTAACCGCGCCCTGCCACTGCCGCAGGAGGGCGAGGTAGGCCTCCAGGCGGTCCAGCGTTTCACGTGAAACACCGGTCATTTTCAGGAACTCCGCCGGCGTCAGCGGTCGCTCGGGCTTCATGCGGTATGCCTACCACATATTGCGGTAGTGGCGCCCGTGGAAAGTGAAGCGGAATAGATGTTGCGCCCCGCGGATGCGCGAGTCCTGGCCGGGCGTGACCCGCCGGCAACACTCCGACGGCCACTCAGGCGACCGAACGCCCGCCATCCCGGCGGACGTATCGCAATAGCGCAGCCAGCGCCGCCGGCGTCACTCCGGCGATCCGCGCGGCCTGTCCCAAGGTCGCGGGCCGCACGCGGACCAATTTCTGGCGCATCTCGCTGGACAGCCCGCCGACGGCGCCGTAGTCCAATGACGCCGGCAATTCGAGAGCCTCGTCGCGGCGGAAGGCGCTGATATCGGCGTCCTGGCGGTCGAGATAGCCGGCATAGCCGGCTTCGATGGTCAGCTGGTCGAGCGCGTCCGCCGCCAGCCCGCTGATCTCGGGCCACAGTCGCGTCAACGCCGACGCGTCGACCCCAGGATAGCCCAGCAGGATCAGCGCGTTGCGCCGGCGGCCGTCGTGGTTGACGTGAATGCCGGCGCGGGCCAGGGCGTCGGGTGTGGCCGAGAGCGATTCCAGCAGCGCGCGGCCGGCGGCCAGACGCGCCGTGCGAGCACCGAAAGCCGCACGGCGGGCGGCACCGACACAGCCGAGCGCGATCCCGGCCGGCGTCAGCCGCAGATCGGCATTGTCGGCCCGCAAGGTGAGGCGGTACTCGGCCCGCGAGGTGAACATGCGATACGGCTCGTCGGCGCCGCGCGTCACGAGATCGTCGACCAGCACGCCAAGATAGGCGTCGGCCCGGCCGGGGGCGAACGTCCGCCCGCCGCCGGCAACGCACAGCGCGGCATTGAGGCCGGCGACAAGACCCTGCGCCGCCGCCTCCTCGTAGCCGGTGGTGCCGTTGATCTGGCCGGCGAGAAACAGCCCGGGCACGCGGCGTGTCTGCAGCGTCGCTTCGAGCTCGCGCGGATCGACGAAGTCGTATTCCACGGCGTATCCGGGCCGCAGGATGGTCGCCCGTTCCAGGCCCGGGATGGTGGCGACGAAGGCGTGTTGCGCCGCTTCCGGCAGCGACGTCGAGATGCCGTTAGGATAGACCGTGGTATCGTCGAGTCCCTCGGGCTCAAGAAAGATCTGGTGCCCGTCGCGATCGCCGAAGCGGACCACCTTGTCCTCGAGCGACGGGCAATAGCGCGGTCCCGGACCGGCGATACGGCCGGCGTACATCGGCGACAGATGCAGATTCTCGCGCACGATGGCGTGGGTCGCTGCCGTCGTCGTGGTGACATGGCAGGAGACCTGCGGTGTCGTGATCGCTTGCGTCAGGGCCGAGAACGGCACCGGGTCCGCGTCGCCTGGCTGCTCGGCCAGCGCGTCGTAGTCGATCGTCCGGCCATCGAGACGCGGCGGCGTGCCGGTCTTCAGCCGGCCGACCGCGAAGCCCAGCCGGCGGAACGTATCCGCCAGCGCGACAGCGGGGGCCTCCCCCACCCGACCGGCGGCGGCCCGCCATTCGCCGACATGGATGACGCCGCGCAGGAACGTACCGGTCGTGACCACCACCGCACCGGCGCGCAGGCGGCGGCCGTCCCCGAGCACAACGCCGGCAGCGCGGCCGTCGGCCGCGATCACCAGGTCATCGACCGCGCCGGTCACGACATCGAGCCCGGCCTGGCCCGCAAGAAGTTCCTGCACGGCGCACCGGTAAAGCTTGCGATCGGCCTGCGCCCGGGGCCCCCGCACGGCCGGCCCCTTGCTGCGGTTGAGCAGGCGGAACTGGATGCCGGCCCGGTCCGCCGCGAGGCCCATCAGCCCGTCGAGGGCGTCGATCTCGCGGACCAGATGGCCCTTGCCGAGGCCGCCGATGGCTGGATTGCACGACATTTCGCCGATCTTCGCCGGATCGTGGGTTACCAGCGCGGTCCGTGCCCCCAGGCGCGCAGCCGCAGCGGCGGCCTCGCAGCCCGCATGGCCGCCACCGACGACAATGACGTCGTATCCGTCCATGGGGGCTCTCTAGCCGCCCCCGCCGGACCTGTCAAAGCGCGGGTTTCACGTGAAACGTCCGGCCGGCCAACCTTACTTGCCGATGCAGAAATCGCGGAAGATCACGTCGAGCAGCTCCTCGACATCGACCCGCCCGGTGATCCTGCCCAGCGCCCTGGCCGCCATACGGACATCCTCCGCGACCAGTTCGGACACCGTGCCGGCGACGGCGCGCCGCAGCGCCCCCTCCGCCTCCTCGAGCGCCGTCCGGTGCCGCGCCCGGGTCAACGCCGGACTCTCCCGCGTCGCAAACCGCGCCGCGACTTCCGCCACGAGCCGCGCCTCCAGCGCGGCAACGCCGTCGCCGGTAAGGGCGGACACCATCGCGACCGCCCGCCCGCCGATCTCCGCGCGCAGCGGCACGCCGAGATCGGCCTTGTTGATGACGGGCACCGTCGTCTCGTCGACCAGCTCAACGGTCGCGGCATCAAGCACGGGCCAACGCCCGCCGTCGAACACGGCGAGCCGCAGATCCGCCGTCGCCGCCGCGGCGCGCGCACGCCGCACGCCCTCCACCTCGACCGGATCGACGGCAGCGCGCAGCCCCGCAGTGTCGGCGACGATCGCCTTCACCCCCCCGAGATCCAGCGTCACCTCGACGACATCGCGGGTCGTTCCCGCCGTGGCCGCGACAATGGCCGCTTCGCGCCGTGCCAGCCTGTTGAGAAGACTGGATTTTCCGACATTTGGCGCGCCCACGACGGCGATCCGTACGCCGTCGCGCAGGCGCTCGCCGCGATGGCCATCGGCGAGATGGGCGGCGATGTCGTCCGCCAGCCCGGCAATCGACGCCCGCGCCGCCACGCCCGCCTCGGGTGGCAGATCCTCGTCGGGAAAGTCGATATCGGCCTCGAGATGGGCCAGCAGACGCAGCAGCCGGGTCCGCCAGCCGTCGTAGAGCCCGGCCAGCGCGCCATCGAGCTGCGCCAGTGCCTGCCGGCGCTGCGCCGCCGTCTCCGCCGCCACCAGATCGCCGACCGCCTCGGCCGCTGTCAGGTCGAGACGGCCGTTCTCAAAGGCCCGACGAACGAACTCGCCCGGCTCGGCGAGGCGCAGCCCGGGCAGCCGGGCGAGCGCCTCGAGCACCCCCGCCAGCACCGCCCGCCCGCCATGAAGATGCAGCTCGGCCATGTCCTCGCCGGTCTCGCTGCCCGGGCCGGGCAGCCACAGCACCAGCGCGGAATCGAGCACCTCGCCGCCGGCCGGGTCACGCAGGCGCCGAAGGCTGGCCCGCCGCGCCGGCGGCCGCCGCCCGCCGGTCAATGCGTCGAGCGCAGCGCCGGCATCCACACCGGACAGCCGCACGACGGCAATCGCCGCCGCTCCCGCGCCCGTCGCCGGGGCGTAGATCGTCGCCGTGGACGCCACGCCGTCTCAGCCCTTCTGTCCGCCGCCGAACTGGGCCCAGAACGCCTTCTGCATCTGTTCCAGACCCTCAAGGCCGAGCGGCAGCCAGGTCTTCAGCACCGCCTCCGGTTCCATCGAGGCGAGCCCGGCCATCATGCGGTCCTTGAGCGCCGTCATCACGGCGTCCTGCGCCGCGCGCACATCGGGCAGCCCGAGGAAGGCGCGCGCCTCCTCCGGCGTGCAATCGATGTCGATCGTCACTTTCATCGCTCCTCCCCGGGCGCCGCACGGCACCCTTTGCGCGTCCGCCGGCGCGACCTACAGTGCCGCGACCCGGCGCCGGCCATGATAGACCAAACACCAGCCGCCCGCGCCGCCGGAGCGCCGATGTCCCGCAACCGCCTCGCCGACGAGACCAGCCCCTACCTGTTGCAGCACGCCGACAACCCGGTCGACTGGCGGCCTTGGGGCGACGCGGCCCTGGCCGAAGCGCGCGCCGCCGACAAGCCGATCCTGCTCTCCGTCGGCTACGCCGCCTGCCACTGGTGCCACGTGATGGCCCACGAGAGCTTCGAGGACCCGGCCATCGCGGCGCTGATGAACGCGCTGTTCGTCAACATCAAGGTCGACCGCGAGGAACGCCCGGACCTCGACACGATCTACCAGACCGCGCTGGCGCTGATGGGCGAACACGGCGGCTGGCCGCTGACGATGTTCTGCACGCCCGACGGCAAGCCATTCTGGGGCGGCACCTACTTTCCGCCGGAGGCCCGCTGGGGCCGCCCCGGCTTCCCCGACGTGCTGCGCCGCGTCGCCGAAGTGTGGCGGACCGAGCGCGACAAGGTCGACACCAACGTCACCGCCCTGCTTGACGGCCTCGCTCAGACCGCCGCCGCGCACGGCCGCGGCGCCCTCACGGCCGACGCGCCGGTCGAGGCCGGCCGGGCCATCGCCCGCGCCGTCGATCCTGTCCACGGCGGAATCGGCCAGGCGCCCAAGTTCCCGAACGTGCCGGCGTTGCGCCTCCTCTGGCGCGCCTGGCGTCGCAGCGGCGAGGACACGCTCGGCCGCCTCTACGCCGTCACGCTGGACCGCATGGCCCAGGGCGGCATCTACGACCATCTCGGCGGCGGCTTCGCCCGTTACGCCACCGACGACGAGTGGCTGGTGCCGCATTTCGAGAAGATGCTCTACGACAACGCCCAGCTCGTCGAGCTCTACTGTGAGGGCTGGCTCGCCACGCGAAAGCCGCTGTGGGCGGCGCGCGTGGCCGAGACCTGCGACTGGGTGCTGCGCGACCTGCGGACCGGCGACGGCAAGGGGCAGGCCTTCGCCGCCACCTGGGATGCCGATTCCGAGGGCGAGGAAGGGCGCTACTACGTCTGGAGCGCCGCCGAGATCGACGCCCTCCTCGGTGCCGACGCGCCGCTGTTTCGCGCCGCTTACGACGTCAGCGACGGCGGCAACTGGGAGGGCCATACCATCCTCAACCGAACGGCGCGGCCCGAGCCCCTGGACGACGAAGACGAAGCCGTCCTCGCGCGCTGCCGCGCCACCCTGCTCGCCCGCCGCGCGACACGTGTGCCGCCGGGCCGCGACGACAAGGTGCTGGCCGACTGGAACGGGTTGATGATCGCCGCGCTGGCCCGCGCCGCCGGCATCTTCGCCCGTCCAGACTGGCTCGCCGTCGCGCGCGAGGCCTTCGCCTTCGTGGTCCGCGTCCTCGCCGCCGGCGACGGCCGCCTGCACCACTCCTGGCGCGCCGGCCGCGCCCGCGACCTCGCCACCCTCGACGACTACGCCAACATGATGCGCGCGGCGCTGCTGCTGCACGAATCCACAGGCGACGCGACGTATCTCGCCCGCGCGCGCGCCTGGGCGGCGGTCGTCGAGCGTCACTACCGCGACGCACAGGGCGGCGGCTACTTCTTCACCGGCGACGACGCGACCGACATCATCGTGCGCACCCGTACTGCCGTCGACAACGCTACCCCGAACGGCAACGGCACCCTCGCCGAGGCCCTGACGAGGCTCTACTTCCTCACCTCCGACCGGTCATACCTCGATGCAGCAGAAGCGGTAATCTTGGCCTTTTCCGTGGATATCGCGCGGTCACCCCTCGGGTGTGCTACCCTGCTGCTGGCACACGACTGGCTGCAGTATCCCCTTCAGGTAGTGATCGCCGGCAGCAGCAGCGATCCCGCCTGGCACTCCCTCGTCACGACCGCCCGCCAGGCGCCGCTACCGGCGGCACTCGTGCTCACGGTGACGGATGCCGCGACGCTGCCCCCCGACCATCCCGCCGCGGGCAAGCAACACGCCGAAGGCGCCGCCGCCTTCGTCTGCCGCGGCCCGACCTGTTCGCTGCCGTTGCGCGACGCCACTGCCCTTGCCGCCGCGCTGGCGCAATGATCGCGCGCGCAACCCTGCCGAGCCCCTTCGGGCCGCTGACGGTGACGGAGGAGGACGGCGCGCTCACCGCGCTCGACTGGCAGGGCGGCGCTCCCACCCGCCCGCCGACACCGCTGCTGGACGCGGCCCTACGCCAGCTTCACGCCTACTTTCTCAATGAACGCAAGGACTTCGAGCTACCGGTAGCACCGCGCGGCACGCCGCACGACCAGGCCGTATGGCGCGCCATGTGCGCCATCCCCTGGGGCGAGACGCGCACCTACGGCGACGTCGCGCGCGACATCGGCTCGTCGCCGCGCGCCGTGGGCGGCGCCTGTGGTGCCAATCCGCTGCCGATCATCGTACCCTGCCACCGCATCCTCGCGGCCGGCGGCCGCCTCGGCGGCTATTCGGGCGCCGGCGGCGGCGCGACGAAGCGCGCGCTGCTGGCCCTCGAAGGTCATCCGACCCAGTTTTCCCTTCTCGACTAACGTACTGATCCCACAGGGAGAAAAAGGCATGGTCAACGCCATCCGTATCCATGAGCACGGCTCCGCGGACAAGATGCGGTGGGAGCCGATCGAGGTCGGCAAGCCCGGCCCCGGCGAGATCCGCATCCGCCACACGGCGGTCGGCGTCAACTTCATCGACGTCTACATGCGCTCCGGCGTGCGTCCGATGCAGCTTCCCGCGATCATCGGCATGGAAGCCGCCGGCGTCGTCGAGGAGGTGGGCCCGGGCGTCAGCGGCCTCGCCGTCGGCGACCATGCCGCCTACACCGAGCCGGTCGGCAGCTACACCGAAGCCCGTGTGATGCCGGCGAAGACGGTGGTGAAGCTGCCGAAGTCGATCGACGACAAGGTCGCCGCCGCCATGATGCTCAAGGGCATGACGGCGCAATTCCTCTGCCGCCGCACCTTCCGTGTCGAGAAGGGCCAGACCGTGCTGCTGCACGCCGCAGCGGGCGGCGTCGGCCTGATCCTGTCGCAGTGGCTCAACCATCTCGGCGCCACCGTCATCGGCACCGCCGGCGGCAAGGAGAAGACGGCCCTGGCCAAGGCCCATGGCTGCCATCACGTCATCGACTACCAGACCGAAAACTTCGTCGAGCGGGTCAAGGACATCACCGGCGGCAAGGGCGTGCCGGTGGTCTTCGATGGCGTCGGCAAGGCGACGCTGATGGATTCGATGAAGTGCCTGCACCGCCTCGGCATGCTGATCTCCTTTGGCAATGCCTCGGGGGTGCCCGACCCGATCGCCGGCGGCCAGCTCGCGGCTGGCGGCTCGCTGTTCTTCACGCGTCCGATGCTGTTCGACTACAACGCCACGCGCGACGAGCTGGAAGCCACGGCGGCCGACCTGTTCGACGTCGTCGCGAAAGGCGCTGTGAAGATCGAGGTCAACCAGACCTATCCGCTGCGCGATGCCGCGAAGGCCCATGCCGACCTCGAGGCACGCCGCACTACGGGGTCCACGGTACTTCTGCCGTAGGGCCCTCCGAAAATGCGAACGGCCGGTCGTACAAGTAGTACGATCGGCCGTTTTAGCTTGCATGAACAACGGCTTGAGTGGACCAGAAGTATGGCCTCGGCGTGGCGCTGCCAGGGGCGCTACTGGTTCATCGACTCGAAGAAATCGCCGTTCGTCTTGGTGTGACGCAGCTTGTCGAGCAGGAACTCCATGCTGTCGACGACACCCATCGGCATGAGGATGCGGCGCAACACCCAGACCTTCGAGAGGATGTCGCGCGGCAGCAGCAACTCCTCCTTGCGCGTGCCCGATTTGGTGATGTCGATCGACGGCCAGGTGCGCTTGTCCGACAGCTTGCGGTCGAGGACGATTTCCGAGTTACCGGTGCCCTTGAACTCCTCGAAGATCACCTCGTCCATGCGCGAGCCAGTGTCGATCAGCGCCGTCGAGATGATGGTCAGCGAGCCGCCCTCCTCGATGTTGCGGGCGGCGCCGAAGAAGCGCTTGGGCCGCTGCAGGGCATTGGCGTCGACGCCGCCTGTCAGCACCTTGCCCGACGAGGGGACGACGGTGTTGTAAGCGCGCGCGAGGCGGGTGATCGAGTCGAGCAGGATGACCACGTCGCGCTTGTGCTCGACCAGACGCTTGGCCTTGGCGATGACCATCTCGGCCACCTGCACGTGGCGCGTCGCCGGCTCGTCGAAGGTCGAGGAGATGACCTCGCCGCGCACCGTGCGCGCCATGTCGGTCACTTCCTCCGGCCGCTCGTCGATGAGCAGGACGATCAGATAGACCTCCGGATGGTTGGCCATGATCGCCTTGGCGATGTTCTGCATCATCACCGTCTTGCCGGTGCGGGGCGGCGCGACGAGCAGCGCGCGCTGGCCCTTGCCGAGCGGGGCGACGATGTCGATGACCCGCAGGGTCGGATCCTTGATCGTCGGGTCGGGGATCTCGAGGGTCAGCTTCTCGTCGGGATAGAGCGGCGTGAGATTGTCGAAGTTGATGCGATGGCGCGTCTGCTCGACGTCGTCGAAATTGACGTTGTTGACCTTGAGCAGCGCGAAGTAGCGCTCGCCGTCCTTGGGCGCGCGGATCTCGCCGTCGACCGTGTCGCCGGTGCGGAGAGCGAAGCGGCGGACCTGCGAGGGCGAGACGTAGATGTCGTCCGGACCCGGCAGGTAGTTCGATTCCGGCGAGCGCAGGAAGCCGAAGCCGTCCTGCAGCACCTCCAGCACGCCACCGCCGAAGATCGGCACCTCCCGGTCGGCCAGCGCCTTGAGGATGGCGAACAGCATGTCCTGGGTGCGCAGCGTGCTCGCGCCCTCGACCTCCTGCTCCTCGGCGATGGCAAGCAGTTCCGCGGGCGTCTTCTTCTTGAGCGCCTGAAGGTTGACCGGCTGGTCGAGGTCGAGCAGGGGCATGATCATCTGCCGCTATGTCGGTGGGAACGGGACACGCCGGACCGGCGTGCCGCAACGGCCAACGGTGACGCCCACGATCCGGGCACTGACGGAATGCTGCGGCGGGGCGGCCGGTTCCGGCGACGTGTCCGGATGGCCCTGGGCGGGAAGGGATCCCGGCGGGCGCCGGACAACCCTTCGGCCGATGTAGACGGGGGTTCCGGCGAAGTCAACACACTTTGCCGTGCCTTCGCCGCATCCCGCCGGCCTCAGAACGGCCGCACAACAACCATCGTCAGGATGACCAGCAGGAGAACGGCCGGCGCCTCGTTGACGAAGCGATAGAAGCGCGCGCCGTGGCGGTTGGCACCGGCGGCGAAGTCCCTGCGCCAGCGCCCCAGCAGATGATGCAGCACGGTCAGCACCACGACGCAGGCCAGCTTCACCCAGATCCAGCCCTGGCTCCAGTCGACCAGCCCCGGCGTCGCGGCCAGCAGCCCGCCCAGCAGCCAGACCGCGACCATCGCCGGGTTCATGATGCCGCGCAGCAGCCGGCGCTCCATCACCACGAAGGTCGCCGCGGTATCGGAAGCGACCGCCGCCCCGGCGTGATAGACGAAGAGGCGCGGCAGGTAGAGCAGCCCCGCCATCCAGGCGATCACCGCGAAGATGTGGAGCGTCTTGATCCACGGCATCGCGGCCCACAGCCACTCGCTCATGCCGCCTCCCACGCACACGGGCAGGCCAACCGGTCGGCCGGACACGAGCGTGCCCCGCCGGGCCCCGCGACCGCCCCTCCGACCGCCAGCGCCCCCCGCACGGCCTCGACCAACGCGGCGACGAAGAGCGGCCGCGCATCGACCGTCGGCGCGCGAAGCCACAGCGGCACCCCGGCATGGCGCGCCAGCTCGGCGTATTCGATGTCGAGTTCGACCAGCGTCTCGACGTGCTCGGACACGAAGGCGATGGGCACCACGACCACCGGCACGCCATCGGTGCCGGCTCGCCGTACTTCATCGTCCGTCGCCGGCCCGATCCATTCGAGCGGCCCGACCCGGCTCTGGTAACAGATCCGCCAGTCGACCCCGGGGCCCAGACGGGCCGCTACCGCCGCCGCCGTGCGCTCGACCTGCCACTGGTACGGATCGCCGCGCGCGATCACCTTCTTCGGCAAACCATGTGCCGAGAACAGCACACGCGGCGCCCCATACGCGCGCGCGCGTTCGAGCAACGGCGTAACCAGAGAAGCCACTTCCCCGACGAAACCATCCGCCTCCGGCCAGCAACATGCGAGCGTCGTCGGCGCGTCAACTCCGGCGGCCCGCGCGGCCTGGCGCCAGACCCGCAAGGACGAACCTGTCGTCGTGGTGGAGAACTGTGGGTAGAGCGGCAACAGCACGATCCTGTCGGGCCGCCACGCAGCCACTTCTGCCACGGTCTCGTCGCTCAGCGGATGCCAGTAACGCATGGCGATGAAACACCGCGCCTCATCCAATCCCGCATCGGCCAGCGCCCGTTCGAGCGCGCGTGCCTGCACCTGCGTATTGGGCAACAGGGGCGACCGGCCGCCGATCCGCGCATAGTTCGCCTGTGCAAGCCTGTCACGGCGCGACGAGATCAGGCGCGCCAGCAACCAGCGCAACGGTTGTGGCAGGCCGATAATGCTCGGATCGTTGAACAGGTTGAACAGGAACGGCCGCACCGCCGCTGGCGAATCCGGCCCACCGAGATTGAACAGCACGACGGCCGTTTTCATCCGCTTCCCCGCGCACGCACCCGCTCGATCAGCCGCGCCACATGTTCTGGCGGCGTCGGCGGCAGGACGCCGTGCCCGAGATTGAAAATCAGTGGGCCGTGCCCCAGCGTGCCGAGGATCGTCTCGATCTCGCTGTCCAGAGCCGCGCCGCCGGCCAGAAGCGTCACCGGATCGAGATTGCCCTGGACCGCGCACAGCGTCTGCACTTCCTGCGCGGCCCAAGCGGCCGGAACTCCGGAATCCAGTCCCACCGCCGTCACCCCCGTCTCCCGCACATAATCCGGCAGGTTGGCGCCGGCTCCGCGCGGAAAGCCGATCACGGGAATGCCCGGATGACGCGCCCGCAGACGGGCGACCAGGGCTTTCGTCGGCTCGACCGACCAGCGCCGGAATCCAGATGCCGGCAAGACTCCCGCCCAAGTATCGAACACCTGCACGACGTCCGCCCCGGCGTCGACCTGCGCCGTCAGCAGGTCGGCCGTCGCCGTCACCAGGCGATCGATCAGCACCCCGAAGCCCTCGGGATCGCGCGCCGCCCAGCCCTTCACCGTGGCGAAATCGCGCGACGGCCCGCCCTCGACCATGTACGTCGCCAGCGTCCATGGCGCGCCACAGAAACCGATCAGTGCCGTCTCGCGCGGCAGATGAGCGCGCACCGTCGCCACCGTTTCCATCACCGCGGCCAGACGTGCGTCGATCTTCAGGGCCTCGAGCCCCTCTACCGCCGCGCGGTCGCGTAACGGCTCAAGACGCGGTCCCTCGCCCTCGACGAAACGCACGGCCTGTCCCATGGCATCCGGCACGACGAGAATGTCGGAAAACAAGATCGCCGCATCGACGGAGAAACGGCGCACCGGCTGCAGCGTCGCCTCGACGGCGAGCTGCGGCGTGTAACAAAAACTCAGAAAATCGGGCGCCTGGCCCCGCAGCGCGCGATACTCCGGCAGATAGCGCCCTGCCTGTCGCATCAGCCAGACCGGCGGCGGTCGCCTGATTTCTCCGCCAAGAACGTCGAGCAGCAGCACCGCATACACCGTCTGGTCTGACCGTCCCGCCGGTACGGCCGGGAGGCGCAATATGCCTTCTCCGGCTTCTTGCCGGACACACTCAATTCAAAGAATCTTTCTGAAAGAAAGATATGGAGGTTGTAGTAGGAGGGATGAATCGCGGGCATGGACGGCCTGTCCACGAACTTCGCCGCCAGCGTGACCGCGCGGCCACGAAGCCGTCATGATCGGGGATGGATCGGCCGGATGCCCTGACCACCCGAGTTCCGGACAACGGGAATCGCGGGAACAACTCCAGACGCGCGGACCGTAGCCGCCACCTGTCCCCAACCCTGTATCATCGCGTCCCCATGGGACCCGAACGGTGACGACAGCGTTGCGGGCCGGGGGCAAATCTGCGAACACCATCGCGCGGACCCGGGTTGTCCCCGTAATCCCGCGATCGCGGAGCAGCCGCATGAGCGCCGCCGACACCATCCAGCCACCCTTCCACCTCCACCTCGTGTCGGACTCGACGGGCGAAACGGTCCAGTCAGTCGCCCGCGCCTGTGTGGCGCAGTTCGATGGCGTCGATCCGCAGCAACATCTCTGGCCACTGGCGCGGACACCACACGCCCTCGACCGCGCGCTGGACGACATCCGCGCCAATCCCGGCCTCGTCATCTTCACCATCGTCGACGACGCGCTCAGCCAGCGTCTGGTCGACGGCTGCCGCCGCCTCGGCGTGCCGTGCATCTCCGTTCTCGATCCGATCATCAGTGCGTTCGGCGCCTATCTCGACGCCCGCCCCAGTCACCGACCCGGCGTGCAGCACGCCCTAGACGCCAACTACTTCCGCCGCATCGAGGCGATGGACTGGGCGCTTAGCCATGACGATGGCCAGCACACCGACAACCTCGCCTCGAGCGACGTCGTGCTCGTCGGCGTGTCCCGCACATCGAAGACGCCGACCTGCCTCTACCTTGCCAACCGCGGTATCAAGGCGACCAACGTGCCGTTCGTTCCGGGCGTGCCGCTGCCGGACTCGCTGGAAAATCTGTCCGGACCGCTGATCGTCGGACTGACGACCGATCCGCAGCGCCTCGTCGAGGTCCGTCGCGCCCGCATCGCCGCCCTGCACCAGGACCGCCCGACTGCCTACATCGACCCCGATCGCGTGCGCGAGGAGGTCCTGACGGCCCGGCGCTTCTTCTCCGCACGCGGCTGGCCGGTGATCGACGTCACCCGCCGGTCGATCGAGGAAACCGCCGCCGCCATCATCGGCCTTTACGACAACCATCGCGCCGGACCGAAGCCGACGGCGTCATGACCCTCGTTCTTGCCTCGGCCAGCCCGACCCGCGCCGGTCTGCTCGACCGTGCCGGCCTCGTCTTCGACATCGATCCCGCCCGCGTCGACGAGGCAGAGGTCAAGCGAGCGCTCACCGGCGAAGGCGCGACGGCGGCGGAAATCGCCGACGCCCTCGCCGAGCTGAAGGCGATCCAGGTCTCCCGTCGCCGCCCGGCCGACATCGTCATTGGCGCCGATCAGGTACTGGAATGTGCCGGCCGGACTTATGACAAGCCCCCCGACATGGTCGCCGCGCGCGTACAGCTCCAGACCCTGCGCGGTCGCCGCCACAGCCTGCATGCCGGCGTCGCCGTGGCGCGCGGCGGGGCGCTGCTGTGGCATCATCGCGGCCATGCGGAGCTGACGATGCGCGATTTTTCCGACGCCTTCCTCGACGGCTACCTCGCAGCGGCAGGCGACGACGTGCTGGGCTCGGTCGGCGCCTATCGCGTGGAGGGGCCGGGGATCCAGCTCTTCGCCGAGATCCGGGGCGAGTGGCCGACCATCCTCGGCCTGCCGCTGTTGTCGCTGCTCGGCTTCCTGCGCGACCACGGCGCGGTGCCGGCATGACCGGCTCTGTCCGCCGGGCCGGCGTCATGGGTTGGCCGGTCAGCCACTCGCTGTCGCCGGCCCTGCATGGCCACTGGCTTGCCCGCCACGGCATCGCCGGCCGCTACGAGCGTTTGCCGGTTCGACCGGACGAACTGCCGGGCGCGCTGGCGCGTCTCGCCCCCGACGGCTGGGCCGGCGTGAACCTGACGGTTCCGCACAAGGAGGCCGCCCTGTCGCTGGTCGACACGCTCGACGTTGCGGCCCGCGCCATCGGCGCCGTCAACACGATCGTCGTCGGCGCCGATGGCCGCCTCGACGGCCGCAATACCGATGCCTACGGCTTCGCCGAGAACCTGCGGCACAACGGCCCCGCCGTACCGCGCCCGGTCGCCGTGGTGCTCGGCGCCGGCGGCGCCGCGCGCGCCGTCTGCCACGCGCTGGCCGGCGCCGGTATCCGCGAACTGCGCCTCGTGAACCGCACGGTTCAGCGCGCCGAGGCGCTGGCGCTGGCGGTGCGCGGCTTCGGCATCGCGCGAGTCGAGGTGCCGGACTGGGACGACCGCGGCCGCGCGCTGGCCGGCACCGGCCTGCTGGTCAACACCACGACGCTGGGCATGGCCGGCGCGCCGCCGCTCGATCTCGACCTTGCGGCGCTACCGGCCGATGCGGTGGTCAACGATATCGTCTACGCGCCGCTCGAGACCGCGTTGCTGGCCGCCGCGCGGGCGCACGGCAATCCGGTCGTCGACGGGCTCGGCATGCTGCTCTACCAGGCCCAGGCCGGCTTCGCCGCGTGGTTCGGGGTCCTGCCGGCAGTCGACGCCGACCTGCGGGCGGCGGTACTGGCGGCGCGGGAGGCACAGGCGCGGTGATCGTCCTCGGTCTCACCGGCTCGATCGGCATGGGCAAGTCGACGGCGGCGGCTATGCTGCGCCGCCTCGGCGTGCCGGTCCACGACGCCGACGCGGCCGTGCATCGCCTGACCGGCCCCGGCGGTGGCGCCGTCGAGGCGGTCGGCCGGCTGTTCCCGTCGGCTATCGTCGACGATGCGCGCGGCCGGCACGTCGACCGCACGCGGCTCGGCCCGATCGTCTTCGCCGACCCGGCGGCGCGGCGCCGTCTGGAGGGCGTGCTGCATCCGTTGGTGCGCGAGGATGCGCGCCGCTTCGTCGCCCGCCACCGCCGCGCCGGCACGTCCGTCGTCGTGCTCGACATCCCGCTGCTCTACGAGACCGGCGGCGAGCGGCGGGTCGATGCCGTCGTCGTCGTCAGCGCCGCGCCGGAGGTGCAGGCGCGCCGTGTACTGGCCCGTCCGGGCATGACCGCCGAACGCCTGGAGGCGATCCGCCGCATCCAGGTGCCGGAGTCCGTAAAGCGTCGCCGCGCCGACTATGTGGTGGAGACAGGGATGGGCAAACACTATACTTGGTGTGCGCTCGCTCGCCTGGTCCGTGCGCTGCGCGCCGATCCTCGAGCCGCCGGCAGGCGCCATGCGCGAAATCGTCGTCGATACCGAAACCACCGGGCTTGATCCCGCCGCCGGCCACCGCATCGTCGAGGTCGCCTGCGTCGAGCTGCTCAACCACGTGCCGACCGGCCGCCACTTCCACAGCTATGTCGACCCCGAGCGCGACATGCCGGAGGAGGCCTATCGCATCCACGGCCTGTCGGCGGACTTTCTCGCCGCGCATCCGGTGTTCGAGAAGATCGCCGACGAGCTGGTCGGATTTCTCGGCGATGCGACGCTGGTGATCCACAACGCCGAATTCGACATGCGTTTCCTCAACGCCGAACTGGCGCTGGTCGGCCGCCCGGCGCTGCCGATCGGCCGCGCGGTCGATACCGTGGCGCTGGCGCGCAGGCGCTTCCCCGGCGCGCAGGTCAACCTCGACGCGCTGTGCCGGCGCTTCGAGATCGACCTGTCGGAACGCGAGCAGCACGGCGCGCTGGTCGACGCGAAGCTGCTGGCGGCGGTCTACCTGGAACTGCTGGGCGGCCGCCAGCCGGGCCTCGAACTGGCGGCCGAGACGGCGGCGCCCGGCGCGGCGGCCTTCGTCGAACGGCAGGCGCGCGCTGCCCGCGCGCATGCGCCGAGTGCCGCCGAACTGGCCGCGCACGCGACGCTGGTCGACGCGCTGGACGACCCGATCTGGCGGAAGTAGGCGGCGCTACTCCAGCTCGAACTTGAAGCCGCCGTCGCTGGCCGGCTTGCCGGCCGGCGCGGCCTGCGGCGCGGCGGCGGGAGCGGCGCCGGCCTGCTGCTGCGCCTGCGCGGCGCGCTGCTGGAAGAGCTGGGCAAAGTCGATCGGGTGGATCAGCAGCGGCGGGAAGCCGCCGTCGCGCACCATGTCCGAGACGATCGCGCGGGCGAAGGGGAACAGCAGGCGCGGCGCCTCGATCAGGATGATCGGCTGGACGTATTCCTGCGGCACCTGCTTGCCGATGGAGAACACGCCCGCATACTCGATCTCGGCGATGAACAGCGAGGTCGCTTCGTGCTTGCCCTCGGCGCGGATGGCGAGGACGACCTCGTAGGTCAGGTCGGCGAGCTTGCGGGCGTTGACGTCGATGGCGACCTCGACGTTGGGCACGCGCTGGCCGGCCTGCATCAGCGACGCTGGCGCGCCGGGGTTCTCGAAAGACTGGTCCTTGACGTACTGGCCGTTGACGGTCAGCGCCGGTGCCTGCGCCTGTCCCGCCGCCGGCGCGCCCGCGCCCGGTGCCGCCGTGCCCGCCTGCTGGTCGGTCATGCCGCTCGCCTCGCCTCGTGTGGTCGCGGGCCGCCCTCTGCGCGCCCGGACGGCGCGTGCCGTAACACGGAAGCCGTGCCGGCGCCAACGGCCGACGCCAAATTCAGAAGTCGAACCGCCCCTGCCGCGCGGCCGAGAAGTCGAACGGCACCAGCGCGCCATTGACGACGCCCTGGCCGGTCAGCGCGCGGATGAAGCCCCAGTGCGTCACCACGCAGACCTCGCTGCGCGCCGCGTGGCCGACCATGCGGGCGACGAAGTCGGCCGAGCGCGTCGCCACCGAATCCTCGCTCTCGGGGCCATGGTGCTCGCACTCGTGCCACCAGCGTTCGGCCTCGAGGCGGGCCCAGTCCCAGTGCGGCCAGCGCGCCACCAGCTCGGCGCGCGGCGAGCCGGTGTCGCAGGAGAAGGCGGCGCGCTCGCGCACCAGCGGCTCGATCGTCACCGCGACGCCCAGCACCTCGGCGATGATCTCGGCCGTCTCCAACGTGCGCCGGTAGGGGCTGGCGAGCAGCGTCGAGATGCGCCGCGCGCCGGCGCCGGCGGCGAGGCGGCGCCCCGCCGCAAAGGCCTGGTCGCGGCCGAGCGGTGTCAGCGCCGGATCGGGAATACCTGGGTCGACGCGGGTCTCGCCGAACAGGGCGTTCCACGCCGACTGGCCGTGGCGTACGAGGATCATGGCCGCCCGTCCTTGCGGTCGTCCGGCAGGCGGCGCGACGGGTCGGCAGCGTCGGGCTCGACCTCCCAGGCCTCGGCGTCGATGGTCGGCCCGCCGCCTGACTTGCCGGCGTCCCGGCCCGTCGTGCCACCGCCGACGATGACGGTGCCGTGGCGCGCCAGCAGCGCCCACAGCAGCAGGCCGAGCACGCGCCGCACCGGCGCCAGCAACAGGGCCAGCGCGATGGCGTCCGTCACGAAGCCGGGCACGACCAGCAGGAAGCCGGCGACGAGGATGCACAGCCCGTCGAACAGCGCCGCGGCGGGCGGACGGCCGGCAGCGGCCGCGCGCTGCGCGTTGGCCAGCGTCGCCACGCCCTGGCGGCGCACCACCGCCACGCCGGCGACGGCGGCGAGCGCCACCAGCGCCAGCGTCGGCCACACGCCGATGGCATCGCCGACGACGATGAACACGGCGATCTCCGCCAGCGGCAGGGCGAGAATGCCGAGCAGGATCAGCAAGCCCATGCTTGTTCCCGTCGCCACGGCTGCATATGTCTGAAGGAAGTGGTGATCCGACGCCCTCCTCGCGTGCGCCGTCTGGCTTTCGCCCGGCCGCGCCGGTAAGGTTGTGGGCCACTGATAGCCCGGAACGCCGGCCGGCTCCACCCTGCCGGCCACGGGCCGGGCGCAACGGTGCCATTGCGGCACGGACAGGCGGGCGCGTGGACTCTCTCATCGAAATCGTCGTCTTCGCGATGATCGCGGCCTTTCTGGTCTATCGCCTGCGCAGCGTGCTCGGCCGCCGCACCGGCACCGAACGCCCGCCGGTCGACCCCTTCGCCCGCGGCAACGGCACGCGGCGCCCCGCACCGCGCGAGACGCGCGACGACGACAAGGTCGTCGCCCTGCCCGACCGCACGCAGCCCGCGGCCGCGCCGTCAGAGCCGTCCGCCCCGGCGCCGTCCGGCCCGGCCGCCGCCGGCCTCACCCAGGTGCAGATCGCCGATCCGTCCTTCGACCCGGCGCGCTTCCTCGAGGGCGCCCGCTCGGCCTTCGAGATGATCGTCGCCTCCTTCGCCGCCGGCGACCGCGACACGCTGCGGCCGCTGCTGTCGAACGAGGTGTTCGAGAATTTCGCCGGCGCCATTGCGGCGCGCGAGAAGGCGGGCGAGGTGCTGGAGACGACGCTGGTCGGCGTGCGCGACACCGAGATCACCGAGGCCTCGGTCGAGGCCCGCGTCGCCTACGTCACGGTGAAGTTCGTGACCGAGCAGATCAACGTCACGCGCGATGCCGAGGGCAAGCCGGTCGACGGCGACCCGGGCAAGGTCGCCACCGTCACCGACGTCTGGACCTTCGCCCGCAACACCCGCTCGCGCAATCCCAACTGGACGCTGGTGGCGACCGCCACGCCGGAGTGACGCGACCGCCATTGATCGCATCGCGGCGCTCTGCTGTATTGGCCGGCGGCGCCACCTGTTTCATCCGTGTTCCAGCCTGCCCGGCGGCGCCGGGAGCCGTTGATGTCCGGACCGCGCGTCGGCTTGTTCGTCACCTGCCTGGTCGACCTGTTCCGGCCGACCGTCGGTTTCGCCGCCGTCAAGCTGCTGGAGGATGCCGGCTGCTCGGTCGAGGTGCCGCAGGCCCAGACCTGCTGCGGCCAGCCGGCGTGGAACACGGGCGACCGCAAGACCACGCAGGCTGTGGCAAAGGGCGTGATCGAAGCCTTCGAGGGCTACGACTACGTGGTGGCGCCGTCCGGCTCCTGCGCCGGCATGCTGCGCGTCCACTATCCCGAGCTGTTCGTCGCCGACGAGGTGTGGAAGCCGCGCGCCGAGGCGCTGGCGGCGAAAAGCTGGGAGCTGGTCGGCTTCCTCGTCGATGTGCTGAAGGTCGAAAAGGTCGCGGCTTCCTATGCCGGCGTCGCCACCTACCACGATTCCTGTTCCGGCCTGCGCGAGCTGGGGGTGAAGGCACAGCCGCGCGCCCTGCTCGCCGGCGTCGCCGGCCTGCACCTGCGCGAACTGGCCGACGCCGAGGTCTGCTGCGGCTTCGGCGGCACCTTCTGCGTCAAGTATCCCGACATTTCCGACCGCATGGTGTCGAACAAGATGAAGAACATCGTCGACACCGGCGCCGACACGTTGCTGGCCGGCGACATGGGCTGCCTGATGAACATGGCCGGCAAGCTGCAGCGCGACGGCGCCGCGGTGCACGTGCGCCACGTCGCCGAGGTGCTGGCCGGAATGACCGACCGCCCGGCGATCGGCGAGGCGCGCGACGCCGGCACGGAGGCCTGAGCGATGGAAGGCTCGACCAGCCACGCCTTCAAGGCCAACGCCACCCGCGAACTGGCCAACGCCGACCTGCGCGCGGCGCTGTCGGGCAGCGACCGCACCTTCGTCGCCGGCCGCGCCCGCGTCGTCGCCAACCTGCCCGAGTTCGACGCCCTGCGCGACGCCGCCAAGGGCATCAAGGACCATACCCTCGCCAATCTCGACCACTACCTCGAAGTGTGGGAGCGGCGGGTGCGCGAGGCCGGCGGCCACGTCCACTGGGCGAAGGACGCCGCCGAGGCGCGCGCCATCGTGCTGGCGCTGTGCCGGCGCGCCGGCGCCAAGGCGGTCAACAAGGGCAAGTCGATGATCGCCGAGGAGTGCGGCATCAACGAAATGCTCGAGGCCAATGGCATCCGCCCGGTCGAGACCGACCTCGGCGAGTACATCATTCAGATCCGCCACGAGACGCCGTCGCACATCATCGCCCCGGCCATCCACCTGACCAAGGCGCAGGTCGAGAAGAGCTTCCGCGAGACGCATACCGGCCTCGACCCGGCGCGCGACCTGACCGAGCCGCGCGCCCTGCTGACCGAGGCGCGCGAGATCCTGCGCAAGAAATACTTCGAGGCCGAGGTCGGCATCACCGGCGCCAACTTCCTCGTCGCCGAGACCGGCTCCTCGATCATCGTCACCAACGAGGGCAACGGCGACCTCTCGCAGCTGCTGCCGCGCACCCACATCGTGCTGGCGAGCCTCGAGAAGGTAGTGCCGACGCTGGAGGACGCCGCTACCATCCTGCGCGTCCTGGCGCGTTCGGCCACCGGGCAGGAGTTCTCCACCTACACGACGATCTCGACCGGGCCGCGCCGCGCCGGCGACCCTGACGGGCCGGAGGAGTACCACGTCGTGGTGCTCGACAACGGCCGCTCGGCGATGCTCGGCAGCGAGTTCCACGAGATGCTGCGCTGCATCCGCTGCGGCGCCTGCATGAACCACTGCCCGGTCTACCAGGCGGTCGGCGGCCATGCCTATGGCTGGGTCTATCCCGGCCCGATGGGCGCCGTGCTGACCCCGGCGCTGATCGGCATCGAGCACGCGGCGCCGCTGCCCAACGCCTCGACCTTCTGCGGCCGCTGCGAGCAGGTCTGCCCGATGCGCATTCCGCTGCCGGGCATGATGCGGAAATGGCGCGAGCGCGAGTTCGAGCGCAAGCTGACGCCCCAGGCCGCCCGCAAGGGCCTGTCGCTGTGGGCGGCCTTCGCCACGCGGCCGCGCCTCTACCGTTTCGCCACCGGCCTCGCCATGCGGATGCTGGCGCGGCTGGCCGGCAGCAAGGGCCGGCTGCGCCGCCTGCCGCTGGCCGGCGGCTGGACGCGCTATCGCGAGTTTCCGGCGCCGGAGGGCCGCACCTTCCAGGCGCTGTGGGCCGAGCAGCGGGGGCGGGCATGAGCGGCGGGCTGCCCGATACGGCGAAGTCGCGCGCCGCCATCCTCGGCGCCGTCCGCCGCGGCCTCGGGCGCGAGGGTGCGCCGACGCGGGCCCAGCGCGAGGGGCCGGAGACGCGGCTGGCGACCCATCCGCGCAACCTGCAGCCCGGCCGCACCGTCGGCGCCGACCATGGCGGCCTCGCCCACCTGTTCCGGCACTACGCCGAGGCGGTGCAGGCGACCGTGACCGAGGTCAAGGACATGGCGGCCGTGCCCGCCGCGGTCGCCGACTACCTGCGCCGCGAGAACCTGCCGGCCAACGTGGTGATGGCGCCCGACCCGACGCTCGACGCGGCACCATGGGCAGGCAACGCCATGCTGTCGATCCGCCGCGGCAAGCCGACCGAGAGCGACGAGGTCAGCGTCACCTCGGCCTTCGCCGGCATCGCCGAGACCGGCACGCTGGTCATGCTGTCGGGCAAGGAGCATCCCTCGACCCTCAACTTCCTGCCCGAGACGCACATCGTCGTGCTGCCGGCCGACCGCGTCGTCGGTACCTACGAGGACGTCTGGGACCGCATCCGCCGCCGCATGGGTGGCGCGCTACCGCGCCTGCCGCGCACCGTCAACCTCGTCACCGGGCCGTCGCGCTCGGGCGACATCCAGCAGACCCTGCTGCTCGGGGCGCACGGGCCGCGCCGCCTGCACATCGTCCTGGTCGGTTGAGGGAGTGCTGCCGGGCGATGGCGGCGAGGCGCGACCGGCACGGGGCGAAACCTCCCGGTAGCGCCGACGACGGCCCCGAACTGTTCCGCCGGGCGCTGGCCGAAGTCAGACCGCTGAAGACCCGCAAGCGAACCACGCACTCCCGGCCGGTCATCGTTGAATCACAGACACTTGACGAAAATCGTCAGCACTCCCGGAGAGCCGGTAAACCGGCCGGTATACCCAGGGTTATACCGCCGCCGCCAGCCGTTCCGGGGCCGCCGGTAGCGCCAGGCCTGGACCGCCGCACGGCCGAGCGCCTGCGCCGCGGTCGCCTGCCGGTGGAGGCGCGGCTCGACCTGCACGGCGAGTTCCAGGAACAGGCCTACCGCCTGCTGGTCGGCTTCCTCACGCGTGCGGCGGCCTCGGGTCTGCGGGTCGTCCTCGTCATCACCGGCAAGGGCCGCAGCACTACGGACGAGTGGGGCCGCGGCGGCGGCGTGCTGCGCCGTCAGGTGCCGCACTGGCTGGCGCAGGCGCCGCTCGCCGAACTCGTCCTCGCCACCGCGCCGGCGCGGCCCGACCATGGCGGCGGCGGCGCGATGTACGTCCTGCTGCGGCGCAAGCGGACGCCGCCGGCATGACCCCGTTCGGCGAACGGGTGCGGACGCTGCGCCGTCGGCACGGCGTGTCGCTCAAGCGCATGGCTGGCGACCTCGCCCTGACCCCGGCCTACCTGTCGGCGCTGGAGCACGGCCATCGCGGCCGCCCGTCCGAGGCGCTGGTGGTACAGGTCTGCGAGTACTTCAACCTGATCTGGGACGACTACGAGGAGATGCAGCGCCTCGCCCTGCTGTCGCATCCGCGCGTCGTCGTCGACACCGCCGGCCTCGCGCCGCAGCACACGCTGCTGGCCAACGAGCTGGCCGGCGCCATCCGCCGCCTCGCCGCGAAGGACGCCGAGGCGCTGCGGGCGCAGGTGGCGAAACTGGCCGGCGCGGCACCGCCGCCGCGCAAACGGGCCCGCGCGCCGCGCGTCGCCAGCGGCGCGGCGGTGTCCGGCCGCCCGCCCTCGCGACCGCCGCGCGAGCCCTGAGGGCCGGCGGTGCGTGTCCCCGTCCTTCGACAGGCTCAGGACGAGGACAACCGAAAGGCCGGACGCAACACTCGCGCGGGCCAGACCGCGTGAACGCTACCCGTCGTCCTCATCCTGAGCCTGTCGAAGGACGAGGACGAGGCACCGGAGCCGCACGCGCCGCTCTCAGTCGAAGAACATCGCCACGGCGCGCGTCCAGCCGCCCGACGCCGCCTTGATCTTGCAGGGGAAGCAGGCAACCCAGAAGCCCTTGTCGGGAAGCGTGTCGAGGTGCTGCAGCTTCTCCATGTGGCAGTAGGGCTGCTCGATGCCGGCCCAGTGGCCCTGCCAGACCTTGCTGGCGTCGTGGTCCTTCTCGTAGCGCGGCCGGGCGAAGGCGAAGGGGGCGTCCCAGCCCCAGGCGTCGATGCCGGTGACGCGCACGCCGCGCTCGGTGAGGTACAGCGTCGCCTCGCGGCCCATGCCGATGCCGCGCGTCAGGTATTCGGGCGTGCCGATGTAGTCGGGCGTGTTGGTGTGGACCAGCACGATGTCGAGCGGCTGCAGCGTGTGGCCGATGCGCTTCAGCTCCGCCTCGACGTCGGCCGGTTGCACGATGTAGCCGTCGGGCTTGTCGCGGAAGGTCAGCTTGATGGCGGGCCGGAAGTACCAGTCGAGCGGCATCTGGTCGATGGTCTTCATCGGGTTCCCGTGCTTGTCGTGCGAGTGATAGTGGTACGGCGCATCGACATGGGTACCGTTGTGCGTGGTGAGCTGGATCTTCTCCCATGCCCAGCCCTGCGCGTCGGGCAGGTCCTCGGGCTTCATGCCGGGGAAGAAGTCGGACATGGCCTTGGCGTTGGCCTTGTGATCGACGTACTCGATCTTCGGCCGCATGATGTCGGGGTCGACGACGGTCTCGTTGTCGAGCGCCATCGAGATGTCGACGATCCGTGTCGGAATACGCATCCTGGCCTTCCTCCTCGCTGAACGCCCGTTCAGGGCGGTGCGACTCTAGGCCAGCCCGCCATGCGCGCCAATCGTCAGGGGGCTCGCCATGACCCGTCCGCCGCTCCACCCCCAGATGCGCCGCGTCGTGGCGCTGATGGCCGGCCCGAAACTGTGGGAGATGTCGCCGGGCGCGGCGCGGGTCGCGCACCGCGAGCGCTTCCAGCGCCTCAACCAGCCGCTGCTGCCGATGGGCCGCGTCGAGGACCTGTTTCCGGCCGGCCCGGGCGGGCCGGTGCCGATGCGCGTGCTGGTGCCGGCCGGCGTCGCGGCGGGCGAGGCGCTGCCGGCGCTGCTGTTCTTCCACGGCGGCGGCTGGGTCATCGGCAGCCACGAGACGGTCGAGCCGCAATGCCGCTACCTCGCCCATGCCGCGCGCGCGGTGGTGATCTCCGTCGAGTACCGCTGTGCGCCCGAGTATCCGTTTCCCGCCGCGGTCGACGATTGCCTCTGGGCAACGCGCTGGACGCGCGACAATGCCGCGACGCTGGGCGTCGATCCGCGTCGCATCGCGGTCGGCGGCGACAGCGCCGGCGGCGGGCTGGCAGCGGTCGTGGCGCAGCTGATGCGGGGTGCCGGCGATCCGCCCCTGGCCCACCAGCTGCTGCTGTTTCCGGCGACCAGCATGGTCTTCGAAACGCCGTCCTACACGGAGAATGCGGAGGGCCCGTTCCTCACGCGCCCGATGATGGAATGGTTCCGCGCGCTGTACATCCCCGATCCGGCGCTCTGGCGCGACAGCCGCGCCTCGCCGGCGCTGGCCCCGGACCTCGCCGGCCTGCCGCCGGCCACCGTGATCACCGCCAGCCACGACCCGCTGCGCGACGAGGGCGTCGCGTATGCGGACCGCCTTGCTGGCGCCGGCGTCCCGGTGCGCCACCGCAACTTCGAGGGCTACACCCACGCCTTCCTGTCCTGGGGCGGCTACGTCGACGCTGCCTTCGAGGCCCTCGACTTCGCTGTCGAGGGATTGCGGGAATCGTTCACCGCTACAGGATGAATTTCGACAGGTCGGCGTTCTTCGCTAGCTCGCCGACGCGATCGCGCACCAGGGCGGCGTCGACGGTGACGGTCTCGCCGCCACGGTCGGGCGCGGCGAAGGAGACCTCCTCGAGCAGTCGTTCCAGCACGGTGTGGAGGCGACGCGCGCCGATGTTCTCGACCGACTGGTTGATGTCGGCGGCCAGCGCCGCCAGCGCGTCGATGGCGTCCTCGGTGAAGACCAGCGTCACGCCCTCGGTCGCCAGCAGGGCGACGTACTGCTTGATCAGGCTGTTCTCCGGCTCGCGCAGGATGCGGGCGAAATCGTCGCGTCCGAGCGCCTTGAGTTCCACCCGGATGGGCAGGCGGCCCTGCAGTTCGGGCAGCAGGTCGGACGGCTTGGCGAGGTGGAAGGCGCCCGAGGCGATGAACAGGATGTGGTCGGTCTTCACCGCGCCGTGCTTGGTAGCGACGGTGGTGCCCTCGATCAGCGGCAGCAGGTCGCGCTGCACGCCCTCGCGAGAGACGTCGGCGCCGGCGCGGTCGGAGCGGGCGCTGATCTTGTCGATCTCGTCGAGGAAGACGATGCCGTCGTTCTCGACGGCGGCGATGGCCTCGCGCACCACCTTCTCGTCGTCGAGCAGCTTGTCGCTCTCCTCGGCCATCAGCACGGCGTAGCTCTCGGCCACCGTCATGCGGCGCTGCTTCTTGCGGCCGCCGCCGAACGCCTTGCCCAGCATGTCGTTGAGATTGATCATGCCCATCTGGCTGCCGGGCATGCCGGGAATGTCCATCGTCGGCAGCGACAGGCCGCCGGTATCGGCGACCTCGACCTCGATCTCCTTGTCGTCGAGTTCGCCGGCGCGCAGACGGTCGCGGAAGGCGCGGCGCGTCGATTCGCCGGCCGTCGAGCCGACCAGCGCGTCGAGCACGCGCTTCTCGGCGTTGATCTCGGCCTGCGCCGCCACTTCCTTGCGGCGCGCCTGGCGGGTCAGCAGGATCGCCTGCTCGACGAGGTCGCGCACGATCGACTCGACGTCGCGGCCGACATAGCCGACCTCGGTGAACTTGGTCGCCTCGACCTTGAGGAACGGCGCGTTGGCGAGCTTCGCCAGGCGGCGCGCGATCTCGGTCTTGCCGACGCCGGTCGGCCCGATCATCAGGATGTTCTTCGGCAGCACCTCCTCGCGCAGCTCCTCGGGAAGCTGCTGGCGGCGCCAGCGGTTACGCAGCGCCACGGCGACGGCGCGCTTGGCGTCGGCCTGGCCGACGATGTAGCGGTCGAGTTCGGAGACGATCTCGCGCGGCGAAAAGCTGGTCACAGGACTTCCACCGTCACGTTGGTGTTGGTGTAGACGCAGATGCCGGCGGCGATGTCGAGCGCGCGCCGCGCGATCGCCTCGGCGTCCATGTCGGAACGATCGATCAGCGCGCGCGCCGCGGCCAGCGCGTAGGGGCCGCCGGAGCCGATGCCGATCAGCCCGTCGTCGGTCTCCAGCACGTCGCCGTTGCCCGACAGCACCAGCGAGCGCTCGGCGTCGGCGACGGCCATCATGGCCTCCAGTCGGCGCAGGTAGCGGTCGGTGCGCCAGTCCTTGGCCATCTCGACACAGGCGCGCACAAGCTGGCCGGGATGCTGTTCGAGCTTGCCTTCGAGGCGCTCGAGCAGTGTCAGGGCGTCGGCCGTGGCGCCGGCGAAGCCCGCCAGCACCGTGCCGTTGGCCAGCCGTCGCACCTTGCGCGCCGTGCCCTTGACCACGGTCGCGCCCATGCTGACCTGCCCGTCGCCGGCGACGACCACGAATCCGCCCTTGCGCACCGACAGGATCGTCGTGCCGTGCCATGCCGTATCGGCTGCTGCCATGTCGCTGGGTTCGCTTTCATCCGGGGCGGCGGCGCGGAGGGCGCCGCCGGACCCCGAAATGTGGGCAACCCGGCCCCGGCGATCAAGCGGCCGGCATCGACGGCGCCGAACGGGGCCTCAGGGCTCGACCGTCAGGAGCATGCGGAACCGCGAGGCGGCGCGGCCGGCGACGATCAGATTCTCACCGGCCCGCAGCGGTGCCGTGTCGCGCGGCGAGGTATTGCCGATGCGCAGGCCGTTGACCTCGGTGCCGAGATGGCTCGACCCGTCGCGCACCACCGGACCGTCCGGCGTTTCCTCGATGGAGAAATGCACGCGCGAGATCTCGTAGGGCTTCTCGTCGGGCAGGGCGAGGTCGATGCTCACCGACGGCGGGCCCTCGTGCCGGCCAAGCACGCGGCCGACGCGGAACGGCAGCGCGACGATCTCCAGCTCGCGGAAGCGCGCCTTGCTGCGGCCGTCCTCCGGCACCAGCAGCAGGCGCCGCCAGGCACGCGCCATCGCGGCCGGCGCGCCGGTGCGTCCTTGCAGCCAGGCGAAGGCCGCGCCGAGCGTATCGCGGGTGACGGCGCAGACCTCGACCGGCTCGACCGCGACGGCACCGACGCGATGCGGCCGTCCCGTCAGCATGCCAACCTCGCCGACGAGGTCGCCGGGCCCGAGCAGGTCGTCGGCGTCGCTGCCGGGCCCGCTGAGCTGAACCCTGCCGCTGAGCAGAAGCCAGGCGCCGCCGCCGGCCGCACCGGGCGCAAGCAGCGTCTCGCCGGCCCTGAACCGGCGCACCGCAAAGTCGTTCATGTCGGTCCCCGACCACCCGAACAGCCCACCCTCGCGGGTTTTAACAGCCGGCAGGCCGGGCGCAATCCCTCCATGGCGCAAATTTTCGCCATCCTTGGCGCGCCGCGCCGGCCGCTGCTATATGCGGCGGAGCGCAAGACGCAGGCGGGCCGCGGCCCGCGCCAACCGAGGAGATGGGCGCCATGGCCGCCCCGAAGACGCGCCGCCAGCCGGCCGCCGCCGGCCGCACCGGCGAGGTCCTGCGGCGCACCCGCGAGACCGAGATCAGCGCTCGCGTGGCGCTCGATGGCAAGGGCGACTACGACGTCGCCACCGGCATCGGCTTCCTCGACCACATGCTCGAACAGCTCGCCCGCCACAGCCTCATCGACCTGACGGTGCGGGCCAAGGGCGACCTGCACATCGACTTCCACCACACTACCGAGGATTCCGGCTACGTCGTCGGCGAGGCCGTGGCGAAGGCGCTGGGCGACCGTGCCGGCATCCATCGCTGGGGCGAGGCGCTGGTGCCGATGGACGAGACCCTGACCCGCGTCGCGCTCGACATTTCCGGGCGGCCCGGGCTGGTCTGGCGGGTCAAGTTCTCGCGCGACAAGCTCGGCCAGATGGACACCGAACTGTTCCAGGAATGGTTCAAGGCCTTCGCCCAGTCGGCCGGCGTGACGCTGCACGTCGAGACGATCTACGGCGACAACAACCATCACATCGTCGAGAGCGCCTACAAGGGCCTCGCCCGCGCGCTGCGGATGGCGGTCGAGCTCGACCCGCGCCGCGCCGGCGCCGTGCCGTCGACCAAGGGCACCCTCGGCGGCTCTCTTTAGAGACTATTGCAAATACAAACTTGGTAGCCGCGGACAGTACTAATGGACGATCCCCCGGCCGAACTCCTGCACTTCACGTCTAAAGATGGATTACTCGGAATAGTTGCCCACGGGTTTGCACTGCAGCCCTGTGATCGTCGCTTGTTGGACGACCTATTTGGCGCCGATAGGCCGTTCAGTGGCGACGCGCAAAATTTTGGTATGGTTTGTTTTACTGAAGCATCACTTCATGACTCGGCAGAGGTCCGGAAGAAAGGAAACTTCGCGATCGCGATGAAGTCGGTTTGGGCTGTTGCAAACGATGTACGCAAAGTCACGTACGTTTCGCGAGAAGAAGCACAGGCTTCCCATGACGCAGTAAGATGTGCAATGGACGACCTGACAAGGCGCATTGAACACCCGGATGATGAAGCCATAAAATTTGCATATAAGAATAAGGATTTCGCTCAGTGGTTGGGAGCAAGTAAATACGCAAATATTCTGGCCGAATACGAGTACATGCAGACAACAGACGATCTGGCACAAAGAGAGTGGAGAGTCACGCAACATCTACCATTTTATAACCAACCCCCACGAACCGTGCCGTCACCTGAAGGATGGGGTGGTCTGCTGTTTTTCAAAAAGTTCCAGCCGCAAGATGTAGCTTTCTTTGCGTGTCACGCGAGTGAAGTGGATAGCCTACACGCCAGTCTCCCTGCTGAATTCCGATCAGTTGCCATTCGTACTTTTTAGGCGGCGCGATGATGCACATGAGGAGCGCCAGCCAGCGGAACACTAGTTGCGAGCGTGCCTGTTGATAGAGGCCGAACGTCCAATTGCCCGCCCCGGTGGCGCCCCCGGTGCTGCGCCGACGCAGGTGCCGGCGGATGCGTTCGGTCCGCTGGTGCGCCTGCGCAAGCTTCTGGTCGACCGCATGGTGGCGGCACGCGCCCGTCGCGCCGAGGCGACGCTGCGCGCCATGCCCGCGCTGTGGGCGCTGCTGGAACGCGCCGCCGCCGGCAGCGCCGTGACCGGCGCCTCCTATTCGGACTACCTCACGCTGTGGCGGCAGGTGCGCGCCCACCGTCCGCGCGAGGTGCTGGAATGCGGCACCGGCATCTCGACGGTCGTGCTGGCCGCCGCGCTGCTGGAGAACGCGCGCGAGGACGGCACGCTGCCCGGCCGCGTCACCTCGATGGAGGACGACCCCGCCTGGCTGGAGACGGCGCGCGCGCGCCTGCCGCAGGAGGTCGCCGCCATCGTCGACCTCGTGCACAGCCCCAAGGTCGACGGCCACTACAAGTGCTTCCGCGGCGTCTGCTACGCGAGCCTGCCGGACCGGCCCTACGACTTCGTCTTTTCCGACGGCCCGGACCGCCATTCGCCGGTCAACGGCGACAAGCTGTTCAACCTCGACCTCATCAACGTCGTCGCCCGCTCGGACGCGCCGGTGCGCGCCGTGGTCGACAACCACTATCTCACCTTCTACGTGCTGCAGAAGGTGTTCGGCCTCGACAAGGCGCGCTACAGCGTCAGCCACAAGCTGATGTTCGTCGGCCCGGTGACGAAGCGCGATCTCGGCTTCCTCCGCAAGGAGAGCTTCGTTGCCGACCTGCGGCTGTTCCGGCCGACGGAGCTGCGCCTGCGCTTCACCCGGCGGGACGCGCCGTGACCGCGCCGCGCGACTGGACGGTGATGGCGCGGCCGGATTCGTCGGCGCCGGACGGCGAGGCGGTGCTGGTGCGCGAGGGCTTCGCCTGGGGCGCGTTCGTCTTCGGACCGTTGTGGGCGCTGTGGCACGGCCAGTGGCTCGCCGCGCTGGCGCTGCTGGCGGCGGAAGCGGGCCTCGCCACCGGCGCCATTGCGCTGGCGCCCGTTCCAGAGGCCGTCGCCAGCGTCGGCCTCGCCTGGCGCGTGGCGCTGGGCTTCGCCGGCGCCGCCGTGCTGCGGCTGGCGATGACGGCCGGTGGCTGGCGCGAACGCGCGATCGTCGCCGCGCCGACGCGGGCCGACGCCGAACGGCGCTGGCTCTCGACGCCGCCGGGCGCGGCGCGGTAAGCAGCCGGCGCATGGAAACGGTGGCGATCATCGACTACGGCTCGGGCAACCTGCGCTCGGCGGCGAAGGCGTTCGAGCGCGCCGCCGCCGACACCGGCATCGCCGCGGACATCGCCGTCACCGACGATCCGCGCGCCGTCGAGCGGGCCGACCGTATCGTGCTGCCAGGCGTCGGTGCCTTCGCCGACTGCCGCGCCGGCCTCGAGGCTATCGCCGGCATGGTGCCGGCGCTGCGCGAGGCGGTCGAGGAGAAGGCCCGGCCCTTCCTCGGCATCTGCGTCGGCATGCAGCTCATGGCGACGCGCGGGCTGGAGCACCGCGTTACCCCCGGCTTCGGCTGGATTCCCGGCGAGGTGGCGGCGCTGCAGCCCGGCGACGCCCGCCTCAAGGTGCCGCACATGGGCTGGAACGAACTGCGCCCGCAGGGCCCGCGCCACCCCGTGCTCGCCGGCCTCGAGGGCGCCGCGCCGCACGCCTACTTCGTCCACTCCTACCAGCTCGTGCCGCTCGATCCGGCGCACGTGCTGGCGACGACGGAATACGGCGGCAGCGTCACCGCCGTCGTCGGCCGCGACAACCTCGTCGGCACGCAGTTCCACCCCGAGAAGAGCCAGGAGGTCGGCCTGCGCCTCATCGCCGATTTCCTGCGCTGGCGGCCCTGAGGTCAGCGCATGGCCGAAACTCGTGTCGAGCGGCTGACCGATTTCCGCGGCAACGACCTCGCCGATCTGTGCGATGCCGCCGAGGCGGCGATCCGCGAGGGCGGCGGATTCGGCTGGCTGACGCCGCCGCGCCGCGATGTCATGGAAGCCTACTGGCGCGGCACGCTGCTCGTTCCCGGGCGGACGGTCATCATCGGGCGGCTGGACGGCGTCATCGCCGGCTCGGCCCAGCTCAACCGGCCGCGCGAGACGCAGGAGGCGCATGCCTATTCGGTGACGGTGTCGACCTTCTTCGTCGCCCCCTGGGCGCGCGGCTACGGTCTCGCGCCGTCCATCCTCGCCGCCTGCGAGGAGGACGCGCGGCGCGAGGGCTACGCCGTGCTGAACCTCGACGTGCGCGAAACGCAGAGCCGCGCCATCGAGATCTTCGGCGCCAGCGGCTACGTGCGCTGGGGGGTGCATCCGCGCTATGCCCGTGTCGGCGGCCGCTATGTCGCCGGCTACTACTACTACAAGGACCTGCAGGCCTCGTCGTGATCCTCTATCCGGCCATCGACCTCAAGGGCGGCCAGTGCGTGCGCCTGCTGCGCGGCGACATGGCGCAGGCGACCGTCTATGGCGACGACCCCGCCGCGCAGGCGCGCAGCTTCGCCGCCGCCGGCGCGCAATGGCTGCATGTGGTCGATCTCGACGGCGCCTTCGCCGGCCAGGCGGTAAACGGCGCCGCCGTGCGCGGCATCCTCGCCGCCGTGGCGCCGCTGCCGGTGCAGCTCGGCGGCGGCATCCGCGACCGCGCCGGCATCGAGCGCTGGCTCGACGCCGGCATCGCCCGTGTCATCCTCGGCACGGTCGCGGTGCGCGACCCGACGCTGGTGCGCGACGCGGCGCGTGCCTGGCCCGGACGCGTCGCCGTCGGCATCGACGCGCGGCGCGGCATGGTGGCGGTCGAGGGCTGGGCGGAGGAGACGCAGATGGAGGCGGTGGACCTCGCGCGCCGCATGGCCGATGCCGGCGTCGCCGCCATCATCTACACCGACATCGAGCGCGACGGTGCGCTGCAGGGCGCCAACGTCGCGGCGACGGCGGCGCTGGCGCGCGCGTGCGGCGTGCCGGTGATCGCCTCGGGCGGCATCGGCTCGCTCGCCGACATCGGCGCGGTCAAGGCCGAGGCCGCCTCGGGCATCGACGGCGTCATCGTCGGCCGCGCGCTCTACGACGGGCGCGTTGCGCTCGCCGAGGCGCTGGCCCTGCTGGCGGCGTGACGACGTGCTGAAGGTTCGCCTCATCCCCTGCCTCGACGTCAAGGACGGCCGCGTGGTCAAGGGCGTCAACTTCGTCGATCTCGTCGATGCCGGCGATCCGGTCGAGCAGGCGCGCATCTACGACCGCGAGGGCGCCGACGAGTTGACCTTCCTCGACATCACGGCGAGCCACGAGAACCGCGGTATCATCCTCGACGTGGTGGCGCGCACGGCCGAAGCCTGCTTCATGCCGCTCACCGTCGGCGGCGGCGTGCGGACCGAGGACGACATCCGCCGCCTGCTGCTGGCGGGCGCCGACAAGGTCTCGATCAACACGGCGGCCGTGCACCGGCCGGAATTCGTCGGTTCGGCGGCCGAGAAGTTCGGCAGCCAGTGCATCGTCGTCGCCGTCGACGCCAAGGCGACGGCGCCCGGTAGATGGGAAGTCTTCACCCATGGCGGGCGTAATCCGACGGGTCTCGATGCGGTCGAATGGGCGCGGCGCATGACGGCGCTTGGCGCCGGCGAGATCCTGCTCACCTCGATGGACCGCGACGGCACGCGCGCCGGCTTCGACACGGCGCTGACCCGCGCCGTCTCGGATGCGGTGAGCGTGCCGGTCATCGCCTCGGGCGGCGTCGGCACGCTCGACCATCTCGTCGAGGGCGTCACGCAGGGCCACGCCTCGGCCGTGCTCGCCGCCTCGATCTTCCATTTCGGCACGTTTCGCCTGCGGCAGGCGAAGGAACACATGGCGCGGGCCGGCGTGCCCGTGCGCCCCGTCGACGGGAGGCCGGCATGAGTGACGCGCAGGTGATCGATCGGCTCCACGCCACGGTGCTGTCGCGCCGCGGCGCCAGCGCCGACAGTTCCTATACCGCGCGGCTGTTCGCGCAGGGGCGCGCGAAGATCGCCGCCAAGCTCGGCGAGGAGGCGGTCGAGACGGTCATCGCCGGCACGTCCGAGACGCCCGAACGCCTCGCCAGCGAAAGTGCCGACCTGCTCTACCACCTCGTCGTGCTGTGGGCCGAGCGCGGCGTCGCCCCTGCCGACGTCTGGGCCGAACTGGCGCGCCGCGAGGGCACGTCGGGTCTCGACGAGAAGGCGGCGCGGGGGAAGGCCTAGCGAGAGAAGGGAAGCACCATGGGCACGTTCAGTATCTGGCACGGATTTATCGTCGTCTTCTACTTCGTGCTCATCCTGGTGCCGGCGGCTACCGTGCTGCGGAAGGCCGGTCGCAGCGGCTGGTGGGCGCTCGTCTTCATCGTCCCGGTCGTCAACGTCGTCGCCTTGTGGATCTTCGCCTTCAGCCGCTGGCCCGCCCTCGGCGCGGCCGCGCGTGCGTAACACGGGGAGGAAGCGTCCGGTGCCCTATGATCCGAGCAACATCTTCGCGCGTATCCTGCGCGGCGAGATTCCATGCAACAAGGCGCACGAGACCGAGCACGCTCTGGCCTTCCACGACATCAACCCGCAGACGCCGGTGCATGTACTGGTGATTCCCAAGGGGCCCTACGTGTCGTCGGACGATTTCCACGACAGGGCGGGCGACGCCGAGATCGCCGGCTTCTGGCGCGCGGTCGGCGAGACGGCGCGGGCGCTCGGCGTCGAGCGCAGCGGCTACCGCCTTCTGGCCAACCACGGCCGCGACGCGCGTCAGGAGGTGCCGCACTTCCACGTCCATATCTGCGGCGGCGCCGATCTCGGCCGCATGATCCGCCCGCCGGAGAAGGCGCGCGGCTGAACCGCGGGCGGCGGACCCCTCAGTTGGGCAGGCCGTCGTGCTCGGGCGAGGTCATGCCCGCGCGGTAGCCGGTGTAGCCGTTGCGGCCGCCCTGCTTGACGGCGTAGAGCGCGAGATCGGCCTGACGGAACAGTTCGTCCGGGTCGTTCGCGCCGTCCGGCCAGACGGAGATGCCGATCGAGGCGGTAACGCGCAGCGGCGCATCGTAGCCGCCGATCGTGTCGCCGAGGCGGCCGACGATGCGCGCCGCCAGGGCGTGCGCCGCGTCCGGCTGGCGTCCGCCGGCCTGCACCACGACGAACTCGTCGCCGCCGAGCCGCGCCACCGTGTCGGTGCGGCGCACGAGGTTGAGCAGGCGTTCGCTGACGATGCGCAGCACGTGATCGCCGGCGGCATGGCCGTGCACGTCGTTGACGTCCTTGAAATGATCGAGGTCGATCAGCAGCAGCGCGACCTGGGTGCCGCCCTGCCGGGCGCGGTCGAGCGCGGCCTGCAGGCGGTCGTAGAACAACAGCCGGTTGGGCAGCCGCGTCAGCGTGTCGTGCTCGGCGAGGAAGCGGATGCGCTCCTCGGCCTCGCGGAACTCGGTGATGTCGGAGATGATGCCGACCAGCAGCCGCTCGCCGGTCGGAATGTGGACCAGCGTCTTGCGGGTGACGATCGTGCGCCGCTTGCCGTCGCGGTCGATGATCGGCTCCTCGTTGACGTTCGCCTGGCCGCTGCGGAACACCTCCTCGTCCTTGCGGCGGAATTCGTCCGCGATGTCCTTGCCGAAGAGATCGTAGTCGGTGAGGCCGAGCAGATCCTCCTGGGCCTTGCCCAGCATCTCGCACATCGCCCGGTTCATCAGCACGAAGCGGTGCTGTTCGTCCTTGATGAAGACGGGATTGCCGACGACGTCGATGATGGTCTGCAGGGTTTCGGCGCTGCCGAGCAGCTTCTCGCGCTTGTCCACGGCGGGCGGCACTCCCCCGGGCGCCGCGCGGCGCCGCGCCCGGCGGTCCGTGTGGCGATGGCACAGCCTACCACAGGACGGCCGCGGAGCGGTGTCAGCCGGTGCGCTGGCGCAGCAACTGCTCGACCCGGGCGAGATCGGCGCGCAGGGCGACGATGCCCGCGGCCATTTCGGCGCGTTCGTCGCGCGCCTGGCCCTCGGCGACGGCGCGCTCGGCGTCGTGCTGGCTCTGCATGGCGTTGACGATGATGGCGATGAACAGGTTGAGCACGGTGAAGCTGGTCAGCAGGATGAAGGCGACGAAGAACAGCCAGGCCTGCGGATGGACCTCCATCACCGGCCGCACGATGCCCATCGACCAGCTTTCCAGCGTCATGATCTGGAACAGCGAATAGGCGCTGTCGCCGACGCTGCCGAACCAGTCGGGAAAGCTCGGCCCGTAGAGCTTGGTCGCGATCACCGAGGCGACGTAGTAGACGAGGCCGAGCAGCGCGATGATCGAGCCGAGCCCGGGGATCGCCGAGAGCAGCGCGTGCACCACGTTCCGCATGCTGGGCACGCCGGAGACGAGGCGCAGGACGCGCAGCACCCGCAGGGCGCGCAGCACGGTGAAGCCCTCGCTCGCGGGGGCGAGGCCGATCGCCACGACGATCAGGTCGAAGACGTTCCAGCCGCTGCGGAAGAAGGCACCGCGCCAGGCGTAGAGCTTGGCCAGCAGCTCGACGACGAAGATCGCCAGGGCGATGCGGTCGAGGGCGAGGATCAGGCCGCCGGCGGCCTGCATGGCGGCGGCCGAGGTCTCGAGGCCCAGCGTGGCGGCATTCACGATGATGACGGCGAGGATCGCCTGCTGCACGCGCGGCGCCTCGATGAAGCGGGCGACGCGCCCGCGCAGCCCCGCTGCCGCGTCCTGTTCCGAACGGTCCGTCATCGCCTCGCGCGCTCCCGCTGTGCCTGCCGGCAGATGGCCGCTTGCGGTGCGTCGTGCAAGACCCCTGCCGGACTGTCTCGGGGCGTGATCGGTCGATCCGCACGGGCAGGTGCCGGCGCCCGCCGGCTGTGGCAAGCTGTCCTGGCAACGGAAGCCGCGCCGGTCGCAGCGCGCTCGCGGAGAAATGCCATGCCGTACGAAACGATCACGGTCGAGAAGATGTCGGCCAACTGCGGTGCCATCGTGTCCGGCGTCGACCTCGCCAAGCCGCTGAGCAACCGCCAGTTTGAGGAGATCCACGCCGCGCTGGTGGACCGCGTCGTCATCGTCTTCCGCGACCAGGACATCACGCCGCAGCAGGAGGTGTCCTTCGCCCGCATGTTCGGCGAGCCGCAGCCGTCGTCCATGTCGGCCTTCACCAAGTCGAAGGAGGTGCCGGAGATCGACATCCTCGAGTACGACGCGAAGAACCCGCCGAGCGTGACCAAGGACCTCTGGCACACCGACTTCGTCGGCACCGAGCGGCCGACGCTGGGCACCGTGCTCTACGCGCATGACATTCCGCCGATCGGCGGCGACACCATCTGGGTCAACGGCATGGCCGCCTATGAGGGCCTGTCGGCGCGCATGAAGGCCTATCTCGACGGGCTGTGGGCCTACAACGACACCTACCAGCCCTACAGCGAGACCGAGCGGCCGGACATGTACAAGCGGCCCGAGGACGTGGCGCACCTGCGCGAGGTGCGCAACACCTACACGCCGGCGCTGCATCCGGTGATCCGCACCCATCCGGTGAGTGGCCGCAAGGCGCTGTTCGTCAACGAGTCGATGACGACGCGCATCAAGGACATCGACCGGCGCGAGAGCGACCACATCCTGCGCTATCTGTTCGACCACCTGAAGACGCCGGAGTTCCAGTACCGCCACAAGTGGCGGCGCCACGACCTGGCGGTGTGGGACAACCGCTGCTCGCTGCATTACGCGCTGTTCGACTACACCGAGCACCGCCTGTTGCACCGTGTCGTCATCCGCGGCGAGAAGCCGTACTGAGGCGCCCGCCTTCACTACAGGCAGTAGGGCCGCACTACATGAGCCCTACATGGGGTGGCGCCATGGTTTACCGAGAGTCAACCGGCGCCTTACTTGAACGAAGAGGGAACGTTCCGGCGGCGCTACCGCGGTGCCGTCGTATGCCGGCTGCACCGGTACGGGACCGGTCCCGGACGATTGCGAACAGACGCGGAACGAACGGTCCGATTTCCGGGTGGATGTAGGACCTGACGCGGTCAGGCCGCTTCGGTCGTGCCGCCGGCGCGCGCCACCGCCTCCGCCCAGGCGGCGGCACTGCCGGCGAGTTCGGCGTCGAGCCGGTCGGCGAGCAGGCGGGCGGCCGGCGACAGCGGCCGGCGCTCGCGGTGGACGAGGTAGTAGTCGAGCGGCGCGGTAGCGTCGGCAATCGGCTGCGCCACCAGGTCGTCGTCGTCGAGTTCGTCGACGATTGCCGTCGCCGGCAGGATCACCACCCAGTCCGAGCGGCGCACGAAGGCCAACGCGCCGTAGAGACCGTCGATCTCCAGTGTCTGGGTCGGCGCGATGTGGCCGGCGCGGAGGTCGCGGTCGACCGCCTGGCGCAGGCTGTGGCGCGGCGACGGCAGCACCAGCCGCAACGGCCCCGTCATGCCGGCGAGCCGCACCGGGGCGAACGGCGTCCGCCCGCCCGCGCGCCCCGACACCAGCACCATCGGATCGCGGGCGATGAGGCGCAGCGCCAGCCCGTCTTGCGGCACGGGTGGCTCGGTGACGATGGCGAAGTCGACCTCGCCCGAAAGCACCCACTCGGTCAGCGTGCCGCTGAACGCCTCGGCGACGCGCAGTGCCACCCGCGGAAAGTCGTCGGTGAAGCCGGGCAGCACGCGGGCCAGCGCGCCCTTGGCGATGGTCGGAATGAGGCCGACCTCGAGCGGGCCCGAAACCTCGCGGCCGGCGTGGCGCATCTCCTGCCGGGCGCCCTCGACGGCGCCGAGGATGGCCTGGCTGTGGCGGTAGAAGTCGATCCCGGCCGGCGTCGGCGCAACGCCGCGCGGCTGGCGCTCGAACAGCGCGATGTCGAGCTCGTCTTCCAGCGCCCGCAACTGCACCGACAGGCTCGGCTGGGCGATATTGAGCCGCGCCGCCGCGCGATTGATCGAGCCGGCCTCGTAGACGGCGACGAAGGCACGGATCTGGCGCAGGTCCATCGGACCCCCTATAGGCAGTGCCTATGGAGTTTATCCGATCTTATTATTGGATCGCCAGAACCCGGCTCCCTATGGTGCCGCCATCCGCCAGAAACGACCCGCCGGGAGACCCAGCGCCATGGCCAGGCCCAAGGTAATCGTCCAGCTCTACCCGATGTTTCCCGCCAAGGACGAGAACGACCGCAAGGCGAAGCGGCCGCTCGGGGCCGACAGCGACCTCTATCACCGCATCGTCCACGAATGGACCGACATCGTGAAGGAAGCCGACGCCATGGGCGTCTGGGGCATCGGCACGATCGAGCATCATTTCCATTCCGAGGGCTACGAGGTCGGGCCGAACCCGGGCGTGCTCAACGCCTACTGGGCGGCGCACACCAAGCAGGCGCATGTCGGCGCGCTGGGCTACGTCATGGCGACACAGGATCCGATCCGCGTCGCCGAAGAGACGGCGATCATCGATCACCTGACCAACGGCCGCTACTTCGTCGGCTTTGCGCGCGGCTACCAGGCGCGCTGGGCCAACGTGCTCGGCCAGTTCACCGACTCCGTGGCCACCGTCTCCGACGGCAGCAACGCCGACCAGAAGAACCGCGAGATCTTCGAGGAGCGGGTGAAGATGGTCATCGAGTGCTGGACCAAGACCGGCGTCCAGCTCGACGGCGACTACTACAAGGCGCCCTATCCGTTCGACACCGGCGTCGAGAACTATCCGGCGTGGAAGATCGCCAAGGAAGCCGGCAATCCGGGCGAGATCGACGACAAGGGCCGCGTGCGCCAGGCCGTCGTCGTGCCCAAGCCATACCAGAAGCCGTATCCGCCGGTGTTCATCGCCGCGTCCAAGAGCCGCGAGTCGATCGAGTTCTGCGCCCGAAACGGCTTCATCCCGACCTACTTCATGCCGACCAAGGGCTATGTCGAGATGGCCCACCACTATCGCAAGGTGGCGGCCGAGAACGGCTTCCGCCTCGGCCTCGGCGAGAAGCAGAACCTCGTGCGCTGGCCGCACATCACCAAGACGTCGGCCGAGTTCGACCGCAAGCTGCGCGACTACGACCTCGACATCTACAAGAACTTCTACGGGCCGTTCTTCCCGCAGTTCCCGGTCGGCAGCGACGACCAGCTCATCCAGTCGATGAAGGACAGCGACATCTTCATCGGCGGCACGGTCGACGAGTCGATCCGCGCCTGGCGCAAGATCTACGACCAGGCGCCGGCCGAGTACCTGACGCTGATCTGGCACTGGGCGCAGCAGCCGAAGGACGACATGCTCGAGGAGCTGCGGCTGTTCCTCGACAAGGTGCTGCCCGAACTCGATGTGCCCGATTTCGCCGCCGCCGCCGAATAGGCCGCGCCGACCATCGGGCGCCGCATGACGCCGCCGGCGGTCTCCGCCGGCGGCGTTTTACTGCAGCGGCAATGCGGCCCGTCCGGGCGTTCGCCAGGAGTCATGGTCGTTAAGTCATTAATGCCAGACACTTGACCGATCTGGTCGTACCGGCGGCTGAACGTTCGGTAGGGCCACTGGCGGCGAGCGCTACCGGCAACCGGCCGAACGATTTTGCCCTATCTATTGCGAATGTTTATTAGTCGCAATACTGTCGGATGTCCGCCCCCGCTCCGGACGAGCATGACCGACGCCAGCAAGCGCGCCCTCGACCAAGCGATGCTCACCCATCGCCGCATGCTCGTGCGCACGCTCGCACGACTGGTGGGCAGCGTCGCAACGGCGGAGGATCTGGTACACGACGCCTACATGCGCGTCGCCGCGGTCATCGATGACCGGCCGGTGCACCATCCGGCACCGTTCCTCTACCGCACGGCGCGCAACCTTGCCTTCGATCACCTGCGTCGGCAGCGCCGCCACGGCGCGGTGATCGATACGGATGCGAGCGGGGACGCCATCGCCGCCGTCGCGTCGCCATCGCCGTCGCCGGAGGCCGACCTCGATGGCCGCCAGCGCCTCGCGCGCCTCGACGCCGCCATCGCCGGCCTCGGCGAGCGCCAGCGCCGCGTCCTTGTCCGCGCCCGCGTCGACGGCTGGACTTACGAACGCATTGCCGCCGAACTCGGCGTTTCGATCAGCACGGTACAGAAGGATCTCGCACAGGCTTTGGCGATCTGCCTCGCGGCAGTCGACGACGCCGGCACTGAGTGATTACGTGACAGGGCCGCCGGAACGTCTAGTCATCGGGGGCGTGCGCGATGGAGGCCGCGGGCCGGCCATGGATCCCGACAAAGCCACAAGGTCCACGGACACGAACGGCGCGGCGGCGGCGGCCTGGCTGGCCGTGCTCCGCGAGGCACCGCCGGACGCCCCGGCGCATGCAGCGTTCCGCCACTGGCACGACGCCGATCCGGCACACGCCGAAGCGTGGCGCCGGACAGAGGCGTTGTGGCGATCCCCGGCCCTGGCGGCGGCCCTGCGGTCGCCGGTGCCGGTCGCCCGTGGCGCCGCCCTCCGTCCGCGACGCCGTTGGCCGAGGCTTGCCGCCGCCGCTGCGGTCCTGCTGATGATCGCCGCAGCGGCCTGGCGTGTCGCCGAGCCGCCTGTTGGCGATGCCGAATTCACGACGCGACAAGGCGAGCGTCGCAGCGTAGTCCTGGCCGACGGATCGACAGCGATGCTGGGGACCGGCACGGCGCTGGACGCCGATATCGGCGCCGCAGCGCGTCGTGTCCACATGCGGACCGGGGAATCCTATTTCGACGTTGTCGCCGATGCCAATCGGCCATTCGAGGTCACGGCCGGTCCGGCTCATGTGCTTGTCGTCGGCACGGCCTTCAGCGTTCGCGTCGATGACGAGACGGCGACGGTCGCCGTCCGCCGCGGCCGGGTCAGGGTCGACGGCGGCGATGCGGCGCGCGCCGTGACGCTGGACGCCGGCGAGGCGGTCACGGTCGCGTCCGCAAACGCCATCGGCATCCCGCGCCGTGTCGCGGCCGACGCCGCCTTTGCATGGACGGAAGGGCGGTTGGTCTTTGCCGACCGACCCTTCGGCGAGGTCGTGGCCGAACTCGACCGATATCTGCCCGGACGCGTTGTCGTCGCCTCGTCGCGCCTCGCGGCGCGACGGATCGGCGGCAGCTACCGTCTCGACGATCCCGAGGCGGCGCTCGCCGCCGTGGCCAGCGTCGTCGGCGCCCACCGGACCGGCATAGCCGGTCTTGTCACCATCCTCCATTGAGCCGGCCTGTCGCGTCCGTTTACGCGATCGCCCTCCGACAAACGTCCCGTCCCTGCGGCGCGAGTCATTCGCATTCGCACAATTGCGGCCATCCGCACCGCGAACGGGGGCAACGGGATGATCGGTTCGACCCGAACGACGGCCTTGCGGGGCCGCATACGCACCGCCGCAGGCGGGACGTTGGTCGCCTTGTCGCTGGGCATCGCCGGATCACCTGTGCAGGCGCACGAGGCGGCCGGTCCGTCCGCGTCGCTGGCCCAGGCGGAGCCGACCTACGGCTTCGCTATCGAGCCAGCGCCACTGGCGGCGGCGCTCGACGCCTTCAGTGCGGTGACCGGCTGGCAGGTCGGCTATCCCGCGGAAGTGACCCAGGGGGCGGCATCCCCGGGGGTGCGCGGTACCTTCACGGCCGAGGCCGCGCTGCGCCAGCTTCTGGCCGGCACGCCCGTGACCTATCGCCTCACGGCGGCGAATGCTGTCGCGCTGTCGCGCATCGCCGCCGTGCCGGGCGCGACGACGCTCGCGCCGGTAACGGTGGAAGCGGCAGGACGATTCGACCCGGCGACGACCGAGGGCAGCGGCAGCTATGCCGCGACGCACTCAACCGTGGGCTCGAAGACCGCCACGCGGACGCGCGACGTCGCCCAGTCGGTCAGCGTCGTGCCGCGCCAGCGCATCGAGGACCAGAACATGCGCACCATGGGTGACGCGCTCGACTACACGGTCGGCGTCACAGTCGCGCCGGGCTGGGCCGAGTACGACGGCGTGCTTACCTCGCGCGGCTACGGCGTCTCGACGTTGCAGATCGACGGTGTCGTCGGCAGCTACAACTTCGCCGAACAGGCACGCGACCTCGCCATCTACGACCGCGTCGAGGTGCTGCGCGGTCCCGCCGGCCTGTTCACCGGCGCGGGCGAACCGAGCGCCACGATCAACCTCGTGCGCAAGCGCCCGACGAACGACTTCCACATCTATGGCAACGCCTTCGCCGGCTCGTGGAACTATCGCCGCCTCGAGGGCGACGTGACCGGTCCCCTGATCGAATCGAAGAAGCTGCGCGGCCGACTGGTCGCCGTTTACGAGGACCGCGACTGGTGGGCCGAAGGCGCGCATCAGCAGCGCGAGATCCTCTACGGCACCGTCGCCGGCGACGTTACCGAAGACACCACGGTGACGCTCGGCGCCAGCATGCGGCAGACCGATGCCACGCCGGTGACGACGCTGCCGGCGTACACCGATGGCCGCCTGCTCAGCGTCTCCCGCACGACCAATCTGCGCAACGACTGGGAATACACCAATTACGGCGGCGGCGACGGCTTCCTCGAGGTGATGCATCACTTCAACACATCATGGCGCCTGCGCTCGAACGTCCGTGTCTTCAACGAGGAGCGGGAGTGGCGGTACACCGTGGGCACGACCGGCGTGAACCCGAACACCAACGTGGAGACGCGCCGCCTGCAGCAGACCGGCCGCACCGACTGGCGCGTCGCCGTCGACAACAACCTTGCCGGCTCGTTCGATCTTTTCGACCGGACCCACGACATCGTGCTCGGCTGGGACTACGAGCGCGAGTGGGCCGAAAACCCGCAATACGTCAACGGCGCGACCTACGCCCAGAACGTCTATGGACCGGTGGTCGCGCAACCGGAACCGAACCTGCGCCTCAACCAGGTCAGCGAGGCCGGCGAGACGCAGTCCGGCGCCTATGGCCAGATGCGCTTTCGCGCGCGCGACTGGCTGGCCCTGATCGGTGGCGGCCGCCTGACCAACTGGGAAACCGAGAACCAGGTCGTCTGGCCGACCGAGGGCGCGCACACCGAGCGCGGGGTCGCCAACGAATTCACGCCGTTCGGCGGAACGGTGGTCGATGTAACCGACGAAGTCTCGCTCTACGGCAGCTATGCCGACATCTTCCAGCCGCAGGGTTCGCGCCGGGTCGATGGCAGCTTCCTGCCGCCGCGCATCGGCTGGCAGGTCGAGGTCGGCAGCAAGGCCGAGTTCTACGAGGGTGCGATGACGGCCTCCGTCGCCGCCTATCGCATCGAGGACGTCAACCGTGCCCGCGACGACCCGGCCAACCCGACCTTTTCCATTCCCTCCGGCGAGGTGGTGACGCGTGGCGTCGAGCTGGAACTGAACGGCCGCCCGGCCGAGGGGTGGGAGATCTACGCCGGCTACAGCCACAACATCAGCCTTTACCGCAGCGACGACACCAATCCCGGCGGCAACGCCAACGAACAGCATCCGCGTCACACCTTCACCTTCTGGGGCACGCGAAAGTTCGGCGAGGGAGACGGCGTCCTCGATGGCTTCAGCTTCGGCGGCGGCGCCCGCTACGTCACGAAGTTCGGCATCGCCCGCAACAACATCCCCGTGCACGAGAACGGCTACCTCAAGCTGGATGCACGGGTCGGATACCAGATCAGCGAAAATCTGGAGGCCTCGGTGACGATCGAGAATGTGCTCGACGAGACCTACTACCGTTACGTCAACGGCCACGTGCAGGGAAATCTGTACGGCGCTCCGCGCAACGCGATGTTCGTGCTGCGGGCGAAATACTGAGCCGCGAGGTGAACACGACGATCGCGCGGCCTGTCGACATCGCGCTGCGCGTCGCCGCTGCCGGCGGCGGCGGGTACGGCGTGGCCTGGCTCGTCGCCGGCGCGCTGGCGGTCGTGCTGCCGGTGCCGCCGGCGGAAGGCGTCCTGATCGGCGCCTTCGCCGGCTTCGTCGCGCATGTCGGCGCCGTGGTCTGGTGCTTTTCGGCGGGCGACGCGGTGCGCGCCGTCACCGGTCTGTTGGCGGCGTCGGCGCCATTTGCCGTCGTGCTGTTCGTCTAGGAGGGACGGGGCGTGCGTTCGACCTTCGCGCAGAGCATGGCGTGGCTGCATACCTGGGGCGGCCTCGTGTTCGCCTGGGCGCTGTTCGCCATCTTCGCCACCGGGGCTCTCGCCGTCTTCGACCGCGAAATCACCTACTGGATGACGCCGGAGCTGCATGGCGTCGGCACCGCGCCAGATGCCGCCGCGGCCGACGCCGCACATGCCTGGCTGGCGCGTCACGCTGCCGGTGCCGACCGCTGGAACGTCGCCCTGCCCGACGCGCGCGAGCCGGCCATCCGCGTCAACTGGCGGCCGCCGACGGAGCCCGGCGCGCCGCGGCCGCGCTTCGAGCGGCGCTTCCTCGACCCGGCCACCGGCGAGGCCGTGGACGCACGGACCACGCAAGGCGGCGGCTTCTTCTTCCGCTTCCATTTCAGCCTCGATCTCGCGCGCACCGGCATCTGGATCGTCGGCGCGGCGGCGATCGCCATGCTGGCCGCACTCGTCAGCGGCGTTGTCATCCACCGCCGCATCTTCCGCGACATGTTCACCTTTCGCCCGGTCGCGGCAGCGCAACGCGCCTGGCTCGATGCCCACAATGCCAGCGGCGTGCTGCTGCTGCCCTTCCATTTCATGATCGCCTTCACCGGCCTCGTCATCTTCTGGGGCATCTATCTGCCGGCCGGCATCACGACCGCCTTCGACGGCGACCGCCGCGCCTTCAACGCCACGTCCTCGCCGCCGCTCGCCGAGCGGGCGCCGTCGGGCATCGCGGCGCCGTTGCTGCCGCTCGGCGACGCCCTGACGCGGGCCGAGCACGAGTTCGGCGCCGACCAGGTGCGCTCGCTCAACGTCGTCGCACCCGGCGACGCCGCAGCGGTAATCCATGCGACGCGGCGCGTCGACGACCGCCTGCGCCTCGCCGGCGACCGTGTCGCGTTCGATGGTGTCACCGGCGCGGTGCTCGATCGTCGCACCGAATACGCGCCGGTGGCCCACCTGCAACGCGTGATGGCCGGCCTTCACTTCGCCCAGTTCGGCGGCGCGCCGATGCGCTGGCTGTATTTCCTCGCGGCGACGGGTGGCGCGGTGATGTTCGCCACCGGCCTCGTCCTGTTCGCCGTGAAGCGCCGTCATCGTCATGCCGAGTCCGCGACGGCCGCACGCGCCTACCGGTTCGCCGACGCGATGACCGTCGCCGGTGTCGCCGGCCTGCTCGCCGCCGGCGCCGCCTATCTCTGGGCCAACCGCCTGCTGCCGGCCACGCTCGACGGCCGCGAGGTCTGGGAGGTCCGCGCCTTCTACGGCGTCTGGGCCCTGGCGCTTGGCCACGCGATGCTGCGCGGTGGCGGCGCGCGCGCCTGGGCCGAGCAACTCGCCGTCGCCGGCGGCCTGTGCCTGCTGCTGCCGGTGGTCAACGCGCTGACCGCCACGCACCATCTGGGCGCCACCCTCGCCGCCGGCGACTGGCGCCTCGCGGGCGTCGACCTCACCGCGCTGGCACTCGGCCTCGGCCTGCTGTGGCCGGCGCGGCGGGCGGGACGGCACGGGCGGGTGACGATGCCGGCGGTGCCGGGCGCCATTCCGGCACGGCCGGCCTGACGCCGGACCGCCCGGTCATGCCATTGAGCTTTACGCTGGCCTACGCCGGCCTCGCGGCGCTGGCGCTGGCGATGGAGCGCCACCAGCGGCAGGTCTGGCGTCGTCCGCTGGCGGTGCACTGGCGGCGCCTGCTCCGGCCGCTGGGCTGGCTCGCCATCGCCGTGGCCTTCGCTGCCGCCGTCGCGGCGGAGGGCTGGTCGCTCGGCCCGGTCGCGTTTACCGGCCTGCTGGCGCTGGCCGGCCTCGCGCTGGTCTTCCTGCTCGCGTTCGCCCCACGCCTTGCCGCTGCCTTTGCCATCGTGGCGCCGGCAGGCGCGGCGGCGCTGGTGCTGGCGTGACTACTCCGCGGCGTCGCGCGCGGCGTTGCTGAAGGCCGGACCGACCGCCGCGCCCTCGCGCAGCAGCGCGGCGAGGTCGGGATTCGCGTCCTCGATCACGCGCACGTCCCAGTCCGGCTCCGGCTGCGACAGGATGCGGTCGGGCAGCCGGTCGATCCAGCTGAAGGAACCGAAATTCGGGTGCCACAGGCGCGGCTTCCACGCCTTCGTCAGGTGGTCGCAGTCGGCCGAGTACTCGACCTCGCCGCCGGCGGGGCAGGCGACGTAGTAGTAAAGCGTCGAGGAAATGCGATGGCGCCCGGCGCCGCTGTGGCTCGACCAGCCACGGCGCTGCATGGCGTCGGCGCCGACCATCATCTCGTCGATGTTCTCGACGCCGTAGGAGACGTGGTTGAAGGCCGTGCCCGTGGCCTTCATGCGCGCGCTGTCGAGGAAGAAGATGTTGTGGTGGTCGGGACGGCCGTCGCAGCGCAGGAAGATGCCGAGGCCCTTCGAGACGTCGGACAGCAGGAAGCCAAGGCGGTCTATATAGAAACGCGCCGCCTTCGCCGGGTCGGGCGCGCCGAACACGGCGTGATGGATCTGCGTCGGGCGGGCGCGGCGGTACCACTTGCGGTGGGCGTCGATGCGCGCGGGATGGCCGGGCGCGTTCTCCGGTACCGGCTCGGCCACCGGCGGCCTGCGGTCGTAGACGCGGAAGGCGATCGGGATACCGGCGTCGTCGTGGCTGTGCAGCGTCCCCGAGGCGTCGCGCGTCACGGCGCGGTCGCGCGCCAGTTCGCGTTCGATGGCGTCGACCGTCGCGGCACTGTCCGCTCCCCAGCCGAGTTCGCGCACGCCGTCGCGGCGCTCGCCGTAGGGGGCCGGCAGCGCGGGATCGTCGTGGCGGCGCAGCCGGACGGACGAGCCCTCGGCGAGGGCGAAGTCGGTGCCTGCGCCATCGCGGCGGGCGACGGTCAGGCCGAAATCGTCGAAGAAACGCGTGCAGAGGTCGAGGTCGTCGACCCCGTAGACCACACTCTCGATGCCGAGCAGCGCCATGGCGGTTCTCCCTCGCCGGCCGGCGGAACGATGCGCGCGTCCGTCTCCGGGCCGGTCACCGCCGCATGCTAGCGGATTTCACCGGCCGCCGGCCACGCCGTGCTACTGCGGCGCGCAGAGATCCTGCTCGCGGCGGAAGCCGCGGTCGCACTCCCATTCGTTGCCGCTGTAGTCGATATGCGCGTTGGCCGGCAGCACCAGCGCGACACATCCGGTCGACGTGCGGCGATAGGCGCGCTCGCACTTCCAGTCGTCGCCCGTCGCGGCGAGAAATCCGTTCGTCGGTACGGCGACCTCCGCGCAGGCCTCGCCGGTCTTGCGGAAACCGCGTTCGCAACGCCAGCCCTCGCCGCTGCTGTCGAGATAGCCATTGGCCGGTACCGCGACGGCGAGGCAACTCTCGCCCTCGGGGCGGAAGCCGCGCGCGCACTCCCAGCCGCGACCGTAGGCGGCGTCGGACGCGAAGGCGTTGGCCGGCACCTTGTAGGCGACACAGCCATCGTTGACGCGCCGGAAGCCGCGCAGGCATTCCCAGACGCGGCCCGCTGCGGTATCGCCGAGATAGGCGTTGGGCGGCACGACGACCGGCGCGCAGGTCGCGCCGTTCTGGACATAGCCCCGCTCGCACTTCCAGCGTTCGCCGGACGGGTCGAGGTAGGCGTTGTCCGGCACCGCCACGGCGACGCAGTCGGCCTCGACCTGGCGGAAGCCGTGTCGGCACTCCCACCCGCGGCCGTAGCCGCGCTCCGTGGCGCGCGCATTGGCCGGCACGACGGTCGCGACGCAGGTCCGCTCGACCCGCTGGTAGCCGCGGTCGCATTCCCAACCGCCGCCGTAGGTTCTGGCATGGGCATTTGCCGGCATGGCGCCGTCGCCGGATTGCGCCGGGGCCGCGGCCGGCGCGATCACGAGGGCGAACAACAGAACGGCGGCAAGGCGCGGGGCCCGCCAGCAGCGGCTGGGTCGAAGCAACGATGTCTCCTTTGGGCAGGATATGGCGCAGGCCGTCGTGCCGGACACGGCAATGATCATGCAAGAAAAAACAAAATCAGCGAGGTCGATTGCGCCGAACATTTAAACAGTTACAGGTTCTTATGCCGGACGAAGCAAATAAAAGCAAGACAATACTTTGGGCGCGTGGCGCGCGGCTGCCTCGTTACCGACATACTTTTTAGAAAATCCACCACCTGTCGCCTCGAAATGACATTTGCCGTTGCCAACCGGGATTCGGCTTGTTCTTTGGGGCCATTCTGCCGTATATCATCGCAGCCGCGCAGGGATACCGGGCTTCTCGACCGGACCGGAACGGCGATCCCGCGCGGCGTCAGCCGCCATTCGATCTCGCGAACCCGCTTCGTGGTGCCGATGGCACCGAGGGCCACCGATGTCCGCAGAACCCGTCGACGACGATCTCGGCAAGCCGACCGTGGTGCACATCGCCAAGGCGCGACAGTGCCTGCGCTGCGGCACCTCCTTCTCCAGCGCCTGGGCCGGCGAGCGCATCTGCGGCCGCTGCAAGGGCTCCTCGGGCTGGCGCCAGGGCGTGCCGGCCGAGCCGGCGACGGGAACGCGCCGCTAGGAAGCGCGCCGCCGCTGACGCGCCGCGGCCGGCTGTGCTACGCGACCGGCCGCCATGCTCACCCTCAACGCCATCACGATCCGTCTCGGCGGCCAGCCGATCCTCGACCGCGCCTCGGCGACGATTCCGCTGAAGGCGCGCGTCGGGCTGGTCGGCCGCAACGGCGCCGGCAAGTCGACCCTGCTGAAGCTCATCGCCGGGCACGGCGAGGCCGACGAGGGCGCCGTCGAGATGCCGCGCGACACCCGCATCGGCTATGTCGCGCAGGACGCGCCGGGCGGACCCGCCACGCCGTTCGAGACGGTGCTGGCGGCCGACACCGAGCGCGCCGCGCTGCTCGCCGAGGCGGAGGGCGCGACCGATCCGCACCGTATCGCCGAGATCCACGAGCGCCTCGACGCCATCGGCGCCCACGCCGCGCCGGGCCGGGCCGCGCGCATCCTCGCCGGCCTCGGTTTCGACGAGGCGGCGCAGGGACGGCCGCTCGACAGCTTCTCCGGCGGCTGGCGTTCGCGCGTCGCGCTGGCGGCGGTGCTGTTCTCCGGTCCCGACCTGCTGCTGCTCGACGAGCCGTCGAACCACCTCGACCTCGAGGCCGGCCTGTGGCTCGAGTCTTTCCTCAAGACGGTGCGCGCGACGCTGATCGTCGTCAGCCACGAGCGCGAGCTGCTCAACAACGTCGTCGACCACATCGTCCATGTCGAAGGCGGGCGCACCACGCTTTATGCCGGCAATTACGATTCCTTCGAGCGGCAGCGGCGCGAGCGCCTCGCCCAGGCGGAAAGCGCGCGCGAGCGCCAGGAGGCGCGGCGGGTCAAGCTGCAGGCCTTCGTCGATCGCTGGCGCTACAAGGCGCACACGGCCAAGCAGGCGCAGAGCCGCCTCAAGGCACTCGCCCGCATGGAGCCGGTCGCCGCCGCCGTCGAGGACGCGACGCTGGTGTTCGATTTTCCCTCGCCCGATCCGCTGCGCCCGCCGATCGTGACGATGGAGGATGTCGCGGTGGGTTACGTGCCCGGCCAGCCGGTGCTGGCGCGCGTCGGCCTGCGCCTCGACCCCGACGACCGCATCGGCCTGCTCGGCCGCAATGGCAACGGCAAGACGACGCTGGCCCGCGCGCTCGCCGGCACACTGGCGCCGATGGGTGGGAAGATCAACGCTAGCGGCAAGTTGCGCGTCGGCTATTTCAGCCAGCACCAAGTCGAGGAACTGGAGGCCGACGAGACGCCGCTGCAGCACATGACGCGGCTGATGCCCGATGCGAAGCCGGCCGCCGTGCGCGCCCAGCTCGGCCGCTTCGGCTTTTCCGGCGACAAGGCGCTGCTCGAGGTGCGTCACCTCTCGGGTGGCGAGCGGGCGCGGCTGGCGCTGGCGCTCATCACCCGCGCGGCACCGCACCTCCTCATCCTCGACGAGCCGACCAACCATCTCGACGTCGATGCGCGCGAGGCGCTGGTACAGGCGCTCAGTGCCTATGACGGCGCCGTCATCGTCGTCAGCCACGACCGCCACATGATGGACCTCACCGCCGACCGGCTGGTGCTGGTCGCCGACGGCACGGCGAGGGACTACGCCGGCACGCTCGACGACTACCGCGACCTCGTGCTCGGCCGCGGCGCGGACGGCGCCGCGTCGCGCGCGCCCTCGGCGGGCAACCGCAAGGACGACCGCCGCCGCGCCGCCGAGGCGCGCGAACGCGCCCGCGCTCTCCGCCAGGCGGTCGAGAAGGCCGAGGCCGACATGGCGCGCCTCGCGGCCAGCCGCACCGACATCGACCGCGCGCTGTTCGACCCGCAGATGTATGACGGCGAACACAAGAGCGCGACGGTCACCGAACTGATGCGCGTGCGCGCCGAGATCGAGCGCCGCCTGGAAAAGGCCGAGGCCCGCTGGCTCGAAGCCAGCGAGGCGCTGGAGGCGGCGGGGAAAGAAGCGGCAGAGTAGGGCTTCGCTAGCCGCGCACGATGCGGATCGCCTCGCGCGCCGGTGGCAGGCTTGCCAAATCGACGCGCTCCCTGCCCGGTGTCGGCACCATGCGGCGTCCGGTGAAGCTTGCTTCGAGCGAGTTGCCGGCGAAGGGGAAGGGCGCCATCGCGTAGCTGCCGTCGCCGCGCGGCGTGATCGATACTGTCACGTCCTCGCCGGCGTCCTTCGGCACGTGCGGGAACGACGACGGCTTGCGGTCGGCGGCGCAGCGGTAGTTGAAGTAGAGCGCCAGCGTGTCGAAGAACTGCAACTGCTTGTAGCACTGGAACAGCTTCTTCTCCCCGACCCAGGGTGCGGTCGACGGGTCGCTCGCAACGATCGCCTTCAGCTTTTCCTGCCGCTCGACCTCGGCGCCGAGGATGCGATCCGCCACCTGCCGGTTCTCGCCCGCGAGGCCGTCGAGCACCAGCGTGTCCGACAGGCCGTAGCGGCCGTTGTAGAGGCCCCAGCTATGCATGCTCGACAAGAGGCCGCAGAAGGCGCTGCGCCGCGTATTGAAGTCGGGCGAGCCGGTGCTGGTGCGGATGATCAGCTCGAAGGGCGTCTCGACGAGGTTGAAGGGCAGGCCCGTCTTCGGGTCGAGGCGGCCCTCGGCGTCGAGCCCGGCCCAGCCGGCGTCGTGATTGGAGACGACGTGCAGCATCTCCTCGCGCGGGGTCGCCGGCTCGAACTCGGCATTGCCGAAGGCGGCGCAGAAGGCGCCGGCGAGCGAGGTGTGCTCGGCCATGGTGATGACCATCCGCGGCTCGCTGGCGGGCGCCGTTTGCACGATCATGGACATCCTCCCTGCATGGAGTGACTTTCGCGTCGATCCTAGCGCGAACGCGCGCCTGTCACAGCAGCGCGTTCGTCGTCGGCAGGCCCAGTGCTGCGCGCGCCCAGTCCGGGCCGTCGATGTCGAAGGAGACGTGGATCTGGTGCCGCGCGGCATGGATGTCGCGGAAGCGGCGCTGCAGTTCGTGGCCGCGCCGGTTGGCGGCGGCGCCTGTGGCGGCCCAGGCGAGGTCGACGGCACGCACGCAGGCACCGGCGGCATGCGCGGCGTCGCGCCGCCAGCGCAGGCGCTGCTCGGCGGTCGGGCGCTTCCCCGCGGCGACGATAGCGTGGGCTTCGCGCCAGCCCTCGCGCAGCAGCAGGCGCGCGCCGTCGACGAGCACGCCGGCTTCGGCGAGCTTCAACTGCAGCGTCGTGTGCTCGGCCAGCCGCGAGCGGTTTTGCGTCGAAACCTGGTCGCGCAGGCCGGCAAGCCAATCCTCCAGCGCGCCCTCGGCGATGCCCAGCATCGGCCCGGCGATGAGATGCGGAACGAAGGGGATCAGGGGCAGGCGATAGGCATCCGCTTCCAGCGCCTCGGTACCGGGTGCCCAGCCATCGCGCGCCAGCGCCGGGTCCCAGACGCGGTGGGCGGGGACGAACAGGCCGTCGCAGGCGACATCCTTGGAGCCGGTACCGGCCAGACCGGCGACATGCCAGGTATCGTGCACCGCAAGGTCGCGGGCCCGCACCACCGCGATGCGCGGCGATGGCCGGCCGTCCTCGCCCGGTGCCATCGCGCCCAGCATCATCCAGTCGCTGGCGTCGATGCCGCTGGCGAACGGCCAGCGGCCGGAGAAGCGCCAGCCGCCCGGCGCCGGCTCCAGCCGACCGGCGGGGAAGACGAGGGTCGAGCCGATCAGCGCCTCGCGGTTCTCGCCCCACACCTCCTCGCTCGCCGCGCGCGGCCAGTAGGGCAGCATCCAGTTGTGCGAAATGATGTTGATGTAGACCCAGGCGGTCGACGCGCAGCCGCGCGCCAGCGCCGCGGCGACATCGACCATGCAGCCAAAATCGGTGACGATGCCGCCAAAGCGCACCGGCCGCAGGATGCGCCACAGCCCGGCATCGCGCAGCTCGGCGATGGTCGCGTCGGGAATGCGCCGCAGCGCCTCGGTCTCGTCGGCGCGCGCCAGCAGGCCCGGCGCCAGCGCCGCCGCCCGCGCCGTCAGTTCGTCGCGCGTGGGAATGGTGCCGCCTGCCTCCGCTGCCACGCGTGCCTCCCGCCCGTGCCGCCGCCGGAAATGTTAGCAGGGGTGCGCCGGGCACCGAACCGAAAGCGGCGCCGCCGTCACCGCACCGGCGCTGGCCTCCGCCACGCCAGCGCCTCGGCGATGTGGATGCGGCGGACGGGCAGCGGCGCGCCGCGGTCGAGCGAGTCGAGGTCGGCCAGCGTGCGGGCGACACGCAGCACGCGGTGCCAGCCGCGCGCCGAGAGTTTCAGCTTGTCGGCGGCGGCGAGCAGCAGTTCGCGCCCAGGCGCGTCGGGCGCCGCCACCTCCTCCAGCAACTGCCCGTCGGCCTCGGCATTGCTGCGCGGGCCGTCGGCGCCGTAGCGGTCGCGCTGGATCGTGCGCGCGGCGGCGACGCGGGCGGCGACCTCGGCCGAACCCTCGGCCGGCGGCGGCAGGGCGAGGTCGCTCGCCGCGACGGCCGCCACTTCCACATGCAGGTCGATGCGGTCGAGGAACGGGCCGGACAGCCGCGCCTGATAGTCGGCGCCGCAGCGCGGTGCCCGCGAACACCCCTGCGACGGATCGCCGAGATAGCCGCAGCGACACGGGTTCATCGCCGCGACGAGCTGGAAACGCGCCGGGTAGCTGGCGTGGTGGTTGGCGCGCGCCACCACGGCGCGGCCGGTCTCCAGCGGCTGGCGTAGCGCCTCCAGCGCCGGCCGCGTGAACTCGGGAAGTTCATCGAGGAACAGCACGCCGCGATGGGAAAGGCTGATTTCTCCCGGCCGCGCGCGCAGGCCGCCGCCGACCAGGGCCGGCAGCGAGGCCGAGTGGTGCGGGTCGCGGTAGGGGCGGGTGCGCGTCAGCCCCTCCTCGGGGAGAGCGCCGGCGAGCGAATGGATCATGCTCACCTCCAGCGCTTCCTCCGGCGTCAGCGGCGGGAGAAGGCCGGGCAGGCGCTGGGCCAGCATCGACTTGCCCGCCCCCGGCGGGCCGACGAGAAGCAGGTTGTGGCCGCCGGCCGCCGCCACTTCGAGGGCGCGCTTGGCCGTCTCCTGCCCCTTGATGTCGCGCAGGTCGGGATAGACCGGCGCCGGCCGCGCGGGCGGCGGCGGCGGGGCCGACAGAAGCTGCGTGCCCTTGATGTGGTTGATCAGCGCCAGCAGGTTCGGCGCGGCGAGGATCTCGAGCTCGCCCGCCCAGGCCGCCTCGGCGCCCTGCGCGGCGGGGCAGATGAGGCCGCGCTCGCGCGCCACGGCGTCGATCGCCGCCGGCAGCACGCCGGCCACGCGGGCGATGCCGCCGTCGAGCGCCAGTTCGCCGACCACGGTGTAGCCGGCGATGTCCTCGGCCCCCAGCACGCCCATGTCGACCAGCAGGCCGAGCGCGATGGCGAGGTCGAAATGGCTGCCCTCCTTGGCGAGGTCGGCCGGGGCGAGGTTGACGGTGATGCGGCGCGGCGGCAGCGCGAGGCCGATGGCCGCCAGCGCCGCGCGCACCCGCTCGCGGCTCTCGCCCACCGCCTTGTCCGGCAGGCCGACGACGGCGAAGGCCGGCAGCCCCGGCCCCATCGTCACCTGGACGTCGACTTCCAGCACATCGACGCCCTGGAAGGCGACCGTGTGGACATGCGCGACCATGCGCCACCCGCTTCCCCGGCGGCACCTGCCGCCGCCGGGGCCACTATAGCGGGCAGTGAGGCGGTGGGGAACATTTAAAGAACAAACCCTCCCCTGCGATGGCAGAGGAGGGCATGGAGTGGACGTTAGCGGCGCTGTTTAGGCAGACGCGGACATCGCCTTGTTCTAAGCGGCGGCTTTTTCCCCCTTTACGCTGTAGATCGCCGCTATCGTGCTCTCGGCGAACTCGTAGGCGCTAATGTTCTTGCCGACTTTCTGGGGATCCCATCCTGCCATTTCGATCACAAGGCGATAGTTCTTCATGATATCGACCAAGTACTTTGCCAAAAATGCTTTCGGATCTGTCTTCCAAGAGAGCAAGTTATCGTTGCCAACCCTTAACAAGGCACGCAGGCCATAAAGCAGAGGCACGATAAATCCATCTGGACAAGTGTAGCTGATTGGCTGCCTATAGAAGGGAGTAAGCGGCTCAGAGCGGAGGTACTTGGGGCTTTTGTCGGCCACTTTGCCCGGATCATAGATCCTGACTGCCGAGATCTTACCAAAGCTGCCGCCCGACTTGTTATATGCGGCGGGCATCCCCCTTGTCAGGGCATCGTAGAGTGCAGGTAGATCCCCGGTAATTTTAAGCGCGCTCCAAACTTGCTTGTTATTTAAAGTATATGCATATCCACCCGCAGCGGGAGTGGAGACGTCTTGATGTTCCAACAACTTATTGAAGGCAGATACACAAACTGCCTTATTCCGATAGATCTGGTTTGGGTTTACGCGAATGCCGTCGGGAAGCTCCAGCTTCGACAGAGGCACCCACGACAAGGCAATGATATCGCGAACTTTTATGCGGCCGCCGTCGTTTGTCTTCCATTCCACATCTTTTGACAGCGATGTGGGCAGATGCTCCCGAAAGACTTCGTAAAACCCCTTTTTATTTGCCTTAGTCTCCTCGCTTAACTGCACGTTGTTGTTCCGAGCAGCGCAGATTTCCAACAACGAACTACGGAAAGTCTCCACAATAGTGTCATCGTGCATGTCTGCCGGAACCTGCACCTCAACCGGCATTTGAAAGTCCAACTCTTCAATAATCTCGCCGATCAAGTTTCGATTCTCGGACCAGGCCTTCCGGAAGTCGGCCCAATCCCGAATGCGGTTTAACTCACGATCCGTAAGGCCAACTTCGCGCAAAATGTAACGGCCAGCCGCCAACGCGTTGTGCCCGCCATCCAGCACCCCTTCCGTCTCGGGCTCTACGAAACTCAGTTGGTACCTGTCCCGATCGAGCGCCTTGTAAGACGTCGACGCAAGAAGGATGCCCTTCGTCTTAGCGGGAAACAGCTCAGGCTCACGCAGACTGTCTTCGATGTCGTCGGTTACCGATCCCTTTTTGGCCGAACGAGGATTGGCGTCCAAGTTATCCGTGTCCAGCAGTTGGATTAGGGACTTGGGTGGAAGCAGACCATGCAGTTTACGGACAGGCCCGATCACCTGCTCGCTGCACTGGTTAATTTTGATGATGAGCGACTTGTTCATTTGGTCCTCTCGCAATGGAGGACCGATCCCGGGAGGGATTGTGGCATGCCTAGACGGCGGCCACTTCGATTCCTGCCGAAACCAGTCCTGGTTTCTAGTCCGGCTCCCATCCGGGAACCAATCGTTTATATAGCCGAGTCCGCAGGGTGCAGCAATCTCCGAGCTAATTGGCGTCCTTTTCTCGGATACAGCTGTGACTGCACTTTGCGGCCTCAGTGCCCCGAATCCTCGGGCGTCCAGCCGTTCTTCGCTTCGATCTCGGGGTCGGTGATCACGTCGACCACGGCGGGGCCGTCGGCGGCCAGCGCCGCCGCGATCGCCTTGTTCAGATCGGCGGGCTTCTCCACCGTCCACGATGCGCAGCCGAACTCGCGGGCGATGTTGGCGAAGCTGACGGTGCGGAAGTTCCACAGCTCCTGCGTCCGCGCGCTGAACGGCACGCCGCCGAACATGCGGTAGAGCTGCACTTCCTGGCTCAGCGCGGCGTTGTTGTTGATGACGAACACCACCTTGATGCCGAAGCGCGCCGCCGTTTCCAGCTCGGGCAGATGGTAGTAGGCGGCGCCGTCGCCGGCGAAGCAGACGACCGGGCGGTCCGGCGCGCCGCATTTGACGCCGATGGCGCCGGGCAGCGCCCAGCCGAGCGAGCCGGCGCAGCGGATCAGGCGCTGGCCCGGCCGCAGGAAGTCGACCATCTGCCCCGTCCACATGCCCGAGTGGCCGGTGTCGGCGACGAGGATGGCGTTTTCCGGTAGGCACTCGGTCAGGGCGCGGCAGACGCGCTCGGGGCGCAGCGGCAGGGCGGCGGAGTCGAGGTTGGCCTTCTCGGCCTTGCGCCAGTCGGCGACGAGCTTCCGCACGCGCCTCGGCCAGGCACCGTCGGGATTGCCGCGCGCCCTGCCGAGCAGCGCGTCGAGCTGGCCGAGCACGGTGCGGGCGTCGCCGACGAGCGGCAGCGCGTCGGGATAGTTGCGGCCGATCTGCGTCGCCTCGATGTCGAGGTGGATGGTGCGCGTGCCCGGCTTCGGCACCTGCCAGTGCGTCGTCACCTGGCCGCCGGTGGCGCTGCCGGCGAAGAACACGAGGTCGGCCTCGGCGACGGCGCGGTTGGCGCATTCGCGCGAATAGGTGCCGCAGACGCCGGCCGACAGCGGATGGTCGTCGGCGATGACGCCCTTGGCGTTGAGCGAGGTGGCGACGGGGATGGCGAGCCGCTCGGCGAGCCGCGCCAGTTCCATCTGCGCACCCGAGGCGACGATGCCGCCGCCGGCGACGATGAGCGGCCGCTTCGCGGCGCGCAGCGCCAGCACCGCGGCCTCGACTTGCGCCGGCTCGGCGGCCGGGCGATAGGCGGGCGCCCGCATGTGGCGCGCCTCGACGCGCGGCTGCTCGTCGAGTGTGCCGGCCAGCGTGTCGTCCCCGGTCACGCCCGGCAGGCGCAGATGCACCGGCCCGGGCGCGCCCGTCGTCGCCTCGCGGAAGGCCTGGCGCAGCAGGTCGGGCAGGCGTGTGACGTGGTCGACCGAGGCGTTGAACTTGGTCACCGCGTCGAACTGCCCGAAATCCTCGACCTCCTGGTAGTAGTTGCGGTAGCGCGACTTGTAGGACGGCCCGCCGCTGACGGCGATGACCGGCGAGCGCGCCATGAAGGCGTCGCGCAGGCCCGAGGCGAGGTTGGAGCCGCCGATGTTCTGGGCGAAGCAGATGCCGGGCTTCATGGTGGCGCGGGCATAGCCGTCGGCCATGTAGGCGGCGGCCTTCTCGCTGTGCGCGAGGATGCGGCGCGTTCCTTCGGCCTCCAGCAGCGCCATCGTGCGCAGCAGCACCGCCGGTACGTAGAAGACGTGGTCGACGCCGTAACCCGTGAGGGCACGCGCGAGATACTCGGCACCCGTCGTCGTGCGCGCGGGCGCCGCTCTCGTCTTCGTCTTCGTCGCCTTCGCCTTCGCGGATGTCTTCGCCGGCACTGCCCTGCCTCCCTGGCGCTGTTGCGTCGCGGCGATCTAGCCCGCGAGGCCGCGCAAAGTCGAGCGCGGGCGGGCGAACCGTCCGGCGCAGCAACGGCGTGCCGGCGGAAGCCGACGGCGATCGTGCCGGTCAGGCCGCGACGGGCTCGCTGGCCAGCGCGTGATGGGCGTCGATGAGGTGCTGGGCGTATTCGAGGCAGCAGCCGCATTGCGGCGCCGTGCCGAGCCGGGCGTAGGCGTCGATCACCGAAACCGCCCCGGCTTCCGCCGCCCGGCGAATTTCGCTGTCCCGCAGGCTGTTGCACGAGCAGACGATCATCCGCGCCCCGCTGCCTCCAACGGGCGGGAAATTGGCGCGAATCCGACTGAGTGTCAATCGCAACAGATTGTCGTGCCCTCAGAACCTGAACAGCCTCGCCGGGTTGTCGACCAGTACCTGCTGGCGCAGCGCCTCGGTGGGCAGCCAGTCGGCGAGGACGTCGACGAAATCGGCGTCGTTGGGCATCTCGCCGTGGTGGTCGGGGTGCGGCCAGTCGGTGCCCCAGAGCAGGCGTTCCGGAGCCGTCGCCACCAGCTTGCGCACGAAGGGCAGCACGTCCGGCCACGGCGCGCGGGGCGCGCGCGAGAAGCGGTAGGGTCCCGACAGCTTCACGTACGCCTTGCCGGAGCCGAGCAGGTCGAGGACGGCGCGGAAGCCCCTGGTCTCCGTGCCGTTGCCGGCGTCCTGCCAGCCCATGTGGTCGATGACGATGGGCGCCTTCGTGCGCCGCATGATGGGCTCCCAGTCGAGCATCTCGGCCTCGCTGCGCACCCAGAACTGGATGTGCCAGCCGCGCTCGACGAGGCGGGCGAGAAAGCGCTCGTCGACCTTCGGCGACCAGCGATAGGCGACGCGGTGGGCGACGATGCCGGACTTCTCCATGCGGGCGAGATCGGCGTCGGAGACGTCGGCGGCCGGCATGGCGACGCCGCGCAGCCGGTCGGGAAAGCGGGCGCAGGCGTCGATGAGGTACTCGAAGGTGTTGCCGTGCAGCATCGACTGCACGATCACCCCGCGCGAGACGCCCAGCTTCGCGTGCAGCGCCAGCAGCGCCTCGACCGGCAGGTCGTCGGTGTCGTAGGGGCGCTGTGCCGGCAGCGGAAACTTCGCCTGCGGGCCGTAGATGTGGAAATGCGTGTCGCAGGCGCCTGCCGGCAGCTTGAGCTTCGGCGTGCGGGTGTCGGCGACGGGCGGCGTCAGCCTCGGGCGGTCGGCCATGGGCGGTTCCTCGGTTGTCGTCGGGCGTCAGGCGGCGAAGCCGAACTTGCGGGCGGGGTTCTCGACCAGCACCAGCCGGCGCAGCTTCTCGTCCGGCAGCCACTCGCCGATCAGGTCGACGAGGTCGCCGTCGTTGGGCATCTCGCCGGGCAGGTCGGCGTGCGGCCAGTCGCTGCCCCACAGCAGCCGCTCCGGCGCCTCGGCGGCCAGCTTGCGGATGAAGGGCAGCACGTCGGCGTAGGGCAGCTTGCCGGCCTTCGAATAGCGGCCGGGCCCCGACAGCTTGACGTAGGCGCGGCCGGAGGCGACGAGATCCAGGGTGATGCGGAAGGCGGTGCCGTCGAGCCCCTCGGCCGGGTCGGGCCAGCCGAGATGGTCGATGACGTGCTCGCCGGGGGTGCGCTTGATGATCGGCAGCCAGTTGGTCGCCTCCTCGGCGCCGCGGTACCAGAACTGCACGTGCCAGCCGCGTTCGACCAGCTTCGCCAGCAGCTTCTCGTCGACGTTGGGCGAACCTCGGTAGGCGACGCGGATGCCGACGGCGCCGCAGGCCTCCATGGCGGCGAGGTCGGCGTCGCTCGTGTCCGCCGTCGGCATGGCGATGTACTTGAAACGGCCGGGATATTTCGCTTCGGCGTCCTGCATGTAGGCGTAGGACGGGCCGTGCAGCACGCTTTGCACGATCACCGCCCGCTGCAGCCCCAGCCGGTCATGCAGGGCGACGAGCTGCTCGATCGGGTGGTTGCCGACGTCGAAGATGCGGTTGGGGATCAGCGGAAACCGGTCGGGCGGGCCGAAAGTGTGGCAGTGGCAGTCGGTCGCGCCCGCAGGCAGGGCGAGGCGCGGCCGCCGCGGCGCGGGATCGGGCGGGCGGACGAGGCGGAGGGCGGTCATCGCGAGGCACCGGAAAGGGTCTGGATTGGCCGCGGATGAGAACCGCCCAGGTGGGGCGACGTCAACGCCGGCCGTTGTCGGGGCGGCCATGCGCGGGCATAATGCCGGGTGAAACCGCGGGCCCGCCAAGGGTGCCGCGACGGGTCAATCCGGGAGGTTCCCCGCCATGAACATGGTCGTCCACAAGACGGCGCGGCAGCCGAAGACCGCCAAGGAACGCGGCAAGATCGCGCCGAAGAAGCTGGCGCACGTCGTGCTCCGCACCCAGCCGGGCAACGTCAAGCCGCTGATCGACTGGTATGCCAAGGTGCTCGAAGGCGAGACGATGTTCGAGTCCGACGCGATCTCGTTCGTCACCTACGACCACGAGCATCACCGCATCGCCGTGCTGGCGCTGCCGGGCGTGCAGCCGCATGCCGACAACACCTGCGGCCTGCATCACATCGCCTTCACCTACGAAGGCCTGCCGGAGCTGATGCACACGTACAAGCGGCTGAAGGCCGAGGGCATCAAGCCGCAGTTCTGCATCAATCACGGCCCGACGACCTCGATGTACTACTTCGATCCGGACAAGAACCAGATCGAGTTGCAGGTCGACAACGTGCCGGAGGAGAAGTTCGGCGAATACTTCGCCAACGGCGAGTTCACGCGCAATCCCATCGGCGTCAAGTTCGACCCCGAGGAGATGTGCCGCCGCCTCGACGCCGGCGAATCGCCGATCGCGCTGCTGAAGCGCCCGGACGGCCCGCCGCCGCCGCTGGAAGAGTTCCCGCGCAACTGACGCGGCACCGTTCCACGGTCACGAGATCGCGGGCCTCGCCATCCGGCGGGGCCCGCTTTGCATCCGGGCCGGCGCACGCCAGAAGGCGCCGTCAAATCACGGCCCGCACCACGGAAGGAACGACCTCATGGACACGATCGAGAAACCGCTGGGCGGCATGACCGCCAATCGTCCGGCACGCATGCCGAAATCCGCCAAGGCGCGCGGCAAGGTGGCGCCGGCCAAGCTCGCCCATATCGTGCTGCGTACCTCGATGGAGCGCGTCAAGCCGCTGGCCGACTGGTACTGCAAGGTGCTGGAGGCCGAGGCGACGATCGACACCGACCAGTTCGTCGCCGTCACCTACGACCAGGAGCACCACCGCATCGCCATTCTCGGCATCCCCGGCGCGCAGCCGCATGTCGACGGGCTGTGGGGCCTGCACCACATCGCCTTCACCTACGCCAGTCTCGGCGACCTGCTGAAGACCTGGCGCCGCCTCAAGGGCATGGGCATCGAGCCGGGCATGTGCATCAACCACGGCCCGACGACCTCGATGTACTTCTTCGATCCGGACAAGAACCAGATCGAGCTGCAGTGCGACAACGTGCCGGAGTCGCAGTTCGCCGCCTACTTCGAGACCGATGAGTTCACGTCGAACCCGATCGGCGTGAAGTTCGACCCGGCCGATCTGGAGCGCCGTCTCGCCGCCGGTGAGCCGGAAGCGAAGCTCCTCAAGCGCCCCGACGGCGCCCCGCCGCCGATCTCCGAGTTCCCGGTGAACTGAGGCATCACGACACCCTCCCCCGCAACGCGGGGGAGGTCGGGGTGGGAGTGGCGGCGACGCTCGCGGACGCCGCGCCTCATCCTTCGAGACGCCCGCTGTCGCGGGCTCCTCAGGATGAGGCGCGCGGGAAATGGCTGTATGCGGTGGACATCCGCCGACCAGCCATGACAGGGGTTACACCCTCAAGGGCCTCATCCTGAGGAGCCACCCGCAGGGTGGCGTCTCGAAGGACGAGGCCCGTGGTGGCGAGGCGGGCCGCGATCGCCCCTACTCCGCTCCTGCCGCGTCGAGCACGGCGTCGAGCAGCACCTGGGCGCCGGCGGTGACCCACTCGGGCTTCGCGTCCTCGATCTCGTTGTGGCTGATGCCGCCGATGCAGGGGATGAAGATCATCGCCGTCGGCGCCACGGCGGCGATGTTGCAGGCGTCGTGGCCGGCGCCCGAGACGATGTCGCGCGCGCCGTAGCCGCGCGCGGCGGCGGACCGACGAACGGCATCGACGCAGGCCGGATCGAAGGCGACCGGCGGGCTGTAGAGCACCTCCTCGATCGCCGCCGCGAGGCCGATGCCGCCGGCGATGGCGGCGATGCCCGCGCGCAACGCCTGGTCCATTCCGGACAGCACGGCGTCGTCCGGGTGGCGCAGGTCGACCGTCAGGAACACGCGCCCGGGAATGACGTTGCGCGAGTTGGGGTAATTCTCAAGCATCCCCACCGTGGCGCAGGCCAGCGGCGCGCGGTCGAGGCCGATGCGGTTGACCAGTTCGACGATGCGCGCGGCACCGAGCAGCGCGTCGCGGCGGCGGTCCATCGGCGTCGGCCCGGCGTGGGACTCGACGCCGGTCAGCGTCACCTCGTACCAGCGCTGGCCCTGGCCGCCGGTGACGACGCCGATGGTCTCGCCGCCGGCCTCGAGGATCGGCCCCTGCTCGATATGCGCCTCGAAATAGGCGCGCAGCCTGCGCCCGCCCACGGGCGCCTCGCCGGCATAGCCGATACGCGCCAGCTCGCCGCCGATGGTGAGGCCGTCGGGGTCGGTCTTCGCCAGCGCCTCGTCGAGCGCGAACTTGCCGGCGAAGACGCCTGAAGCAACCATTGAAGGGGCGAAGCGGCTACCCTCCTCGTTGGTCCAGCACACCACCTCGACGGGCCGCTCGGTCGTGATGCCAAGGTCGTTGAGACTGCGGACAAGTTCGAGTCCGGCGAGCACGCCATAGACGCCGTCGAAGCGGCCGCCGGTCGGCTGCGTGTCGAGATGGCTGCCGGTGACGACCGGGTCGAGCGTGTCGTCGCGGCCGGGGCGGCGGGCGAAGATGTTGCCGATGCGGTCGACGGTCACCGTGCAGCCGGCGTCACGGCACCAGCGCACGAACAGGTCGCGCGCCTCGCGGTCGAGGTCGGTCAGCGCGAGGCGGCGCGAGCCGCCCTTCTCGGTGGCGCCGATCTCCGCCACCGCCATGATGCTGGCCCACAGGCGGTCGCCGTCGATCGACAGGTTGCGCGGGCTGGCCATGCTGTCCCTCTCGCCGTCAGTGCCGGCCGCGTCGTTCCTCGATGGCGTCCCAGATCATCGCCGCAATGTTGGTGCCGTCGAAGCGTTCGATCTCCTGGATGCCGGTCGGCGAGGTGACGTTGATCTCGGTCAGCCAGTCGCCGATGACGTCGATGCCGACGAAGACGAGGCCACGCTCGCGCAGCGCCGGGCCGATGGCCTCGCAGATCTCCTGCTCGCGCTTCGTCAGCTTCGTCTGCGTCGGCTTGCCGCCGACATGCATGTTCGAGCGCGCCTCGCCGGCCGCCGGCACGCGGTTGATGGCGCCGACCGCCTTGCCCTCGACCAGCACGATGCGCTTGTCGCCCTCGCGCACCTCGGGCAGGTAGCGCTGCACGATCACCGGCTCGCGGTAGAACTGGGTGAACAGCTCCAGCAGCGAGGCGAGGTTCTCGTCGCCGGGCACGATGTGGAACACGCCGGCTCCGCCGTTGCCGTAGAGCGGCTTGACGATGATGTCCTTGTGTTCGTCGCGGAAGGCGAGGATCTCGGCGCGATCGGAGGTGATCAGCGTCGGCGGCATGACGCCCTCGAAATGCGTCACGAACAGTTTCTCGGGGGCGTTGCGCACCGAGACCGGGTCGTTCACGACCAGCGTCTTCGGGTGGATGTGCTCGAGGACGTGGGTGGCCGAGATGTAGGCCATGTCGAAGGGCGGGTCCTGGCGCATCAGCACCACGTCGACCACGGCGAGGTCGATGATCTCCTCGGCGCCCTTGGTAAAGTGGTTGCCGCGCTCGCGGCGGAACTGGACCGGCCGGGCGCGGGCGCGCACGCGGCCGTCGCGCAGGCTCAGCTCGCGCGGGTGGTAGTGCCACAGCGCGTGGCCGCGCTTCTGCGCCTCCAGCGCTATGGCGAAGGTCGAATCGGCATCGATCGAGATCGACTCGACCGGATCCATCTGGATGGCGACGGCAAGACTCATGGGCTACCCCGGAGCGGACGCCCCGGCACTATAGGTCCGGCCGGCGCCGGCGCAATGGCGGTGGCAGCTCAATTGAGCCGGGCGCGCAGGTCCTGCAACAGGGCGGCGGCCTCGTGGCGGGCGGCGCCCTCGGCGAGGTCCTGCCAGTGCTCGACGGCGACGATGGCGGCGCGCAGGTTGCCGAGCTTGCGGTTGAGCATGGCCGCCTCGTACCACAGCCGCGCCTCGCCGGGGGCGAACAGCAGCATGGTCTCGACCGTGGCGAGGCCGCGCCCGACGTCGCCCGCGTTGAGCAGGCGCAGCTTGATGTTGTTCTGCAGGCGCAGCAGCACCTCGCGTGTGCTCGCCGGCGACCAGTGCTCCGGGCGCAGTTCGGCGCCGTCGCCGGCGGTGGCCTTCAGCAGGCGGCGCAGCTCGGCCACGTCGGCCGGCCGGCCGCCGGCGAAGGGGTCGAAGACCACGCGTTCGCCGCCACCGTCGATGCGCAGCAGGAAATGGCCGGGGAAGTTGAGGCCGACCATCGGCCAGCCGAGCGTCTGCGCGGCCGACAGCCAGACGATGCCCAGCGCCACCGGCAGGCCCCGCCGGCGGTCGATGACGCGGATCAGGTTGGCGTTCTGCAGGTCGTCGTAGGACTGCCGGTCGCCGGCATAGCCGTAGCGCCCGGCGATGACCTCGTTGAGCGCGCCGAGGCGAATCGCGGCGGAGGCAGCGGCGTCGGCGAGTTCGCCGGCTTCGCGGGAGATCTGCGCGAGGTGCTGGCGGTAGCGGTCGACGGCCACGCCCGGGCGGTCGAGCGCCGCCAGCGCCAGCGCGGCTTCGCCGATGTCGATCTCGGCATCGGCGCCACCGCCGACGCGCCGCAGGATGCCTGTCGCCGCCTCGCGTGTCGTCATCGCCGCCGTCAGCTCGCGCCGGCCGCGGGATGGCGGCGCGGGTCGGTCTTCAGGATGACGTGGTTCACCACCGCCTGCACGTCGGCGAGGTTGCGCGCGACCGAGATGACGCGATCGAGCTCGGCCTGGTCCTGGGCGACGCCGATCAGGTAGACCGTGCCCTCGACGGTACGGACCGAATAGTTGATCGAGCTGACGCCCTTGGTGAACAGCAGTTCGGCGCGCAGGCGCGAACTGATGACGGCGTCGCGGCCGAACTGCTCGGTGCCGCCGCCGCCGGGGCCGACGCGGATCTCGCTGATGACCTCCTTCACGCCCTTCGGCTGCCAGGCCATGCGGACGGCGTCGTCGCGCTGGCTTTCCTTGTCGACGCGGCCGGTCAGCAGCACGCGGCCCTCGTAGATCTGCAGCCCGACGTCGAGGAACATCTCGTGGTCGTGCTTGAACCACAGGTCGTTGATGGCGGCGCGGATGATGGTGTCGTCGGCGGTGCCGTCGATGCCGCGCTCCTCCGAAGCGGCGACGCCGGTGGTGGCGCCAGCGCCGACCAGCAGGCCGGGCGCGCAGCCGGCGAGCGCGATGCAGCCGAGGAGAGCGAGGAACGCGGCGGCGGGAAAGCGGAAAGTCATGGCGCAAGGGTGCCCCGGATGGCGCCGCGTCGCAAACCCCTTGCCGGTGCGGCCGCTATGGCCGCCAGGCATCCGGCAGATGTCGCGGCAGGCGCCACGGCCGCACCAGCACGACGTCGAAGCGCAGGATGGCGCCGGATCGTGGCGGCCGTGCGGCAAGGAAGGCCTCGGCGGCGCGGGCGATGCGCCGGCGCTGGCGCGCCGTCACCGCCTCGGCGGCGTCCGCGAGGCTGTCGCGCGCCTTGACCTCGACGAAGGCGGTGACGCGGCCGCGCCGCGCGATCAGGTCGACCTCGCCGGCATGCACGCGGAAGCCGCGCGCCAGCACCCGCCAGCCCTGCAGGACAAGCCACAGCGCGGCGGCGTCCTCGGCGCGGCGGCCGCGCCGCTCGGCGGCCCGGCGGGCATCGGCCGCCACCTCAGCCGTCGCCGTCCAGCGCCAGCGCCCGGGCGTAGACCTCGCGCTTCGGCCGTCCGGTGGCGGCGGCGACCTCGGCGACGGCGTCGCGGCGGCTAGCCCGGCGCAGGGCGGCGCGCAGCAGGGCATCGATCTCGTCGTCGTCCGCCGCCGCGGCGGCGCCGGGCGGCGCCACGACGACGACGATCTCGCCCTTCGGCGGCCCGGCTTCGGCATAGTGAGCGGTCAGCGCATCGAGCGGGCCGCGCCGCACCTCCTCGAACAGCTTGGTCAGCTCACGCGCCACGGCAGCCTCGCGCGGGCCTAGCACCGCGGCGAGGTCGGCCAGACACTCGGGCAGGCGATGCGGCGCCTCGAGCAGCACCAGCGTCGCCGGCACCGCCGCCAGTTCGGCCAGCGCCGTGCGCCGCGCCGCCGACCGGGCCGGCAGGAAACCGGCAAACAGCACGCGGTCGGCCGGCAGGCCGGCGACGGAAAGGGCGGCTATCGGCGAAGCTGGACCGGGCACGGCATGCACCGGGACGCCGGCCTCGCGCGCGGCGCGTACCAGCGCGAAGCCGGGGTCGGAGACCAGCGGCGTGCCGGCGTCGCTCACCAGCGCCACGCTTCCGCCATCCTTGAGGCGCCCGATGAGCGACGGAATGGCGCGGGCGGCGTTGTGATCGTGGCAGGCGACGAGCGGACGCGAGAGACCGTGGGCGGCGAGCAGCTTCGCCGTCACCCGCGTGTCCTCGCAGGCAACGGTGCCGGCCGTGGCGAGCACGTCGAGGGCGCGCAGGGTGATGTCGCGCAGGTTGCCGATCGGCGTGGCGACGACGTGGAGGCCGGGGGCCAGCGCGGCCGGTTGTCCCGGCAACGGGGCACCGCTAGGCTCGCCGCCCGCAGCGGAGGGGACGGACCTTGGACGGACGCGTGATTTCTGGCGGGCCATGGCGCGTCGTCGCCTGCGTTGCGGCGGTGCTGGCGCTCGGCGCCTGCGCCACGGACGGTACGGGCACGCGTCCGGCGGCACAAGCCACGCCCGGGCCGGCCACCGCCGCCCCGGCGCCGCTCGACCGCACCCCGGCCGTCGAGGCGCCGCGGCCGGTGCCGCCAGCCGTCCAGCGCGGCAGCTCGCGCGTGGCGCTGCTGGTGCCGCTGTCCGGGCCGCAGGCGCAGCTCGGCCGTGATCTGCTGGATGCCGCCCAGCTCGCCGTGTTCGACCTCGCCGGCCCGGACTTCACGCTGCTGCCGCGCGACACCGGTAGCGGGGCCGCCGCCGCCGAGCACGCGGCGCGCGAGGCGCTCGACGACCGCGTCGGGCTGGTCCTCGGCCCGTTCTTCTCCGATGCGGCGCAGGCCGCCGCGCCGCTGCTGCGCGGCGCCAACGTGCCGGCCGTGGCCTTCACCAACGATGCCGGCGTGTCGGGCAACGGCATCTGGGTGATGGGCTTCCGGCCGTCGCCGCAGATCGAGCGCGCCGTGCGCTTCGCCGCCGCGCAGGGTGCCCGCCGCTTCGCCTCGCTGGTGCCGGACACGGCCTATGGCCGCCTTGTCGCCGGCGCCACCGAGCAGGCCGTCGCCGCCGCCGGCGGGCAGCTCGTCGCCGCCGAGGTCTACATCCCCGGCGACCAGGCCGGCACCGACGCCACCGTACGCCGCCTCGCCAACTACGACGCCCGCCACCGCGCCCTGCTGGCGCAGCGCGCCGAACTGGCGCAGCGCGACGACGACATCGCCAGGGAGGCGCTGCGCCGTCTCGACAAGCTCGACACGCTGGGCGAGCCGGGCTTCGACGCCATCGTGCTCGCCGCCGGCGGGCAGGAGGTGCTGGGCCTTGCGCCGCTGCTCGCCTTCTACGACATCGACCCTGGGCAGGTGCGGCTGATCGGCACCTGGCTGTGGGAGGACCGCTCGCTCGGCACCGAGCCGGCGATGGTCGGCGCCCGCTTCGCCGCTCCCTCGCCTGAGGCGCGCGAGGCGTTCCGCACTCGCTTCGAGCAGACCTACGGCCGCGCGCCGGCACGGCTGGCGACGCTGGCCTACGACGCCGTGGCGCTCGCCGCCGTGCTCGCCGCCGAGGCGAAGGACGCGCCGGCGGCCGGCGCGGCCGGCGGACCCTATTCGTTGGCCGCGCTGACGGCGCCGAACGGCTTCGCCGGCATCGACGGCATCTTCCGCCTGCTGCCCGACGGCCGCATCGAGCGCGGCCTCGCCATCCTCGAGGTGCGGCGCAACGGCCCGGTCGTGGTCGATCCCGCGCCGACGACCTTCCAGGCGCTGTCGAACTAGCCGACCAGCGCCCCCAGCACCGCGTCGAGCCGGCGCAGCCCGGCCGGGGTGGCGCGCAGGCCGACCGCGTCGAGGACGACGAAGCCGCCGGCGACGAGGCGGCCGAGGCGTGACGCATCGAGCGCGTCCTCCGGCTCGGCGCCGAGACGCGCGCGGAAGCGGTCGCGGGCGATGCCATCAGTCAGGCGCAGGCCCATCGTCACCAGCTCGTCGCGAATCTCGTCGCGGCCGATGACGGTCTCCTCGCGGGTGGCGTGGCCATCCTTCTCCACGGCGGCGAGCCAGGCCGCGGGCACGGCGGTCTGGCGGGTGGCGAGCAGTGTGCCGTCGAGGGTCAGCCTGCCGTGCGCGCCGGGGCCGATGCCGATCCAGTCGCCGAGCCGCCAGTAGGTGAGATTGTGGCGGCAGGCCTCGCCGGGCCGGGCGTGGTTGGAAATCTCGTAGGCCGGCAGGCCGGCCGCGCCGAGCACGTCCTGTGTCGCCTGCCACAGCGCCACGGCGCCGCGCTCGGCCGGCAGACGGAAGTCGCCGCGCGCGTGCTGGGTATGGAAGGGCGTCCCTTCCTCGATCGTGAGCTGGTAGACCGAGATGTGGCCGCCGGCCAGTTGCAGGGCGCGCTCCAGCTCGGCCCGCCAGTCCTTCGCCGTCTGGCCGGGACGGGCGTAGATGAGGTCGAGGGAGACGCGGTCGAACAGGCCGCGCGCCGTCTCGACGGCGGCGATCGCCTCGGCGGCGGAGTGCTTGCGGCCGAGGAAGGCGAGGGCGTCGGGGTCGAGCGACTGCACGCCGAGGCTCACCCGGTTGATGCCGGCGTCGCGGCAAGCGGCGAGGCGGCCGGCCTCGACCGAGGTCGGGTTGGCTTCCATGGTGATCTCGGCGTCGGCGGCGAGGTCGAAGCGCTCGCGGGCGCGGGCGATGACGGCGCCGATGGTTTCCGGCGCCATCAGGCTCGGCGTGCCGCCGCCGAAGAAGATGCTGGTGAGCGCGCAGCGGCCGGTCCGTGCCGCGAAGTGATCCAGTTCCGCCAGCAGGGCGTCGCGCCAGCGCGCGTGGTCGACGTCGCGCGCGAGGTAGGAGTTGAAGTCGCAGTACGGGCACAGCGACAGGCAGAACGGCCAGTGGACGTAGAGGCCGAAGCCGGGGCTGGTTTCGCGGATTGGCGTCGCCATGCGTCCGCCTCGTCCTTCGACAGGCTCAGGATGAGGCGGATTGGCAGCGCCCGGCGCGCTTATCGTCATCCTGACTTGTGTGTCCTCATCCTGAGCCTGTCGAAGGATGAGGGTCTCCGTGGCCGTCGCGACAGTATTTCGTCGTGGCCCATCATCCCTGTCCGAAACAGGCCGCGACCAGCTTCGCGAAGGCGCGGGCGCGATGCGACATGCGGTGCTTCTCGTCCGGGTCGATCTCGCCGAAGGTGCGCGTGTCGCCCGCCGGCACGAAGATAGGATCGTAGCCGAAGCCGCGCGTACCGCGCGGCGGCCAGGCCAGGGTGCCGACGACACGACCCTCGAAGCCCTCGACATGGCCATCCGGCCACGCCAGGGCAAGGGCGCAGACGAATTCCGCGCCGTGATCCGGATTGTCGCCGATCTCGCGCATCACCCGCGCCATCGCGGCGGCGAAGTCGCGCCGCAGCCCGCCCCAGCGCGCCGAATGGATGCCGGGCTGGCCGCCCAGAGCGTGGACGGCAAGCCCGGAATCGTCGGCCAGCGCCGGGAGGCCGGCGCTGCGTGCGGCGGCCAGCGCCTTCAGCGCGGCATTGCCGGCGAAGCTGTCCTCGGTCTCCTCGGGCTCGGGCAGGCCGAGCGCGCCGGCGCTGACGACCTCCATGCCGAACGGCCCCAGCAAATCGGCGATCTCGCGCACCTTGCCGGCGTTGTGGCTGGCGATCACCAGCCGGCCGGGGGCGAGGCGCCGTGCCATCAGCGCCCGCGCTTCGGCGCGGCGTCGCCGAGCGCGCGGCGCTGTGCCGCCACCAGCGCCTCGGTGCCGGCGGCGGCCAGCGCCAGCAGGCGGTTGAACTGCACGCGCGAGAACGGCGCGCCCTCGGCGGTGCCCTGCACCTCGACCAGCAGGCCCTTGTCGGTGAGGACGAAATTGGCGTCGGCGTCGGCGGTCGAATCCTCGGCGTAGTCGAGGTCGAGCACCGGCTTTCCGGCGACGATGCCGCAGGAGACGGCGGCGACCAGCCCCCGCATCGGGTCGGCGGCGATGGCGCCGGCGGCGACGAGGTGCCGGCAGGCGAGGTGCAGGGCGACGCAGGCGCCGGTCACCGAGGCGGTGCGCGTGCCACCATCGGCCTGCAGCACGTCGCAGTCGATTCTGATCTGCCGTTCGCCCAGCGCCTCGAGGTCGATGACGGCGCGCAACGCGCGGCCGATCAGGCGCTGGATCTCCTGCGTGCGGCCGGACTGCTTGCCGCGCACCGCCTCGCGGTCGGTGCGGGTGTGGGTCGAGCGCGGCAGCATGCCGTACTCCGCCGTCACCCAGCCGCGGCCCTTGCCGCGCAGCCACGGCGGCGGCCGGTCCTCGATGGAGGCGGCGCAGAGCACGCGGGTGTTGCCGAAAGCGGCGAGGCACGAGCCCTCGGCATAGGGCGCGGCGCCAGCCTGGAGCGTGACCTCGCGCATGGCGTCGGCGGCGCGGCCGGACGGGCGCGGCGCAGCCTTGGGGGCGGCCTTGGGCATGGTATCGGACTTTCTGCTGCACGCCGGACGGCGGGGCGAAAACCTAGCCTCGCCAGCGCCTTGGCGTCCAGCCTCGGCGGCGCGCGCGCTTGATCGCGCCCGCCCGGACCCCTAAGTATGCGAGCCCGTAGGAAGGATGCTGGCCCGCCGTCATGGCCGATCTGCTGACCCAGCTCAACGCTCGCTCGCGCGAGGTCCTGCGCCTCGTCGTCGACACCTATGTCGAGACCGGCGAGCCGGTCGGCTCGCGCACGCTGGCGCGCAAGCTGGGGGCCGACCTGTCGCCGGCCACCATCCGCAACGTCATGGCCGACCTGCAGGACGCCGGCCTGCTCTATGCGCCGCACACCTCGGCCGGGCGGCTGCCGACCGAACTCGGCCTGCGCCTGTTCGTCGACGGGCTGCTCGAGGTCGGCCGCCTGACCGAGGACGAACGGCGCGAGATCGATGCCAAGTGCGCCGGCACCGGGCGCAGCGCGCAGCAGTCGCTGGAAGAGGCGACGCGCATGCTGTCGGGCCTCGCCAACTGCGCCGGGCTGGTCTTCGCGCCCAAGCGCGAGGGCCGGCTGCGCCATATCGAGTTCGTCGCCCTGGGGCCGGGACGGGCGCTGGTGGTGCTGGTGCTCGACGACGGCCAGGTCGAGAACCGCGTCATCGAACTGCCGCTCGGCCTGCCGATGGCCTCGCTCGTCGAGGCGACCAACTTCCTGTCCTCGCGCATGGTCGGGCGCACCGTCGAGGAGGCTCGCCAGCAGCTCGCCGGCGAACTGGAACAGCATCGCCGCGACCTCGACGAACTGACCCGCCGGCTGGTCTCGCAGGGCCTCGCCACCGAGGGGGGCGACCGCCGCGAGCCGGTGCTGATCGTCGCCGGCACCGGCCGGCTGCTCGACGACGTCCACGCCGTCGAGGACCTCGAACGGGTGCGCGGCCTGTTCGCCCTGCTGGAAAAGAAGGAGGGCCTGTCGCGCCTGCTCGACGCGACGCTGCGCGGCGCTGGCGTGCAGGTCTACATCGGCGCGGAAAACGAGCTGTTCGGTCTTGCCGGCTGCTCGATGATCGTCGCGCCCTACACCAACCGCGACGAGAAGATCGTCGGTGCCGTCGGCGTCATCGGCCCGACCCGCCTCAACTACGCCCGCATCGTGCCGGTGGTCGACTACACCGCGCGCGTCATCGGCCGCATGATCGACTGACGGCGGCCCAACCCGAACGAAGCCATGGATTTGCGATGAACCAGCCGACCGACGGCAAGCCCGACCCGGCCGCCCCCGACAACCCCTTCGCCCCCGAGCCGCCGGCCGACGCCGCGCCGGAGCCGATCGGCGCAGGGCCCGACCCCGCCGCCCTTCAGGCCGAGGTGGCGCAGCTCAAGGACCAGCTCCTGCGCGCTCTTGCCGACGCCGAGAACCAGCGCAAGCGCGCCGAGCGGCAGATCGAGGACACGCGGCGCTACGCCGTGACGAATTTCGCCCGCGACCTCGTCGAGGTCGCCGACAACCTCGAGCGCGCCCTGTCGGCGGTGCCCGCCGAGGCGCGCGCCGAGGACCATCCGCTGGCCGGCCTCGTCTCCGGCATCGAGGCGGTCGGCCGCGGCCTGCAGGCGGTGTTCGAGCGCTGGAAGGTCCACCGCATCGTGCCCGAGGGCGAAGCCTTCGACCCCAACCGGCACGAGGCCATGTTCGAGATCGAGGTGCCGGGCCAGCCGGGCGGCCGTGTCGCCCAGGTTATGCAGGCCGGCTACATGATCGACGACCGCCTGCTGCGGCCGGCCCGGGTGGCGGTGACGAAGGGCGGCGCCGGTCCCGGCCTGCGCGTCGACACCACCGCCTGAGCCGTTACGGGCCGCGCCTGCCGGAAATATAGGTGCGGTTACCGAGGGTTGCGGGAAACCGGCTCGCTGCCTATATCAGCCTCAGCGCTCGTCGCCGGGGTCGCGCCCCGGGACAGCCATCTTGAAGCGGGGGTCCGGCCGCGCGCCGATACGGGCGGGGCGGGCCTGCCACAAGGAGAGATTGCATCATGGCCAAAGTCATCGGCATCGATCTTGGCACCACCAACTCCTGCGTCGCCGTCATGGAAGGCAAGCAGGCCAAGGTGATCGAGAATTCCGAGGGCGCGCGCACGACCCCCTCGATGGTGGCCTTCACCAAGGAGGCCGAGCGGCTGGTCGGCCAGTCGGCCAAGCGCCAGGCCGTCACCAACCCCGAGAACACGCTGTTCGCGATCAAGCGCCTCATCGGCCGTCGCTTCGACGACCCGATGGCGCAGAAGGACCGCGGGCTCGTCCCCTACAAGATTGTCAAGGCCGACAACGGCGACGCCTGGGTCGAGGCCGACGGCAAGAAGTACAGTCCGTCCGAGGTCAGCGCCTTCATCCTGCAGAAGATGAAGGAGACGGCCGAATCCTACCTCGGCGAGACCGTAACCCAGGCGGTCATCACCGTCCCCGCCTACTTCAACGACAGCCAGCGCCAGGCGACCAAGGACGCCGGCAAGATCGCCGGCCTCGAGGTGATGCGCATCATCAACGAGCCGACGGCGGCGGCGCTCGCCTACGGCCTCGAGAAGAAGACCGCCGGCACCATTGCGGTCTACGACCTCGGCGGCGGCACATTCGACATCTCGGTGCTGGAGATCGGCGACGGCGTGTTCGAGGTGAAGTCGACCAACGGCGACACCTTCCTCGGCGGCGAGGACTTCGACGCCCGCATCATCGACTACCTCGCCGAGGAGTTCAAAAAGGAACAGGGCATCGACCTGCGCAAGGACAAGCTCGCCCTCCAGCGCCTCAAGGAGGCGGCGGAGAAGGCCAAGATCGAGCTGTCCTCGCAGACTCAGACCGAGGTGAACCTGCCGTTCATCACGGCCGACCAGTCGGGCCCCAAGCACCTCAACATCAAGCTGACGCGCGCCAAGCTGGAGGCGCTGGTCGACGAGCTGGTGCAGCGCACCGTGGCGCCCTGCCGCAACGCGCTGAAGGACGCCGGACTCAAGCCGAACGAGATCGACGAGGTCATCCTCGTCGGCGGCATGACGCGCATGCCGAAGATCATCGAGACGGTGAAGCAGTTCTTCGGCCGCGAGCCGCACCGCGGCGTCAACCCGGACGAGGTCGTGGCCATCGGCGCCGCCATCCAGGCCGGCGTGCTGGCGGGCGAGGTGAAGGACGTCCTGCTGCTCGACGTGACCCCGCTGTCGCTGGGCATCGAGACGCTGGGCGGCGTGTTCACCCGACTGATCGACCGCAACACGACGATCCCGACGCGCAAGAGCCAGGTCTTCTCGACCGCCGAGGACAGCCAGCAGGCGGTCACCATCCGCGTCTTCCAGGGCGAGCGCGAGATGGCGGCCGACAACAAGGTCCTCGGCCAGTTCGACCTCGTCGGCATTCCGCCGGCGCCGCGCGGGGTGCCGCAGATCGAGGTCACCTTCGACATCGACGCCAACGGCATCGTCAATGTGTCGGCGAAGGACAAGGGCACCGGCCGCGAGCAGCAGATCCGCATCCAGGCCTCGGGCGGCCTCAGCGACGCCGACATCGAGCGCATGGTGAAGGACGCCGAGGAGCATGCCGCCGACGACAAGAAGCGGCGCGAGGCGGCGGAGACCCGCAACCAGGCCGAGACGCTGATCCACCAGACCGAGAAGAACCTCAAGGACTACGGCGACAAGGTGCCGGCGGCCGAGCGCGAAAAGATCGAGTCCGATCTCGCGGCGCTTCGGGAAGCAACGCAGGGCGACGACGTCGAGGCCATGAAGGGCCGTCTCGAGACGCTGGTGCAGTCGTCGATGAAGCTCGGCGAGGCGATGTACCGTGCCTCGCAGGAGAGCGCCGGCGGCGACGACGCAGGCGGCAGCGCCGGCGGGCCGCAGGACGCCGGCGGGCGGGACGACGGCGTGGTCGACGCGGACTTCGAGGAAGTGCGCGACGACGACGACCGCCGCAAGTCGGCATCGTAGGCTAGGCATCCGGTCCGAGCGTCGCGCCCGGAGCCCGGCAGCACCGCTGCCGGGCAGGGCGCGGTGGCCGGGCCGTCGCACGCCTGACGGGGGCGAGGGGCGCGCCGCACCATGGCAAAGGGCGATTACTACGAGATGCTCGGCGTCGCCCGCGGGGCATCGGACGACGATCTCAAGAAGGCGTTCCGCAAGCTTGCCATGCAGTATCACCCGGATCGCAATCCGGGCGACACGGCGGCGGAGCAGAAGTTCAAGGACATCAACGAGGCCTACGACGTGCTGCGCGACGGCCAGAAGCGCGCGGCCTACGACCGCTTCGGCCACGCCGCCTTCGAGAACGGCGGCGGCGCGCGCGGCGGGCGGCCCGGCGGCTTCGACTTCGCCGGCGGTTTCGCCGACATCTTCGACGAGATGTTCGGCGAGTTCGCCGGCGGACGGCGCGGCGGCGGTACGCACACGCGCACGCGCGGCGCCGACCTGCGCTACAACCTCGAGGTCACGCTCGAGCAGGCCTTCGCCGGCTACCAGGCGAAGATTCGCGTGCCGACGGCGGCGCCGTGCGACACCTGCAACGGCTCCGGCGCCGAGGGCGGCGCGCAGCCGATCGACTGCCCGACCTGCCGCGGCGCCGGCAAGGTGCGCGCCCAGCAGGGCTTCTTCACCATCGAGCGTACCTGCCCGTCCTGCCACGGCGCCGGCAAGGTCATCGACAAGCCGTGCAAGACCTGCGAGGGACACGGCCGCGTCGCGCGCGAGAAGACGCTGTCGGTCAACATACCGGCCGGCGTCGAGGACGGCACGCGCATCCGCGTCACCGGCGAGGGCGAGGCCGGCCTGCGCGGCGGCCCGCCGGGCGACCTCTACCTCTTCGTCGCCGTGCGGCCGCATCGCCTGTTCCGCCGCGAGGGCGCCAACGTGCATGTACGCGTGCCTATTCCTATGGTCACGGCGGCGCTTGGCGGCGCGCTCGAAGTGCCGTCGATCGACGGCACGCGCGCCCGCGTCGCCATTCCCTCGGGCACCCAGACCGGCCAGGAATTCCGCCTGCGCGGCAAGGGTATGAGCGTGCTGCGCGCCACGACGCGCGGCGACCTCTACGTGCAGGTCGTGGTCGAGACGCCGGTCAACCTGTCGAAGGAGCAGCAGGAGCTGCTGCGCAAGTTCGAGAGCGGCGGCAAGACGACCAAGGGCGCCAAGTCCAACAGCCCCGAATCCGAGGGCTTCTTCGCCCGCGTGAAGGAATTCTGGGACGATCTGACGGAGAAGTAGGGCGCGGCGGCGTCTTGTCGCAGCGTGACGGGCATCCCGCTATGATCGCCCCTCTCCCAGCGGGAGAGGGCTTGCGGACTTGGCGTCCCAGGCCGCCAAGCGGGCGAGACGCCCAGGACGCAAGGGTGAGGGGTTACGGTTGCACCCGGTCGGGCGGCGTCGGAACCCCCCACCCTTCCCGCTCTAGGCTCGCTGCGCTCGCCAAGGCGGGAAGCCCTCTCCCGATGGGAGAGGAGGATTCGGAGCGGGAGAGGATTCGCATGTCGGGCGTTCTCAACATCGGCATCGTCGGTGCCGGCGGGCGGATGGGGCGGATGATCGCCGGGCTCGCCGCCGCCATGCCGGGCGTCGCCGTCACCGGGGCCGCCGAGGTCAAGGGCAGCCCGCATCTCGGCGCCGATCTCGGCACGCTCGCCGGGCTGCCGGCGAACGGCGTGACCGTCACCGACGACAGCGCGGCGATGTTCGCCGCCGTCGACGTGGTCATCGACTTCACCGCGCCCGCCGCGACGGCGGCGCATGCGGCGCTGGCGGCGCGGCAGGGCTGCGCGCTGGTCGCCGGCACCACGGGGCTGGAGCCGCAGCACCGCTCGGCGCTGGCCGAGGCGGGCAAGTCCGTGCCCGTGGTCTGGGCCTCCAACATGTCGTCGGGCGTGAACCTGCTGTTCGCCCTCGTCGAGCAGGTGGCGAAGGCGCTGCCCGACGACTACGACATCGAGATCGTCGAGATGCACCACCGCCACAAGGTCGACGCGCCCTCGGGCACGGCGATCACGCTGGGCGAGGCGGCGGCGCGCGGGCGCGGCGTCGACCTCGCGCAGGCCGCCGACCGCGGCCGTGACGGTATTACCGGCGCGCGCGTGCGCGGCCATATCGGTTTCGCCGCCCTGCGCGGCGGCGACGTCGTCGGCGACCACACGGTGATCTTCGCCGGCGGCGGCGAGCGCATCGAGCTGACCCACAAGGCCGCCTCGCGCGAGGTCTTCGCCCGCGGCGCGCTGCGCGCCGCGCTGTGGACCCAGGGCCGCGCGCCGGGCCTCTATTCCATGAAGGACGTGCTGGGCGTGGGCGGCTGAGAAACGCTCCGCGCCGCCTCATCCTTCGACAAGCTCAGGATGAGGAGTGTCTTTTCCGGTCTGATTCCCGCAACGACGTTTCCCCTCCGCCTCACCCTGAGCCTGTCGAAGGGCGAGGCGGAGCGGCACGCTGCCTATCCTGCACCTGGCCGTCCCAGCCGCCGTATCGCATCGCCGAGCGCCGCGGCGAAGCTCGCCTTCTCGTCGGGCGGCAGGAAGCGGCCGATGGTAAGCGCGCGGCCGTGGCTCGCCACATAGAGGCGGCTGGCGCGGCCGGGCAGCGGCTCGAGCGCCACACGCAGCCAGTGCGGCGGCGCGAAGCGGTGGCGCCGGCGGCGGCCGCGCGGGTCGACCTGCTCCACATCCAGCGCCTCGTGGGTCAGGCGCACCGTCTCGTACTCGCGGGCGCGGCGGTAGTTGATGCGGAAGGCGATCCAGACCAGCAGCACCTCGCCGCCGAGGAAGGGCAGCACCGGCCAGGCGCCGCGGCTGGCAAACAGCAGGCCCACGGCAGCGGCGCCGATCGCCAGCACGGCCATCAGCGCGAGGAACCCCTTCGGCGCGAGGCTGCGGTGCGGCGTCAGCACGGCGTCGAACAGGGGTGCGGCGGCTTCGGCGGACGGCGACATGGAATGAGGATAGGTCGCCTGTCCGGCCGGGCCAAGGCGGCACCGCGTCGCGCCGTTCTGCGCTAGGATTCGTCCATGCCCCGCATGACCCACGCCCGCGCCGCCGCCATCATGGCCCGCCTCGCCGCCAGCATCGAGGCGCCGACGACGGAGCTGCACTACACCACGCCCTTTACCCTGCTCGTCGCCGTCGTGCTGTCGGCGCAGGCGACGGATGCCGGCGTCAACAAGGCCACGCCCGCCCTGTTCGCCGCCGCCGACACCCCGGCGAGGATGGCGGCGCTGGGCGAGGCGCGGGTCGCCGAACTGATCAAGACCATCGGCCTCTACCGCACCAAGGCGAAGAATGTCGTCGCCCTGTCGCGGATTCTCGTCGAGAAGCATGGCGGCGAGGTGCCGCGCGACCGCGAGGCGCTGGAGGCCCTGCCCGGCGTCGGGCGCAAGACGGCCAACGTCGTGCTCAACGTCGCTTTCGGCGAGGAGACGATCGCGGTCGACACGCACATCTTCCGCGTCGGCAACCGCACCGGCCTCGCCCCGGGCAAGACGCCGCGCGCGGTCGAGGACGGGCTGCTGCGCCGCGTGCCAGCGGAGTACCGCCGCCATGCCCACCACTGGCTGATCCTGCACGGCCGCTATGTCTGCACCGCGCGGGCGCCGAAATGCGCCACCTGCGTCATCGCCGAACTGTGCGGCTACAAGGCCAAGACGCTGGCCTAGAACGCGCCGGACAGGCTCAGGGTGAGGCGCTGCTCGCCGGGGCCGCGCTGGCGGTCGATGGTGGCGGCGCGCAGCGTCGTGTCGAACGGCAGCTCGCCACCCGTCACCTGCAGCCCGCCGGCCAGCTCGCGCCGGCCCGCCTGCGTGATCGTCTGCACGAACGGGTTGGCCGCCGTGCCGCTGCCCGGCAGCGCCAGGCGCTGCACCAGCATGACGCGCAGCGTGTGATCCTGGAAATCGTCGCGCCCCAGTTCGCTGGAGACGTCGACGATGCCGTAGAGGCCGACCGGATCGACGAAGAAGCGCAGGCCGCCCTGCACCACCTGCGCGCTGGCGTCGCCGTTCACCTCGTCCATGATGTCATGGACGTACTCGACGCCGATATGCGGCACCAGCCTCGTGCCCTCGACGGCGATTTCGTAGGCGACATCGCCGCCGCCGCGCAGCTGCGAGGTGTTGGCCTCGTCGTCGTCGACGAAGGTGCCGTCGCTCTCGGTGAAGCTGTCGATCAGCTTGCGCGAGCGCAGGTAGGACGTGCGGCCGGTCAGCAGCCACGGGCCGTCGCCGGGGCGGATGCGCGCCGTGAGGCCGGCGGCGCCGAACATCGAGGTGGCCTCGGTGTTGGCATCGACCTGGCGGGTCGTGCGGTTGCGCGTCTGCTCGATGCTGCCGCGCGCGCCGCCCAGCGTGATGTCGGCCGAGAGGATGTCGCTGATGCGCCACACCGCGTAGGGCGCCAGCGTCCACGTCTCCTCGTCGTAGCTGCCGTTGTTGAAGGTGGTCGACAGCGAGGTCGTCATCCAGGTGGCGGCGAGCCCGACCCAGACGTTGTCGACGACCTGGTAGTCGCCGCCGCCGGTGACGGCGATGACGTCGCCGGAGAAGCGCTGGTCGTCGTTCACCAGGTTGCGCGAGTTGCGCACGTCGGACCAGGCGCCGTAGGCCCAGACGCTGCCGCGCGGGTCCTGCGGCGCGAGGGTCCGGCGCTGTTCGGTCGGAGCGTTGGGCTCGTTGCGCCCGGCCTGGGCGAGCTGGTCGCCGGCCGCGGTGTCGAAGGACACCATCGCCACGCCCTCGCGCAGGCCGTCGCGGCCGCCGACGGTGCGCCGCTGGGCGCGCCGGAACGGATCGTCCTCGGCCTCCTCCTGCGCTCGTCCGAAGCCGAGGCCGGCACCGGCGCCACCGGCGGGCGTCGACCGTGGCGCGAAGGCGCCGATCAGCCGCGAGGCGGTGTCGCCGGCGAAGTTGCCGCCCGTGCCGCCGGTGCCGCCCGTACCGCCGCCACCTGTGCCACCGTTGAGGTTGCCCGCGGTCAGCGTCTGCATGTGGCGCTGGATGTTCTGCGTGTTGAGCCGCGACTGCGTCGCGTCCACCACCTTGTGCGTCGAACTCGCGTTCGACGGTGTCGTCGTCGTCCCGCCGAGCCCCGTGCAGGTCAGCCGCCAGTTATAGGTCTCGGCGGCAGCGTTGTTGTTGAAGATGCGGACGCGGAGCTGGAAGGCGGCGGCGGCGTCTTCCGTGGTGATCGTGTAGCTGAAGCCGGCCGGCGGCGTCGACGTCGTGCCGCCCAGCGGCCCGCCGCCCGCGCGCAGGCTGGCCGTGCCTACGTTGCCGCCGGTGAAGCTCAATGTCAGCACCTCGCCGGCCGCGAAGATGAGCGCAGTGACGTCGGTGTCCACTGTGGTGAGCATTGCAACGGTTGTGGTCTGGGCGCCGAACGCGTTGACCGCATCGCAGCCGGGCGAGGCCCAGGCCGAGGACGCACCGAACAGACCGCACCCCGCCACGGCGGCCGCGGCCGCCCACTCACGCACCCTCACCGACATCACTCGCCCCCGTCCGATGCCGAATGCTCGAACGCCGGGATGCTAGGGATGAATCATCCTATGCGGGTGTAGCAGATTGATTCACGCACGCTTTGCCGCCACCCTGTTGCAATTTGGAAACTACTCAAACTGCCGCTGTCTTCTATGCGAAGACTGAATAAAACTTCTGCCTATGCTTTGGACATGGCAGCGGTTCAACTCGTCTGCCGCCCGGCCACCACCGCGCGCAGGCAGGCCCGGCCGGCGTTGCCGACGAGCGGGTCGAGGCCGCTGCGCGCCTCGGCATGGGTGACGCGCGGCGTGTTGCCGTCGGGATAGAGGAAGAGGTGCAGCACGCAGGCCCGCCCGCCCTCGGCGATGGCGCGGTAGTGCCAGATCTGGGCCGTGCCGTCGCGTCGCACCATCGCCGGTTCGCCGAGCCGTCCGGTGATGGCGCCGGCGGCCAGCCCGACCAGACGCGCCGGATCGTCGTCGGGCGGCGTCTGCGGTCGCGGCGCTGCGCGTTCGTCGCCGTCGCGCGCGCCCGTTCCCTGCCGCGTCTCGTCGGCGCCCGGTGTGGCGGCCGGCGCACCGCCGCGCTCGCCCAGCGCGCAGCCGGCCAGCAGCGCGGCAGCGAGAAGGGCGGTCAGGGTGCGCGCGGTGCCGCGCATGGGCGGGGCCTCAGAGGGCGAAGAGCAGGACGATGAGAAGGGTCAGGGCCGCGGCACCGGCCACGGCCACCGGCGACAGGCCGTCGCGGGCGGTACGTTCGGACATGTGAGGACTATCCCTGATCGCGGTCGGATGCGGCGATGTCGCCGTTGAGTTCGCCGCCCGCCTCGACCTCGAGGCGGCCGTAGCGCACCTTGCCGTTGACGCGGCCGGTGCCTGTCACGCGCAGCAGGTCGCGCACGGTCAGGTCGCCGTCGAAGGTGCCGGCGACGGTCGCGGTCTCGATGTTCACGGCGCCGTCGTAGCTGCCCGTGCGGGCGATCTCGACGTGCCGGCCCTGCGCCAGCCTGGCCTTGACGCTGCCCTCGACGACCAGGGTGTCGCAGGCGGTGATCTCGCCGTTGAGGGAGATGTCGCGGCCGACGGTCAGCGTCTTGCCGTCGTTGCCCTGGGTGCGCCCGTCGCCGCCGTCGCCGTCGGATGACAGGTTGGGAATGTTGAGCGCGCGTGCCGGCGTGCGCTGCAGGAAGCTCAGGTCGGGCTCGCGTCGCCCGCCCGCATCCTTGGGACCGAGGGCCATCGAAGAATCCCCGTTCAGTGACTCCGCCACGGTCTCCCCCGCCGCGCCAACCGGCCGCTTCTACCCCCTCGCGGGGCGCGTTGCCAAGGCGCCACCGCCACCCATCCCCTCGAACAGGTGGATCATGACGGCGGTGGCAAACAGCGGCGTCGCGAGGTTGAGCACGGGCACGAGGGCAAAGGCGGCGATGCCGGCGCCGGCGAGGAACACCGTCAGGCGGCGGCGGCGATAGAGCGCGGTCGCCTCGCGCGACGGCATCCGGCGCAGCGCCGCCATCTCGAAATACTCACGGCCGAACAGGAAGCCGTTGATGGCGAGGTAGAGCACGAGGCCGAGGCCGGCGATCCAGATCGTCGCGATATAGAAGGGCAGGGCGGCGAGGTTGATGGCGAGGGTCAGCAGCGCGATGCGGACGCCGACCCAGACATCCTCGATCAGCGGCGCCTCGCGCGCCGGGGCGAGATGCGGATAGTGGCGCCGTTCGACAGCGCGGGCGACGCCGCTGAGCATGAAGCCGGCGATGGTCGTCGAGACGGTCGGCAGCAGCAGCCAGGCGGCGAAGGTGGCGCCGAGCCCGCCCGCCAGCGTGACGAGCCAGTTGAGCCAGCCCTCCCCCGTCTCCAGTTCCGACAGGGCCCAGCCGGCCAGCCAGATCAACCCGACGAGCAGCGCGAGGCTGCCGGTGAGCGAGATCAGCAGATAGAAGCGAAAGCTACGTTCGGGAAGCTGCCCCAGTGCCTTGCCGAAGGCCGCGATCATGGTTTCGTCCCAACGCCGGCGCCCAATGCGGCGCCTCGGTGCCCACGGGTTCCGCTCGCCGCCGCCGTCGCTATACTCCGCGCCCGCGACCGAAACCGCCAATACGAAGGACCATGACATGACCGGAACAGGCGGCGCCAGCGGCGGCGCGCTCGATGTGCTCTGCATCGGCAATGCGATCGTCGACGTGCTGGCGCATGCGAGCGACGCCGACATCGGGGGCCTCGGCCTCGCCAAGGGCACGATGACGCTGATCGACGCGCCGACCGCCGAGCGCCTCTACACCGCCATGGGCCCGGCCGTCGAGGCGTCCGGCGGTTCGGCCGGCAACACCGCCGCCGGCCTCGCCGCGCTCGGCGCGCGCACGGCCTATATCGGCAAGGTGCGCAACGACGAGCTGGGGCGCATCTTCACCCACGACATCCGCGCCATCGGCTGCGCCTTCGACTCGCCGCCGGCGACCTCCGGCGCCGGCACGGCGCGCTGCCTCATCTACGTGACGCCCGACGCGCAGCGCACCATGGCGACCTATCTCGGCGCCTGCGCCGAACTCGGCCCCGACGACGTCGACGCGGCGCTGGTGGCGCGCGCCGGCATCACCTACCTCGAAGGCTATCTGTGGGACCGCGACGCGGCGAAGGCGGCCTTTCTCAAGGCCGCCAAGGCGGCGCACGCGGCTGGCCGGCGGGTCGCCCTGTCGCTGTCCGATCCGTTCTGCGTCGACCGCCACCGCGACTCCTTCCGCGAGCTGGTCGCCGGGCATGTCGACATCCTGTTCGCCAACGAGTCGGAGATCCTGTCGCTGTACCAGGTCGAGAGCTTCGACGAGGCGCTGCAGCGCGTCCGCAAGGACTGCCAGATCGCCGCGCTGACGCGCTCCGAGAAGGGCTCGGTCGCGGTATCGGGCGACGAGGTGCACGTCATCGACGCTGAGCGCGTCGGCAAGGTGGTCGACACCACCGGCGCCGGCGACCTCTTCGCCGCCGGCTTTCTCTACGGCCTCGCGCGCGGCGCCGGCCTCGCCACCTGCGGCCGGCTGGGCTCGATCTGCGCCGCCGAGGCGATCTCGCACATGGGCCCGCGCCCGGAGGCCGACCTCAAGGTGCTGGCCAAGCCGGCGCTGGCGGCGGCGGGGTTGTAGGGAACGCCGGGATCACGGTCGGAGCGGCGCGTTCACTGCCCCGCGGCGGGCGACCAGAAGGCGTTGATCTGCGGGCCGTAAGCCGGGACCCGGGCAGGCATGGCAACCCGCTCGCGCCACCACGCCACGCGCATGCCCGGCGAGTGCCAGAGCGGGATCGTCCAGGCGTTCCACATCAGCAGCCGGTCGAGCGCGCGCGCGGCGGCGACGAGCTGCTCGCGCGTCGTCGCGCCGGTCAGCGCGGCGATCATGGCGTCGACGGCCGGGTCGGCGACGCCGGCCCAGTTGCGCCCGCCCGGCGCGTCGGCGACGACGGAGCCCCAGTAGTTCTGCTGCTCGTTGCCCGGCGACAGTGTGACGCCCCAGAAGCCGAAGGTGGCGTCGTAGTCGTAGCCCTCGATCAGCGACTGGAACTGCGCGCTCTCGACCAGCCGCAGGCGCAGCTCGATGCCGAGGCGCTTCAGGTTGCGTGCCCAGGCCAGCGCGATCTTCTCGTGCGCCGGGTCGCGCAGCACGATCTCGAAGGCGAAGGGCCTGCCGCCGGCATCGGCCAGCATGCCGTCCTTCACCGTCCAGCCGGCCGCCTCCAGCAGCCGCGCTGCCTCGCGCAGCGGGCGGCGGTCGCGGCCGCTGCCGTCGCTGACGAACGGCCGCCAGGGCGGGCCGAATACCTCGTCGGGCACCTTGCCGCGCCAGGGTTCCAGCAGGGCCAGCTCGGCGGCATCGGGCGCCGCCGCCGGGGCCAGCGCCGAATTGGCGAACATGCTGGCGGTGCGGGCGAAGCCGCCATGCAGCAGCGTCGCGTTGATCCACTCGAAGTCGAGCGCGAGGCCGAGCGCCTGCCGCACGCGGCGGTCGGCGAAGAGCGGCCGGCGCAGGTTGAGCACGATGGCGTCGAGGCCCGAGGGCGTGCCGTGCTGCACCACCTCGCGGCCGATGCGGCCATCGCGCGCCGCCGGCACGTCGTACTGCTCGGCCCAGCGGGCGGCGTCCGGCTCGATGCGGAAGTCGATGTCGCCGGCCTTGAAGGCTTCCAGCGCGATGGCCCCGTCGCGGAAATAGTCGAAGCGCATCTCGGCGAAGTTGAAGTGGCCGCGGTTGACCGGCAGGTCGCGGCCCCACCAGTCGGGATCGCGGCGCAGGGTCAGGCTGCGGCCTGGCTCGACGCGGTCGATGCGATAGGGGCCGCTGCCGTAGACCGGCTCCAGCGTCGTCTCGGCGAAGTCGCGGCCCTCCCAGCGGGCGCGCGGCAGGATCGGCAGGAAGCCGGCGACGAGAAAGGGCAGTTCGCGGTCGCTGCCGTCGGCGAAGGTGAAGCGCACGCGGCGCGGCCCCGTCGCCTCGACGCGCTCGACGCGCGACCAGGTGGCGCGGGCATTGGGCAGGCCCTTCTCGCGCAGCGTGTTCCAGCTCCACAGTACGTCGTCGACCGTCACCGGGCTGCCGTCGGAGAACCGGGCGCGGGGATCGAGGGTGAACTCGATCCAGCTCCGGTCCGCCGGCAGTTCGGCCGTCGCGGCGAGCAGGCCATAGAGGGTGAAGGGTTCGTCGGCGCTGCGCCGCATCAGCGGCTCGAAGACGAGCCCCCAGCCGAGGGCGAGGCCGGCGGCGGGCGTGCCCTTGATGATGAACGGGTTGAGCGAATCGAAGCTGCCAACGGCATGAAGGCGCAACGTGCCGCCGGCCGGCGCGTCGGCGCGGGCATAGGGCAGCGCGGTGAAGCCGGGCGCGAGGGCCGGCGTGCCGTGCATGGCGATGGCCGGCACCGGATCGGACGCGGCCTGGACGGCGACGGCGAGTTGCGCCAGCGCAAGTGCGGCGGCGAGAACGGCGCTACGATGGACCATGCCGGCACCCTCGCGCGCGTGGCCGCTGCGTCGCAAGCGTGCCGCCGGATGACAAGTTACTTAATGCGCGTTAAGTAGACGATCGGGCCTATCCGGCGACGGGAGCGAGCGATGGACATCGGCGTGCCGCGCGAGATCAAGACGCACGAGTACCGCGTCGGGCTGACGCCGACGGCGGTGCGCGAACTGGTCCACCACGGCCATCGCGTGGCCGTGGAAAGTGGTGCCGGAGCCGGCATCAACCACACCGACGACGACTATCGCGCGGCCGGTGCGGACATCCTGGCGGATTCCGCGGCGGTCTACGCGCGCGCCGAGATGGTGGTGAAGGTGAAGGAGCCCCAGCCGGCCGAGTTCGCCCTGCTGCGCGAGGGCCAGATCCTGTTCACCTACCTGCACCTCGCCGCCGAGCCGGAAGTGACCAAGGCGCTCGTCGCGGCGAAATGCGTCGCCATCGCCTACGAGACGGTGACCAGCCCACGTGGCGGCCTGCCGCTGCTGGCGCCGATGAGCGAGATCGCCGGCCGCATGTCGATCCAGGCCGGCGCGCGCTGCCTCGAAAAGGAGGTCGGCGGCATGGGGATTTTGCTCGGCGGCGTGCCCGGCATCGAGCGGGCCAACGTCGTCGTGCTCGGCGGCGGCGTCGCCGGCACCAACGCCGCGCGTATCGCCATGGGCATGGAGGCCCGCGTCGCCGTCGTCGACCGTTCGCTCGACCGCCTGAAGGAACTGGACTTCCGCTTCGGCGGCCGCCTCGATACGGCCTACGCCACGGTCGACGCCATCGAGCGCCTGGTGCTCGACGCGCATCTGGTGATCGGTGCCGTCCTCGTGCCGGGCGCCGCGGCGCCGAAGCTGGTGACGCGCGACCTCGTCCGCCGCATGCGGCGCGGTGCCGCGATGGTGGATATCTCCATCGACCAGGGCGGCTGCTTCGAGACCTCGCGGCCGACGACCCATGCCGATCCGACCTTCGTCGAGGAAGGCGTGGTGCATTACTGCGTCACCAACATGCCCGGCGCGGTGGCGCGCTCGTCGACCGGCGCGCTCAACAACGCCACCCTGCCTTTCGTGCTCGACATCGCCGACAAGGGCTATCGCCGCGCTCTCCACGAGGACGCGCATCTGCGCGCCGGCCTCAACGCGCACGGCGGCCACGTTACCTACGCGGCGGTAGCGGCGGCACTCGGCTACCGCCACGTCCACGCCGAAGAGGCGATCACGCCGTGACCGTCCGCAACCTCGATCGGCTGTTTCGTCCAAGGTCCGTCGCGCTGATCGGCGCATCGCGCCGGCCCCGGGCGGTGGGACAGGTGGTGGCGCGCAATCTGCTGCGCGGCGGCTTCGCCGGCGTCGTCATGCCGGTCAATCCCCGCGAGCAGGCGATCGAGGGCGTGCTCGCCTATCCCGACATCGAAAGCCTGCCGGTGACGCCGGACCTTGCCGTCATCGCCACGCCGCCCGACACCGTGCCGGACCTCATCGACCGCCTCGGCCGGCGCGGCACGCGCGCCGCCGTCGTCATCACCGCCGGCTTCGGCGAGGGCGCCGAGGCGGCGCAGCGCGCCGACGGTGCCGCGCTGCGCCAGCGCATGCTCGACGCGGCGCGCCCGCATCTGCTGCGGATCGTCGGGCCCAACTGCGTCGGCGTCATGGTGCCGCCGCTCGGCCTCGACGCCAGCTTCGGCCATGTCGCGGCGAAGCCGGGGCCGCTGGCCTTCGTCGCCCAGTCCGGCGCCGTCATCGTCTCGGTGCTCGACTGGGCCGCCGCGCGCGGCATCGGCTTCTCGCACTTCGTCTCGCTCGGTGACATGGCCGACGTCGATTTCGGCGACATGATCGACTGGCTGGCGAGCGACCGCGATACCCAGGCCATCCTGCTCTATGTCGAGGCCATCACCAGCCCGCGCAAGTTCATGTCGGCGGCGCGCATCGCGGCGCGCACGAAGCCGGTGGTGGTCATCAAGGCCGGCCGCCACGCCGCGGCTGCGCGGGCGGCGGCGAGCCACACCGGCGCGCTGGCGGGCTCGGACGCGGCCTTCGACGCGGCGGTGCGGCGCGCCGGCATGCTGCGCGTGACGACGCTGGAGGAACTGTTCGCCGCCGTCGAGACGCTGGCGGCCTTTCCGCATCCGCAGGACGGGCCGCGCGGCGACCGCCTGGCCATCCTCACCAACGGCGGTGGCATCGGCGTGCTCGCCACCGACGCGCTGATCGACGCCGGCGGCCGCCTCGCCGAGCTGGCGCCGGAAACGATCGCCCGTCTCGACGCGGCGCTGCCGGCGACATGGTCGCACGGCAATCCGGTCGACATCATCGGCGACGCGCCGGGCGAGCGCTATGCGGCGGCCCTCGAGGCGCTGCTCGACGATCCCGGCGCCGACGCCGTCCTCGTTCTCAACTGCCCCACCGCCGTCGCCGCGCCGCTCGAGGCCGCCGAGGCCGTCGCCGACACGCTGGCCCGCCGCGCCGCTCCGCGCCGGCCCGTGTTGACGGCATGGCTCGGTGGCGAGGCGCCGGTCGCGGCGCGCCGCCTGTTCGGCCGCCAGCGCGTGCCGACCTACGAGCAGCCGACCCAGGCGGTGCAGGGCTTCATGCATCTCGTGCGCTGGAACGCGGCGCGGCAGGCGGCGGCGGAATTGCCGGCCTCGACCGCCGACGACTTCGCCGCCGACGTGGCAGCGGCGCGCGATATCGTCGCGCACTGTCTCGCCGACGGCCGCGAATGGCTCGACGGCGCCGAGACGGCGACGCTGCTGACTGCCTACGGCATCGCCACCCTGCCGGCGGTCCATGCCGGCGACGCGGCGGCGGCCGGGCGCGCGGCGGCGGCCATGGCTGCCGATGCGCCGGGCGGCTTCGCCCTCAAGGTGCAGTCGCGCGACATCGTGCATAAATCCGACATCGGCGGCGTGGTGCTCGACCTGCCGGACGCGGCGGCGGTCGCGCGCGCGGCCACGGCGATGGACGCGCGCATCGCCGCCAGCCGCCCCGAAGCGCGCCGCGAGGGATTTCTTGTGCAGGCGATGGCGCCACGGCGGGGCGATGCGCACGAGCTCATCTGTGGCGTCGTCGCCGACCGCCAGTTCGGGCCGGTGGTGCTGTTCGGGCAGGGCGGCACGACGGTCGAACTGGTCGGCGACACGGCATTGGCCCTGCCGCCGCTGAACACGGCTCTGGCGCGCGAACTGATGGGCCGCACGCGGGTCGATCGCCTGCTCGCCGGCTGGCGCGGTCGGCCGGCGGCGGACCGCGAGGCCGTGGCAGCGGTGCTGGTGCGGCTGTCGCGTCTCGCCACCGAGCTCGGCGAGCTGGCCGAGATCGAGATCAACCCGCTACTCGCCTCGCCGTCCGGCGTGCTGGCGGTCGACGCCCGCGTGCGCGTCGCCGCCATGCCGGAGGGCGCGAATGCTGCCGACCGCCTCGCCATCCTGCCCTATCCGCGCGAACTGGAAGAGCGGGTGGAAGCCGGCGGGGAAGCCTATCTGCTGCGCCCGATCCGGCCGGAAGACGCCCGCGCCTACCCCGAACTGGCGGCCCACATCACGGCGAAGGCGGCGCGGCTGCGCTTCCACATGGCGCTGTCGGGCCTCGACGACGCGCTGGTCGCGCGCCTGACGCAGATCGACTACGACCGCGAGATGGCGTTCGTGCTCGCCGATCCCGGCCGGCCGGCCGGCGAGGCGGCGCTCTACGCCGTCGCCCGGTTTGCCAGCGATCCGGACGGCGAGATGGCGGAGTTCGCCATCATCGTGCGCAGCGACCGCGAGGGCCTTGGTCTCGGCCGGCTGCTGCTCGGCCGGCTGCTCGCCTTCGCGCGGCGGCGCGGCATCGCGACCGTGTGGGGCAGCGTGCTGCGGGAAAACGTCCGCATGATCGACATGTGCCGACGCCTCGGATTCCGCATCGAGACGCACGCGGAGGAACGCGAGGCGGTGAAGGCGGTGCTCGACCTCTAGACGTGTTCGGCGATGTCGAGCGCGTAGCCGGCCGAACGCACGGTGCGGATCAGATCCGGCAGTTCCTCGACGTTCATCGCCTTGCGCAGGCGGCGGATGTGCACGTCGACGGTGCGCGGCTCGATGTAGGCGTCGCGGCCCCAGACATTGTCGAGCAGCTGCTCGCGGCTGAACACGCGGCCGGGGTGTTCCATGAAGAAGCGCAGCAGGCGGAACTCGGTTGGCCCCAGGGGAATGCTCGTCTCGCCGCGCATCACGCGATGGGCGGCGAGGTCCATCATGATGTCGGCGTAGCGCAGCGCCTCCTCGCCGAAGGACGGGCGCGAGCGGCGCAGCACTGCACGCACCCGGGCCACCAGCTCGCTCGGCGAGAATGGCTTGGTGATGTAATCGTCGGCGCCGGAATCGAGGCCGCGCACGCGGTCGTCCTCCTCGCCGCGCGCCGTCAGCATGATGATCGGCACGCCGCGCGTCTCGGCGTCGCGCCGCATGCGGCGGCAGATCTCGATGCCCGAGACGTAGGGCAGCATCCAGTCGAGCAGCACGACGTCGGGCTTCTTCTCGCGCACCGCGAGGAGGGCTTCCTCGCCGTCGCGCGCGATCGCCACCGCGAAGCCGGCGCGTTCGAGGTTGTAGGACAGCAGTTCGACGAGCGACGGCTCGTCCTCGACGATGAGAACCTGCGGCTGCATCACCACGCTCCGCCGTCCCCGCTCATCCGGCCCGGCCGGCGGGCGCCGACACCACCGTGGTGCTGGCCTCGTCGACCTTCGGGCGGTCGTCCTCGAGCATGCGCCCCTCGACCTGGAAGTGGATGATCTCGGCGATGTTGGTGGCGAGGTCGCCGATGCGCTCGATGTTCTTGGCGACGAACAGCAGGTGGGCGCAGGGCGAGATATTGCGCGGATCCTCGATCATGTAGGTCAGCAGTTCGCGGAACAGGCTGTCGTACATCTCGTCGAGCTCATGATCGCGCTCCCATACCGCGCGCGCCGCGGCGACGTCGCCGGCGGCGTAGGCGTCGAGCACGTCCTTGATCATCTCGCGCGCCATGCGGCCCATGCGCGGCACGGTGAAGAGCGGACGAACCGGCGCCATGCGGCTGATCGCCAGCGAACGCTTGGCGATGTTCTTCGAATAGTCGCCGATGCGCTCGAGGATCGGCGCGATCTTGAGGGCGGCGATGATGACGCGCAGGTCGGCCGCCATCGGCTGGCGCAGCGCGATCAGCCGCACCGCCAGTTCGTCGACCTCGTGCTCCAGCACGTCGATGCGCGTGTCGGCCAGGACGACCGCCTCCGCGCGCTGGTTGTCGCGCTGGCCGAGGGCCTCGATCGCCTCGTCGAGCTGGCTCTCGGTCAGACCGCCCATCCGCGCGATGACGTCGGCGAGCTGCTTCAGCTCGTCGTCGAACGCCTTGACCGTGTGCTTCTGTACCATCGCCTGGTGTTCCTTCGCCGGTGCCGGGGTCGATCAGCCAAAGCGGCCGGTGATGTAGTCCTGGGTGCGCTCGTCGTTCGGATTGGTGAACACGGTCTCCGTGTCGCCGGCCTCGACCAGCACGCCGAGGTGGAAGAAGGCGGTGCGCTGCGAGACGCGCGCGGCCTGCTGCATCGAATGCGTGACGATGATGATGGTGTAGTTCTGCCGCAGCTCGTCGATCAGTTCTTCGATGCGCGCCGTGGCGATGGGGTCGAGGGCCGAGCAGGGCTCGTCCATCAGGATGACCTCGGGCGAGACGGCGATGGCGCGGGCGATGCACAGGCGCTGCTGCTGGCCGCCGGAGAGGCCGATGCCGGGCTGGTCGAGCCGGTCCTTGACCTCCTCCCACAGGGCGGCGGCGCGCAGGCTGCGCTCGACGATCTCGTCGGCGTCGGCCTTGCTGCCGATCATGCCGTGGATGCGCGGGCCGTAGGCGACATTCTCGTAGATCGCCTTCGGGAACGGGTTCGGCTTCTGGAACACCATGCCGACGCGGGCGCGCAGCTGCACCGGGTCCATCGAGGAGCGGTAGATGTCGACGCCGTCGATCTCGATCGCGCCGGTGACGCGGCAGATGTCGATCGTGTCGTTCATGCGGTTGAGGCAGCGCAGGAAGGTCGACTTGCCGCACCCCGACGGGCCGATGAAGGCCGTCACCTGGTGCTCGCCGATGTCGATCGAGACGTTGTCGATGGCCTTCTTGGCGCCGTAGTAAACGTCGACGCCCCGGGCGGCGATCTTCACCCGCGCGGCCGCGGCCGGCGCCTGGGCCGCGCCGGTGCGCGGCGGCGGCGGAGCGACGCGGGGCTGTGGCGCCGGGGGCTGCATGGCTGCTGCGGGCTCGTTCATGACTACCACCGCCTTTCGAACCGCTTGCGCAGGATCACCGCCGCAAGGTTCATGAGGATAAGGAACACCAGCAGCACGATGATGGCTGCCGAGGTCTTTTCGACGAACGCGCGCTCTGGGGCGTCGGCCCAGAGGAAGATCTGCACCGGCAGCACGGTCGCGGCATCGGTGAAGCCGTCGGGCACGTCGACGATGAAGGCGACCATGCCGATCATCAGCAGCGGCGCCGTCTCGCCGAGCGCCTGCGCCATGCCGATGATGGTGCCGGTGAGGATGCCCGGCATGGCCAGCGGCAGGACGTGGTGCAGCACCGTCTGCAGCGGTGAGGCGCCCATGCCCAGCGCCGCCTCGCGGATCGACGGCGGCACCGCCTTCAGCGCCGCGCGGGCGGCGATGATGATGGTCGGCAGGGTCATCAGCGCCAGCACCGTGCCGCCGGCGACCGGCGCCGAGCGCGGCATGCCGAAGAAGCCGAGCAGCACGGCGAGGCCGAGCAGGCCGAAGACGATCGACGGCACCGCCGCGAGGTTGTTGATGTTGACCTCGATGAGATCGGTCCAGCGGTTCTTCGGCGCGAACTCCTCGAGGTAGATCGCCGCCATCACGCCGAGCGGGAACGACAGGATCAGGCACACGAGCAGCGTCAGGATCGAGCCGACGACCGCGCCACGAACGCCTGCGAGTTCCGGCTCGCGCGAGTCGGCAGCGGAGAAGAACGTCGTGTTGAAGGTGCTGCGCACCTGATCCTGGGCTTCGAGCGAATGGTACCAGGCGAGCTGGCGGTCGTTGACCCGACGGTCGGTCTCGGGCGGGGCGTAGCCGACGATGCGCCAGGAGCCGCTCGCCGCCTCGGCCTCGCTCGCCAGCGGCATGAGGACGTCGCCCTCGACCTCGGTCGGCGACACGCTGGTCAGCTTGATCACGCCGCCATTGATCTCGAGCAGGTAGCTCGGCATGTCGGCGGTCAGCGGCTCGGTACCGCCGGGATGGGAGATGCGGTTGTGCAGATCGTCGATCTGCTCGCGCAGCCGGTCGATGGCGGCGTCGGCGGCGGCGACCAGCGCCTCGGCGTCCTGCGCCTGCGTCGCGTCGCCGCTGCGCCGCGCGGCGCCGAGGCGGGCGACACCGGCGGCGCGGCGCCGTTCCTCGCCCGCCAGCTCGGCGTCGAGACGGTCGGCGCGGTGCGTCAGCCGGCCCTTGACGTCGGCCAGCACGCCGGCGAACGCGTTGGACGACACCAGCACCTTGACGGTGCCGGTCGTGCCGATGGGCGAGGCGATGCCCGCCGGAACAAACGCCGTCTCGTCGATCTCGCCGGCCTTGTGCATGACGTCGATGTCGGCCGAGGACTTGAACCAGACGCGCTGCGTGGTGCCGATGATCGCCGGATCGTCGAGCACCATGCCGCGCAGGCGGAAATCGGCGTTGCCGCTCAGCATGGCCATCAGCGCCTGACGGTCGCGGCGCGCGGCGACGTGCGGGAACTGCCGCGTCAGGGCGTCGAGCACGACCTGCCGGTAGTTGGCGTCGGCCAGCACCTCGGGGTCGCGTGCGCCGGTCGGGTCGATGGTCTCGGCCGTGAACGGGACGTCGATGCCGATCTCGGTCGTCGTGAAGGCGCCGGCGCCGGTGCGGACGATCTCGACGACGAGAAACACCAGCACGAGGAAGGCGAAGAGGATCGCGGCCAGCCCGTAGAGGCGGAAACGGCGTTCGGCTGCGTAGCGCCGCGACAGGCGGCGCATCGACAGGTCCGGCCGGCGCTGCGGAGCGGCGGCGGGCGTGCGGGCGACCGTATCAGTCATACTTTTCCCGATACTTGCGGACGATCGTCAGGGCGACGACGTTGAGGCCGAGGGTGACGAAGAACAGCACGAGGCCAAGTGCGAAGGCGGCGAGCGTCTTGGCGCTGTCGAACTCCTGGTCGCCGACCAGCAACGTGACGATCTGCACCGTCACCGTGGTCACCGCGGCGAACGGGTTGGCCGTCAGGTTGGCGGCGAGGCCGGCGGCCATCACCACGATCATGGTCTCGCCGATGGCGCGCGACACGGCGAGCAGCACAGCGCCGACGATGCCGGGCAGGGCCGCCGGGATGATCACGCGGCCGATGGTCTCCGACTTGGTCGCACCCATGGCGTAGGAGCCGTCGCGCAGCGACTGGGGTACGGCGTTGATGACGTCGTCCGACAGCGACGAGACGAACGGGATGATCATCACGCCCATGACCAGCCCGGCGGCGAGCGCGCTTTCCGAGGCGACGTCGAGGCCGATCACCGAGCCGCCCTCGCGCAGCAGCGGCGCGACGGTCAGCGCGGCGAAGAAGCCGTACACGACCGTGGGTATGCCGGCGAGCACCTCGAGAATCGGCTTGGCCCAGGCACGGAACCGCGGGCCGGCGTATTCGGCGAGGTAGATTGCCGACAGCAGGCCGACCGGCACGGCGACCAGCATGGCGATGATCGTGATCATGATGGTTCCGGCGAACACCGGCACGGCGCCGAACGAGCCGGAGGAACCGACCTGGCCCTCGCGGATGGCCGTCTGCGGGCTCCACTCGAGGCCGAAGAGGAAATCGATCGGCGAGACCTTGCCGAAGAAGCGCACCGCCTCGAAGACCAGCGACAGCACGATGCCGATGGTCGTCAGGATGGCGACGGCGGAGGCGCCGATGAGAATCCAGCGCACCGCGCGCTCGACGCGCTGGCGGGCACGGAAGGCGGGATCGATGGCGCGGCGGCCGATCTCCAGCCCCGCGACGGCGACGGCGGCGACTACGGCGACCATCGCCCAGAAGCTCGTCGACGAGAACGTCCGGTAGGCTTCGACCGCGGCGGCGGTGTCGGCATCCGGCGTGCGGCTGGCGAAGCTGCCCGACGCAAGGTTGCGGACGTCGTTGATGAGCAGGCCGAGCTCGCCGGCCGGCAGATTGCGCTTGGCGTCGGGCAGGCCGGAGACGACCAGCCATTCGACCACCGCGGGTTCCAGCGACAGCCAGACGAGCGCCAGCAGCAGGGCCGGAAGGCCGCACCACAGGGCGACGTAGTAGCCGTAGTAGGTGGGCAGCGAGTGAAGCGCCGCCCGGCCACCCGGCACCGCCAAGGCGCGGCGGCGCCCGTACTGGTACGCCACCCCCGCGAGAAGCAGGATCGCGGCGAGGAGGAGGAGGGAGGTCATCGTCGGATCCGCTGGGGCAGGTGGGGCGGGCGCGTGAAGGGAGCCGCCGCGCACCCGTCGGGGCGCGCGGCGGCGGTACCGGTTACATGCTCAGCGTGGCGAGGTTCTTCGCCTGTGCCGAGACTTCGCCGCGTGCCTTGTCTGGCAGCGGGATCAGCCCCTTGGCGGCGAGGTAGCCGTTCGGGCCCCAGGCCTTGTCGCTGGTGAACTCGGAGATGAACTCCTGGATGCCGGGGATCACGCCGACGTGCTGCTTCTTGACGTAGAAGTACAGCGAGCGCGACACCGGGTACTTGCCGTCGGCGATGGCCTCGAAGGTCGGCGCCGTGCCGTCGACGATCGAGCCCTGCAGCTTGTCGGCGTTCTGGTCGAGGAAGCTGAAACCGAAGACGCCGACCGCGTTGGGGTTGGCGACGAGCTTCTGGACGATCAGGTTGTCGTTCTCGCCAGCCTCGATGTAGGCGCCGTCCTCGCGGATGGCGTGGCACTTGGAGCCGGTGAGGCCCGCTTCCTTGGTGCCGGCGGCCTTGGCGCAGCCATGCTCCATGGCGATCTCGGCGAAGGCGTCGCGCGTGCCGGAGGTCGGCGGCGGGCCCAGCACCTCGATCTTGCGGTTGGGCAGCGACGGATCGACATCGCTCCAGTTCTTGTACGGATTGGCGACGAGCTTGCCGTCCACCGGCACCTGCTTGGCCAGCGCGAGGAACACCTGCGCCAGGGTCAGCTTCATCGGCTGCGCCGTCTTGGCGTTCGCCAGCACGATGCCGTCGAAGCCGATCTTCACCTCGGTGATCTCGGCGCCGTTCTTCTTGCAGTCCTCGACCTCGCTCGCCTTGATGCGGCGCGAGGAGTTGGTGATGTCGGGGTGCTCGACGCCGACGCCGGCGCAGAACAGCTTGATGCCGCCGCCGGAGCCGGTCGACTCGACGACGGGGGTCTTGAACTTGCCGGCCTTGCCGAAGGCCTCGGCGACGGCGGTGGAGAAGGGAAACACCGTCGAGGAGCCGACGATGCGGATCTGGTCGCGCGCCTCGGCCACGCCCGCGAGGGCGACGGTGGCGAGGGCTGCCAGTGTCAGGGTCCGGATGGACACGGGGCTGGTCTCCATTGGTTCGAATGTTGCGGGAGAACACGGTCGCCCGCATGCCGACCAAGCGATCCGGCCGGCGTGGGCGACGCGATACTCGTCCCCGACCGCTATGTGGATATGACGGTTATGTTACGGACGTGTGACAGTGCCTGCGGTCCGCTGCGGCAGGGCGTCGCGCCCCGCGTCGGCCGGTGCCGGCAGGGCCGGGAAATCCACCGTGAAGGTACTGCCCTCGCCGGGGGTGCTGGCGACGCGTAGCTGGGCGCGGTGGCGGTTGGCGATGTGCTTGACGATGGCGAGGCCGAGGCCCGTGCCGCCCAGTTCGCGCGAGCGCGCCGTATCGACCCGGTAGAAGCGCTCGGTGAGGCGCGGAATGTGCTCGGCGGCGATGCCCTCGCCGCGGTCGGTCACACGCAGCAGCACGCGTTCCCCGCGCCGCTCGGCGGCCAGCGTCACGGCGGTGCCGCTGCGGCCGTACTTGAGGGCGTTCTCGACCAGGTTGTGGACGAGCTGCACCAGTTCCTCGCGGTCGCCGGCTATGGCGCCGGCATCGGGCGCCACCGTCCGCTCGATCCTCATCTCGCGTGTCTCGGCCCGCGGCGCCAGCAGGCTGGTGACGGTGTCGAGGACGCCGGCGACCTCGACGCGGTCCTCCGGCGGCGTGTGCTCGCGCATCTCGATGCGCGACAGCGACAGCAGGTCGGCGACGAGGCGGGCCATGCGCTTGGCCTGCTGGTCCATCAGCGCGAGGAAGCGCGTGCGCGCGGCGGCATCGTCGCGCGCCGGGCCCTGCAAGGTCTCGATGAAGCCGACCAGCGAGGCCAGCGGCGTGCGCAGCTCATGGCTCACATTGGCGACGAAGTCGACGCGCAGGGCGTCGCCGCGCCGGTCCGCCGTCACGTCGCGCAGCACGACGAGCACGCGCGGCCCACCGTCGTCGCCGGCGTCCGCCACCGGCTCGACGCGGGCGGCAAAAGCGCGCTCGACCGCGCCGGCGAGGGTGAACTCGGTCGTCTGTTCCCCGCGGCCGGCCAGGACGGCGTCGACGGCGCCGAGCAGTGCCGGCGGGCGCAATACCGCCGACAGGTCACGGCCTTCGCTGGCGGCGTCGCGCCTTCCGCCCTCGAGCAGACGCCGCGCCGCCGGGTTGGCGAGGACGATGCGCCGGCTGCCGTCGAGCGCGAGCAGCGGATCGGGCAACGCCTCGACCATGGCGCGCGCGGCGGCGAGGCGTTCGTCGTGCAGCGCCCGCTCGCGGCTCCACGCGAGAGCCACGCGGGCGGCGCCGCGCACCAGCGGGCCGGCGAACAGGACCTCCGTGTCGAGCGATGGCGCGGCGAGGGCCTGCGGCCCGTCGGCCGCCAGCCGCGACAGGTATCCGCGGACCAGTTCGACGCGGGCGGCGGCGTACCAGGCGGGAACCATCGCCGGCAGCAGGGTCACGGCCGCGGCCGCGACGGCCGTCGACGGGCCCAGCAGCCCGGCGACGGCGAGGGCCGCGAGGACCGCCCAGGCCGGCGCGGCCACCGCCAGGGTCAGGGCTAGGACATGGACCGGACGGACGCGCGGCATCTTCCCTCGGGCGCGGCGGCCGGCGGCACGGGAGCCCGGCGCCGCCGCCGGCGACCTTTTAACGCCGTCGCCCGCGCGAGTCGCGGATTACGCGATGCCTACTGCGCGGCGCTCGCCCGGCGCAGGTCCGAGGCCGACTGCGCCTCGATGCGGATCGATTCGTGCGCCGCCATCGCCGCGGCATTGAGCATGTCGTTGACGGTGGCGCGCATCTGCACGATCTGCACTGGCTTGGCGAGGCCGACCAGCATCGGCCCGATGATGGTGCCGACGCCGACCTGCTGCAGCAGGCGCGAGACGATGTGGGCCGAGTGCAGGCCGGGCATGACCAGCACGTTGGCCGGCCCGGTCAGCCGCGCGAAGGGGTAGAAGCGCTCGCGCAGGCGCGGGTCGAGCGCCATGTCGGCGGTCATCTCGCCGTCGTACTCGAAGTCGGCGTCGCCGGCCGCGTCGAGCAGGCGCACGGCGTCGCGTGCCCGTTCGGCGTTGTCGACCGGCGGGTTGCCGAAGTTGGAATAGGACAGGAAGGCGACGCGCGGCTCGTGGCCGAGCTGGCGCGCCTTGTTGGCCGCCTCGCGGGCGATGCAGGCCATTTCCTCCGGCGTTGGCCGCTCGTGGACGGAGGTGTCGGCGAGGAACAGGGTGCGGCCGCGCGCCACCGCGATGGTCACGCCGCATACCGTCTCGCCGGGCATCGGGTCGACGACGCGGGTGACGTCGCGGAAGCAGGTGTAGAAATGGCGGGTGAGGCCGGTCACCATCGCGTCGGCCTCGCCGTTCGCCACCATGCAGGCGGCGAAGACGTTGCGGTTCTGGTTCACCAGCCGCTGGCAGTCGCGGTAGAGCGAGCCCTTGCGCTGCAGGCGCGCATAGAGGAAGTCGGTGTATTCCTGCCGCCGCGTCGACAGCGCCGCATTCTGGATCTCGAGGTCCGAGCCGGGACGCAGGCCGAGGGCGCGGATCTTCTCTTCGACGACCTCGGCGCGGCCGACCAGCACCGGCGTGCCGAGGCCCTGGCTGCGGAAGGCCAGCGCGGCGCGGATCGACCGGTCCTCCTCGCCCTCGGCGAAGACGACGCGGCGCGGGTTCTCGCGCACGTTGGCGGTGATCGCCTGCAGGCTCGCTACCGTCGGGTCGAGGCGGCGGGCCAGCTCGCGGCGGTAGCCGTCCATGATGCCGATCGGCTTGCGCGCGACGCCCGAGTCCATCGCCGCCTTGGCCACCGCCGCCGGTACCGCCTCGATCAGCCGCGGGTCGAACGGCACCGGCAGGATGTACTCGGGGCCGAACTGGAGGTGCTTGTTGTAGGCGGCGCCGACCTCGTCGGGCACGTCCTCGCGGGCCAGCGCCGCCAGCGCCTCGGCGGCGGCGATCTTCATCGCCTCGTTGATGGTCGAGGCGCGCACGTCGAGCGCGCCGCGGAAGATGTAGGGGAAGCCGAGGACGTTGTTGACCTGGTTCGGGTAGTCCGAGCGGCCGGTGGCGATGATGGCGTCCTTGCGGACGGCCTTGGCGTCCTCGGGCGTGATCTCGGGGTCGGGATTGGCCATGGCGAAGATGATCGGGCTCGCCGCCATCGACTTGACCATCGCCTGCGTCACCGCGCCCTTGACCGAGAGGCCGAAGAACACGTCTGCGCCCTCCATCGCCTGTTCCAGCGTCCGCAGCTTGGTGTCGACCGCATGGGCCGACTTCCACTGGTTCATGCCCTCGGTGCGGCCCTGGTAGATGACGCCCTTGCTGTCGCACATGATGGCGCTCTCGTGCGGCAGGCCGCGCGCCTTCAGCAGTTCGGTGCAGGCGATGGCCGAGGCGCCGGCGCCGTTGATGACGACGCGCACGTCCTCCAGCCGCTTGCCCGACAGTTCCAGTGCGTTGATCAGCCCGGCCAGCGACACGATGGCGGTGCCGTGCTGGTCGTCGTGGAACACCGGAATGTCCATCAGCTCGCGCAGGCGCTGCTCGATGATGAAGCACTCCGGCGCCTTGATGTCCTCGAGGTTGATGCCACCGAAGCTGGGGCCGAGGTAGCGCACGCTGTTGATGAAGGCGTCGACGTCCTTGGTGTCGACCTCAAGGTCGACGGCGTCGATGTCGGCGAAGCGCTTGAACAGGACGGCCTTGCCTTCCATCACCGGCTTCGAGGCCAGCGCGCCGATGTCGCCGAGGCCGAGCACGGCGGTACCGTTGGAGATGACGGCGACGATGTTGCCGCGCGCCGTGTAGTCGTAGGCGAGGTTGGCGTCCTGCTCGATCTCCAGACAGGGCGCGGCGACGCCGGGCGAGTAGGCCAGCGCGAGGTCGCGCTGCGTCGTCAGCGGCTTGGTGATGCCGATCTCGATCTTGCCCGGCTTGCCGGTGCGGTGCATTTCGAGCGCGTCGCGCTCCAGCTGCGAGTATTTCGAGCGATCGATCATCGGGGCGTTCCCGTTGTTATTCCGCACCTTACGGCGCGCAGCGGAGATAGTCGTCCAGCGTGACGTTCGGCCCTTGTTCCGTCAAGCATGGGCAGGTGACGGGGACATTGCGACGAGTTTTGCGCGCCGGATGCTTGACGGGGCCGGCCGTCCCACCCTTCCGGCGCGGGTCCGGGGCTGTATGATGGCTCTTTCCCCGCCGCAGAGCCCGCGCCCGAGCGCCGGCGAGCCCGGTCCGTGACCCAGCAGACGACCGCGACAGACGACGCCCAGACCGCCGCCCTCACCGCGCCCGACGCGGCGTTGACGCCGATGCTCGCCCAGTGGCGCGAGGCCAAGGCGGCGCATCCGGACTGCCTCGTCTTCTTCCGCATGGGCGATTTCTACGAACTTTTCTTCGACGACGCCCGCCACGCCGCCCAGGCCCTCGACATCGCCCTGACCAGGCGCGGCAGCCTCGACGGCCAGCCCATCGCCATGGCCGGCGTGCCGGTGGCGGCGGCCGAGCAGTACCTGCCGCGCCTCATCCGCGCCGGCCACCGCGTCGCCATCTGCGAGCAGCTGGAGGACCCGGCCGAGGCCAGGAAGCGCTCCGGCCGCGCGCTGGTCCGTCGCGCCGTGGTGAGGGTCGTCACGCCGGGAACCCTGACGGAAGACGGTTTGCTGGAGGCGCGCAGCAGCAACTGGCTGGCGGCGCTGGCCGAGGCGGCGGGCGATCTCGGTCTCGCCTGGCTCGACCTGTCCACCGGCGAGGTCTGGCTGCAGCCGCTGCCGGCGGCGAGCGGCCCGGCGGCGCCGCTGCTGGCCGCCGCGCTGGCGCGCATATCGCCCGGCGAGCTGCTGGTGCCCGACCGGCTCCTGAGCCGCGCCGACCTGTCCGCGGTACTCGCCGAGGCCGCGACGACGCCCCTGCCCGCCGCGCGCTTCGACTCGACCAACGGCCGGCGCCGGCTGGAGCAGGTCTGGGGCGTCGCCGCGCTCGACGCCTTCGGCGCCTTCGAGCGGGCGGAGATCGCCGCGGCCGGCGCCCTGGTTGACTATGTCGCGCTGACCCAGGTCGACCGCCTGCCGCCCCTTGCCCGGCCGCGCCGCCTGCCGCCGCCGGGCGGCGACGGGGCGGTGATGGAGATCGACCCGGCGACCCGTCGCAACCTCGAACTGGCGGAAACCCTGTCCGGGCAGCGCCAGGGCTCGCTGCTGGCCACGGTGGATCGCACGGTGACGGCGGCCGGGGCGCGCCTGCTGGCGGCGCGGCTGGCGGCGCCGGCCACCGACCCGGCCGAGATCGACGCCCGCCTCGACATGGTCGATGCCTGCCTGCGCGACAGCCAGGCGCGCGACGACATCCGCGCCACGCTGCGCGGCGTGCCCGACCTCGAACGCGCCATGACCCGCCTCGCGCTCGGCCGCGGCGGCCCGCGCGACCTCGCCGCCCTGCGCGACGGCCTCGCCGCCACGGCGACGCTGCGCGACCGCGTCGGGGCCATGCGCGTGCCCCTGCCGGCGCTGCTGGCGGCGACGCGCGACGGGCTCGGCGAGCACGGCGGGACGGTCGGCGCGCTGGGCGCGGCGCTTGCTGCCGAGCCACCGCTGTTCCTGCGCGACGGCGGCTTCGTCGCCCCCGGCTACGACGCCGCCCTCGACGAGCAGCGGGCGCTGAAGAACGAAAGCACGCGCCTCGTCGCAGGGCTGCAGGCGACCTATGCCCAGCGGACCGGCGTGGCGGCGCTGAAGATCCGTCACAACAACGTGCTCGGCTATTTCATCGAGGTGACGGCGGGCCATGCCGAGAAGCTGATGGGCGAGGCCGGGCGGGCCGCCGGCTTCCGCCACCGCCAGACCATGGCCAGCGCCGTGCGCTTCACCACCGACGAGCTGGCGACGCTGGAGGACCGCATCTCGCGCGCCGGCGACCGCGCGCTCGCCCGCGAGATGGAGATATTCGCCGACCTCGCCGCGGCGGCGCTGGCCCGCGCCGAGCCGATCGCCGAGGCCGCCCGTGCCATCGCCGAACTCGACCTGGCGACCGCGCTCGCCGACCTTGCGGCCGCGCGGCGCTGGTGTCGGCCGACGGTGGATGCCGGCACGACCTTCGCCGTGTCCGGCGGCCGCCATCCGGTGGTCGAGGCGGCGCTGGAGCGCGGCGACGGCACCTTCGTGCCGAACGACTGCACGCTGGCGGCCGGCGAGGCCGGCGACGGTGCGCGGCTGTGGCTGCTGACCGGCCCCAACATGGCCGGCAAGTCGACCTTCCTGCGCCAGAACGCGCTCATCGCCGTGCTGGCGCAGGCCGGCTCGTTCGTGCCGGCGGCGGCGGCGCATGTCGGCGTCGTCGACCGCCTGTTCAGCCGTGTCGGCGCCGCCGACGATCTGGCGCGCGGCCGTTCCACCTTCATGGTCGAGATGGTCGAGACCGCGACCATCCTCAACCAGGCGGGGCCGAGGAGCTTCGTCATCCTCGACGAGATCGGCCGCGGCACCGCCACCTTCGACGGGCTGTCCATCGCCTGGGCGACGGTCGAGCATCTCCATGACACCAACCGCTGCCGCACGCTGTTCGCAACGCACTTCCACGAACTCACGGCGCTGGCCGGGCGCCTGCCCGGCCTCGCCTGCCACACGATGAAGGTGCGCGAGTGGCGCGGCGAGGTGGTGTTCCTGCACGAGGTCGCCGCCGGCACCGCCGACCGTTCCTACGGCGTCCATGTGGCGCGGCTCGCCGGCCTGCCGGCGCCGGTGCTGGCGCGCGCCGAGGAGGTGCTGGCGATGCTGGAGCGCGGCGAGGAGGCCGGCGCGCTGAAGCGCCTCGCCGAGGAGCTGCCGCTGTTCCGCGCCGCCGTGCGACCGGCATCCGTTGCGCCGGCGCCGCAGGGTCCGTCGAAGCTGGCAACGCGTCTGGCCGCCATCAACCCCGACGAACTGACGCCGCGCGGCGCCCTCGACCTGCTCTACGAACTGCGGGCGCTGGCCGATGACCGCGACGCCTGATCCGGGCGCGGCCGAGCCGCCGCAGCCGGGCACGCTCGCCCGCATGGTCGACCGCGCCGGCTTTGCCGACCTGCGCGGCCTGTTCGCGCACCGCGACTTCACGCTGTTCGTCCTCGGCCACGCGCCCAACGTCGTCGGCGTCTGGATGTCGCGCACCTGCTGGGCCTGGGTCGGCTGGGAGTTGACCCATTCGCCGCTCTGGCTCGGCCTGCTGGCCGCCGCCGACACTGTGCCGACCATCCTGCTCGGCCCGCTCGGCGGCGCCATCGCCGACACCGGCAACCGCCGCCGCCTCGCCTTCCTCGCCCAGCTCGGCACCACCTCGACCGTGGCCCTGCTGGCGGTGCTGACGGCGCTGGGGCTGATCGACATCTGGGGCCTGTTCGCCCTCGTGCTGATCCGCGGCGTCATCTTCTCGGTGTGGCAGCCGGTGCGGCTGGCCTACATGCCGTCGCTGGTCGGGCCGCGGCAGATCCCGACGGCCATCGCCCTCAACTCCAGCATGTTCAACCTCGCCATGGTCGTCGGGCCGGGCATCGCCGGCGTGCTGATCGACCACTGGGGCGCGGCGGCGGGCTTCGGCGCCACGGCGGCGAGCGGCGTGGTGATGCTGTTCATGCTCGCCGCCATCCGCCCCGACGCGCCGCGCGGCGAGCGCCGGACCGGCGTGCGCGACGTGCTGCGCGACACCGCCGAGGGGCTGCGCCTCGGCTTCAGCCATCCCGGCATCCGTGCCACGCTCGGGCTGCTGTTCGTCTTCGGCGCCTGCCTGCGGCCGCTGGAGGAACTGTCGGCGGCCTACGCCGAACTGGTCTTCGGCCTCGGCGTGCACGGCCTGTCGTCGATCCTCGTCGCGCGCGGCCTCGGCTCGGTCGTCGGGGCGGTGTGGCTGACGCGGCGCGGCAACCGCTCTGGCACCGTGCGGCTGATGCTGGTGGCCGGCCTCGGCGCGGGCATCGGCGTGCTTGCCTTCACGCTGGTCGACGATTTCACGCTGGCCCTCGCGCTGCTCGCCTTCACCGGCTTCTGCCTGACCAACTGCGGCACCGGCATCCAGCAAGCGCTGCAGCAGGCGGTCGAGGACCGCCGCCGCGGCCGGGTGCTGGCGCTGTTCGGCATCATCGTACGCAACGCGCCGACGCTCGGCGCCATCGTCGTCGGCGGCCTCGCGGGCTGGGCCGGGCTGCGCCTGCCGCTCGGTCTCGGCGCCGCCATCGGCATCGTCATCTTCGCCTGGGCCCTGCTGCACTGGCGCACGCTGGAACGGCGGCTCGAACCGCCCGATGCACGCACCGGCGGCAGCGCCTGAGCCGATGTGCTAGGTAGGGGACGGCGCCGGGGTGGCCGCGCGCCGCTGCGCGGCCCATATCGGGCAGGCCCCCCGGGCAGGAGAGCACGCGTGGACACGACCCCCGCATCGACCCCGCCGGCCGCCTCGGCCCGGCGTCCGGCGCCGCGCCGCGCCGCGCCGGCGGGCGACGACGGCGCCGCGCTGGCAACGGCGCTGGCCGCGCTCTACGGCAGCGAGGGCGACGCGCTGCGCCGCCGCATGGCCGTGCTCGACCGTTGCAAGGCGGCGCTGGCCGAGGGGCGCGAGAGCGTCGGCGCGCGCTTCGCCGCCGGCGACCTCAACGGCCTCGAGGCGGCGCACGAACTGGCACGCCTGATGGACGGCATCATCGCCGCCGTCCACGACTGCGCCGTGCGTGAGTATCCCTCGCCCAACCCGACCTCGGCCGACCGCCTCGCCGTCGTCGCCGTCGGCGGCTACGGCCGTGCCGAGCTGGCGCCGCATTCCGACATCGACCTGCTGTTCCTGCTGCCGTGGAAGCTGACGCCGCGCGGCGAGCAGGTCGTCGAGTTCATCCTCTACCTGCTGTGGGACCTCGGTCTGAAGGTCGGCCACGCGACGCGCAGCGTCGACGAGTGCGTGCGCCTGGCGCGCCAGGACATCACCATCCGCACCGCGCTGCTGGAGTCCCGCCGCCTGCTCGGCGACGCGGCACTGTTCGACGAGTTGCGCCGCGTCTTCCGCGAAAAGGTCGCGGCCGGCACGGCGCTGGAATTCGTCACCGCGAAGCTCGCGGAGCGCGACACCCGCCACAAGCGTCTCGGCGACAGCCGCTACGTCGTCGAGCCCAACATCAAGGAGGGCAAGGGCGGGCTGCGCGACCTGCAGACGCTCTACTGGATCGGCAAGTACGTCTACGACGTCGACCGGGTCGGCGAGCTGGTCGGGCGCGGCGTGCTGACCAACGCCGACACGCGCACCTTCCGCAAGGCCGAGCGCTTCCTGTGGGCGGTGCGCTTCCACCTGCACGACCTGACCGGCCGCGCCGAGGAGCGGCTGACCTTCGACGTGCAGCCGGAACTCGCCCGCCGCATGGGCTACACCGACCACGCGGGCGCGATCGGCGTCGAGCGCTTCATGAAGCACTTCTACCTCGTCGCCAAGGACGTCGGCAGCCTGACCCGCATCTACTGCGCGGCGATCGAGGCCGAGCACATGCGCCGGCCGCTGATCCGCCTGCCGCGCCTCAGCCGCGGGCGCGACGTCGGCGGCTTCCGCGAGGACGCCGGCCGCCTCACCGTCGCCGATGACGACGCCTTCGCGCGCGACCCGGTAGCGATGATGCGCCTGTTCCACGTCTCCTTCACCACCGGCCTCGACATCCACCCGCACGCGCTGCGCCTGATCACGCGCAACCTCGGCCGCATCGACCGCGCGGTGCGCGACGACCCCGAGGCCAACCGGCTGTTCATGGACATCCTTTGCGCCGAGAAGCAGAATCCGGAGATTACGCTGCGGCGCATGAACGAGGCTGGCGTGTTCGGCAGGTTCGTGCCGGACTTTGGCCGCGTCGTCGGCCAGACGCAGCACGACATGTACCATGTGTTTACGGTCGACGAGCACACCATCTTCGCGCTCGGCCTGCTGCACCGCATCGAGCTGGGCGAGCTGGCCGACGACCACCCGCTGGCCACCGGCATCATCCACAAGCTCGCCTCGCGCCGCGCCCTCTACGTGGCGCTGCTGTTCCACGACATCGCCAAGGGCCGCGGCGGCGACCATTCCGAGGTCGGTGCGCGGCTGGTCCGCCGCATCGGCCCGCGCCTCGGCCTCAGCGAGGAGGAGACGGAGACGGTCGAGTGGCTGGTGCTGCACCATCTCGACATGTCCAACGTCGCGCAGAAGCGCGACCTCGCCGACCCCAAGACCATCGCCGACTTCGCCCGCATCGTGCAGTCGCCCGAGCGGCTGCGCCTGCTGCTCTGCCTCACCGTCGCCGACATGCGGGCGACCAGCCCCAAGGTGTGGAACAACTGGAAGGCCGAGCTGCTGCGCGATCTCTACAACGCCACCGAGGATGCGCTGTCCGGCGGCCAGCGCACCGACGCGCGCGACGACCGCGTGCGCCAGGCGCTGAAGGCGCTGCGCGCGCAGTTGCCGGACTGGAGCGACGCCGAGTTCGACGCTCATGTACAGCGCGGCTATCCGGGCTACTGGCTGGCCTTCCCGGCCGAGGCGCTGGTGCGCCAGGCGCGTCAGGTGCGCGCCGCCGAGGCGGGCGAGGAGAAGCTGTCGATCGAGACGCGCGTCGACGCCGAACTGGCGGTGACCGAGATCACCATCTACACGCAGGACCATCCGGGGCTGTTCTCGCGGCTTGCCGGCGCCTTCGCCGCCGCCGGCGCCAACGTCGTCGACGCCCGTATCTTCACCACCCCGCAGGGCATGGCGCTCGACGCCTTCTGGCTGCAGGACGCCGAGGGCGAGGCCTATGACCGGCCGGACAAGCTGGCCCGCCTGTCGGTCCATATCGAACGCGCGCTGGGCGGCGACTTCCGTGCCGGCGACGCGCGCGCCGAGCGCAGCTTCGTGCCGACGCGCACGCGCGTCTTCCACGTGCCGCCGCGCGTGCTGGTCGACAACCAGGCCAGCGCAACGCACACCGTCGTCGAGGTCAACGGCCGCGACCGCCCGGGCTTCCTCTACGACGTCACCCGCGGGCTCTACGGCCTCGCGCTGCAGATATCCTCGGCCAAGATCTCGACCTACGGCGAGCGGGCGGTCGACGTGTTCTACGTGAAGGACATGTTCGGCATGAAGATCGAGCAGGCCGGCCGCATCGAGAAGCTGCGGGCGACGCTGCTCGAGGCGATCGAGCGCGGCGACGCCGACGACCGCGCCCGCGGCAAGGGCGGGCGCCGCCAGGCCGCGGCCTGAGGCACCGCCATCCAACGGCCACGAACACCCGGCATCCGCGCCTCATGACCCTCTCCCGCGCCATCGCCACGGTCGGTGGCTGGACGATGGCGAGCCGGCTGCTCGGCTTCGTCCGCGACATCCTCATCGCCGACCGGCTCGGCGCCGGGCCGCTGTCGGACGCCTTTTTCGTCGCCTTCCGCCTGCCCAACCTGTTCCGCAGCCTGTTCGCCGAAGGCGCCTTCAACGCCGCCTTCGTGCCGCAGTTTGCCGCCGTGCTGACGCGCGAGGGCCGAGCCGCCGCGCTGGCCTATGCCGGGCGCGTGCTGGCGGTGATGCTGGTGGCGCTGGTGCCGTTCACCGTCCTCGCCGAGCTGGCGATGCCGGCGCTCGTGCTGGTGCTGGCGCCGGGCTTCGCCGGCGACGCCACCACCTATGCGCTGGCCGTCGACCTCTCTCGCCTGACCTTCCCCTATCTCATGTTCATGGCGCTGGCGGCGCTGATGGCCGGGGTGCTCAACAGCCTCGACCGCTTCGCCGCCGCCGCCGCCGTGCCGATGCTGCTCAATCTCGCCCTGATCGGCGCGCTGATTGGCCTCGGCCGGGTTCTTGAGACGCCGGCGCACGCGCTGGCCTGGGGCGTCGCCTTCGCCGGCATCGCGCAGTTCGTCTGGCTCGCCGTGGCGCTGGCACGCAACGGCACGGCGCTGCGCCTGCCGCGGCCGCGCCTCGATCCGCGCGTGCGGCGGACCCTGGCGCTGATGGTGCCGGGCGCCATCGGCGCCGGCGTCATGCAGGTCAACATCGTCGTCGGTACGATGCTGGCGTCGCTGCTCGGCGCCGGCGCCATATCCTGGCTTTACTACGCCGACCGCGTGGCGCAGCTGCCGCTCGGCGTCATCGGCGTTGCCGTCGGCGTGGCGCTGCTGCCGCTGGTCTCGCGGCGCATCGCTGCCGGCGACGAACAGGGCGCGGCGGACGCCCAGTGCCGCGCCATCGAGGGGGCGCTGCTGCTGACCCTGCCGGCGGCCGTGGCGCTGGCCGTCATTCCGGGCCCGATCATGGCGACGCTGTTCCAGCGCGGTGCCTTCTCGCTTGCCGATTCCGCGGCGAGCGAGCGGGCCCTGGCGGCCTATGCCGTCGGACTGCCGGCCTTCGTGCTGGTCAAGGCGCTGGCGCCCGGCTTCTTCGCCCGCCACGACACGGCGACGCCGGTCAAGGTCGCCGCCGCCGCCGTGGTCGTGAACATCGTCGCCGCGCTGGCGCTGATGCAGCTGCTCGGCCATGTCGGCATCGCGCTGGCGACGACGCTGGCCGGCTGGCTCAACGCGCTGTTCCTCGCGCTCCTGCTGCGACGGCGCGGCCATCTGCGCTTCGATGCGCGGCTGCGCGCGCGGGTGCCGCGCATCCTCGTGGCGAGCCTCGTCATGGGCGGCGCCCTGTGGGGGCTGGCTCGCCTGTCCGGCGACGTGTGGACGAGCGGCGGCATCGCGCGGGCCGGATTGCTGGCCGCCATCGTCGTCGCCGGCCTCGCTGTCTATGCCGGCGCGGCGGCGGCGACCGGCGCCGCGCGCCCGGCCGACATCGGCCTGCTGCTCAGGCGCAGCGGGCGCGCTTGACCGGGGGACCGGTGCCCGGCCATAAGCGCGCGCCAACCGATCGGGGGGCTGTCTCGTCCGCACGGGCCCGAGCCCCGTGTCCGTAGCGGCGAGGACCACAACTTCCCGCCCGGGGGTCCACACCCAGGGGACACAGACATGACCAGCAACCGCGTATTTTCCGGCGTGCAGCCGACCGGCAACCTGCACCTCGGCAACTACCTCGGCGCCATCCGCAACTTCGTCGGCCTGCAGCGCGACTTCGAGTGCATCTACTGCGTCGTCGACCTGCATGCCGTGACGGTCTGGCAGGAACCGGCGAAGCTCGCCGCGCAGACCCGCGAGGTCGCCGCCGCCTTCCTCGCCGCCGGCATCGACGGCGACAAGCACATCGTCTTCAACCAGAGCCAGGTCAGCGCCCATGCCGAGCTGGCATGGCTGTTCAACTGCGTCGCCCGCGTCGGCTGGCTCAACCGCATGACGCAGTTCAAGGAGAAGGCCGGCAGCCACCGCGAGAATGCCTCGGTCGGCCTCTACGTCTATCCCAACCTGATGGCGGCCGACATCCTCGCCTACAAGGCGACGCACGTGCCTGTCGGCGAGGACCAGAAGCAGCATCTCGAACTGGCGCGCGACATCGCCCTCAAGTTCAACCACGACTACGGGACGGAGTTCTTCCCGGTGGTCGAGCCGCTGATCTTCGGCGAGGCGACGCGGGTGATGAGCCTGCGCGACGGCACCAAGAAGATGTCGAAGTCGGATCCGTCGGACTATTCGCGCATCAACGTCACCGACGGTCCGGACCAGGTGGCGCAGAAGATCCGCCGCGCCAAGACCGACCCGAACCCGCTGCCCGGGCCGGACGCGGTGGGTCCCGACGGCAAGGTCGATGCCGCGCGCGAGGCCGAACGGCCGGAAGCCTTCAACCTCGTGCACATCTTCGCGGCGCTGACCGACCGCACGGTGGTCGACGTGCTGACAGAGTTCGAGGGCCAGCCCTTCTCGACCTTCAAGGAGCGTCTGACCGAAGTGTCGGTCGGCGTGCTCGGCCCGATGGGCAGCGAGATGCAGCGCCTGATGGCCGATCCCGGCCATGTCGATGCGGTATTGCGGAAGGGCGCCGAGCGGGCCCGCGAGATCGCGGCGCCGGTGCTGCGCGCGGCCCAGGACGTGATGGGCTTCCTGCGCCCCTGAAGCGACCGTGGCCGGCTGCCTCGTGTCCTGCCGAGGCAGCCGGCGATCGGCCGATGGCGGTAGCGCCTACTTGCGGCCGCGCGGTGCCTTGAGCGTCTTGATGCGTCCGATCGCCGCCTTGCCGGTGCGACGCGCACGTTCGAGGTCGACGACCTGCTGGATGCCGAGCCAGTGCTCCGGCGTAGTGCCGGACAGCTTCGACAGGCGCAGCGACATTTCCGGGCTGACGCCGCGGCGGCCGTTGACGAGCAGGCTGATGGTCCGGCGCGACACGCCGAGCGCCTTCGCAAGCTCTTCGTGCGTCAGGCCGTAATAGGCAAGAATCCGTTCGCGCACTTCGTGTCCCGCATGCGGCGAGCCGCGTCGGGTAACGCTGGGTTTGCGAGCCATGGGGGCTCCCTCCGTCTTGTTATCCCCGAAAGCACTCTATCATTTCGGGGCGCGCAGCCAATCATGCAAATAGCGTGCGACCACGACGATCTCACGCTTCGTCGGGCGCGTACGCACGCTGCATGTCAGAAATCCCGCGGAGCGCAAAAGTTCCCAGCAGCGACAGCGCGTCGGGCGTGGCGGCCGCGAACGCCTCGGACGCGACGACGGTGCGGCGCAGTTCGGCCGCGAGACCCTGCAACCGGGCGGCATGGTTCACGGCCGGACCGATGACGGTGAAGTCGAGGCGGTCCGACGTGCCTATATTGCCGTAGGCGACTTCGCCGATGTCGAGCGCGATGCCGAAAGCAATGGCAACACGACCACGTTCGAGGCGTTCGCGGTTGCGCGCCTCGACGCCGGCGGCAACGGCCGACGCGGCCCGCAGGGCGGCCCTGCAGCGGTCGGCGGCACTGGCCGCCGGCGTTACCTCGAAGATCGCGAGGACGCCGTCGCCGACAAATTTGAGGATTTCGCCGCCCTCGACGGCGAGCGCGGTACCGACGACATCGAACCAGTCATTGAGCAATTCGATGACATCGCCGCGCGGCAGGCTGTCGGTCAGCGCCGTGAAGCCGCGCAGGTCGCCGTGCCAGATGACGGCGTCGATGGTCTCGTAGCTGCCGCGCACGATCTGCCCGGCGAGCACGCGGGCGCCCGTTCGCTGGCCGACATAGACGTCCATGAGCTGGCGCGAGATGCGGCGCGACGCCTGCAGTTCGACGATGGCACCGAGCATTTCCGCGATTTCGCCCAGCGCCGCGATGTCGGCGTCCGAGAAGCCGTCGGCATGGTCGGTCGCCAGCGACAGGGGATTGCAGGTGTCGTCGGAGAAGATGACCGGCAGGGCCACGTAGTCGGTCATGCCCGCGGCACGGAAATCGTCGAGGACCGTGAAGTCATGCGTGGCGCCCGGCACGTCGAGGCGGCGGCGCAGCGGCTGCCTTTCACGCACGACGCGCGCCAGCGGACTGTCGCGGATGTCCGGCCGAAGCAGGTCGCGGCGCGTGGCCGTCCTGCGCTCCGTGCCGTCGTCGCGTCGCCAGATGTAGGAGACGCCGGCGACTTGCGGATGCAGGGTCAGGACGGCGAACTGGGCGCGCGCGACGGGGATGCCGGCCTCGACCACGCGCGGGCAGAGCGCATCGGCGAAGTCGCGCATCCGCGTATAGCGCCGGCCGTCGTGACGCATCCAGTCGAGCAGGGCCTGGATGTCGGGCGGCGGTCGCGTCCCGGTCATGACTACATCGGCGCCAGGGCCGCGCGCGCGTCGTCGGCGTCGCGCGCGATCTGCGCCTTCAGTTCGTCGAGTCCGGCGAAGCGGCGCTCCGCACGCAGGAAGGCGACCAGTTCGACGCACAGCAGCCGGCCGTAGAGGTCACCCGACCAGTCAAAGAGATGCGCCTCGAGCAGCTCGGTCGTCCCGTCGACGGTCGGGCGCACACCGATATTGGCGACGCCGCCCTGGCCGGCGAGGCGTCCGTCCGGTGTCGACGCGCGCACGGCATAGACGCCGAAGGCGGGACGTACCGCGCGCCCGAGCTTCAGGTTGGCGGTCGGAAAGCCGATGGTCCGGCCAAGCCGCCGGCCATCGCGCACATGCGCCGCGATGGCGTACCGCCGGCCGAGCAGGGCCTGCGCGCCGGCGATGTCGCCAGTGGCGATGCGGGCGCGGATGTCGTCCGTCGCCGCGGCCGCGTCATCGCGGACGACGGCACTGGCGGCGCTTCCCTGCGGCAGCCCGTCGGCGCCCGTCGCGACATCGCGACCGCGCAGCAGCCACAGCGCATCGACGCCGGCAGCGCGCAACAGGGGGACCTTGAGGCGCAGCGGCGTCAGCTGGGGGCCGGACTCCGGCGGCGCGGCGACGATCAGCGCCACGCCTCGCCGGCTGGCGGTCGCGCGGGCGGCGTCGAGTAGGCGGCGATGCTCGCGATGGACGCCGTCGAAGGCACCGAAGGCAACCACAGCACCGTGGGCGCGGTCGGGACGGTCATGCCAGTGACGGTGAATGTGCATGGCGCGCGGGTGTACCGGGCGCCATGGCCGCGATCAAGCGCCGGAGGACCTCAGGCGCCGTTGGTGCGCGGCTTCGGCCGGCGCGGCACCATCACGTCGGCCTCACCGTCGATGACGACGATGTCGCCGACCGTACAGACGGTCTGCAGCGTGGCGCGCGCCCGGTCCGGGTTCAGCTTGGTCACCGTGGCGCGGGCGGTGACGGTGTCGCCGGGCCGCACCGGCGCCTTGAAACGCAGCGTCTGGCCGAGATAGACGCAGCCCGGCCCCGGCAGGCGGGTGCCGATCACCGTCGAGATGAACGAGCCGGACAGGAAGCCGTGGGCGATGGTGCCCTCGAACATCGTCTGCGCGGCATATTCCTCGTTGAGATGCATCGGGTTGGTGTCGCCCGAGATGCCGGCGAACAGCACCAGGTCGGCGGCGCCGATGGTCCGCGCATAGGCCGCCGTCATGCCGACCTCGAGATCCTCGAAGAAATAGCCCGACAGCTCTTCGAGGACGCGCGCGGGCAGCGGGCGGCGCGGAGCGGAGGCGGCGGTTTCGGCAGCGGCCATGATGCCGGGTTCCTTTATCGCATGGGGAAGGGAATGATCGGGCACCTGCCGCCTTGTGCGGCGCAACATCTTGTTGCGACGCATCATAGAGGAGTGGGGCCAGTCGTCAAGAAAGGGTCACGGACCGGGGCCGTGCTGCGATGCGGTCGCTGCGCCGCAAACCGGGGTGGTCAGACCGCTTCGGCGACGATCGCTCGCAGCATCGCCCCGTCGATCAGCGCCGACACGACGAGGTCGAGAATGACGATGAAGGCGGCCGGCGCGCCGGCGATGTCGAGCGTCACGCGTGCGACGAACCATGACCATGCCGCCAGCAGGGCCTGGACTGCGACGGCCACCAGCACCGTCCATGGCGGTCCGAGCATGGCGATCAGGGTCGTCGCGGGCAGTGCGACGGCGAGCTGGACGACCTGCATCCAGTTGTTGGCGACGACGAAGGTGATCCAGCGCTCGCCGCGCCCGAGCACGTCGGCGACCCCCGACATCAGCAGCGGGAAGGCGGTCCACAGCACGACGTAGGCGAGCGGCATGACGAATGGCGCCACCGTCCAGTCGATCACCGGCGGCGCCTCGGCATGGGACCAGACGACCAGCTTCAGCAGGATCCAGCCCGGCGCGACGATGGCGGCGGCAGCGAAGGAGCGGACGAAGCCGGCCGACGACGTGTCGAGCCAGCCTTCGCCGCTGCGGTCGAAATGGGCGAAGCGCCAGGCGCCGCCGAGGCCGCGGACGACGTCGGCCAGTCCGATCACGCAGGACCCGCCGGCGCGACAGCGTTGGTCGCGAACCAGTCCTCGAGCACGGCGAGATAGATGTCGGCCAGGCGCGCGATGTCGGCGACGGCGGCATGCTCGTCGACCTTGTGCATGGTCTGGCCGACGAGGCCGAATTCGGCGACCGGGCAATGGTCCTTGATGAAGCGCGCGTCGGACGTGCCGCCGGTGGTCGACAGCTCGGGAACGCGCCCGGTCACGCGGCGCACCGCGCCGGCGATGGTGTCGGACAGGCGGCCGGGCGGCGTCAGGAAGCTTTCGCCGGTCAGCATCGGCTCGACCGTCCAGTCGCCGCCGATGGCGGCGATCTTCGCCTTCACATGGGAGATCAGCGAGGCGGAGGTGTGCAGGTCGTTGAAGCGGATGTTGAACGCCGCGCGCGCCTCGGCGGGGATGACGTTGCCCGCCGGATTGCCGACGTCGATGGTCGAGACCTGAAGCGTCGTCGGCTGGAAATGCGCCGTGCCGGCATCGAGCGGCTCGGCGATCAGGCCGTCGAGCAGCCGCACGAGGCGATGCACCGGATTGTCGGCGAGGTGCGGGTAGGCGGTGTGGCCCTGCGTGCCGCGCACGGTGACGCGCAGGTGCAGGCTGCCGCGCCGGCCGATCTTGATCATGTCGCCGAGCGCCTCGGGATTGGTCGGCTCGCCGACGATGCAGGCGTCGAGCGCCTCACCGCGCTCGGCGAGCCAGCCGAGTACCTTCCGCGTGCCATTGATCGACGGGCCTTCCTCGTCGCCTGTGATGAGCAGGCTGATCGAACCGGCCGGCCGGCCATGGCTGGCGAGGTAGCGGGCGACGGCGGCGACGAAGGCAGCGATGGCGCCCTTCATGTCCGACGCGCCGCGGCCCCAGAGCTGGCCGTCGGCGATCCTGCCGGCGAAGGGGTCGTCCTGCCAGGCGGCGGCGTTGCCGGCCGGCACCACGTCGGTGTGGCCGGCAAAGCAGAAATTCGGCGCGCCGTCGCCAAGCCGGGCGTAAAGATTGTCGACCGGCGCCGTGCCCGCCTCCTCGAAGCGCAGGCGATGGCAAGCGAAGCCGAGCGGCCGCAGCGTCGCCTCGAGCAGGTCGAGGGCGCCGGCATCCACCGGCGTCACGCTGGGGCAGCGGATGAGCGCGGCGGCGAACGCGACCGGGTCGACCGATGGCGAGCCGTCGGCCATCAGTCGCGCAGCAGGTCGTTGATCGAGGTGCGCGCGCGTGTCTTCTCGTCGACGCGCTTGACGATGACCGCGCAGTAGAGCGCCGGCCCCGGCGTGCCGTCGGGCAGCGCCTTGCCCGGCAGCGAGCCGGGCACGACGACGGCGTAGGCCGGCACGCGGCCGAGGAAGACCTCGCCGGTCGCGCGGTCGATGATCTTGGTCGAGGCGCCTAGGAAAGTGCCCATGGCGAGTACGGCGCCGTCCTCGACGATGACGCCCTCGGCGACCTCGGAGCGGGCGCCGATGAAGCAGTTGTCGCCGATGATCACGGGGTTGGCCTGCAGCGGCTCCAGCACGCCGCCGATGCCGACGCCTCCCGAGATATGGCAGTTGGCGCCGATCTGGGCGCACGAGCCGACCGTCGCCCAGGTGTCGATCATGGTGTTGGCGCCGACATAGGCACCGACGTTGACGAACGATGGCATCAGGATAACGCCCGGCGCGACGAAGGCGGAGTAGCGCACCACCGCGGTCGGCACGGCGCGGAAGCCGGCGGCACGGAACTGGGTCTCGCCCCAGCCGGCGAACTTCGACGGCACCTTGTCCCACCAGGCCGAGCCGGGACCGCCGGGGACGACGCCGGAATCGTTGAGGCGGAACGACAGCAGCACCGCCTTCTTGAGCCACTCGTTGACCTGCCAGCCGCCCGCCGTCTTCTCGGCGACGCGCAGCGTGCCGGCGTCGAGGCCGGCCAGCGCCGCGACGACGGCGTCGCGGGCCTCGCCCCTGGTGTCGAAGCCCAGCGAGGCGCGCGCCTCCCAGGCCGCCTCGATACGCGCGCGGAGATCGTTGTCGGCCATCGCTTCTTCCCGTCAGACGCGCGCGGCCCCCGGGCCCGCAGCGGGCCGCGAAGATGGCCTTCGCCGCGCGGGCCTGTCAACGCCCGCCCGGCCGTCGCGGCGGGCGCGGACGTCGCGCCGTCAACCCTTCGTTTACCGGCCTGCCGCTAGCCTTGCGGGACGCGGCGGACGGGGCCGGGACGGTGCCGCCCGTTCCGCGTCCGCCCGACAGGACGAGGCCGTCGAATGGGCTTGAACAAGAGCGTCGCCGTTGCCGTCGCCGCGACGGGGGAACCGCGCGAGGCCGTGAGCCAGTTGCGCGCCGAGCGCGACCGTTTCGTGGCACTGGCCTTCACCAGCGCCGACATCCTGCTGGAAATCGGCGAGGGTGCCATGATCGCCTTCGCCGCCGGTGCGACCAAGGCGTTCGTCGGCCGTACCGCCGATGCGCTGGTCGGCACCTGTTTCCTCGACTGCGTGGCGAAGGCGGACCGCGCGGTGGTCGAGCGTCTGCTGCGCAATGCCCGGCGCGGCACACGCATCGACAACGTCGCCGTCCGGCTCGTCGGTGCGACGGGCGAGACGCCGCCGCTGGCGCTGTCCGGCTTCCACATGCGCGAACTCGGCGGCCACACCTACCTGTCGCTGCGCATGGCGCCAGTGCCGCGCGTCATCGAGGTCGACTCGGTCGGCCGCATGCCGGACAGCACCGTGCTCGACAAGGCCTCCTTCGCTAGCGCCGCGACGCGCGCGGTCGAGGACGCGCGGGCCTCGGGCGAGGACAGCCGCCTGACCCTGCTCGACCTCGACAACTTCGTCGAGCTGCGCGACCGACTCGGCGAGGACTCGCGCCAGGAACTGGCGCAGACCATCGGCGCCACCCTGCGCGCCAGTTCGCTGCGCGGCGACACGGCGGCGCAACTGTCCGACGAAAAGTTCAGCCTCGTCCATCGCATCGATCTCGACGTGAAGGCGCTGGTGCGCGAGATCGAGACGCTGGCGCGCGCCGCGGATCCGGCCGGTCACGGCATCAGCGTCGCCGAACAGACGATTGACGTCGACACGGCGCAACTGTCCGAGCAGGACGCCGTGAAGGCGCTGGTCTACACCATCAACCGCTACTGCGACACGACACCGGAAGCCTTCAGCTTCCGTTCGCTGACCGAGAGCCTGTCGGTGCTGGCCGACGAGACGGTCGAGAAGATGGGCGCCTACGGCAAGCTCATCGAGGCCGCGAACTTCGACGTCGCCTTCCAGCCGATCTGCGACCTGCTGACCGGCCAGCCGCACCATTTCGAGGCGCTCGTCCGCTTCGACAAGAAACTTGGCGCCTCGCCTTACGAGTTCGTCACCTTCGCCGAGGAGGTCGGGCTCATCTGCGACTTCGACCTCGCCATGTGCCGCAAGGTGCTGGAGTGGCTGCGCGGCGCCAACGGGGCCGGTTACAAGTACATGGTGGCGGTCAACATGTCGGGCCGCTCGCTGTCGACGCCGTCCTTCGTCGAGGCGCTGCTGGCGATGCTGCGCGGCGCCGGCACGGCGCGCGACAACATCCTGTTCGAGATCACCGAATCGGCGAAGCTCGACAATCTGCCTGAGGCCAACAACGTCATCCAGGGCCTGCGCAACGCCGGCCACATCGTTTGCCTCGATGATTTCGGCGCCGGCGTGTCGGCCTTCCAGTACCTCTCGGCACTGCATATCGACGTGGTCAAGATTGACGGCGGCTATGTCCACAATGCCATTCGCAATGTGCGCGGCAAGGCACTGCTGAAGGCCATGGCCGGCATGTGCCGCGACCTGTCGATCACCACCATCGCCGAGATGATCGAGCGAGAGGAGGTGGCCCGCCTGGTGCGCGAATGCGGCATCGAGTATGGCCAGGGCTATCTCTACGGCAAGCCGTCCAAGTACATCGACCAGTTCGCGGTACCGAAGCCGGTATCGTTCGATGCCGTGCCGATGCGCCGACCGGGGCCCGCCCGCACCGGCACCGAGGGCTGAAGCCCATGCCATCGTCGCCGGTCATCGCCGTCGAGCCCGTCGAACGGCCGCCGTCGCGGCCGCCGCCGACCGTCATGCCGGCGACGGCACAGGCGCTCGTCGCCGGCTGGCCGGGCGCAGTGATTGTCTATGACCGCGGTGGTGCGATCGTCGCCGCCAATGGTGCCGGCGCGCGTCTCGCCGCCAGCCTCGGCGGCCCCGGCGGGTCGCTGACGGCGCTGGTGCGGCGTGCCGCCGAGGGCACGTCGAGCATCGTCGAGCGCCTCGACGTCGGTACGGCGAGCGGCCGGCAATGGCACCTGTGCACCGCCATGCCGCTCGACAGCGGCGTCGTCTGCGTGCTCGCGCGCGACGAATCCTACGATGTGAACATCCGCAACGCGCTGGTCGACTCGCGCCAGCGCTACCGCGACCTCGTCACCATCTCCAGCGACTTCGCCTGGGAGACGGGCGAAGACGGCCGCTTCGTGTTTGTTTCGCCGCACGGCGCACTCGGTTTCAGCGCCGACGAACTGGTCGGCCGTCATCCCCGCGAACTGCTGATCGATCCGGCGGACCCGGCCGGACTGCGGCCGTTCGCCGCCGACGAGCCGGTCGAGAACGCGCAGGTCTGGGTGCTCGACTCGGCCGGTGCCGAGGCCTGCCTGCTGGCCAGCGCGATGCCGGTGCGCGACCGCGACGGCGGCTGGTGCGGCGCCCGCGGCCTCGCCCGCGACGTGACGCGCGAGCGCCTGCGCGACAGCGAACTGGCGCGTGCCAAGGTGCGCGAGCAGGTCGTCGCCTACATCGTCCGCCAGATCCGCGAGGAAGCGCGGCCGCAGGCCATGCTTGCCGCCGCGGTGTCGATGCTTGGCCGCGCCACGTCGTCCGTAGCGGCAGTGTTCGAGACTTCCGACGGTGTCGATTGGCGCGAGGCCGCGCGCCATGGCGGCTGGCCGCCCGGCTTCGATCCGCCGACCGTCGCCCGCGCCCTGGCGACCGGCGACGGCCGCATCGCGGTGCGTACCGGCGCGTGGAACCTGCTCGCCCGCTCGACGCGCTACCACGGCACGATCAACGGCGCGCTGGCACTGGTGCGCAGTCGCGCCGCCGGACCCTGGGGCGAGGACGACGAGGCGCTGCTGGAAGCAGTCGGCGGGCAGATGGCGATCGCCCTGCGCCAGATCGCCGACCAGCGCGAACTGGAGCGGCTGTCGTCGACCGATGGCCTCACCGGCCTGCTCAACCGCCGCGCGCTGGCCGACCAGCTCGTCGCCAGCCTCGACCGTGCCGAGCGCAACCGGCAGCAGGGCGTATTGCTCTATGTCGACCTCGACCACTTCAAGCCGGTCAACGACAACTATGGCCACGAGGTCGGCGACAACGTGCTGCGCGAGCTCGCGCACGTGCTGAAGGTGCGCAGCCGCAGCTACGACCTCGTCGCCCGCATCGGCGGCGACGAATTCGTGCTCTGGCTCGACGGCGCGGCCCTGGCCGAGGGTGAGCGGCGGGCGGAGGACATTACCCAGACCGTGGCCGGCCTGCGCGAGCGGGCGCCCAACCCGGCAAAGCCGCTGGGTGCTTCCGTCGGCGTCGCCGCGTGGGAGCCGGACACCGGGGAAGACATGCGCCATCTTCTGGCCCGCGCCGACGCGGCCATGTACCAGGCCAAGGCGCGCGGCAAGTCGGGCTGGGCCGTTGCCGAGTCGGCGGCGGCCGCATCGTCTTCCGGCGGGGAGGCAGTCGCTTGAGCGCGACGGAACTCAGTCGTGGCCTCGTCCGCGGTCTCGACTACGAGACCGCCAAGCGCATGGCCCAGGCCAAGGATGGCGACGTGCGCCGCGTACTGGCGTCGCGCGGCGACGTGCAGCCGGAAATTCTCTACTACCTCGCCAGCGATCCCGATCCCGAGGTCCGACGCGAGGTCGCGCGCAACGACATGACGCCGCGCCAGGCCGACCTGCTGCTGGCGCGTGACGCCGATGCCGGAGTCCGCCAGACCGTCGCCACCAAGATCGCACAGGTCGCGCCCGGCCTGGGTCCCTCGCCGCGGTCGAGCCATAACCGGCTGACCACCGAGGCGCTCGAGGTGCTGGCGCGCGACCAGGTGACGATGGTGCGCTCGATCCTCGCCGAGGCGCTGAAGGACGTACCGAACGCGCCGATCGGAATCGTCGAGCAACTGGCGCGCGACCGCGAACTGGTGGTCTGCGGTCCGCTGCTCGAATACTCGCCGGTGCTGTCGGACGAACTGCTGCTCGACATCATTCGCACTGGCCCGGCGCGGGGCGCGCTGTCCGCCATTTCGCGCCGCGATGGCGTCGCGGAGGTGGTGGCGGACGCCATCGTCGACAGTGGCGATGGCTCGGCCGTCGCCGAGTTGCTCGGCAATCACAGCGCGCAGATCCGCGAGGAAACCCTCGACCGCATCATCGACGCCGCCCCCGACATGACGGCGTGGCATGCCCCGCTGGTGCAGCGGCCGAGCCTGCCGCCGGCGGCGGCGCGGCGCATCGCAAGCTTCGTCGCACGCTCCCTGCTCGACGAGCTGCAGCAGCGCTCCGATCTCGACGCCGGCACGCTCGCGGCCGTTGCCGGTATCGTCGAGCGGCGGCTCGATGAAGGCGTGCGCGACCCCAAGGTCACGCAGCTTCATCTGGTGCGCCCGGCGCCGCCAGTCCGCGCGGCGAGCGCCACCGTGCGCGTGCACGACCTGGCCGATGGCGGCAACCTCGACGAGGCCGTGGTGACCGAGGCGCTCGCCGCCGGCGACCGCGCCTTCGTCATCGCGGCGATGGCCTATGGCGCGGGAGTGGCGGAAGGCGTCATCGAGAAAGCGGCGGCGTTGCAGAACGGCAAGGCGCTGGTGGCGCTGGCGTGGAAGGCCGGCTTCACGATGGCGCTCGCCGTGCGCCTGCAGACGCAACTTGCCGGCATCCCGCCCTCGGGCGTTCTCGCCGAGGTCGAGGGCCGCGACTGGCCGTTGTCGCAGGACGAGATGGACTGGCAGATCGAGTTCGTCGCGGGTATGGCCGGCTGACGCGCGTCCTTGCGCCGTCCTTCGTGACGCCGCTGTCGTTCTCGAAAATCTGCTCTTTCAAGCGTCAGGCCCGAGCGGCATGGTGCGTGGTCGCGGTTGTCGATCCGCCGTTGACGCGGCAACGTCCTGCCGGACGAGCGAGCGTCAGACGTGGAAAGCATGGCAGCCATTGCGAGCTATTTGCTGACGGCCTCCGCCGGCCTATTTGTCGTGCTGGCCTGCCTAGGCTTGGGCGTGTCCCGCATCATGGACAAAATAAACGGGGATATTGAGAGGGCGCTTGGCAGCAAAATAAACAGGTGGATTCTGTTTACTTCGTGCTCTCCGGTTAAAAGTAGCAATGAGCCTATTTACGAGAAGACGAGGAATATGATCCTGAAATGCTCTAAAAAACGTTACGTCGACTATATTCGTCTAACTGTATATCTGTTCTTCTTTACCTTTATCTTGGCTATAGTGGGCGGAGTGCTCCGGAATCTCTCCTGGCCGTGACAGGTGCGTCCCGGGTTTCCACGCCCTAGAACCCGCGCCAGATCGCCGTGCCCGCCCCGTGCTCGGTGAATACTTCCAGCAGCACCGAGTGCTCCGAGCGGCCGTCGATGATGACGGCCGCCTCCACGTCCGCCTCGACGGCGGCCATGCAGGTCTCGATCTTGGGAATCATGCCGCCGCTGATGGTGCCGTCGGCGACGAGGCCGCGCGCCTGCTCGACCGTCAGGTCGGTGATCAGTTGGCCCGACTTGTCGAGCACGCCGGCGACATCGGTCAGCATCAGCAGCCGGGTGGCCTTCACCGCCGCGGCGACGGCGCCGGCCACCGTGTCGGCGTTGATGTTGTAGGTCTCGCCGTCCGGCCCGACGCCGATCGGTGCGATCACCGGGATGATCTGCGAGCGCGCGAAGACGTCGAGGATGCGCGCGTCGACATGCTCGGGCTCGCCGACGAAGCCGAGGTCCAGCACCTTCTCGATGTTGCTGTCGGTGTCGCGCTTCGTGCGCGTCAGCTTGCGTGCGCGGATCAGGCCGCCGTCCTTGCCGGACAGGCCGACAGCGGTGCCGCCGGCGGCGCCGATGGCGGCGGCGATCTGCTTGTTGATGGTGCCGGACAGCACCATCTCGACGATCTCGACGGTGGCGCCGTCGGTGACGCGCAGGCCGTCGACGAACTCGCTCTTGATCTTGAGGCGCTCCAGCATGCGGCCGATCTGCGGCCCGCCGCCGTGCACCACCACCGGATTGATGCCGATCTGCTTCAACAGCACGATGTCGCGCGCGAAGGAGTGCGCGACGGCGTCGTCGCCCATGGCGTGGCCGCCGTACTTGACGACGAAGGTGCGGCCGGCGAAGCGGCGCATGTAGGGCAGCGCCTCGACCAGGGTGGCGGCCTTGCCGATCAGTTCGGCGGCCTTGGCCGCCGCGGGTTTGTCCGCCATGATGCTCCGCTTCCCCTCGATGCCATCTCGCCGGCGACGTTAATGCAATTCGGCGCGCGCCGGAAACGCCCTCAGCCCGCCGGCGTCGGCAGGGCGAATGCAGCGAGCGCGGTCCGCAGCGCCTCGATTCCGCGGTGCTTGCGGGCGCTGGTGGCCAGCACCTCGGGAAAGGCGGCGGTATGGCCGGCGGCGACGGCGGCGGTCTGTTCCATGCGTTCGGCCAGCAGGGTCGGTCCGACGGCGTCGATCTTGGTGAGGACGAGCTGATAGACGACGGCGCTGGAATCGAGCAGGCGCATCGTCGCGCGGTCGCTCTCCTTGAGGCCATGGCGGGCGTCGACCAGCAGGCAGACGCGCCGCAGCGTCGGCCGGCCGGCGAGATAGGCCTCGACCAGCCGTGTCCACGCCGCGACCTTGCCCTTGGCGACTTTCGCATAGCCGTAGCCCGGGAGGTCGACCAGCCCGAGCCGTCCGCCGAGATCGAAGAAGATCAGTTCCTGTGTGCGGCCGGGCGTGTGCGAAGTACGAGCCAGCGTCGTGCGGCCGGTCAGCGCGTTGACCAGCGACGACTTGCCAACGTTGGAGCGGCCGGCGAAGGCGACTTCCGGCAACCGTGTTGGCGGCAGCGCCGCCTCCGTCGCCGCCGCGGCGGCGAAATCGCAGGGACCGGCGAACAGGCGCCGCGCCGCTTCCGCGGCGTCGTCTCCGGCCGGCGGAACGGCGTCGTCTCCGTCCGGCGCGGTCACGTCAGCCCGTCTTGCCGCCGGCCGGCTTTGGCGGCGCTGTCGTGCCGCCGCCGATGGCGACGCCCATCGAGCGCATGATGACGTACTGCTGGATGATCGACAGCAGGTTGTTCCACGTCCAGTAGATCACCAGCCCGGCCGGGAAGCTGGCGAGGAAGAAGGTGAAGATCAGCGGCATGAAGGCGAACATCTTCGCCTGGATCGGATCGGCCGGCGCCGGGTTGAGCTTCATCTGGGCGAACATCGTGACGCCCATGATGATCGGCCAGATGCCGAGGTGAAGCAGCGACGGCGGCGACCAGTCGATCAGCCCGAACAGCGTGAACAGGTTGGTCGGGTCGACGGCCGACAGGTCATGGATCCAGCCGAAGAACGGCGCGTGCCGCATTTCGATCGAGATGAAGATGACCTTGTAGAGCGCGAAGAACACCGGGATCTGGATGACGATGGGCAGGCAACCCGATACCGGGTTGACCTTCTCCCGCCGGTACATCCCCATCAGCTCCTGCTGCATCTTCTGGCGGTCGTCGCCATACTTCTCGCGCAGCTCGGTCATTTTCGGCTGCAGCGCCTTCATCTTGCTCATCGCCCGGTACGACTTGTTGGCGAGGGGGAAGAAGGCGAGCTTCACCAGGACCGTGAGGGCCAGGATGGCGAGGCCGAAATTGCCGAGATAGTTCGACAGCCAGATGAGGAAGTGCAGCAGCGGCTTGGTCAGGAAGAAGAACCAGCCGAAGTCGATGGCGCGGTCGAAACGTTCGATGCCGAGGTTGTCGCGATAGGCGTCGAGCACCTGCACGCGCTTGGCGCCGGCGAACAGGCGGTGCGTCACCTCCGCGCTGGCGCCCGGCGCGACCGTCTGCCAGGCGCCGCGCATGTCGACCTGATAGCGGTCGATTCCGTTCTCGGCGGTATGGCGGAAGGCGGCATCGACGGCCGCCTGCTGGTCGGGCACGAGCGCCACCAGCCAGTACTTGTCGGTGAAGCCGATCCAGCCGCCGGTCGAGGCCTGCTCGCGCGTGCGGTCATCGACGAGGTCGTCGTAGTCCGGCTCCTGCAGCACGCCGCCGATCATGCCGATCGGCCCTTCGTGCAGCACGAAGAAGCCAAGGGTCTCCGGCGTGCCGATGCGGCGGACGCGGCCGAAGGAAAACAGCCTCGCCGTCTCGGTGCCGCGATTGGTCACGCGGTCGGTGACGGTGAAGAGATAGTCCTTGTCGACGGCGATGGTGCGGGTGAACAGCAGTCCGCCGCCATTGTCGAGCGTCAGCGTCAGCGGGGTCGCCGGCGTCAGCGTGCCGCCGCTCGACTGCCAGCGCGCATCGCCGAGGCCGAAGATGCGCTGCGCTTCGTCAACCCAGCCGTACTCGACGTAGTACGGGTCCTTGGCGCCCGGCGGGGCGAGCAGGGTGACGTCGGGGCTGCCCGGCTCGGGCGTCACCTTGTGGCGCAGCAGGACGAGGTCGTCGAGCCGGCCGCCGTCGAGATCGATCGAGCCGGACAGCGCCGGCGTCTCGATCTTCGCCCGGCGCACCTGCGCCAGCACCTGTTCGCGCGGCGGCGTGGCGGCCTCGCCGCTGACCGCGGCGCCGGGGACCGGCGGGCCGACGACGTCGCCCTTCGGCTGCGCCATTTCCGCCTGCTGTGCCAGTTCGGCCTGGCGCTGCTGTTGCGGCGCCTCGACGAAGATGTTCCAGCCGAGCAGGATCGCCACCGACAGGGCGATCGCGATGATGAGGTTCTTCTGGTCCATGTCGCTTCAGCGCCCGGAGCTGGGGGGCGGCGGCACCGGGTCCCAGCCCGCGCCACCCCACGGGTGGCAGCGCAGGATGCGGCGCAGCGCGAGCCAGAGGCCGGCGGCGGGCCCGTGTCGGGCGATCGCCTCGGCGGCGTAGTGCGAGCACGAGGGCTCGTAACGGCAGTTGGCGCCGAGCAGCGGCGCGGCGAACAGTTGCCAGCAGCGGATGGCGCCGCGCAGCGCCAGGCCGGCGGTGGCGGCAGCGGCGCTCACGTCCGGCCCTCGCGACGCTGACCGTCGAGACGGGCGATTGCCGCGCGCAGGTCGTCGACGAGCGCGGCGTAGGGGCGGGCCGCGGTGCCGGCACGAGCGATCACCACGTAGTCGGTGCCGGCCCGGCCGGCATCTGGCAGCACGTCGCGCACTGCGGCGCGCAGGCGCCGGCGGGCGCGATTGCGCGCCACGGCGCCGCCGACCTTGCGTGAGGCGGTGAAGCCGACGCGGATGGCCGGTTCGCTGGCGGGAAGACCGTCGGGCCGGGCGGCAGCCTGCAACACGAGGCCGGGCACCGCTACCTTGCGCCGCCCGGCGGCGACACGCAGGAAATCGGCGCGACGGCGCAGGCGACCGGGCCGGACGCGAGCGGCGGGTGCCGTCAAAAGATTGTTCGCGCCCGCGGTCGAGCCCGGAGCGTCCATCCTCATCCCCGCTTTGCCGGGCAGTCCCCTGGTCGCGCCGGCCGCGATCGTCGGGCCGTCAGGCCGACAGCCGCTTGCGGCCCTTGGCGCGGCGCTGTGCCAGAACCCGGCGCCCGCCAACAGTCTTCATGCGCGCGCGGAAGCCGTGGCGCCGCTTGCGCACGAGCTTGCTGGGCTGATAGGTCCGTTTCACGCGCGGAAGTCCTGCGGTTGGGGGTCGCCGAAAGCCCGCGCTGTATACGGAAGGCTCGCCCCGCCTGTCAACGCAACTGGCCGCCTGCGTCGCCCGGCCGCGTCACGCAACGGTGACTGGCAGGTGACCGGCGCGGCCGCTACCTCCACCGGACATGACAAGCCCTCCCGCACCCGGCACGACGCGCCAGCCCGACCCGCAGGATGGTCCGCCGCCCCGGCGCGGTCTGGCACGATTGTGGCCGCTGGCGGTGCTGGCGGCCGGATTGGGGCTTTTCTTCGCCCTCGGGCTGGATCGCTATGCGAGTTTTTCCGCGCTGAGTGACAACCATGAATGGCTGGCGGGCGAAGTCGAACGCCTCGGCGTCTGGGCCCTGGCGGCCTTTGCGCTGCTGTACGCGGTGGCGGTCGCCTTCTCGCTGCCCGGCGGCACCCTGCTGACGCTTGCCGGTGGCTTCCTGTTCGGCACGGTCGCCGGCGGGCTCGCCGCGCTGGCCGGTGCCACGGTCGGCGCCACGGCGGTGTTCCTCGCCGCCCGCACGGCCTTCGGCGACGCCCTGCGGCGGCGCGCCGGCCCGGCGATGCGGCGGCTCGAGGCCGGCTTGCGCGACAACGCCATGTCGTACCTGCTGGTGCTGCGCCTGGTGCCGCTGTTTCCCTTCTGGCTGGTCAATCTCGCGCCGGCCTTCTTCGGCGTGCCGCTGCGCACCTACGTCGTGGCGACGATCCTCGGCATCATCCCGGGCACCTTCATCTACGCCTGGGTCGGCGCCGGGCTGGGTGCCGTCTTCGCCGCCGGCGGCGAGCCGGATCTCGCCATCGTCTTCGCTCCCGAAGTGCTCCTGCCGCTGCTGGCGCTGGCGGCGCTGGCGCTGGTGCCGGTGGTCTGGCGCCGCGTCAGGGCGCGGCGCGGCGGCATCGGCTAGGCTGCGGCCATGGGCGAGACCATCCGCGCGGACCTCTGCGTCATCGGCGCCGGTTCCGGCGGCCTGTCGGTCGCCGCCGGCGCGGCGCGGCTCGGCCTGTCGGTGGTGCTGTTCGAGCGCGCCCGGATGGGCGGCGACTGCCTCAATTCCGGCTGCGTGCCCTCGAAGGCGCTGCTGGCCGCCGCCGCGGCGGCCACGGGCGCGGCGCGCGCCGCGGCGCTGGGCATCGACCGCGCGCCCGCCAGCGTCGACTTCGCCCGCGTGCGCGCCCATGTCCACGACGTCATCGCGCAGATCGCGCCGCACGATTCCGTCGAGCGCTTCGAGGGGCTTGGGGTGCGGGTCATTCCCCGCCACGCGCGCTTTGTGGGGCCGCGCGAGGTCGCGGGCGACGACGGAACGCGCGTCGTCGCCCGGCGCTTCGTCGTCGCCACCGGCTCGCGCGCGGCGGTGCCGCCGATTCCCGGCCTCGACACGGTGCCCTACGAGACCAACGAGACGATCTTCGAGCGCGCGACGCTGCCGCGGCACCTGCTGGTCGTCGGCGGCGGGCCGATCGGCATGGAACTGGCGCAGGCCTTTCGCCGCCTCGGCAGCGCGGTGACGGTCGTCGAGGCGCAGCGCTGCCTCGGCAACGACGATCCTGCGCTGGCCACCGTGGTGCGCGACGCCCTGGTCGCCGAGGGTGTCGCCATCCACGAGGGCACCAGGGTCGGCCGCGTCGAGCGTGGCGCCGATGGCGGCATCGCGCTGGCGGTCGCCGGCCCCGATGGGGCCGAGCGCCGGCTGGCCGGCAGCGACATCCTCGTCGCGGTCGGCCGCCGCCCCAACGTCGAGGATCTTGGCCTCGCGGCCGCCGGCATCGCCACTGGCCCGCGCGGCCTCGTCGTCGACCGCCGCCTGCGCACCACCAACCGCCGCGTCTGGGCGGTCGGCGACGTCGCCGGCGGCCTCCAGTTTACCCACGTGGCCGGCTGGCACGCCGGCCTCGTCGTCCGCAACGCGCTGTTCCGCCTGCCGGTCGACGCCACGCCGCGCGCCGTTCCCTGGGTCACCTACACCGACCCGGAGCTTGCCCATGTCGGCCTCACCGAGGCACAGGCGCGCGCCCGCCACGGCGACCGCGTGCGCGTCACCGTCGCGCCGTTCGCCGACAACGACCGCGCGCGTGCCGAGCGGCGCACCGCCGGCATGGTCAAGGTCGTCGCCGGGCGCGCCGGACGCATCCTCGGCTGCAGCATCGCGGGTGCCCACGCCGGCGAGCTGATCCAGCCCTGGGTGCTGGCCCTGTCGCGCGGCCTGAAGCTGTCGGCGATGGCGGCCGTGGTGGCGCCGTACCCGACCCTCGGTGAGGCCGGCAAAAGGGCGGCGGGTGCCTGGTACGAGGACGCGCTGTTCTCGCCGACGACGCGCGCCCTGGTGCGCCTGCTGCGGCTGCTTCCCTAGCGTGCATGCGCGAACGGTACGTTCCACATCAGCTTGTTATGCTATGAACGATTCATGGCCGGAATCGCACGTATCGACGTGCCGCCCCTGACGCAATCGCTGTCCGCGCGCCTGCTGGCGCTGACGGTGGCGTTCGTCATGCTGGCCGAGGTGCTGATCTACCTGCCGTCGATCGCCAATTTCCGCGTCAACTGGCTGGCCGAGCGTGCCGCCGCAGCCCGCCTCGCGGCGCTGGCGATCGAGACGATGCCCGACGGCGCCATCGCGCGCGGCACCAAGAACGAGGTGCTGCGGCTGGCCGGCGCGCGCGCCATCGTGCTCGCCCGTCCCGACCGCCGCGTGCTGCTGTTCGCCGACATGCCGCCGCCGGTCGAGGTGGTCGTCGATCTGCGCCAGCGGGCGCTGTTGCCACGCGTCGGCGCGGCGCTGGGCACCATGCTGGCCGGCCGCAACCGCGTCATGCGCGTCATCGCCGCGCCGGCCAATGAGCCCGACCTCGTCGTCGAGGTGGTGCTCGACGAGGAACGGCTGTGCGCTGCAATGCTGACCTACTCACGCAACGTGCTGCTGCTGTCGATCGTCATCTCGCTGATCACCGGCGTGCTGCTCTATCTCGTGCTGCGCTGGCTGGTGGCGCGGCCGCTCGGCCGCATCGCCGGCGGTGTCGCCGACTTCGCGCGCGCGCCGCAGGACGAGGCCGCCGGCGTGGCGCCGACCGCGCGCCGCGACGAACTTGGCGTCGTGCAGCAGGCCCTAGTCGGCATGCAGCGCGATGTGCGCGCCTCGCTCGGCGAGCGGGCGCGCCTGGCGGCGCTCGGCTCGGCCGTCGGCAAGATCAATCACGATTTGCGCGGCATCCTGTCGACGGCGGTGCTGCTGACCGACCGACTGGCGACGCTGCAGCAGCCGGAAGTGCGGCGGCTTGCGGGGCCGCTGATCCAGGCCGTCGACCGCGCCATCGGCCTGTGCACGCAGACGCTCGACTTCGCGCGCGACGCGGGGCCGTCGCTCGAACGCACGCGGTTCCGCCTGCGCGATCTCGTCGACCAGGTCGCGGACGAGCACGCGATCCTCGCCGGCAACGAACGCGGTCCCGGCGGCGCCATCGCCAACGAGGTCTCCATCGCCGCCGTCGTCGAGGCTGACCGCGACCAGCTCTGGCGCGTCTTCGCCAATCTCGCGCGCAATGCCTTCGAGGCCGGCGCGACCACCGTGCGCGTGCGACTGGCGACGGCCGGCGCGGTGCCCGGCGCGCTTGCCGTCGACGTCGTGGACGACGGGCCCGGTCTCGCTGCACAGGCGCGCGAGCGGCTGTTCGAGCCGTTTGCCGGTTCCTCGCGCCGCGGCGGCACCGGCCTCGGCCTGGTCATCGCGCGCGACGTCATGCGCGCCCATGGCGGCGACATCGAACTGCACGCAACCGGCGCGGAGGGAACGACCTTCCGCCTGACGCTGCCGTTGCCGCCGGACGCGTGATGCCGGCGCGCCGTCAGGCGGCCAGCATGTCGAACAGCGACGGGCCGCGCGGCGCCCAGCCGAGCATGGCGCGTGCCTTGTCGGCGCGGATGCGGCTGTTGGATCCGAGGCTCAATGCCATGTTCGGTCCCCAGGCGCGCATCGCCTCGGGCAGCGACAGGCTCTTCGTGGCGTTGCCGAAGCCGAGCTTGCGGTTGATCGCGGCGGCGATGTCGCCGAGCGCCGCCTCGCCGGCCTCGATATAGAACAGCGAACCCGCTGGCGCGCGTTCCAGCGCCAGCAGGTAGGCGTCGGCGCAGTCGTTGAGATGCACGTTCGACCAGACATTGCGGCCGGCGCCGACATGGCCGGCGACGCCCCACTGGCGCGCCGTGCGGATCATCAGCGGCACCTGCAGGCTGTCGCGATTGAGGCCCGGCCCGTCGCCATAGATCATGCACGGCGTCAGCACCACCGAGCGCACGCCCTGCTGCGCCGCCGGCAGCACGATCTGCCGTTCGACCGCAAACCAGCCGGCCCGGTCGGCGAGCGGCGCGAAGGGCGTGTCCTCACTGTACACGGTGTCGTTGCGCTCGCCGCCGGCATTGTCGGCCACGATCGACGAGCCGCTGGTGTGGATGTACGGTTTGCCGCTGCCGGCCAGCGCCGCGACGATGGTGCGGGCCGACACCGGATGGTTGGTGCTGGCGAGGTTGATGACGGCGTCGGCGGCGCGCGCGGCCGCCTCGATGGTCTCGATGTCGTCGAGCGTGCCGAGGACGGGGATCAGGCCAAGGCGCTTCAGGCCCTCCGCCTTTTCCGCGGTGCGGGCGAGGCCGGTGACGGTGTGTCCGGCGGCCAGCAGCTTCAGCGCCACGGCGCCGCCGATATAGCCGGTCGCCCCGGTCATGAAGACGTTCATCGTCGCCTCCTCCTGTGCCGCCGTGTTGTCCGCGGCCGGCGTGCGGTCAGTCGAGTTGCAGGACCAGCGCCTTGAGATAGGCGCTTTCCGGCAGGTACGGATGGACAGGATGGTCGGGTGCCGCGCCGGCCGATCGCAGGATGCGGCCGTCGCGCCGTGCATCGGCGAGACCGCGCCGCACCTGGTCGGCGAAGGTCTCGGGATCGACGTGGTGCGAGCACGAGGCGGCGAGCAGGAAGCCGCCCGGCTCGACAACGGCGGCGGCGAGGCGCGCCAGCTTGCGGTAGCCGCGCACGCCGGCGTGGAAATCCTTCTTCGATTTCACGAAGGCCGGCGGGTCGACGATGACGAGCCCGTAGCGCGTGCCCTCGCGGGCGAGGCGTTCCAGCGTCGTGAAGGTTTCCGCCTTGTGCGTGGCGACACGCCCATCGACGCCGCTCGCAACCGCCGCGCGCGCGGCGAGGTCGAGGGCCGGCTGCGAGCGGTCGAAGGCGTCGACATGCGCGGCTCCGGCAACCGCCGCCGCGACGGCGAATCCGCCGGCGAAGGTATAGAAGTCGGCGACGCGGCGGCCGCGCGCCAGCGCCGCGGCGAACGCGCGGTTGTGCCGCTGGTCGTAGAACCAGCCCGTCTTCTGCCCGCCGGCCACGTCGGCGAAGAAGGTGCAGCCGTTCTCCAGCACCTCGATCGGGCCGCCGCCGTCGCCGCGTACCACTCGCACGTACTGGTCGAGACCTTCCAGTTCCCGCACGGCGGTGTCGTTGCGCAGCACGATGGCGCGCGGCGCGAGCACGCGGTCGAGCGCCGCCACCAGCGGCTCGACGAGACGCTCCATGCCGGCGGTGTTGAGCTGCAGGACCACGGTGTCGCCGAAGCGGTCGACGATGGCGCCGGGCAATCCGTCCGCCTCGGCATGGACGAGGCGGTAGTAGGGCACGGCGTAGAGCGCCTCGCGCACGGCGAGTGCGCGGGCCAGCCTCGCGGCGAGGAAATCGGCGTCGATGGTCGCGCCCGCGTCGCGCGTCAGCAGGCGGGCGGCGATCAGCGGGTGCGGGTTGAAGGTGGCGATACCGACGGCGCGCCCGTTGTCGTCCTCGATGAGCACCAGCGAGCCGGGCTCGATGCGGCCCTTGGCCCGCGCCATGTCGATTTCGTTGGCGAAGACCCAGGGGTGTCCGGCGGCGACGCGCCGGGCGCGGCCGGCGAGCAGGCGCACCGGCGGCAGGGCGCCGGCGACGAGTGCGGGGGCGGGGAGCGACATGCCCGCAGTCTAGCCACCGGTCCCGGCGGCGCAACCGGGGCTCAGGACTGGGGCTCAGGCGAGCGGCTTGACGAAGCCCAGCGTGCCGGGCCTCGCACCGGCCAGTCCCAGCGCCTCGGCGATGCGTCCGGGCAGGCGCTCGTCGCGGTGGCGGCGCCCGACCTCGATCCGCAGGCTGCGACACCCGACCTCGCGCGCGAGCGCCTCGATCGCGTCGGCGAGCCGGCTCGCCGTCAGGCCGCCGACGCCCAGATCGGCGGTCACGAGATTTTCCACGACGAGCGTAGGCCCTTCGAGCAGGCGGTCGACGCGGCGCCAGGAGAACAGGCCGTGGAGGTAGCCGTCCGGCGTTTCGAGAACGACGATCCCCGCCTCGTCCGGCGCCGCGTCGACGGCGCGGCGCGCGAAGGCCCGCCAACGCTCGACGCTCAGCGCCGGGTCGAGCGCCCGGACGAGGGCAAAGGCCTGTTCGAGACGTTCGAGCGGCAGGCGACGGGCGACGAGGCGGCTGTGCATGGCGGCATCCTCAGGACGCCCGCACTGTGCGGCGCGGCGGATGCCGCGTCTTTGACCTGCGTCAAGGGGTACGGCCGTCCCGGAGCGGTGCCGTGGCTGCCGCGGAAATTGCTCTGGATCAATGTGGGAAACCACAGGATTCGGTGTAAAATCCACCCGATGCGAGGGCGACGACCATGACGCCGACCGGCCTGCATGCGGTGAAGTCCGCGGCCGGCGTGGCCGATTGCTGCGAGGGCGGCATGCTCAGCGCGGCGTGCCGCAATTGCGGGGTGCGGCCGCGCGCGGTCTGTGCCGCCCTGAGCGACGACGAACTCGTCCGGCTCGATGCTATGGCCGCGCGTGTGGCGGCGGCCGATGGTACCGACATCTTCGGCGAGGGCGAGCCGGCCGGCGCGCTCTACAACCTCACCGGCGGAACGGTGAAGCTCTACAAGTTGCTGCCGGACGGACGCCGGCAGATCACCGGCTTCCTCTTTCCCGGTGACTTCCTCGGCCTCGCCATGAACGAGGCCTATGCCCATACCGCCGAGGCTGTCGGCGACGTGACGCTCTGCCGCTTTCCCCGCGGCCGCTTCGAGGGGCTGCTTGAACGCCTGCCGCGCCTCGAGCACCGCCTGCTGGAGATGGCGTCGAACGAACTGGCCCAGGCGCAGGACCAGATGCTGCTGCTCGGGCGCAAGACGGCGACGGAGAAGATCGCCAGTTTCCTGCTGCTGCTGTCGCGCCGCCAGGCCGCGCGCGGCGAGCCGGCGAGCCCCGTCCGGCTGCCGATGGGCCGCGCCGACATCGCCGACTATCTCGGCCTGACGGTCGAGACCGTCAGCCGCTGCTTCACCGCGCTCAAGACCGGCGGCCCGATCCGCCTGCTGACCAGCAGCGCCGTCGAACTGCGCGACCGCGCCGCGCTGGAGGCGCTGGCCGAGGGCGGATGAACACGCGCCCGCGTTGACCGGTTCGCAGGGCGCACCTAGCCTTCCTCCATGCTCGACACCGTGGCCGACCGCCTGCTCGCCGCCGTGGCCGACCGCCGCGACGAGGTCGCGAGGCTGACCTCGGCGCTGGTCCGCATCCCTTCGGTCAACCCGCCGGGCGACGCCTATGCCGAGTGCTGCGAGGCGCTGGCGCTGCGCCTCGGCAAGCGGCGGTTCAAATGCGAGTACGTGCGTGCCGAGGGCTCGCCCGGCGACAGCGACGCCCATCCGCGCCTCAACATCGTCTGTCGTCACGAGAGCGGCCGGCCCGGCCCGACCGTCCACTTCAACAGCCATATTGACGTCGTCGCCGCCGGCGCCGGCTGGACCGTGGACCCGTTCGGCGGCGAGATCCGCGACGGTAAGGTGTGGGGGCGCGGCACGGCCGACATGAAGGGCGGCCTCGCCGCTTCCATCGTCGCCGCCGAGGCGCTGATCGACGCGGGCCTGCTGTCGGCCGGCGCCATCGAGATTTCCGGCACGGCCGACGAGGAGACGGGCGGCTATGGCGGCGTCGCCTGGCTGGCGCAGCGTGGCTACTTCTCGCCGCCGCGCGTCGACCACGTCATCATTCCCGAGCCGCTGAACAAGGACTGCGTCTGCCTCGGCCACCGCGGCGTGTGGTGGGCGACGCTGGAGCTGCGCGGCCGCATCGCGCATGGCTCGATGCCCTTCCTAGGCCGCTCGGCGATCCGCGACATGGCGGCCGTGCTCGACCGCGTCGAGCGCGAGCTGTACCCGCGCCTTGCCGCCCGCCGCACGGCGATGCCGGTGATCCCCGAGGGCGCGCGCGCCTCGACGCTCAACTGGAACTCGCTGCACGGCGGCGAGGCCGAGCTGGCCTCGGGCTATCCCTCGGCACTGGTCGCCGACCGCTGCCGCGCCGTGCTCGACCGCCGCTTCCTCGTCGAAGAGAGGCTGGAAGACGTGCGTGGCGAGTTCGTTGCCCTGCTGGAGGCCGTGCGCCGCGAGCGGCCGGGCCTGGATTACAGCCTCGCCGACATCTGGGCCGTCGATCCGACCATGACCGCGCCCGACGCGCCGGTAGTGCGCGCGCTCGACGGCGCCATCGCCCGCGTGCTCGGCGCGCCGTCGCGCCACGTCGCCTCGCCCGGCACCTACGACCAGAAGCACATCGCCCGCTTCGGCCATCTCCACGACTGCGTCGCCTACGGGCCCGGCCGGCTGGAACTGGCGCACCAGCCCGACGAGCATGTGGCGATCGACGACCTCGTGCAGTCGGCGCAGGTGATGGCGCTCGCCGCCGCCCGCCTGCTGGGAACGCTGGCGTGATCCTGCGGACCGGCGCGCGCAATCTGCTGACCGACGTGCCCGGCCTCGCCGTCGGCAACGCGCAGGACGAGGCGATCCGCAGCGGCGTGACCGTGGTGTTGCCGCAGGAAGAAGATTTCGTCGCCGCCGTCGACATTCGCGGCGGCGGCACCGGCACGCGCGAGACGGCGGCGCTGGCGCCCGACGGCGTCGTGACGGCGGTGCATGGTCTCGTGCTGTCGGGCGGCTCGGCCTTCGGCCTCGACGCGGCCGGCGGCGTCATGGCGTGGCTGGCGTCGCAGTGCCGTGGCTTTCCGGTCGGAAATGCGCGCGTGCCGGTGGTGCCGCAGGCGATCCTGTTCGATCTGCTCAACGGCGGCGACAAGGCATGGACGGCGCGGCCCGATCTGCCCAACCCCTATCGGGCGCTGGCCGTGGCCGCCTGCGACGCGGCGGGCGCGGATTTCGCCCTCGGCACGGCCGGCGCCGGCCATGGCGCGATGGCGGGCGGCCTCAAGGGCGGGCTCGGCAGCGCCTCGATCGTCCATGAGTCGGGGCTGACCGTCGGCGCGCTGGCGGCGGTGAATGCGCGCGGCTCGGTGCTGCTCGACGGCAGCGCCGCCTTCAACGCCTGGACGGTCGAGCGCGACGGCGAGTATGGCGCCGTGCCGCCGCCCGCCGCCCCCCTGCCCGATCTGGAGTGGAACCTCGCCGGCGCCCGCCTGCCGGCCAACACGACGCTGGCGGTGGTCGCCACCGACCTCGCGCTCGACAAGGCGCAGGCGCAACGCCTCGCCATGATGGCGCAGGCCGGCCTCGCCCGCGCCATCCGTCCGGTGTGGACGCCGCTCGACGGCGACGTGGTGTTCGCGGTCGCCACCGGCCGTCGCGCGCCGCGCGATGCCGTCAGCGACCTTGCGCTGGCCGGCGCGCTCGCCGCCGACTGCCTCGCCCGAGCCGTATCGCGCGGCGTGTATGAAGCGACCACGCTCGGCGCGATGCGCTGTTATCGCGAGATTTACAACGGGTAGCTCGTCGGTCGCCGGCTCCGCTACCGCTGCGGCTCCACCACCACCGTGCCGATCTTGTCGCCGCTCTCGACCAGCTCGTGGGCGGCGGCGCACTCGCCCAGCGGGAAGCGCGCGGCGACCCTGTGGATGGCGGTCCCGGAGGCGAGGAAGCGCGCCATGTCGGCGCGGATGCGGTCGATCTCCGGGCGCGGCACGGCGAACAGCGCCATGAAGCGCAGCGCCGCGCATTTGAGCGCCAGGGTGAAGAACAGCCGTTCGGGGTCGCCGGTCGAGGCATAGACGGCGATGGTGCCGCCCGGCTTCAGCGCCGCCGTCGAGCTTTTCAGGTTGCGCGCGAGGTCGACCTCGACGACGAGGTCGGCGCCGGCGCCGCCGGTGATCTCCTTCACCCGCGCGGCGACGTCCTCGTTGCGGTAGTCGATGGTGTGGTCGGCGCCGCCGTCGCGCGCGTGCATGCCCTTCATGCCGTCGCTGACCGTGGCGATCACCGTCGCGCCGCCCCATTTCGCCCATTGCACGGCGTAGTGGCCGACGGCGCCGGCGCCGCCCGTCACCAGTACCGTCTTGCCTTCGACCGGGCCGTCGCAGAAGACGTTGCGGTGCGCCGTCATGCAGGGGATGCCGAGGCAGGCGCCTTCGGCGAAGTCCATGTCGTCGGGCAGCGGCGCCACCAGCCAGCCGTCGAGCGTGATGCACTCGGCGGCCGTGCCGAGGGCGCGGCCGCGCTGGCCGTTGAACAGCCAGACGCGGCGGCCGAGCAGCGATGGGTCGGCGCCTGGGCCGACCGCCTCGACGATGCCGGCGCCGTCGCTGTTCGGCACGATGAGCGGAAATTCCATGCCGAAGCTGCCGGCGCGGCGCTTGGCGTCGGCCGGATTGACCGCCGAGGCGTGCAGGCGCACGCGCACCTCGCCGGGCCCCGGTTCCGCCGCCGGCAGTTCGCCCGTCCGCAGAACCTCGCGGGCCGCCCCCGTCCGCTCGTACCACACAGCGCGCATGCGTCCCTCCGCCCGTAGCGGCCGATGGTGCCGGTCGCCCTCCACCACTGCAACCGGCGCGCTATACTTGCGGCCGTTCGCGGGCCCGCCGGCTCGCCGGGAGGACGCCGATGCCCCGCTTCACGCTCGACCCGCGGCTCGCCGCCAGCACGGTGCGGCTCGTTCGCTGGAAGCTGTCCGACGTGCTGCTGTCGACCGACGCCACCTACCCGTGGCTGCTGCTCGTGCCGCGGCGCGCCGGGGCGGTGGAACTGACCGACCTGTCCTGGGCCGACGCGCTGACGCTGACCTCCGAGACGCGGCGGGCCGCGCAGGCGCTGACGGCACAGTTCGCGCCGCACAAGATCAACGTCGCGGCGATCGGCAACCAGGTTGCCCAGCTCCACGTCCATGTCGTCGCCCGCTTCCGCGAGGATCCCGCCTGGCCGGGGCCGATCTGGGGTGCCGGGCCCCGCCGCGCCTACGATCCGGCCGAGCTGGCGGCGCGGTCGAAGGCCCTGACGGCGCGTCTCACGCAGGCGTGACGGGCGCCGGCTTGCGCGACGCGGCCAACCGCCCCTAATTTCCTTGCCGGGGGCATGGACGGGTGCGGCGCGTCCGTTCGGACGCGGCGCGAGGCGTGGAGTCCATGGACGACTTCCTGACCGGTATTGCCCTGATCGTGCTCGGCATCTTCATGTTCGCGGCGAGCTTTCCGCGCAACAAGACGCGCCGCCACCGCGACCGCCGCCGCCGCACCGAGGCGCCCGCCGCTTACCGCGACAGCGTCCTGCGCGTGCTGCGCTTCGCCACCGCCGCCGCCGGTGTGATGCTGGCGTTGTCCGGTGTCGTCTTCGCCCTGGCCGGCATCGCCGGGGTCGAGGTGTTCGCCGGGATGCCTCGCTTGCCGCGCGGGAGCGAGACTGTATAGTCCGGCCGCGCTGCCGGCCCGGTGCCGGCGCGCTCCCTCCCCCGGGCGGCAGGACGATCCATGACGGCGCGCGACGTGAAGAAGGTGGTGCTCGCCTATTCGGGCGGTCTCGACACCTCGGTCATCCTCAAATGGCTGCAGACGACCTATGGCTGCGAGGTGGTGACCTTCACCGCCGACCTCGGCCAGGGCGAGGAACTGGCGCCGGCGCGGGCCAAGGCCGAGCTGCTCGGCGTGCGCGAGATCTTCGTCGAGGACCTGCGCGAGGAGTTCGTGCGCGACTACGTCTTTCCGATGTTCCGCGCCAACGCCCTCTATGAGGGCCAGTACCTGCTCGGCACCTCCATCGCCCGGCCACTGATCGCCAAGTGGCAGATCGACATCGCGCGCCGCACGGGCGCCGACGCCGTGGCGCACGGCGCCACCGGCAAGGGCAACGACCAGGTGCGCTTCGAACTGTCCTACTACGCGCTAGAGCCGTCGATCCGCGTCATCGCGCCGTGGCGCGAATGGGATCTCACCTCGCGCACCCGCCTCATCCGGTTCGCCGAGGAGCACCAGATTCCCATCGCCCGCGACAAGCGCGGCGAGGCGCCGTTCTCGGTCGACGCCAACCTGCTGCACTCCTCCTCGGAAGGGAAGGTGCTGGAGGACCCGTGGCAGGCGCCCGACGAGATGGTCTTCCAGCGCACCGTTTCCCCGGAGGACGCGCCCGACAAGGCGACGACCATCGAGATCGAGTTCGCGCATGGCGATGCCGTGGCCATCGACGGCGAGCGCCTGTCGCCGGCGACGCTGCTGGCGCGCCTCAACGATCTCGGCCGCGTCAACGGCATCGGCCGCCTCGACCTGGTGGAGAACCGCTTCGTCGGCATGAAGTCGCGCGGCGTCTACGAGACGCCCGGCGGCACCATCCTGCACGCCGCCCATCGCGGCATCGAATCGATCACCCTCGACCGCGGCGCGGCGCATCTCAAGGACGAGCTGATGCCGCGCTACGCCGAGCTGATCTACAACGGCTTCTGGTTCTCGCCCGAGCGCGAGATGCTGCAGGCGGCGATCGACCACAGCCAGCGGCATGTGTCGGGCACGGTGCGGCTCAAGCTCTACAAGGGCAATGTCATCGTGACGGGGCGCAAGTCGCCCAACTCGCTCTACAGCCTCGCGCATGTGACGTTCGAGGACGACGCCGGCGCCTACGATCAGCGCGACGCCCAGGGCTTCATCAAGCTCAACGCGCTGCGGCTGCGGCTGGCGAAGGCGCTGCGCGGCTGATCAGGCCGGCCACGCCGGCATCCCCGTCACGTAGGGATGCAGCCAGATGAGGATGACGTAGAGCGCCAGCGCGACCAGCGGGCGCCACCAGCCGATGCCGGCCCAGTCCATCCGCGCGCGGCCCTCGGCCAGCGCGCGGAAGGGCAGGATCGAGGTGGTCATCAGGATCGGCCCCCAGTCGGCGCCGAGGCGGGCTTCCTTCTTGCGGTCGATATGGAACATGCCGGCCACCGCGAGGCCGGCCATCCCGCCCATCATGACAAGGCTCGCCAGATCGCCGCGCGCGACGATGTGCGCGCCGGCCCACAGCACGACGCTCCACAGGAACGGGTGGCGGGTGACACGGAAGATGCCCGGAGCCGGATTTCGCGCCGAGATCATGCCCTCGCTGCCGGCCGGCAGGGTCGGCGAGGCGGTGGTGAAGGCACAGACCGCCAGCAGCAGCGCCACCGGCATGACCGCCACCGGCAGCCAGTCGAGCCCGCCGCCGCCCGGCCACAGGCCGACGAAGGGGGCATCGCGCCATGCATCGATCATCCAGACAAAGGTCGCCAGCGCGACGGCCGAGTAGAGCAGCATGAAGCCGCGTTCGCCCAGCCGCGCCGCCAGCGGCCCGCGCAGCGGCGCCGAGGCCAGCAGGATATGGGTCGCCACGAAGGTGGCGGTGGCGGCGATCAGCGCGTCGAGCCCGGGCTGCATGTGCTGCCCTCCAGGTTCGGGGTTCCTGTCTCGCCCCCCGGCCGGGCCGCGTCAAGCCCGCCGCATGCGATATGGCCGCCCGGCCGGCCGCATGCTAGAGGCCGCGCATGACAGACACGCCCCCCGTCCTCGATCCCGTCGCTCGCGCCATCCTCGACGCGCTGGCCGCCCTGCCGGCAGGCGGCTCCATCGCCGGCGAGGCGGTGGCGCGGGCCATTGCCGAAGGCCGGCGGCGGCCGGTCGACCCGCCCGACCTGTGGCGGCGCTTCCTGCCGGCGGTGCGCCAGCAGGCACTGCACCTCGCGCGCGCGGGGCGCATCGAGATCCTGCGCAAGGGCAAGCCGGCCGACCCGGAGACCGTGAAGGGCGTCGTCCGCTACCGGCTGGCGAGCTGAGCCGGCACGGCGACGCCGCGGCGCCGGCAGGCGGCGGTGACGGTGTTGGCCAGCAGGCAGGCAATGGTCATCGGCCCGACGCCGCCGGGCACGGGCGTGATGGCACCGGCTACCTCTTTCGCCTCGGCGAAGGCAACGTCGCCGACGAGCTTCGTGCCGTCCGGCTTCTCCGGCGTCGGCGCGGCGACGCGGTTGATGCCGACGTCGATGACGGTGGCGCCGGGCTTCACCCAGTCGCCGCGGATCATTTCCGGGCGGCCGACGGCGGCGACGAGGATGTCGGCGGCGCGGCAGCGCGCGGCGAGGTCGCGCGTGCGCGAATGCGCTACCGTGACCGTGCAGTTCTCGCCGATGAGGAGCTGCGCCATCGGCCGGCCGACCAGCACCGAGCGGCCGACGACGACGGCGTCGGCGCCCGACAGATCGCCGAGGCGGTCCTTCAGCAGCATCAGCGAGCCGAGGGGCGTGCAGGGCACCAGCGCCCGGTCCATGTTGCCGCTGGCCAGCAGGCCGGCGTTGACGACGTTGAGACCGTCGACGTCCTTCGCCGGATCGATGGCGGCGATCACGCGCGTCGAGTCGAGCCCTTTCGGAAGGGGAAGTTGCACGAGAATGCCATCGACGGCGTCGTCGGCGTTGAGGCGCGCAACGAGCGCCTCTAGCTCCGCCTGCGGCGTCGAGGCCGGCAAATGGTGGTCGAAATGCGCGAGGCCGGCCTGCTCGGCGGCGCGGCTCTTGCTGCGGACATAGACCTGCGAGGCGGGATCCGCGCCGACCAGCACCACGGCGAGGCCGGGCACGAGGCCGCTGGATGCCTTGAGGGAAGCCGCCGCCGCGCCGACGCGGGCGCGCAGTCCCTCGGCGAAGGCCTTGCCGTCGATGATCGCCGCGGTCATGCCGATACCCCTTCCGCACCGGTGAGCCAGGTTTCGAGAGTCGTGGCGAGCCGGGCCGGATCGCCCGCCACGGTAATGGTCTTGCTGCGTCCCGACGCGCCGGCCGCGATGGCGAGCGCCGAGCGTGGGAGACCCCACGCCTCGGCCAGCAGCTTCAGCACGGCGGCGTTGGCGGCGCCATCGGCCGGCGGCGCCGCCACCGCGACGCGGATGGCCGGTCCGTCGGGCAGCGCGACGATGCCGGCAACGGCAGCGCGGCGCGCGCGCGGCGTCACGCGAATACGCACGGCGACCCCGTCTTTCACGATCCGCCAGGGCCGCTCAGATGGGGCCATACTCGCGCAGCAGGCTACGCAGCAGCCAAATCGCCAGCAGCAGCACCAGCGGCGAGATGTCGACGCCGCCGATCGACGGCACCACCTGCCGGATCGGCCGCAGCAGCGGCTCGGTGATGCGGTAGAGGAAGTCGCCGACGACATAGACGATGCGGTTCGACGTGTTGAGCACGTTGAACTGCACCAGCCAGGTCAGCACGACCGAGATGATCAGCGCCCAAGTGTAGAGGTCGAGGACGATGTCGATCAGTTGAAACAGCGATTGCATCGGCGGCGCGGCTCCTCCGGCGGGCGGCGGCGAGACTAGCCCCCGTCCAGCGGCCAAGTCCAGCAATGGGCCGGTGGGCGGTGTGCCCGCCTTGACAGCGCGGGGGCCCATCAACAATATCCGCCGTCCCGACGCCGGGGGCCGTTTTCGCCCCGGTCTGGCCACGGTGGGGCCGTAGCTCAGTTGGGAGAGCGCCTCGTTCGCAATGAGGAGGTCAGGGGTTCGATTCCCCTCGGCTCCACCACCATTTCCGGCACTCTGGGGCTATCCGTCCGGACAGCCCGTTCGCTCCGGCGACGGTGCCGCTACTGGCCGGCGGCCATCCGTTCATAGGCACGCGTCTCGATCGCGGTGACGGCGGCGAGAACGGCGACCCGGCTTGCCGCGCGGGCCCTCCATGCGGCCACCGCCGCGCTGCCGGCGCCCGAATAGCTCGCGAGCGTCGTGCTGGCGCCGGCGACATCGCCGTTCGCGAGGTAGGCCTGGGCGCGTGCCAGCATGGCTTCCTGCCCCGATCCCGTCGTGGCGGGCCGGCGCAGCGACAGGGCATCCTCGATGCGCGAGAGCGTGCGCTTGCCCCACGACGTTCCGGGCGCATCGCGCATGGCGACATGCACGGCGTTGGCGATCGCCGCGAGTTCGCCGCGCAGCACGGCCTCGGACGGAATGCCGTTGGTCGCGGCGGCATCGAGCGTGGCCAGCGCCGGTGCGATGGCGGCATCGTCGGCGGCGAACTTGCGGGCCAGCGCCAGCGGCTGGGCGAGCGCGGCGCCCTCGACGACGGCGCGGCGCAGGCCCGCCGCCGCCAGTGCCAGCGCCACGGCCTGCCCCTGCGAGGTGCCGGTCTCGACCTTTTCGAGGGTGGCAAGGCGTTCGTCCAGCGCCGACAGTGCGGAGGCGGGCGCCGCCTGTGTCACCGCGTCCGATGTCGCGGCGAGGCGCTCGGCGAGCGCACCGCGTTCGTTCTCGGCGGTGGCGACCGCCTGGCCGACCTCTTCGGCCAGCCGGGTCGCGTCGGCCTCGAAGGCCGACAGCCGCTCCTCGAGCGCGGCGAGGCGCGCCGGCGTTTCCGTGTCCGGAGCGACCGGCTCGGCGACCGGCCGTGCCGCCAATGCCGTGACCTGCTCGCCGAGGGCCTTGAACTCCGCGGGCAGTGCCTCGAGCGCGGCGAGGCGCTTCTCCAGCGGCGCCAGCGACGCCGCCGGCGCGCGCGCCGTCGCGATCCCGGGAATGTGGCGCAGCAGGTCCGGCCGCAGCGTGGCGGCGAGCGCCGCGAGGGCGACGAGAAGCGCAATCAGCGCCACGAACACGGCAAAGCCGCCGCCGCGACGGGGCGCGACCGCAGCCGCCGGCGCCGCGACGGGATCGGCCGGCGGATCTTGCGTCGCCGTGGTCTCGGGCCTTGCCGCCTCTGGCGCCGGTGCGGCGTCGGGAGCGGCGACGGCCTCGGCCGTCACCACCTCGCCTTCGTGGACGGTACCGCCGTCGGTGGCCCCGGACGGGTCGGAATCGGGGGTCGCGGGTGTCCGCCCGGTACCATCGTCGGAAACTGTCACCGTAATCTCCTCCCGGTCACCCGCGACGCGTGGCGACGGCAAGATTAACAGATGCGACCGTCATGGTCCGTGCACGCCATCGCGCGGCGCGCCACTCAGCCGTTCACAGGCCCCGGCATCATGCCCGTTGTGTGTCGTCCGGACGACGCTACTGGCCGGTGTAGAGCCAGTCGCCGAAGTAGCCGCCGGCGATACCGCCCGCGACGACCGCGACACCGTGGACGAGGGCCGACGCACCGCCGAGTCCGCCGACACCGCCGGCCATCAGGACGGGCGAAACGACGCCGCCGATAACGATATTGGTGACGATGGCGCCACCGACCGCGCCGGCCGCGATCGCCAGCATGCGATAACCGTCGATCTTGGTTTCCATCAGGTCCGACGGCGTCAGGCCCGGATAGGGCTGGACCTGCACGGGCGGAACCGGCGTGGCGGGCGCCGGAGTCGTACCCTGGGCCAGTGCCGGGCCGGCAAGCGGCAGCGCCACGATCAGGGCGAGGGCGAATTTCAACATGATGCGATCTCCATCTTCATGCAACGTGATCCGCGACACCGACATGCAGCATCCCGAAGTATAGACCCCGCGGCGGTGGCCAGCGAGGACTTAGAACCGCAACGCCCGTCGGCGCGATCAGGGCGCGGGGTCGATGGTGAGGTCGTCGACGTTAACCATGCCGGTGACGCGGGTTTCGACGTGCATGCCGGAGATGCCTGCCGCCAGCAGGCTGCTGAACACCAGCAGGATCGCGAGTTCGAGTTCGGCCCGATTGCCGAGATCGACGGCACCGAGATCCGACAGCACCCAGACGGCGCTGCCCAGCAGGGCTGTGACCAGGGACATCCCGACGATGCGGAGATACAGGACCGTTGCCCGCACCGTGAGGAAGTAGAAGATCGCCGCCAGACCGGCAGCGGGCAGCAGCAGCATCCAGTAGGCGGCGAAATCGTCGCGCAGCCAGTGGAAGAGCGATGCGCCGCTGGGATTGTAGAGGCCGAAGACGAGAAACGTGGCGAACAGCCAGCGCGCGACGAAGCCACGGAAGTCGAAGCTGTAGTATCGTGTGCGCCGCCGTGCGGGCTGGTTGTCGGCCACGATGGCCTCCCTCGCCCGTCAGTTTCGTGGCCGGGCTGGCGGGGTCGGCCTGGCCGGCCGCTCGCCGAGCGTCGGTGCTTCCGTCTCCGGCAAGGTCTCGCGGCAGAGCACGGCCTCGCTCTGCCGGAAGATCGAGCGCTTGCGGGCGTAGGCATCGACGGCGCCGGTCATCGCCAGGTCGACGTCCGGACGCTGGTCTACGTACTCGCTCAGTTGCTTGCCGCCATAGTACGGATAGAACAACGCACCGGCGAAGCTGTAGATCGTGATGTTGGTCGTCACGCGGCCGACCAGGTCGCGGGCGCTGGTCGGGCCGATGATCGGCAGCACGAGATACGGCCCCTCGGGGATGCCGTAGCGGCAGAGCGTGGCGCCGAGATCCATCCGGCGCGACTGCAGACCGAAATCTTCGGCGACATCGAGCACGCCGAGGCCGCCGACGGTCGAATTGAGGGCGAAGCGCATGCCCGCGACGCCGGCGTTCGCGAGGTCCCCTTCCAGTGCCGAACTGACCGCCGTGATCGGCTCCCGCAGATTCCGGAAGACGTTGGACACACCCTTGCGAACTTCGGAGGGCACCTTTCCGGTATAGAAGCGGTAGAACGGATCGAGCGCGTGTTCCTCGACCAGATTGTTGAAGGAATCGGTCAGCCGGTTGAGCGGCTCCAGCGGGTCGCCGCTCCCGGCCTCGCGCAGGATCTGGTCGGTGAGGGCGCCGATGTCCTCGCGCGACGGCAGGGCGCGGTCTTCGGCGAGGGCCGGGCGGGCGAACCCGGCGGTCAGTGCCAGCGCGAGGGCGACGGCGGTGCGCCACCGGCCGACGGACGATGCGCGGGCGGCCATCACTGCGGCCGCGCGACCGGATAGCTGACGGCGGTTGCGGCAGGCCGGTCACTGCCTGCCGGTCCGGCCTGCATCTCGGGCGCTGTCTCGCCGGGGCGTGCCCGCGGTGCGCGGCCCGGCGAATTCTCGACGCTCGGCGCGACGCTGCGTTCCCACAGGTAGCCGAACGCGGTCGCCGCGCTGCTGCCGACGAAGCCGAGCACGCAACCGGCCGCCGCGGCGCCGAGCGTGATGCTGGCGATGCTGGGGGCGCCGACACCGCTGGCAGCCAGCGGCGCGCCGAAGACCAGCATGCCGAAGGCGCCCGCCGCGGCGCCGAACACGCAGGCCTCGCCGACGGCACGGGCGTCGGCGACCAGCGGCGAAACGTCCTGCCGCACGAACTGGCGGAGATGGCCGAAGTCCTGCGCCCGGGCGGGGGCGGCCGGCTGAATGGCTGCCAGCGCGGCGACGAGCATTATGGCCAGCGCCGCGGCGAGACGCCGAAGCCGACTGCGACAGGTCGCTTGCCGGACCATACCAACCCCCAGACCCATGCCCCGGGCCGCGTCTCCAGGCGTGACGCGCCGCGGCATGCCGCCGCGCCGGGGCCGCCGGCTAGAGGCGCCGCAGCAGGTCGACCAGCGCGTCGCGCGCGGCTTCCGCCTGGCGCAGTACGCGATCAACCAGGGGCGGTTCGCGCGGAACGAGGTCGCCGTTGATGCTGGCGTAGGCGACCGCGTCGAGAAAGGCTTCGTTGCCGGCCGCATTGACCACGACGCCGACCGGCGTGCACAGCGTCTCGTATGCCGTCTCGCTGCGCAGCCACGGGTTGCGGTCGACCACCACGCGCGTGAACTGATAGCTGGAATCGCCGTCGGCGTCGGTGGCGAGCAGGCTGCGCGCCGCGACCGGCAGGAACGTCAGCGACTCGCTTTCGACGACGCGTGTGATCGCCGGGCTGTCGAGGCTCGGCTCCTCGACGAACAGGGCGACGTCCGTCAGGCCGGCTTCCACCATGTAGAGCGCCCGCATGCCGCCGCGGCGGTCGAGCGAAACCGAGGCGAGGCGCGGTTCGAGGCGGCGCATGGCGTCGAAGGTCGCGGCGGTGTCGCCCTCGGCCTCGCCGATGTCGACCTTGATCGGCCGGTCGTCGCGCGGCCGCAGCAGATCCTCGAAACTGGCGACCCAGCCACCCTTGCGCACGGCCGCGTAGACACAGCGCAGGCCGACGTTGCCGAAGCTCTGCAGGCGCCCGATGTCGCCCGGCCGCCGCGCGAGGTGGTCGCGCAGCACGTCCTTCTGGACGAAGCCGATGGCCTCGGGGCTCTCCAGCACCTGGCGCAGGGTCTGCGGGCCGCCGCTGCTGCTGCGCAGTCCGAGGCGGAAGGTGGGGAACAGCACCGTGATCAGCCGCGGGCCGGACTCCTCGTACAGGACGCCCGCCTCCGGCCCGGCATAGAGCCGGGCCTGCGCCGTCGCCTCGCCGGCGTGCGCCAGCGCAAGTACCGGCAGCAGGAGGGCCGGCAGCCACCGCGACATCATACCGATCGTATCCTCGCCCAACGTCGGGAGCGGCATGATAGCGGTGGAGTCCGTTCTTTTCCAAGCGTATCCTTGATTCGGCGCGCATCCGCGCAGGGCCGTCTGCGGCCGTCGCCCGGGGGTAACATGATTCCTGACCTCAGCATCCTGACGCTGCCGTTCCTCGCCGCCGGCGGCGTCTTCGTGTTGGCCATGATCACGGGCGAAGACATCGCGCTCAACCGCATCAGCGTGCCGTGGACACTGGCCTCACGTGGCTTCGACGAGGTGGTCATCACGCGCCAGCTCAGCGACTACATGAGCGAAATCAACGCCGGGGCGGCCTCGGAGCTGTCGTCGGTGACCCTCGAGGAGGGCAGCCTCGAGAAATCGATCGGCGCTTTCGAGGATTTCTTCGAGATCCAGCTTCTGGTCACCGGCATGCGCAACCTGCTCGGCATGATCCCCGTCTACATCAACGGCGAGGTGACGGAGCAGGGCGAGGATATTGTCCTTACCATCCGCGTCTACAGCAAGGATGAGAACAAGCCGGTCCACCGCGTCACCGCGCGCGGCAAGCCACAGGAAATCGACAGCATCCTGCGCAAGGCGGCGCTCGACACGCTGGAGACGATCAATCCCTATGTCGTGGCACTCTACCATCGTCGTATCGAGATGGCGGCCGGGGCCTGGGACTTCCCCAAGACGCACGAGGCTGTCGACCACTATCTGAAGGACCGTCCCGTCGAGGAGCATTTCCTCGCCTACGGCCTGCTCGGCCGCATGCACATGCTGAAGGCCGAACGGGCGCCGAACCTCAGCGACGCCGAGCGCACGGCGGAGTACGAGCGTGCGATCGAGCTGTTGAACGGCGCCTTGCTGCAGCGTCCCGATTTCCTGTTCCCCAACCTCAATCTGGCGGTCATCGAGGCCAATCGCGGCAACTACGCCGCCGCCGAGGCGTATTTCAAGCGCGCGGCCGTGATCAATCCGCAGTATCGCACGACGCGCGAATCGTGGGCGGACATGCTACTGAAGCAGGGACGCACGACGGAAGGGCTGGCGCAGCTTGTGGCGGCTGTCGAGATCGACAAGAAGAACCCCGCGCTGCGCAATCGTCTCGGCCAGCTCTACCAACAGGTGGGGCGGCCCGACCTGGCACGCGTGCAGTTCGAGCGGGCCCTGCGCCTCAATCCGCGCAACAAGGATTATCTGAACAGTTGGCGTGGCACGGCCGCGGCGAGATAGCCGCGCCGCATCGCGCGGAGCGAACGCGGTGCAGCAGGCAGACGAGTCCGGGCAACCGCCGAAGGCGCCGATATCGCGCCTGAGGGCGGCCCTGCTCTATCTGCGGCGGCGTCTGCGCGGCGCGGCCGCAGCCGCGCCCGGCCCGGTGCTCGACGTCGGCGTCGAGGCGCCGCCGCGGGACACCGGCGGCCCGTTGTGGACGTTCTGGCTGTGGCTCATCGACGAGCGCCAGCCGACGCTGGAGCGGCCGCAGCGGACGCCGGGCGGCCGCTCCTGGTGGCGCCTGCGCCTGCACCTCGATCCGCCGGCCGCAGGCGACGGCAGGGGCTGAGGCGACGGCGCCCGATCACAGATCGAAGTCGTAGACCACCATCGGGACGCGGCGGGCGATGCGGTCGTAAAGTGCGACGGCGCCGTGGTTGTCCGCCGGCGTGACCCAGCGGAACTTCGCCCAGCCGCGCGCGCGGCCGATGTCCATGACCGCCGCGAACAGCGCCTGGCCGATGCCCCGGCCGCGCCACGGCGGATCGACATAGAGGTCGGCGAGGTAGCCGGACTCGCGGCCCATCAGGGGCCGGGCAACCGCGTAGAACTGGGCCAGTCCGACAGGCTGGCCGTCGGCGGCGACGGCGACGAGGCCCTCCAGCGGGTGAGCCGGGTCGCAGAGCCAGCGCCACGTCTGTGCCATGGCCTCGTCGGCGGGTGCGGTTCCGGTCAGCGCGGCGGCAAATCCCGTCCACAGGCGCCGCCAGTCGGCCTCGTGCCCGGCGGCCAGCGGAACGAACGTGACGCTTCCATCGGTCGGGGGCGTGGTTGCCGCGCCGGTTGCGTCGATTTCCGCCTCCCCCATGGCGCCGGCTACGCCGAGTATCGTATCCATCGCCAGCGCGATGCGTAGCCGCGCCGTGTCGGCCCTGTCAAACGATTCGCCTCGCATCGGGCACCACGGCACAATGGCGCCCGTCGGGGGCCGTCGTCGGCGTGGCGATGCATTGCAGGCTCCGGGCCTGCCGGCCGAGGCCGGGCCGCAGGCGTCCGTTTGCCGGGGAGAGGAACGGGTGGGGTCTATCGTGCGTCGCGTCAGAACGGCCGTGCGTTTCCCGATGTGGTCCGTCGCGCTGCTGGCGCTCCTGCTGGCGCCTGGACTGGCGGGCGCCGCCGGCGACCGCGTTCATCGCATCGAACTGATCGTCTTCCGTGGCTGCGAGGAGGCCTGCAACGGCTTCCGCGACATGATGAAGTCGTCGGGCCTCCGTCACGAACTCGTCATCCACGATGCCGCGACCGATGCCACTCGCATCCCGGGCTTTGTCGCCGAAATCCGCGAGCGCCGCCCCGACCTCGTGGTGACCTGGGGCACGACGACGGCGCTGACGGTGTTCGGGCCGCACGACGCCGTCGACCCCGCGAAGCACATCGTCGACATTCCAGGCGTGTTCATGATCGTCTCGCAGCCGGTCGACGCCAAGGTCGTGCCGTCCTTCGAGTCCTCGCGGCGCAACATCACGGGCACGAGCTATCTCGTGCCGGAAAAGCAGCAGCTCGAGGCGGCGCTGAGCTACATGCGGTTCCGCCGCGTCGGCGTGCTCTTCAACCCGGCGGAAGCCAATTCGGTCATCAACGTCGACCTGCTGCGCGGCGAAGCCGGAAAGATGGGCATCGAGGTCGTCGACCGGCCGATCCCCAAGGACGCCGACGGCAAGCCGGATGTCGCCGCGATCGCGCCGCTGGTGGCCGAACTGGCCAAGGCCAGGGTCGACCTCGTCTACCAGGGCGCCGACAGCTTCCTGAACATCAACCGCCAGGCGCTGACGGAGGCGGCCGTCGACAATCGTCTGCCGGTGTTCGCCGCCGGCCCGGCATCGGTGTACACGGGCAGCGCCCTGATGGCCGTTGCCAACGAGTACTATGTCGTCGGCCAGCTGACCGCGCTCAAGGCGGCGGCTGTCCTGCGCGGTGCCGACCCGGCGTCGATCCCGATCGAGGCGCCGGCCCGGTTCGCCTTCCTGGTGAACCTCCCCATTGCTCACCGCCTCGGCCTGTATCCGCCGCTGCAGTTGATCCGCTTCGCCAAGTTCGTGACGCCGGACGCCAAGACGCCATGAACATCGCCGTTCGCATCGCGTTGCTCGTCATGGCGGGGCTGATCGTCTCGCTCGGGCTGATCTTCGGCCTCAACGCACTCAAGTTCGACCGCAAGCTGCATGAGCTGACCGAGGGGCGGGCCCAGATCGTCGTTGGCGAGATCGGCCGGACGCTGCAGGCGGCGGTCGATCTCGGCCTGTCGATCGAGGCGCTGGAGAGCGGCAGCAAGCTGCGCGAGCACGCGCGCGAGAAGGACACCGCCGTTCTCGACCTGATCCTGTTCGATGCCGACGGGCGCATCGTCGATTCCGGCGAAGCCGGTGCGCGGGGCACGACGATTGCCCCGGTCCTGCTCGAACGCTTTCGCAACAGCAAGCCCGGCGAACGCTGGACGGTGCGCGAGGATTCGCGCCTGCTGGCGGGCATCCCGCTCGACACGACCCTCGGTCTGCGCGCCGGCGGTGCGATCCTCGTGTTCTCGCTCGCCGATACGCGCGAACGCAGCGAGGCGGCGCGCGCGACGCTGGCACTGGCGGCGCTCGCCGCGCTCGTCGTCATGGTCATCCTGGCCCTGCCCGGCTGCCAGCTGTTCGCCCGCCACCTGCACAAGTTCCTCGATGCGCTGGAGCGTCGGTTCGCGGCGAGCGATAGCGACGCGGACGACGATGCGAGGACCCGGGCCCTGCCCGAGGGGCTCGCACGCCTGAGCGAAACCTTCTCCAGCCGCACGAAACAGATCGAGGACGATCTGGCCAGGGCCGAACTCGCCGCACAGCAGGGACCACGATGACGGCAGCGGACACGGCAGCGGACACCACGGCGGCCCCGGAAACGGGCGGCGAGGCCGAGGCGCGTCGCGTCGTCAGCCGTATCGTGTCGCGCATCGCTCTGCTGGCGATCGCCCTCATGCTGGTCGGCGCGGCGACGCTGTCCTTCGTCGCCGTGCAGGTCTTCGACGACCATCTCGACGCTTCCCTGACCGCCAAGGCGACGACGATCGGCTGGATCCTGTCCGAGGACTTTGGCCGCGCGGCGGCGCTCGGGCTGCCCCTCGACCGCCTGCCCGACGTGCCGGCCTTCCTCCAGGAGTTCCGCGCCAGTCAGCCGGAGATTCTCTATCTCGGCGTCCTCGACCTGGCCGGCAAGCCGATCCACGCGACCGGCACCGTCGCGGCAGGAGAGCTGGACGCGGTGGGGCAGTTGCTGCGCGACCTCGGCGACCGTCAGCTGATCGCCGGCACGACCGTCGCCAGCGAGCACCTCAACACCGTGCTGCATGCGGTGGAAAGCGGCGGCCGCACGGTGGCGGCCATCGCCGTCGGCGTCGATCAGCAGTTCGCGCAGCGCCAGTTCGAGGAAATGGTCTTCGACGTCCTGACCGTGCTGATGGTCTCGCTGTTCATCGCATTCGAACTGATCCTCGCGGTGCTCGGCCGCAGCATCACCACGCCGCTGCGTCACCTTGTTACGCTGCTCGAGCGCGGCGGGCGCGGACGGCTCGGCACGCGGCTGGAGTTCCGCTCCGGCGACGCCGTCGGGCGCGTCATCGCGCGCTACAACGCCATCGTCGACGCGCTCAACCAGCACTATGCCGCGCTGGCGGCAAAGGCCGCCGGTGCCGGCGGCCAGACCGCGGCGCTGATCGCCGGCATGGGCCGCCGGGAAGGGCTGCGCCATGAGGGGCAGGCGCGTCCGCGGCCGACGACCTCGCCGCTCGACGTGCGCCTGCCGCTGTTCGTCTTCGTCTTTTCCGAGGAACTGCAGAAGCCGTTCCTGCCCCTCTACATCCGCAGCCTCGCCACGGATGCCACGTGGCTGACGCCGGAAATCCTGATCGGCCTGCCGATCTCCGTCTACATGCTGGTGCTGGCCGTCGCGACGCCGTTCGCCGGTGGCCTCGCCGACCGCATCGGCATCAAGCGCATCTTCATGCTCGGCCTCATTCCCGCGATCATCGGCTTCATCGGCTCGGCGCTGGCGCAGGACGTCATCATGCTGCTCGTCGCGCGCGCCACCACGGCGCTGGGTTACGCGGCGGTGACCATCGCGGCGCAGGGCTACATCGCCGGCGTGGCCGCGCCCGGGGAGCGTGCCACCGGCATGTCGGGCTATGTCGGCACCATCATGGCGGCGTCGATCTGCGGCATGGCGGTCGGCGGCATCGTCGCCGGCGAACTGGGCTACAGGATCGTCTTCATGTTGGCGGCGCTGCTGGCGTTGGCGGCCGGCCTGTCGGGCTGGCGTATGCTGGCGCGGCTGCCGTCGCGCCGCGAACTCAGCATCACCCAGCCGGCGGCGAAGCCGGGGCTGAACGGGCTGGGTCTGGTGCTGTCCAACCGGCGTTTCCTGGCGCTCGTCCTGTTCGTCGCCATTCCCGGCAAGGTCGCGCTGACCGGCTTTCTCTTCTTCAGCATCCCGCTCTATCTCGCCGAGCTCGGCGCGGCCGAGGCCGAGATCGGCCGGGTGATGATCGTCTATGCCCTGCTCGTCGTCTTCCTCGGCCCGCTCGCCAGCCGCCTGGCCGACCGCAGTGGCCACACGATGCTGTTCAGCTTCATCGGGACGCTGCTGTCGGGGGCGGCCATCGCGGTCCTCAGCACATGGTCGGGCATGGCCGCCGTGATGGTCGCGGTCGCGCTATTCGGCGTCGCGCATGCCGTCTCGATCTCGCCGCAACTCGCGCTGGCGACCGAAGTGTGCCGCCGGGAGGCCGAGATGATCGGGCAGACAACGATCCTCGGTCTGCTGCGCATGCTCGAGCGGGCCGGCAGTGTCGCGGGTCCGCTGCTCGTGGCGGCGCTCGTCGCCTCCTACGGCTTCGAGGGCGCGATGCTGTTCACCGGCATCGGCATCGCGCTGGCGGCGCTCGCCTTCGTCGCCGCCGGCTCCAGCGGCCGTTCCGACAAGGCACGTGCGCGGCGCGCGGCGCAGGCCGAGCCGGCGGCGGCTTGAACCCGCAAAACGGCGCGTGATAGCGTTCGCGCGGTCACGGAAGCCGGACTGCGCAAGCAGGAAAGCGGCCATTGTCACCGTACGTCCCGGCCGCCGCGGCGCCGACGAGGCCGCGTCCGAACCGCGCATCTGGCAGCCATGGCTTCTCCCCTTCACTACGCATCGTCGGCGGCGATTCTCCTGCTCGGCCTCGGCGGCGGCGTATGGGCCGCGTGGGGCGCCGCAGGGCCGGCGGCGGCATTGCCGGCCGCCTTCGCCGCGCCGGTCGGCGATCTGCATCGCGGCGTGCGTCCAATGCCGGTGTTCCGCTGGCAGGGCGAAGGCGATGTGGCGCGCATCGGCAAGGCGGCGCCACGGCCCGATGGCCGCATCGGCCTCAGCCTGTATCCCGGTGCAACCGGCGCCGGCGCGGACGAGCGGACGGTGTTGGTCGAGGCCAGCATCCGCACGCTGTGGGACCTGCGCACGGCGCCGATGAGCGACGCGCTGCGGGCGCGGTTGCCGAGCCTGCTCAGCGAGGGCGAGCGCAGCCTTGAGGCGGTGTTCGATTCGCCGGCCTTCGCCGCCGACTACGCGCCGGCCTACCGCCAGGTCGCCAATGCCGCGATCGAGGCGGCATGGCGTGCGCCCGACACCCAGCTTGCGGTCCGGGAGGCGCTGGGCAGTTCCGCCGAACAGGCAGTCGGCGACCTCGTGCCGGTGGTCCTGCCGGTGCTGCTCGACAACGCCCAGAAGGCCCTGCGCGAAAGCTTCAGCGAGAATCCGGCGCGCTTTCTCGGTCGCCTCGTCACCGGCGGGTTCGACCGCGCCAGCCTCGCCCGCGCGCTCGACGTGACCCTGCGCGATCCCGCGGTGTCCGCGCGGCTCGACGCCAGTCTGCGCGCCACCCTGTCGGCGCCGGAGACCGAGGCGCTGGCCTGGACCTTCGGGCGGGCCCTGATGCGCGAGACGGCGGCGCGGCAGGACGAGCTGATCGACCTGACCGAGAAGCTGGTCGCCGACCCGCGCTTCGCCGCGCCCCTGCGTGCCTTCCGCGAGCTGGCCATCGCCGGCCTGCGCGACGTGGTCGGACAGATGCTCGGTCTCGGCGTCGTCGAGGGCGTCCATCCGATCAGCGCCATCGTCATCCGCGCCTTCCTGCGCCTGGAGAGCCCGCATTTCCTGCTCGTCGTGCCGACGGCGATGGCCGAGCGGCTGGGAAGCGGCGAACTGCCAGCCGGCAGGGTGCTGCAGCCGGTGAGCGCGCTCCGATGAGCGAGGCCGCGCCGCTGCTCTCCGTCGAGGGTCTCGAGATCCGCCGTCCCGATGGCCGGCCGATCGTGGCGGCGGCCGACTTTGCGATCGCTGCCGGCGAGATCGTGCTCCTGCTCGGGCCGAGCGGCAGCGGCAAGTCTACCTTGCTGCGCCTCTTCGCCGGCCTGCTGGACAGTGCCGCCGGCTGGCAGGTGGCGGGCCGCTGCACGCTGCCGGATGGCGCCGTCGATCTCGCGAGCGATCGCGTGGCCGCCGGCAGCATCGTGTTCCAGGACTACGCCCTGTTCGACGATCTCACGGTCAGGGGCAATCTTGCGATCGGCGTCGACCACGGCAGCGACGTCGGCAGCGATCTGCGCGACTTCGCACAAAGCCTGCTGTCCGGCATCGACGAGAACCAGCGTGTCGCCGAACTGAGCGGTGGCCAGCGCCAGCGCGTCGCCATCGCGCGCAGCCTGCTGTCGGGACGGCCGCTGATCTTCTTCGACGAGCCGAATGCCGGTCTCGACGCGGCGCAGGTGCACCGGCTTACCGACCTGCTCGACCGGCTGCGCCGCGAGCGTGGCCTCGCCATGGTCATCGTCGCGCACCATGTGCACGAACTGCTGCCCATCGTCGACCGCGTGCTGCTGCTCGACCCGGAACAGGCCAGCCTGCGCGAGCTGGCGCCCGACGCGCCGGAACTCGCCGATCACGCCGGGGCGTGGCGGCCGCGCGCACCTGCGGCGGCGACGGCGGATGTGCGCGGCGGGACGCGGTTGCGGCCGCGCGCCCTGCCCGGCTGGTGGCTACGCTACGCGGCGCAGTATTTCTACTTCCTCGCGCTCGCGCCCTCGATGCTGTCGTTCATATTCGTCGGCGGCCTCCTGACCGGCTTCGTCTCCGCTTGGTCGGCGTTCCGCTTCATGCCATTCGCCGAGTACCTGCTGCCGCTGGTGCACGACGACACGCTGACGGCAATCGGGCTCACGCAGTTCCGCGTGCTGGCGCCGCTGATGCTGTCGATCCTGATCGCCGCGCGCAATTCGGCGATCATCGCCGCCGATATCGGCCACCGCGTCTACACGCGGCAGGTCGAGGCCATGGTCAGCCTCAACATCAGCCATCGCGCCTATCTCGTCGGCGGCGTGCTGGCGAGCAACGTCGCCGGCGCTCTGCTGCTGACGCTGCTGATGCTGGCGGTGACGGTGGCGGCGACGCTGCTGACCTGGCAGGCGGGATTCCCCGACAAGCCGGCTGCGTTGTTCCGAGATTCTTTCTTCGTCCTGGTGTTCCGCGGCGGCGACTGGCTGCCCGACGGCTGGCCGTGGATGCTGGCGAAGGTGCTGGCGAGCGCCCTCGCCTCCGCCGCCGTCGGACTCTATTTCGGCTATCGGCCGAAGACGTCCGTGCTGTCGATCAATGCCGCCATCGCCCAGGCGATCATCTTCGGCGTCTCGATCACGCTGGCGGTCAACGCCCTGATCACCCTCGTCGAGCCGATCCGCGTCTGAGGCGATCCGCCGTCAGGGCGGATTGTGCAGCAGGTCGCGCTCGCCGGAGAACCGCACCTGGGCGTGCGCCCATGTCATGCCGAAGGCCAGCGCCACGCAGATGATGACCTGGGCCGACGAAATCGTCAGTTCCATCTCCGCGAAGCGTTCGATGCCGAGGCCGACGCGCAGCGACACGATGCCGAAGAACAGGCCGATCACGGCGATGACGCCGCGAATGCGAAGAGCGACGCCGGCGATACGGATCAGGGCGATGAGCCCGATCAGCAGCGCGATGCCGGCCACCGCCTGCAGCGGCGTTACGGCGTCGGGGTCCGCGACGACCCAGTGATAGTAGGAGCGCCCGGTCGCGTTGTAGACGGCGAAGACGAAGAACGCGGCCAGCAACAGGCGACGCGCGAACAGCCCGACGACGCTGATGTCGCGGTAGACACTGATCCGCGCCATGTCCGGGCGTTCCCGGCCGGCGACGCTGTCAGGTCAACGTGCGCCGCCGAGCTTCTGCCAGACCAGCGCGTCGATATCCGCCAGCGCCTTCTCGGCGCGCAGCCGGTGCTCGGCGATGGCGACCCACTGGCCCGCGAGCGGCAGCGTGTCGAGGTAGGGCTGGGCGGCCGCCACGGCAGTCTGGAGATCGCCGGCGATGACCGCGCGCTCGGCTTCGAACAGTTCCTCAAGCCCGGCGCGCGGCACGACGACCTCGGTGCGGCCGTTCGGCAGCATGCGTTCGATCATGCTCGTGAAGGACGCGAAGACCGTGGCGGGAATGGCGCGGCGGGCCGGCTGCAGCACCGCGCGGCTGAAACTCGCCTGCAGGAGCTGCAGGGACGGCAGGCCCTGTTCGGCGAACGGCGCCAGTGCATCGAGGAATTCGCGCGAGGCCGCGTCGTCGCCGGCCAGTTCACGCGTCAACTGCAGTTCCTGCATGAACGGCCCGCCGGCGCGCGCGCGGGCGCCAAGCTGCTGCAGCGCCAGTCCGGCAGCCACCGCGTGGCGGGCCTGGCGGTCGCTCTCGGCCTGCGCCTGCACCTGCGCCGTGAGTGTCATGCCCTCGCTGTATGTGAACCAGGCAAAACCCAGCGCGACGATGGCGACGATGGCGGCGGCGATAGCCACGATCAGCGCCGTCGGCGGCATGGTACGGCCCTGCGCGGCCCCTGCGCCCTGCTGCTGCGCCGCGGCGGCCATGGCCGGCGCCGATGGCGGTGCGGCTTCCGCTGCGGCCGGGCGCGGGTCGGGTGCGGCCGCGCGAGGCTCGGGCGCCGGCGCCGCGGCTGCCGTCTTCGGGGTGGCTTCTGTCTTGGCGGCGGACTTGGCGGGCTTTTCCGGCGCTGTCTGGTCGGGGCCGAGACTCGGGTAGGCGGCGGGGTCGACGTTCATGGAGTCGACATCCACCTTTGGAATGCGCTTAGCCACTGTTTTCAATCCCTTTCCGGTACGCTACCCGCCGGCTCGGTCCCGGCCTCGACGTCCCGCGAAATGCTGCGACGGCTGCCTGTTCGCCGGCGCCGCGTTGCGTGCGGGGCGGCGCCCCGGTCGGCGCTCGTGCAGGCCTAGACCGTAGGCTACACGAGACAGTCACCGCAACCGGACAATCTCGGCGGCGAGACGACTGACCTCCGCCGCCGCGATACTCGACGGCGCGATTTGCGAGGGCGACGATCCGAAGAAGCTCGCTTCCTGGAATACCGAGCGGTCGGCCAGTTCGTTTCCGAGCGGGTCGGCGCCGAGCGCTTCCAGTTGGGCGCGAGCATGGCGGGCGACGCCGCTGCGATGCTTGGTGCGGACCAGCACCGTGCGCGGCGAGATGCTGCGGCGCGCCATGGCCGAGGCGCTTTCCACGACGCGGCGCGTGCGCACGGCCTCATAGACCGAAGCTTCGTCGGCCATCGCCGGGATCAGCACCAGGTCGGCGCAGCCGATGGCGAAGACCATGGCCTGGTTGGCGAAGCCGGCGCAGTCGACCAGAACGAAATCGTGCTTCGCGCGCAGCTTGGCGACGCGCTGCTGGATGGCGTGCTCGTCGAGTTCGGTCTCGAGGGTCGCCTCGGCCAGCGCGCCGCCCTTGCTGTGCCAGCGGGTCAGCGTCTTGTTGGGGTCCGTATCGAGCAGCGCCACGCGCTTCCCGGCCATCAGCCAGTGCACCGCGAGACAGGCCACGAGCGTCGACTTTCCAGCGCCGCCCTTGATAGACGCCACCACATAGACGCGCGCAGGCATGCCATCCCCTCCTTAGTGGTCCGCTACCGAGGACATAACTACATGTAGCATCACTATGGAGGATTCAGCGAGTCGTGTTCTGCTCCGGAGTTGAATCATTCGTACGAAAAATTCAGGAATCAGATCGGCGGCGGGGTCGTCACGTCGTCCGAATCGACCTGGCCGCTCAGGCGGTTGCGGACGTGTGACCATGAGACGCCGATCGACATCAGTGTTGCGAACATCGTGAGCAGGACGATGTCGAGCACCGGCGGCTGGCCGATGTCGATGAAGCGGAAGTCGCCGAGTAGCCAGACGATCGAGCCGAGCAGTGCCACGACGAGGCCTATGCCGATCGGTCCGATGGAGCGGATCGTGGCCCGCAGGTAGATGATGTAGACCACCAGCATCACCAGTGCGGCGAGGACCTTGACCGAGGCGTCCTGCAAGCCGGTCGTGGCGACCCAGTGCCAGAACGAATAGCCGGACGGATTGTACGTGGCGAGGACCAGGAACATCGCCGCAAGCCAGCGCACCAGCCACGCGAAGAATCCGAAATCCCCAGTCATCGTGCTGCCTGATTCCCTGGCCGCCGGTGGCGATCGGCGGTCCGCGACGGGGTGGCCTCCGGCGGGGCGGGGTGGCCGTCGCGGCCAGGAGCCAGTCTAGGGGCCGGCGGCGCCAAAGGCGATGCCGTTTCAGGACATTCGCGGTTGTGCTACCCTGCCGGCGTATCGTCAGCCGCCGCCGATTTCCGGGGGACCCGCCATTTCACCATCACGCATCCTGCCTGTAGGCGCCCTGGCACTGCTGGCCGCGTTGACCTTCCCGTCCGGGGCATCGGCCGAGGCGATGGTGCGCGCCTGCAACGAGACGCAGGCCCCGGCCAGCCTCTCCATGCGCGTCTACGGCTTTGCCTGGGAGCGGGAAACGCTCGCGCCGGGCGCCTGCCGCGACATGCGCGTATCCGGCTTCAACCTGATCTTCGACGTCGCCACGGTCTGGCACGGCGCCAAGTTGCGCCTCGAACCCGAGTCCGGGCCGGCCAACGGGGTGTGCGAGTGGAAGATCGATTTCAGCGCCACGGCCTGGCAGCTACACGCCATGCGCAGCGAGCCCAAGGGCGTGGTCTGCGTCTTCCGTCCGGTCGTCGCGGGCGGAGCGGCCGCTCGCTAGGACGCGAGGCGGCTCAGGCGAGCGCAGGCTCCGCCGGCCCCTCGACGCGACGGAACCAGCGTCGTGACGCGAAGAGGCCACTGCGGGCCGGCTTGAGGTCTTCCTTCTCCATCACCCGCTTGACGTTGCGCCGGGCCTGCGCTTCCGAGACGGCGCCGTTGCTCTTCGCGACGTAAAGACGCGCCGCCTCGTCGAAGCGCTTGCGGTCGATGCTGCGGGATTTGCCGGCATCGCGCTCCAGCACGGTTGCGATGCGGCGATCGAGCTCGCGCTCAAGAACGAAATCATTGTCGTCGGCGACGGCGAGGATGATGCCACGCGCCTCGTCGGCTTCGAGGCCGAAGCGCGCGACGCCTTCTTCCATCAGCCGCCTCTCCTCGGGGCGCGAGAGAAAGCGCTGGTCCTTCATGACCATGTGCACGAAGCCGCGAAACCGTCCGCGTGCCTCGCTCTTGCCGGTCGTATCCACCTCACGCCCCTCCGTCACCGGCCGGCGGCGCAAAGCGTTGCCGGGCCCCATATCCCGCCCGGACAGGCACCGGACGAGATTGCCGAAGGCATAGCACTTTCCGCGGCGGCATTGAACCATTCCGGCCCGCATTCCGCCTTTGGCAATGTTCGCGACACGAATCTCGTGTATCATTGCATTGTAGTCGCCGGTCGCAACCCGATCCCGGGTGTCGTGATCGTCGGCGATGGCCCGTCGGCGGAGTCAAAGGCCGGTCGGACCTGGCGCCGGCGCCGAGAGGGTGCCGACCGTTGGTTGGGGCTTCAGCGAGCCCGAATTCCTGGGGGATCCGAATCATGCGCAATCTGCTCGTCGCGATGTTCCTGCTGACCCTGCCGGTCACGGCCTTCGCCCAGTCGGCCCAGCCCGTGCCGGTGCCGACGGAGGAGATTCGCGTCGATGGCTACCGCGTCCTCGCGATCGCCGCGGGCGCTGTCGGCGGCGTCGTCGTCGCCAACGCCGCGAGTGGCGGCCTCATCACGCCATGGCTGACAATGGGCATGGCCACCGGCGGGACGCTTACCACCACCAATGTCGTCATCATCGCGGCGGCGCGGACTGCCGTGGTGACGGCCGGCGCCGTGGCGGGCGGCTTCCTCGGCAACTGGCTCTACGGCGACTGATCCCTCGCGCTCCGCGGGCCGGACGTGCCGGCCCGGCGGGGCGGCCCTCGCCGGTTTGCCTGACGGTTCCGACCTCCTATACTGAATGCCGGACGCGGCGTTTCGCCTGAGGGCGACGTACGGGCGCCGTGTCGGCGGATCATTTCCTGTGCAGGCCGGCAGCCATGATTGAAAGCGTCTTCGTCGCGATCTTCGTGCTGTTGCCGCTCGCCGCGGCGGTGCTGTTCCTGCTCTATCGGGCGCGCTTCTTCGTGCGCAACATGCTCATTGTCGTGGTCCTCGCCATCGGCGTCTGGGGCGCGCTGAAACTCGCGTCGTCCGACTTCGAGCTGTTTCCGCCGCGTGCGGCCGTACCGGCCCAGCATCAACCGGTGAGTTGCTTCTCCACGCCGGATCGCGAGCCGGTCTACGTCCGGGACTGCCAGTTGTGATCTTGCGCGGCGCCATCGCGCCGCTGCCGGCCGCGCGGATCCGCCGGCGATGCTGACCGTCGAGCACATGGCCTCGGCCGTGCTGGTGGCGGCCTTCCACGTCGCCCTGCTGTTCGCGCTGCCGGTCCTGCCGCTGGCGGTCGGCAGCCGGGCGATCAACGCGGTCCAGCCGGCCCGCCTGACGATCACGCCGGCGATCGAGACCGCCGCCCTGCTGGTCGGCATCGTCATCGGTGCCCGGCTTCTCGCCGCGTACATGCCATCGGGCGGTCTCGATCTCGCCGCCATCTTCGTCGCCGGTGGCTACTGGGACATCACGCTGGAGCACTTCCTGTTCGAGCGTGCCAACCCGCTCCACTATCCGCTTTTCGAGGTACTGCTGCCGGCGGCGGGCGGCGTCGTCGCCCATGCACCGCTGCTCGCCGCGATCCTGGTCGCCGTCGTGCCGCCGTTGTTCGCCCGCAGTGCCGCGGGCGTCGCCAACGGCGCGCGCAACGTGCTGATCGTGCTGTGGGCGGCCTATGCGACCGTCTACGCCACGTGCCTGCTGCTCTGGCTGCTGGCCCTGCTGAACTTCTGGAGCTTCCTGGTGGCGCTGGTGCTCGTCCAGCAGGTGCGCCGCCGCTGAGGGCGCGCGCCGCTGCGTCTCAGCGCTGGCAGCTCGCCATCACCCGCTCGACCGCCGCCATCTCGCTGCGATCAACGGGCTCGCCGCTGGTCTGGCGGTGCTCCAGCCACTGCCCGATCTGGGCGCAGCGTTCCTCGGGACCGAAGCGGGTCGTGAGGGGCCCCTCGGCCGACGCGGGCACGGCCGTCATGCCCTGCCACGACGCGGCGATCGGCTGGGTCAGGCCCCCGGACCAGCGCGGATCGGTCAGCACGAACGCGGCGGTCGCGACGACGAAAACGACGATAAGGAACACCCGCATCACAGCCTCGCGCTGGCGCGATTGGAAGCGGCGGCACTATAGCATCGCAAGTGAGGGATGCCAGTGCCTTGCGCCGCGATGCGGGCTGTTCGTCCGGCCGGCGCCGGGCGAGGCTCACGGGCACCGGCCGTCCGATGCTAGGATGGGCCATCGGAACAGGCGCGAACCGACAGGGGCGCAAAGTGGACATCGCCAAACCGTATCTGCTGTTCATCGGCGACGCGCACGACACGCTTGCCGCCAAGACGGCGTTCGGCCTGCGTGACTGGCGGCCCGAATGGTGCGTCGGCCAGCTTCGCCTGCCGGACTGCAAGGTGACCCTCGGGCTGCCCGACCTGACTCCTGCCATGGCTGCGGCCCAGGGGGCGAAGACGATGGTCCTCGGCCTGGCGAACGCCGGCGGCGTGGTCAATCCGGCGTGGGTGCCGAGCATTGTCGCGGCGATCGAGGCGGGCATGGATATCGCGTCGGGCCTGCATACCTGGCTCGACAGCGTGCCGGAGATCGCGGCGGCGGCGGCGGCGCACGGGCGCGGCCTGCATGACGTCCGGCGTCCGCGCCAGCGTTTCGCCACCGGCAAGGGGGTCAGGCGGCGGGGCCGCCGGCTGCTCACCGTCGGCACCGACTGTTCCATCGGCAAGAACTACGCGGCGCTGTCGATCGAACGCGAAATGCGCCGGCGGCGGCTCAACGTCGACTACCGCGCCACCGGACAGACCGGCATCCTGATCGCCGAGCGTGGCGTGCCGCTCGACGCCGTCGCCGTCGATTTCGTCTCCGGCGCGGTCGAATGGCTGGCACCGGAGAACACCGACGATCACTGGGACATCATCGAGGGTCAGGCGACGCTGTTCCATCCGTCCTATGCCGGGCTGACGCTCGGGCTGATCCATGGCGCCCAGCCCGATGCCTTCGTCGTCTGTCACGAGCCCGGGCGACGGACGATGCGTGGCGTCACCTTTCCACTGCCGTCGATCGACGCCGTGATCGACGCGGTGACGGTCGCCGGCCGCCTGACCAGTCCCGACATCCGGTGCGTCGGCCTGTCGCTTAACACCTCGTCGATGCCGGAGGCGGCCGCGCGCGCCTATCTCGCCGAGCTGGCCGACCGCTACGGCGTGCCGGCTGTCGATCCGATGCGGTTCGACTGCGGCGCCATCATCGACGAGCTGCAGCGCCGCTACTGAGCGCCCGCGGTCGGGCCACCGCCGCGCGGCTTCCGCGCAATTCGGCGCGCGCCTGGCCGATTACCTGGACGGCGCTCCAGACGGCGAGCGCGGCCATGATCGCTGCCACGGCGATGTCGGGCCAGCCCGTGCCCGTGCCGAAGACGCCCAGCGCCGCGGCCATCACCGCAAGGTTGCCGATGACGTCGTTGCGGCTGCACAGCCAGACCGAGCGCATGTTCGCGTCGCCGCGCCGGAAGCGGCCGAGCAACGCCAGGCAGGCGAGGTTGAGGGCCAGTGCCACGACCCCGATGCCGCCCATCACATCCGCGTCGGGCGGCACGCCGCGCCAGGCGTACCAGGCCGTGCTGGCGGCGACCCAGATGCCGAAAAGGCCCATCGACGCGCCCTTGGTCAGCGCCGCCAGGGCGCGCCAGCGCAGCGCCATGCCGAAGACCGCGAGGCTGATGGCGTAGTTGCCCGCATCGGCGAGGAAATCGAGGGCGTCGGCCTGCAGGGCGGCCGAGCCGGACGCGAAGCCGGCGACGATCTCGACGAGGAAGCCGGTGGCATTGATCGCCAGGACCAGCCACAGGATCCGCCGGTAGCGGGGATCGGGGGCCGTTGCCGGGGCCGGCGGGCAGCAGGAGGCGCTCATCGTCTGTTCCTTCCGCGACAGTGCCCGCCTAAGCTGGGGCTTGTAGCGACTAGAAGGTCAAGGCCATGGCGGCTGAATATTCCATCGGCGAGCTGGCCCGGGCCAGCGGCTGCAAGGCGGAGACGATCCGCTATTACGAACGCATCGGCCTGCTGCCGGAACCGGACCGCCGCCCGTCCGGCTATCGCGCCTATGGCGATGGCGACGTGCAACGCCTGCGCTTCGTGCGTCAGGGGCGGGCGCTGGGCTTCACCCTGGACGACATCCGCCGCCTGCTCGCGTTGGCCGACCGGCCGAACGAGGATTGCGCGGCAGCCGACCGCCTGTGCTCGGCGCAGCTTCGCGACGTGCGGGAGAAGATCGAGGCCCTGAAGCGGCTCGAAGGCGAACTGTCACGGATCCTCGTGCAATGCCGGGGCGGGTGGATTGCCGACTGCCGGGTGCTCGAGGCGCTGGCGGGTTGAACGGAGCGGCCTACGGACGGCCGGCGGCTCAGCCGGCGTTGTCCCTCGCCCGCGCGCGCAGCGCCGCCGTAGAGGCCCGCGTCAATTCGCCGACCGCCGTGTCGACCATCTGGCGTCGCTGGGCGCTGGCGACCCAGGCCTGGAACGGCCGTGCGGCCGGTTCGGCCAGATTGCCGATGGATTCGATCGCACCGGCGAGATCGCCGTCGGCCAGCCGGCGGTCGGCGTCGGTCACGAGGCCGGACGCGATCTGGCGGTCCGCCGTCGTGCCGACCGGCACGCCGAAGCTGGAGCGGAGCATGTTCAGGCCGTGCTGCAGCAGGTTGCCGGCCTCGACCACCGGCGTGCGCGGCGCCGCCGTCATGCGCAGGCTGTGCCGCAGTTCGCCGACGGTCGGCACGCCGGCGCTCGCCACCGGCATCAGGCGGCGAAGCTGTTCGCGCAGCGGCTCGTTGCCGGCGGTGAGGGCGTAGAGATTGACCCATTCGCTTTCGAACGACCGCCCGGCGGCGACGGCATCGGCGAGTTGCACCACCGATACGCCGAACACCACGGAACCTGGCCCGGTCTCGAGCTTGAGCTGCTCGCGGGCCGCGGCCAGTTCGGCCATGGCGGTGCGGATTTCGCCGGCCTGGGCGTCGATGCGGCCGGCCAGCGCGGCATTGGCGTCGAGCGCGCGGACGAGGTCGACCTCGGCGGCGCGGACGGCCGATTCAAGGGCGTAGAGCGAGGTCTGGAATGTGCTGACCTGCCCCGCCAGACCGGGCAGGCGCGGATCGAGGGCGGGGCGCAGCGTGGTCAGGGCGAGGACGACCACGACGGCCATGACGGCGCCGACGAGACCGCCGACAATCGCCGGCTGGGCCGCGGCCGATACGGCCAGACGCAGGGGCGAGCGTTCGCCGGCGACCGGGCTGTCGGTCGCGTCGGGCGCGCCTTCGTCGCCGGCGCGCCCGTCGTCTCGCCGCAACAGCGGTTCGACGCTGCCGCGCCTCTGCTCGATCGCGCTCATGCTTCGGTCCCCATCGACGCCGGGCCTGTATCGGCAACCACCCGCAACACTATAGCAGAATGAATCGGATTGATCAGAATGATCAGAATGCTTCGGCCGTTTGCGGGCCACGCCGTGTGGCGCGGGCCAGCGCTTCCAGCGGCGCCTTGCCGAAGCGCAGGAACAGCCACGGCGTCAGCAGGGCGTCGAGAATGGTCGCGCTGACCAGGCCGCCGAAGATGACGACGGCGACCGGATAGAGGATTTCCTTGCCCGGCGTGTAGGGGTGGAGAAGCAGCGGCAGAAGGCCGCAACCGGCCGCCGCCGCCGTCATCGCCACGGGCATCAGGCGCTCACGCGCGCCACGCTGGATCATCGCGCGGCCGAAGGTCTCGCCCTCGCGCGTCACGAGATTGATGAAGTGGCTGATCTTGAGGATGCCGTTGCGCGTGCTGATGCCGGCCAGCGTGATGAAGCCGACCATGGTGGCGACGGACAGTTCGAGGCCGGAAATCTTGATCGCGACGATGCTGCCGACGAGCGCCAGCGGCACGTTGGTCATGATGATCAGAGCCAGCCGCGTCGAGCGGTAGCGCTGGTAGAGCACGCCGAAAATCAGCAGCAGTGAGACCGCCGACAGGGCGATCAGGCGCCACAGCGAACTCGCCTGCTGGGCGTAGGTGCCCTCGAACGTCACGTAGTAGCCGGTCGGCACCTGGATGTTGCGGGCGATCGAACTGACCTCGGAGGCGATGCGGTTGGCATTGGTGCCGTCGCTGTTCGCCATCACCAGCAGCCGGCGGCGACCGTTCTCGCGCCGCACGTCGTTCGGTCCGGCGTTCAGCTCGACCGTCGCCAGCCGCGACAGCGGCACCGGGCCGGAGGCCGTCTCGATCAGCGTCGCCGCCAGCGAGCGCACGTCGCGCCCGCCGTCGCCGAGGCGGACGACGACGTCGAAGTAGCGCACGCCGTCGACGATCTGCGACACAGTGGCGCCGTTGGTCAGATTGGCCAGCCGGCGCGTCAGGTCGCCGGGATGGACGCCGTAGAGCTGCGCCTTGCGCGGGTCGACGCGGATCTGCACCTGCGGCACCGGCACCAGCTTCTCGACGCGCAGGTCGACCAGCCCCGGAACGGCCTCCATGCGCCGTTTGATGTCCTGGGCGATGGTTCGCAGCACGTCGAGATCGTCGCCGAACACCTTGATCACCACTTCCGCGGCGGCGCCGGTGAGGATGTGGTGGATGAGCCGGTGCGACATCGGCTGACCCACGGTCACCGTTCCGGGCAGGCCGGACAGCCGGCTGCGGACCTCATCGATGACGGTCGACATGCGGCGGTCGTCGAGGACGATCGTCGCCTCGATCTCGCTGACGTTGACGCCGAGATTGTGCTCGTCCGACTCCGAGCGTCCGGTGCGGCGGCCGACGGCGGCGACCTCCGGGATGGCCATCATCAACCGTTCGGCGGCGGTGCTGATCCGCACCGACTCCTCCAGCGAGATACCGGGCTCCAGTTCGAGTTCGACGATGATCGAGCCTTCGTTGAAGTGCGGCAGGAACGAGCGCGGCAGCGTCGGCACCAGCGCGGCGGCGAAGAAGACGGCGGCGCCGACGGCGATCAGCAGCGGCTTCGGATTGTCGAACACACGGTCGAGCAGGCGCGCGTTGAATGCCTTGAGATTGCGGATGACGAACGCCTCGCCGTGGTTCTGGCGCTTCATCTTCGGCAGCAGGAACGAGCACAGCACCGGCGTCAGGGTGATCGAGATGATCAGGCTGACGAGGATCGACACGACGTAGGCGATGCCCAGCGGCGCGAACAGGCGGCCCTCCAGCCCGGGCAGGGCGAAGAGCGGCAGGAACACGAGGATGATGATGGCGGTCGAGTAGACGATGCCCGAGCGGACTTCCTGCGAGGCGTCGGCGATGACGCGCAGGGTCGGCAACGGCACCGGCCGCCGGCGGTTCTCGGCCAGCCGCCGCGAGATGTTCTCGACGTCGACCACCGCGTCGTCGACCAGTTCGCCGATGGCGATGGCGAGGCCGCCGAGGGTCATGGTGTTGAGTGTCATGCCGCTCAGGCGGAACACGATGAAGGTGATCAGTACCGACAGAGGGATGGCTACCAGCGAGATCGCCGTGGCGCGGACGTTGGCCATGAACAGGAACAGCACGATCGACACCGCGACGACGGCCTCGATCATCACGTTCTGCATGTTGTCGACGGAGGCCTCGATGAAGTCGGCCTGGCGGAAGATCACCTGATCGACGCGCAGGCCCTCCGGCATGGTGGCGTTGAGCTGGCGCAGCACCTCCTCGACCTGCGCCGTCAGCACCAGCGTGTCGGCCGCCGGCTGTTTCTGCACGGAGAGCACCACGGCGGGCTGGCCCATGAAGCCGGCGTCGCCGCGGCGCTGCTTGGGCAGGAACTCGACGTCGGCCACCTGGCGCAGCGGAATCGGACGGCCGTCGCGCATCTGCACGGTGACGTTGCGGAGATCCTCGAGGTCACGCACGCGGCCGACGTTGCGGATCAGGTATTCCTGCGAATTGAGGTCGACGACGCCGCCGCCGGTGTTGGTGCCGAACTCGTGCACCGCCTCCTCGATCGCCTGCGCGGTGATGCCGAGATCGTTCATGCGCAGCAGGTTCGGGGTTACGCGGTACTGGCGGACGAGGCCGCCGATGGGCACCACGCGGCTGACCCCGGGCACCGCGCGCAGGCGCGGGGCGACCACCCAGTCGGCCAGTTCGCGCATCACCATCGGGTCGGCCCCCGGGCCCGACATGGCGATCAGCAGGATCTCGCCCATGTAGGACGAGATCGGCATCAGCAGCGGCGTGGCGTTCTCGGGCAGGGCTTCTTCGGCGAGGGCCAGTCGCTCGGCCACGACCTGCCGCGCGTTGTAGATGTCGGTGTCCCAGTCGAACTCGACATAGACGACCGACAGGCCGGTGCCGGAACTGGTGCGCACGCGGGTCATGCCGGTGGCGCCGCTCATCGCCTGTTCGATGGGCGTCGTCACCAGCACCTCGACCTCCTCGGGCGCGAGGCCATGCGCCTCCGTCACCACCGTCACCAGGCCCTTGTTGAGGTCCGGAAAGACGTCGATGGCGAGGTAGCGCTGGGCGTAGATGCCGTAGCCGATGGCGATCAGCGCGACGATCAGCACGATCAGGCGGCTGCGAAGGCTGGCACTCACCAGGAAGGCGAACATGCGACCGTGATCTCCCGACCGGGGCGGCTATTCGCCCGGCGCCCGCCCGAACGGCGCAACCGGCGCGGCGCGGGACCGCCGCGCGGCCCGCACGAGCGGCGCCAGCACGAGCGCGGCCAGCACCAGCGTGCAGACAATGGTGGCGCCCGTCGGCGTGTTGAATATCGCCGACGCGACGATGCCGGCGAGATAGCCGGCGACGCCGATGTTGAACGCGATCAGCGGCTTGAGACCGGGCGGCATGTGCCGCGCCGCCAGCGCCGGCACGATCAGCGAGGCGAACACCAGCAGCACGCCGACGATCTGCACCGACATGGTGATGACGACGGCGAAGGCGATGTAGAACAGCACCCGCTCGCGCTGCAGGTCGCGATAGTGCCAGACGACCAGCACGATGGCCGAGACCAGCGCCACGCCGAGAAGCTGCAGCGGCGTCACCCAGAGAATCTGGCCGACCAGCAGCTTGGTGAGCGATTCCGCGCCGCTCGGGTCGGCGGCGAGCATCAGCAGCTGGATCGCCGCCGACAGCACGTAGACCACGCCGATGATGGCTTCCTGGATTTCGGGAAAGCGCTTGTCGGTCCACATCAGCAGCGCCGCGCAGCCGAGCGCCGCTCCGACCGCGCTGGCCTGGATGATCCAGCCGGTCAGTTCGCCCCACATCATCGTGCCGAACACGACGCCGGTCGCCGCCACCTGCGCCAGGGCAATGTCGATGAAGATGATGCCGCGATTGAGGACGATGACGCCCAGCGGCACATGGGTCGCGAGGACGAGGAGCCCGGCCACGAGGGCCGGGCCCATCACCTGCAGGTCAAGGCCGGGCACGTCCGGCCAGTCCGTCGAGCATCCGTTCGACCGAGTCGCGGTAGAAGTCGGCGAAGGTAGGTCCGCCCTTTTCCGTGCCGCCGACCGTGAACGGCAGCTTCACCAGCGGGATGTTGGCCCGGTCGGTGACGTACTTCGACGGACGCGGATCCTCGTAGGCGGCGTGGACGACGAACTTCACGTTGTCGCGCGGCACGATGTCGATGATGCGCGCGAGGTCCGCCGGGCCGGGCTGCACGCCGGGCTCCGGCTCGACGATCGCCGCGCTGTGCATCTTCAGCCAGTTCAGCAGGTAGACCGAGTGCTCGTGCTGGGCGACGATGTTGATGCCCTTGAGCGGGGCCGCCCTGGCCTCGAGGCTCTTGGCCAGTTCGCCGATTTCGAGCACGAACTTCTTGGTGTTCGCGGCATAGGTCGCGGCGTCGGCCTTGTCGAGGTCTCCCATGCGCTTGCCGAGCTGGCCGGCGATCGCCCGCACCCGGTAGGGATCGCCCTGGACGTGCGGGTTGCCGCCCAGATGGAGGTCCCCTTCCTTCTTCTTGTCGCCGTCGTGATGGTCGTCCTCGAGCAGCTTGACGAAATCGGCGGCGAAGAAGCGGCCCGGCTTGCCCTTGGCCAGCTTCGGATTGCCGACCCGCGCGAGCGCCGGGGGCAGCCACTCGTCCTCCATGCCGCCGCCAGTGCAGACCAGCAGGTCGGCGGCCTTGAGCGAGGCCAGCATGTCCGGCGTCGCCATCACCTTGTCGGGATTGGCGAGGGGCGACACGGCGACGAAGACGTCGACGGACGCGCCGCCGAGTTCCTTCGTCAGCGCGCCCCACTCGGGGAGGCAGGCAAAGACCTTCAGCTTCGCTTCGGCGGCCTGCGGCATGGCCGCTGCCAGCGCGAGGCCGATGGCGCCGACCAGAAGTTTCTTCATCGGAACGATCTCCAGCGGATCCGTTCATGCCCGGCCGTATCGCCATCGCGCGCGGCGACGGGCGTGAATGCCGGACCATAGCGCGCGGCGTGGGCCGCGGCGAGGACGAGGAGCCCGGCCGCGAGGGCCGGGCCCATCACCTGCAGGTCAAGGCCGGGCACGTCCGGCCAGTCCGTCGAGCATCCGTTCGACCGAGTCGCGGTAGAAATCGGCGAAGGTCGGCCCGCCCTTCTCGGTGCCGCCGACCGTGAACGGTAGCTTCACCAGCGGGATGTTGGCCCGGTCGGTGACGTACTTCGACGGACGCGGGTCCTCGTAGGCGGCATGGACGACAAACTTCACGTTGTCGCGCGGCACCATCTCGATGATGCGGGCGAGGTCGGCGGGCCCCGGCTGCACGCCGACTTCCGGTTCGACGATCGCCGCGCTGTGGATCTTCAGCCAGTTCAGCAGGTAGACCGAGTGCTCGTGCTGGGCGACGATGTTGACGCCTTTGAGCGGGGCCGCCTTGGCTTCGAGGCTCTTGGCCAGTTCGCCGATTTCGAGCACGAACTTCTTGGTGTTCGCGGCATAGGTCGCGGCGTCGGCCTTGTCGAGGTCGACCATGCGCTTGCCGAGCTGGCCGGCGATCGCCCGGATCCGGTAGGGATCGCCCTGGACGTGCGGGTTGCCGCCCTCGTGCAGGTGACCCTCTTCCTTCTTGTCGCCGTCGTGATGGTCGTCCTCGAGCATCTCGATGAAGTCGCCGGCGAAGAAGCGGCCCGGCTTGCCCTCGGCAAGCTTCGGGTTGCGGACACGCTCGAGCGCCGCCGGCAGCCATTCGTCCTCGAAGGTCTTGCCGGTGCAGACCAGCAGGTCGGCGGCCTTGAGCGAGGCGAGCAGTTCCGGCGTCACGGTCACGTGGTCGGGGTTGGTGAGTGGCGACACGGCGACGAAGACATCGACGGCGTTGCCGCCCAGTTCCTTCGTCAACGCCGCCCACTCGGGGAAGCAGGCGAAGACTTTCAGCTTCGCCTCGGCGGCCTGTGGCATGGCCGCCGCCAGCGCGAGGCCCAAGGCCCCGACCAGAAGTCGCTTCATGCGGATATCTCCCCAAAACCGGTTCGTGCCGGGCCGTATCGCCATCGTGCGCAACGGCCCGCGTGAATGCCGGACCATAGCGCGCGGCGCGGGGCCGGGTCGCCCGGATTCGTCCGCAGATCAATAATGTCGTGGCGATTTGGCCGTCAGGCGACGATGCGTTACGCTGCAGCGTCGACGCAACGCCCAGAGGCACAGGGGCAGATGTCCGCGGTCCTGAAACTCGTCCGCATCGCCATGCTGGCTCTGGCGCTGCCAACCGCCGCGTCGGCGGCGGGGGACGACCATGGCGTGCGCCCGGTCGTCGTGTCGCCGCGCGTCGAGGCGAGGGTCGGCAGCCGGCAGTTCGTACTCGTCTACGCCAACCGCCAGATGTTCGAGGACAGGCAGATCAGGCTGTTCGGCAATGTCCAGCGCGTGAAATACGATCGCCCGCGTCTGGCCCTGTTCATCGAGGACTATGCGACGGGCGCGCCGACGACGGGCGCCACCGTTTCGGCCACCGTCAACTTCCTGCCGCTGGACCTGACCGAGATCGCGCCGGGTGTCTATGTGAGCGAGGAGATCGTGCTCGGCGGCGGGCGCAACGAGGTCGAGGTCGCCTATACCATCGGCGCGGAAGACGGGACGGTGCCCCTGCTGCTGGCGGTCGCCGGCGGCGTCAGCGCCGGTACCTCCGGTTCGGCCGCCGCCGTCTCGGCGGTGCCGCCGGCCGAGATACCGGGCTGGCTGTTCGTGGCCGGCGGCGTCGCGGTCTACGCCGCCGCGGCCGGGCTGTTCATGCTGCGCCGCCGGCGCGCCGCCGCGGGCGAGCCGGTGCAGCAGGCCTGACGGCCGTCAGCGCCGCTTGCCGGTCCAGACGATCACTGTCGCGTCGGGCATCATGTCGACCAGCGCGTTGCGCGGCTCCATGTAGGCCTCGGCGGCGACGCCGGGATCGTCGTCGAGCAGGGCGTCCGAGGTCAGTTCCGACATGGTCTCGACCATGACGTTGGCGAAGAACGACGCCGCGAGGATGACCACGATCGTCAGGGACTGCATGGGGCCGGCGTCCGCGCGTCAGGGCAGCACGAGATAGGCGGCAAGCATGGCGGCTCCGGCCATCAGCGCCATTTCCGGGCCGCCGGCGACGGCACCGACGATGATGGCGCCGCCGATCGCCGCGGCCAGCACCGTCGCCGTGTGACGGTCGGCCTCCGCCATCCGCTCCTCGGACTCCTCGACCAGCGATGCCATGAGACGGTCGACCGGCGCCGGCACGATGTCCGTCACGAATTGCAAAGGCGACGACGCCTCGGCGGCGCGCGGCTGGGCCGCCGCCGGGACCGCGTCGGCACACAGGCCGGCGAATATCATCGCCATGGCGACGAACAGGCGGCGACGGACAGCCGCCGCCCGCCGCAGCCATGTGGCGGCGGCGGTCACTGGATCTGGCCCAGCGTCGCCACGCCGGCCGTGACGATGCGCGCACTCGCCGCGATCGGGCTGGTGACCAGCACCGAGGCGGCGTCGACCGGCACAACCGAGACGTGGTGGGCGACGAAGGATTCCGCCGCGCGCCGTTCCCAGACGAGCTGGCGGCCGTCGCTCGTGCGCGTGACAGCCTCGCGCGGGATGCGCAGGCCGGTGACGCCGGGACCCTCGACCTGCACCACCACCGTCACCGGCGTGGCGACCGTGAGATTGCCGGCGGGACCGACGATCTCGAAGTTCAGCGGCAGGGCCTGGCTGCGCAGTTCGAGCCCGCCGCCGACGAAGCGCAGGGCGAGCGCGCGGCCGTCGGTCGTCATCGCCGAGGCGCCCACGAGGCGCTCGTGGATGCCCGGCTCGAACGCCGCCGCCGACACCCACAGGCGCGACGGATCGACGATCTCGAAGATCGTCTGGCCGGCCTCGACGAACTGACCCGCCGAGGCGTTGACGCTCGACAGGATACCGTCCGTCTGCGCCCGCAACTCGATGGGCTGGTCGACGGTGCCGCGCAGGATGGCGAGCTGCCGGCGCATGCCGTCGATCTCGACCCGCATCTGCTCGATCCGGTTGGCGCGGTAGCGCACCAGCAGCACTTCCTCGATGCGCGCCATGCGCCGGCGGGCGAGGTCAATGTTGTTGGTAAGTTCCTGGATGCGGATGTCGAGCTGGGCGCGCTCGACAGTCGACAGCGCCGGAACAAGCCGGGCGAGCAGTTCTCCCCGCCGTACCTTCTGGCCGGCGAAGGGCAGGCCGGCGCCGACCGGCTGGACGAAACCTTCCTGGGCGGGCTGGATGAGATGGCCGGTGCTGGGATTGGTGACGACGCGCCCCGGCATCTCGACCGTCGTCGGCACCGACACGCGCTGGCCGATGACGGTACGCAGGCCGAAGACATGCTGCGCGGCGATCGGCAGGAAAACGGTTCCATCGGGCCGGCGATGGGGCGTGTCGCCGATCAGCGACAGCAGTGGATCCTCGGATCCGGCGGAAGCCTCCGGTGCGGCGGTGGCCGGCGCCTGGGTGGAGGATTCGGACGCCGCCGGCTGCGGCGCCGGCGGATCGGCGGGTGCCGGCGTAGCCGCGATCTGGGCGCCGCCGCGGACCGCCGCGAGCAGGACGGGCATGGCCGGCGCCGGGCCATGCGCGGTGGCCGCCGCCGGAGCGGCGGCGGGCGGGATCGAGCGCGGCTGCCCGGTGCTGGCGCCGAGATCGTTCTGGTCGACGACGTAGTTGGCGAAATACTCCGACGCCACCTCGCCGGTCAGCTTCCAGCCCGCGAGCGCCAGGGTAATGCCGATGACCGCCAGAAACGTGCCCATGGCACCCCGCTGCGATGAGCCTGCCAGCGCGATCAGCATAGCGACCGTGGCCCGGGCACACTAGTATCGGATGGCGCCGCACGTCGTGCGGCCGCGCGGTGGCGAAGGAGCGACGCTTGCTCAACGGTGTTTCGTGGTTCCGGCCGGCGCTGTTTGCCGTTCTGCTGGCGGCCGTTCCACTGGTGGCCGTGCCCGTCACCGTGCGGGCCGACGATGCGGAGGCGGCCGACCTCGCCGGTGTCGCCGCGGTCCGCATCGCCATCAACCAGACCACGCCCGATGCGGCGAGCTGCGGCGTCGATCTGCAGCGCCTGCTGCCGGTGCTGTCCGACGGCCTGCGCGCCGGCGGGCTCGCGGTCAGGCCGGCCGCCGACGTGACGATCGCGCTCACCGTGCTGACCGGCTACGACTCCGATACCGGCGTCTGTGCCACGGCGCCGATGCTGGGCACCTACCGGCGCGTATCCTATTTCGATACGGCCGTCGGCTGGCTGCGCAGCGGCCACATCGTGCTGTGGCAGCGCGGCACCACGGCGACCTCGGCCATCGCCGAACATGCCGGTCTGGTGCAGCGCGCTGTCATCGACCTGTCGACGGCGTTGCTGACATCGTGGCGCGCCGACAACGGCGGCGGCGTCGCCAACCGCTAGACGCGGCTTCGCACCTCTCCTCAGGCACCGGGCGGCAGGGCGAAGATCATGTCGCGCGTCATGGTGTCGAGGCTGGCGCAGCCCAGCATCGCCTGGGCATTCGCCAGTTCGTCGCGCAGCAGGCACGCCGTGCGCTCCGCACCGGCCCGGCCGCCGGCCGACACGCCGTAGAGGAAGGCCCGGCCGAGGAAGCAGAAATCGGCGCCGAGGGCGATGGCCTTGAGCACGTCGGCGCCGCGCCGGATGCCGCCGTCGAAGAGCAGCGGATGCGCGTCCGGGACCGCGTGCCGCACCGCGATCAGGCTGTCGACGCTTGCCGGCATGAAGTCCAGCCGGTTGCCGCCGTGGTTCGACACGACCACGCCGTCGGCGCCGCGTCGGTAGGCCTCGGCGACGTCGTCGGGGGCGAGCAGGCCCTTGATCACCAGTTTGCCCTTCCACAGCGCGCGGATGCGGTCGATGTCGCGCCAGACCAGATTCGGCGGCCAGACGCTGGCGTAGAAGCGGAAGATGTCTGCCGTCGAGCTGCCGGGCGGCGCGTAGGGCCGCCAGCTTTCCAGCGCCGGCACGCCGCCGCTGGCGAGGAAGCGGGCGAGCCAGGCCGGGTGGGTCAGCAGGTCGCCGAGGATCGACGGCCATTTGCGCCAGTCGATGCCGCCGCGCAGCGTCACGCCGGTACGCAGCGGCACCTCGCTGCGATTGGCCACCGGGTAGTCGACCGAGACGGCAAGCACCTCGATGCCGGCGTTGTGCGCCTGGGCGATCATGCCGTCGGTGATGGCGTCGTCTGTTGCCGGGTAGAGCTGGCTCCACACCTGCCCGGGCGCGATGCGGGCGATGGTCTCCATCGACTGCGTCGACACGCCCGACAGCATGAACGGGATGTTGAAATCGCGCGCGACGGCGGCGAGGTGTTCCTCGGCCTGTGGCCAGAACATGCCGAGCCCGCCGACGGCGGAGATGCCGAAGGGCAGGGCGTAGCGGCGGCCGAAGATGGTGCGGCCGGTATCGAGCGGCGCGATGCGCGTCAGTGCGCGCGGCACCATCTGGTACTTTTCGAAGCCGGCGACGTTGCGCACCACGCCCATGCCGTTGCCCGAGGGCCGCTCGACGTACTTGAACAGGAAGGCGGGGAGCCGCCGTTCCGCCTGCTGCCGCAGCTCGTCGATGTTGAGGGCGTCGGATACCTTGACCATGTCCGGATCGTTCCTGATGAAGTGCGCTGGCCTGCGGGGCCCGTCCTAAGCCGCGGCGTCGAGCAGCCCGGCCTCGATGGCGCCGATCTGCAAGGCCAGCACCCTGGAATAGATTCGGCACTGGGCGAAGCTGCCGGCGATGAACCACAGGCCGGGCTGGCCGGTGCGCGTCCACATGGCGTTGAGTTCCTGCCGCGTCTCGTCGAAGCCCCAGATCGGCCCGACCCGCCGGGCCACCGCGTCGCCGAACAGCCGGCCGACCAGCGCTTCCTGGCCGCGGTATCCGGTCGCCAGCACGACGAGGTCGGCCGCCAGCAACGCGCCGTCGCGCCGGCGCGCGCCGGCGGGCTCGAAGTGGTCGAGATCGGCGTATTGCACCAGCCCGACCTCGCCCGCGACGATCAGCTCGGAGCAACCGACGTTGAAGTAGTAGCCGCCGCCGCGCGTCAGGTAGCTGAACTGCCAGCCGGTATCGTCGGGCCCGAAGGCAAGGCGGAAGCCCCTGCGTTCGAGGCCGTCGAGCAGCTTGCGGTCGAGTTCGCGTGCCCGCGCCGTCAGCAGGCGGTGTGCCGCGCGCAGCGGCGCCAGCGGCATCGCGGCGGCGAGCAGGTCGCAGTCGGCGAGGTCCGGGCCTTCCTCGTAGAGCGCGTAGGGAAGCTGAGCGCTCGGCTCGAGGTTGACGACCATGGTCGGGCTGCGCTGCACCATCGTCACGGCGGCACCGGCGGCGTGCAGGTCCTGCGCAATGTCGTGGCCGCTGGTGCCGGTGCCGACGACGATGGCGCGGCGGCCGGCCCATTCCGCGCCATCGCGCCATTCGCCGGCGTGCAGCACGGTGCCCGCGAAGTCGGTCAGGCCGGGAAGCTCGGGGCGCAGCGGAATGCCGCTGACCCCGGTCGCCATGACGATGTGGCGCGGGCGCACGATGCGTTCGGTGCCGTCCGCCCGCCGCAGCGTCGCATCCCATCGCGCGACGGCTTCGTCGTACCGCGCGCGCGCCAGCTCGCTGCCGCACCACACGTTGAGTTCCATCGCCTCGGCATAGGTTTCGAACCAGAAGGCCAGCATGTCCTTGGGGATGTAGACCGGCCAGCTCGGCGGGAACGGCATGTAGGGCAGGTGGTTGACGTGCACCTGGTTGTGCAGCGTCAGCGCATGGTAGCGGTGGCGCCAGTTGTCGCCGACGCGGGCATTGCGTTCGACCACCAGCGTATCGACGCCGAGGCGGCCGAGCCGCGCGGCGATCGACAGCCCGGCCTGGCCGGCGCCGACGACGAGAACCGCGGGATCACGGTCGGCATAGGCCGCCGCCGCACGCCGCCTGTCGAGCCAGTTGGGGCCGCGGAAGTCGCGCGAATACGCGGCCCCCGTCGGCCGCGCCGCGCCGGTCGCCTCGGGGTGGCCGTCGAGTGCGGCGAGCGCCGTCAGCAGCGTCCAGGCTCGCGCCGGCGTCGCGGCATCGCCGGGCAGCAGGCGCACCACGCCCTCGCCGGGGCCGGCGGCGCCGTGGAAGCGGAAGATGGCCTCGATGGTTTCGACGCCGGCACGGGTCACGCGGCGCGGTGGCGTGCGGCCGGGGGCGATGGCGAAATCCGTCGCGGCGAGGCGGTCGCCGCCCGTCAGCGCCGTGGCGATGGCCGGGGCGCCGCTGAGCGTGCCGACGCGCCAGGTCAGCGCCAGCAGGTCGCGCCAGTGGCCGTCGGGGGCGAACAGCGCCGCCAGCGCCGTCGCGTCGCCGCGCACGAGCGCGGCCTCGAAGGCGGCGAGCCAGCGCTGCGTCATCGTCAGAAGCGTGTCGGCCGAACCGTCCGGCATGCCTGTCCCCCGTCCGGCCGTCCTGGCCGGCGGGCGCATGATGGCGCGCGGCGACGCGTCAGGCGAGGGCCGTGAGGTGGACCGCCCATCGGGCGGAACAAGGGCGTTAACCTTTCGTTAGGCAGACTCGCGCCACTCTCCCCGTGCCGGTGCTCGCACCCCCCCTAGAGCGACGACCGGCGGGGCGCCTCGGGCCCCCTACGTCTCCTGCTTCCTGTCGATCGCGAGCCGCTCCGCCCCGCCCCCGGGTCGGGGCGGTTCCGTTTTGCGGCCCCGCCGGGCTGCGATAAGGTCCGCCGCCCTTCACCCGCCGACGAGGCCCGCCATGGTCGAACCGCGGCATTTCCGCTTCGAGACGCTGTCGCTGCACGCCGGCCAGCAGCCCGATCCCGCGACCGGCGCCCGCGCCCAGCCGATCTACCAGACCACCTCCTACGTCTTTCCCGACGTCGACCATGCCGCCAGCCTGTTCAACCTCGAGCGGCCCGGCCACATCTACAGCCGCATCTCCAACCCCACCGTCGCCGTCTTCGAGGAGCGCGTGGCGGCGCTGGAAGGCGGCGTCGGCGCGGTGGCGACGGCGAGCGGTCATGCCGCCCTCGTGCTGGCGGTCACGACCCTGATGGGGGCCGGCGGGCATATCGTCGCTTCGCGCGCCCTCTATGGCGGCAGCCACAACCTGTTCGGCCATACCCTGCCGCGTTTCGGCATCACGACGACGCTGGTCGACCCGCGCCGGCCGGAGGACTTCGCCGCCGCCATCCGCCCCGAGACGCGCCTCGTCTTCGCCGAGACGATCGGCAATCCCGGCCTCGAAGTGCTCGACGTGCCGGCCGTCGCGCGGGTGGCGCACGAGGCCGGCCTGCCGCTGCTGGTGGACGCCACCTTCACCACGCCGGCGCTGATGCGGCCCTTCGAGCACGGCGCCGACCTGATCCTGCATTCGGCGACCAAATGGATCGGCGGCCACGGCGTCGCCATCGGCGGCGTGCTGGTCGACGGCGGCCGCTTCGACTGGGAAGGGTCGGGCAGGTTCCCCACCCTGACAGAGCCCTATGCCGGCTATCACGGCCTCGACTTCGCCGAGGAGTTCGGGCCGGGCGCCTTCATCATGCGCGCCCGCGCCGAGGGCCTGCGCGATTTCGGCGCCTGCATGGCGCCGCAGACCGCCTTCTACCTGCTGCAGGGGCTGGAGACGCTGCCGCTGCGCATGGCGCGCCACGTCGCCAATGCCCGCGCCGTCGCCGCATACCTGGAGAAGGCCGAAGAGGTGGCATGGGTGTCGTGGCCGGGCCTCGCGAGCCATCCCGACCACGCGCTGGCGCAACGCCTGCTGCCCGACGGCCCAGGCTCGATCGTCACCTTCGGCATCAAGCCGGGCAAGGCCGGCGCGCGCGCGTCGGGCGCGAAGTTCATCGAGACGCTGGGGCTGTTCTCGCACCTCGCCAATGTCGGCGACGGCAAGTCGCTGGTCATCCACCCCGCGAGCACGACGCACCAGCAGATGAACGCGGCGCAGCTCGCCGCCGCCGGCGTCGGCGAGGAGCTGATCCGCCTGTCGCTGGGGCTCGAACATCCCGACGACCTGATCGACGATCTGCGCCAGGCGCTGCGCGCCTCGCAGCGCTAGGAGGGCGCCACCATGCAGATCACGCTCGACAGGCGCCGCGTCTTCGTCCACACCGGCGGCCAGCCCTTTGCCGCCGCGAAGCCGGCCCTCGTGCTGGTGCACGGCGCCGGCACCGACCACACCTTCTGGGCGCTGCAGGCGCGCTTCTTCGCGCATCACGGCTACAGCGTGCTGGTGCCCGACCTGCCCGGCCACGGCCGCTCCGACGGGCCGCCCGAGGCGACCATCCCTGCGCTCGCCGGCTGGCTGTGGCAGGTGCTCGACGCGGTCGGCGCGGAGAAGGCGGCGCTCGTCGGACATTCGATGGGCTCGCTTGTCGCGCTCGCCGCCGCCGCCGCGGCGCCGCAACGCGCTACGGCGCTGGTGCTGCTCGGCAGCGCGCCGAAGATCGCCGTGCACGCCGACCTCGTCGCGGCGGCGAAGGACGACCCGGCGCTGGCGATCGAACTGATCACCGAATGGGGCTTCGGCCGCGAGGCGCGGCTGGGCGGCAACACCGCGCCGGGCATGTGGATGGCCGGCGGCGGCCGCCGCCTCATCGCCGCGGCGCCCGCCGGCGCGCTCGCCGCCGACCTCGTCGCCTGCGACACCTGGGAGGGCGGCCCGGACGCCGCGGCGAAGGTCGTCTGTCCGACGCTGCTGCTTGCCGGCGGCGCGGACCGGATGACGCCGCCGCGCGCCGGCGAGACGCTGGCGAAGGCGATCGCCGGCGCGCGCATGGAGGTGTTCCCCGACACCGGCCACATGATCATGGTCGAGCGGCCGAACGAGACCACCGACGCGATCCACCGTTTCCTTGCGAGCGTGACATGACCGACGATGCCAAGGCCGAGCGCAACCTGCGGCGGTCCGACTACCGTCATTTCCTCACCGTGCCGACGCGCTGGATGGACAACGACGTCTACGGCCACGTCAACAACGTCACCTACTATTCCTACTTCGATACGGTGGTGAACGAGTTCCTCGTGCGCTTCACCGGCCTCGATTTCCGGGCCAAGGGGCCGGTCGGCATGGTCGTCGAGACCGGCTGCCGCTTCCACAGCGAGATCGCCTTTCCCGACGTCCTCGAGGTCGGCCTGCGCGTGCGGCGGCTGGGCAGGAGCTCGGTGACCTACGAGATCGGCATCTTCAAGGACGGCCGCGAGGCGCCGGCGGCGACGGGGCACTTCGTCCACGTCTATGTCGTGCCGGGCGACATGCGCCCGGTGCCGGTGCCCGACCGCGCGCGCGAAGTGCTGCAGAAGCTGGTCGTCGAGGGCTGAGGGGCGGCGTTTCCTCCCCGTCCGGGAGAGGAAACGCGACGTTCACACCTTTCGCCGCAGCGGCACCAGCAGGCCCGCGGCGAACAGCGTGGCGGCGGCGACCACGATCGACGGGCCGGTCGGCGTGTCCCACGCCAGGGAGCCGGCGAGGCCGAGGGCGACGGCGACGGCGCCGACGACCGCGGCCAGCACGGCCATCGCCTCGGGCGTGGCGGCGAAGCGGCGGGCGGCGGCGGCCGGCACGATCAGCAGCGACGTGATCAGCAGGATGCCGACGATCTTCAGCGCCACGGCGATGACCAGCGCGATCAGCAGCATGAAGCCGAGCCGCACCAGCGTCGCGTTGACGCCTTCGACGCGCGCCAGCTCCTCGTGCACGGTGAGCGCCAGCAGCGGCCGCCACAGCAGCGCCAGCAGTCCCAGCGCGACGGCGCCGCCGCCCCAGATCCAGTAGAGATCGACCGCGGTGACGGCAAGGATGTCGCCGAACAGCAGCGTCATCAGGTCGAGCCGCAGGGTCGGCATGAAGGCGACGACAACAAGGCCGAGCGACAGAGCGCTGTGAGCGAGGATGCCGAGCAGCGTGTCGCCGGCGAGATAGCGCTGGTGCTGTAACGCCACCAGCACGACGGCAAGGCCGACGCAGACGGCGACGGTGGTCAGCTCCGGCTCGATGCCGGCGGCGAGGCCGATGGCGATGCCGAGCAGGGCCGAGTGCGACAGCGTGTCGCCGAAATAGGCCAGCCGCCGCCACACCACGAAGGCGCCGAGCGGCCCGGCGACCAGCGCGACCCCGAGGCCGCCGGCCAGCGCGCGCAGCAGGAAGTCATCCATGACGGGCGTGGTCGTGCGGGCCGTGGTGGTGGTGATGTCCGTGCGCGGACTCGTCGTCGTGCGGCAGCACCGCGCCCGACGGCGCGTGCTCGTGATCGTGCGCGTGGGTGTAGACGGCGAGGCCGGCGAGGTCCTCGACGACGGGAAACAGCGCGCGATAGGCCGGGTGCGCGCGCACGTCGTGCGGCAGGCCGGTGCAGCAGACGTGGTGGTTCAGGCAGACGACGCGGTCGGCGGCGCCCATCACCAGGTGCAGGTCGTGGCTGACCAGCAGGACGCCGCAGCCGCGCCGCTTCCGCACCGCCGCGATCAGCCGGTAGAACTCCGCCTGGCCGGTGACGTCGAGGCTCTGGGCCGGTTCGTCGAGCACCAGCAGGTCGGGGTCGCGCAGCAGGGCGCGGGCCAGCAACACGCGCTGCATCTCGCCGCCCGACAGGCGCTGCACCGGCCGGCCGAGCAGTGCCGCGATGTTGGCTTCGGCGGCGACGGCATCGCGGCGGGCGCGCGGCACGCTTCCGCCCAGCGCGAGGAAACGCCCGGCGGTCAGCGGCAGCGTCTCGTCCACCGCGAGGCGCTGCGGCATGTAGCCGACGACGAGCCCCGGCCGCCGCCAGACGGCACCGGAATCGGGCGCGACGAGGCCGAGCGCGACGCGCAGCAGCGTCGTCTTGCCGGCGCCGTTGGGGCCGATGAGGGTGACGATCTCGCCGCCGCCGACGGCGAGGTCGATGCCCTCCAGCGTCGTGGTGTCGCCCTGGCGCAGGCTCACGCCGGTCAGCGCCAGCAGCGGCTCGACAGGGATCGGCGCGTTCACGCCGGGGCCTCGGCGGCGCGGCAGGACGGACACAGGCCCGACGCCTCGACGGTCAGCCGGTCGACGGCGAAGCCGAGCCGCTCGGCGTCGCCTTCGAGCGCCCGGGCGACGGCGCCGTCGTGCAGCTCGGCGGTGTTGCCGCAGGTGCGGCAGATGAGGAACTGCGGCCCGTGCCGACTTTCCGGGTCGGGGCAGCCGAGATAGGCGTTGAGACTCTCGACGCGGTGGATCAGGCGGTGCGCCAGCAGGAATTCGAGCGCGCGGTAGACCGTCGGCGGCGCCACGCGGCCCTCGCTGCCGGCGGCGAGGATATCGAGGATGGCGTAGGCGCCGATCGGGCGGTGGCTGTCCCAGACGATCTCCAGCACCCGCCGCCGCAAGGCCGTCAGGCGGGCGCCGCGCGCCGCGCAGACGGTGTCCGCGCGCGCCAGCGCCTCGGCCACGCAGTGCTCGTGGTCGTGCGACCGGTAGGCGGCGGGGGCGGGCGGCGCTTTGCGGCTCGTCATGCCGGCGTTATAGCGATTCCGGCTGGCCTCGTCTGCAATGTTATACTATAACAATCAACGACACCCTTTCCCGGAGCCTCCGCCGATGCGTCCTGCCTTGCCCGTCCTCGCCGCCGCCCTCGGGCTGGCCCTGCTGCGTCCGGCCGCGGCGGAGGCGCCCGCCGTGGTCGCCTCGATCCCGCCAGTCCACTCGCTGGTCGCCGCCGTGATGGCGGGGGCCGGCACGCCGGACCTGCTGATCCCCGGCGCGGTGTCGGAGCACACCTACACGCTGAAGCCGTCCGATGCGCGCCTGCTCGACCGCGCGACCGTGGTGTTCTGGGTCGGGCCGCCGATCGAGGGCTACCTGGCGAAGCCGCTGGCCGCGCTGGCCGGACGCGCGCGCGTCGTCGAACTGCTCGAGGCCGAGGGCGTCGAGCGCCTGCCGGCCCGCAGCGGCGGGGTGTGGGAGGAGCACGCGCACGACGACCATCACGACCATGATCATGGCGAGGCCGCGGGGAAGCGCGACGATCACGACGATCACGACGACGACCACGCCGGCCACGACGCGGCGGTCGACGGCCATGTCTGGCTGTCGCCGCTCAATGCGCGGGCGATCGCGCGCGCGGCGGCGGCGACCCTCGGCGCGGCCGACCCCGCCAATGCGGCGCGCTACGCCGCAAACCTCGCCGCGCTGGAGTCGCGGCTCGCCGCGCTCGACGAGGAACTGAAGGCGACGACGGCGCCGGTCCGCGGCCTGCCCTTCATCGTCTTCCACGACGCCTACCAGTATCTCGAACAGGCCTATGGCCTCGCCTCGGCCGGTTCGATCACCGTCTCGGCGGAGCGCAAGCCGGGCGCCCGGCGCCTCGCGGAGTTGCGCGCCAAGGTGCGCGAGGCGGGCGCGCGCTGCATCTTCGCCGAACCGCAGTTCCCGTCCACGCTGGTCCGCACGGTGGCCGAAGGCACCGGCGCGCGCACGGCATCGCTCGACCAGCTCGGCGCCGGCATCGCGCCCGGCCCGGACCTCTACTTCGTGATGATGCGGCGGCTGGCCGGCGATCTCGCCGGCTGCCTCAGGGGGTAGCGCGGGCGGCGGCGGCGCGCAGCGCCTCGGCCCGGCTGCGCGCGATCTCGGCGCGCAGGCGCACCAGCAGGAAGGTGATGAAGAAGCCGAGATAGGCCAGTGCCATCACCAGCAGCGGCGCCAGCATCGACGCATGGATGGTCGGCCCGTCGAGGCGCACCACCGAGGCCGGCTGGTGCAGCGTCGTCCACCAGTCGACCGAGAACTTGATGATCGGCACGTTGACGATGCCGACCAGCGACAGCACGGCGGCGGCCCGCGCGCCGCGCCGCGGATCGTCGAAGGCGGCATCCAGCGCCATGTGCCCGAGATAGAGGAAGAACAGCACCAGCACCGAGGTCAGGCGCGCGTCCCACACCCACCACGTGCCCCAGGTCGGCTTGCCCCAGAACGAGCCGGTGACCAGCACGATGGCGGTGAAGCCGGCGCCCAGCGGCGCCGCCGCGCGCGCCGCCAGCTCGGCCAGCGGGCTCTTCCAGATCAGCAGCATGGCGCCGGCGACGGCGAGGAAGACATAGACCATCAGCGCCAGCCACGCCGCCGGCACGTGGACGTACATGATGCGCACCGTCTCGCCCTGCTGGTAGTCGGCCGGCGAGGCGAACAGCGCGAGCCACAGCCCGGCGACGAACAGCAGCGCGGTGGCCGTGGCGCTCCACGGCAGCACGGCGGCGGCGAGGCGGCCGAAGCGCGCCGGGTTCGACAGGAAGTGCCAGTTGATCGCCATGGCCCGCGCTTCTTGCCCGCCCCGCCCCGCGGCGGCAAGGGCTATTCCCCGACCGCCTGCCGCAGGGCGGCGCCGGCAGCCCAGGGCGCCAGCGCGACGGCCGCCAGCAGGAAGGCGGCGAGCAGGCTGAGCGGCAGGCGCAGGGCGCCGCCGATGATTGCTGCCTCGGCCGCGGCGGCGCCGAAGATCAGCACCGGCACGGCGAGCGGCAGCACCAGCAGCGGCACCAGCACGCCGCCGCGCCGCGCGCCCAGAGTCAGCGCCGCGCCGACGGCGCCGAGCAGCGACAGGGTCGGCGTGCCGAGCAGCAGCGCCAGCGCCAGCACCGGCAGGGCATCGACGGGAAGGCCGTAGAGCAGCGCGACGAGGGGGGCGGCGGCGACCAGCGGCAGGCCGCTGGCGAGCCAGTGCGCCAGCGCCTTGGCCAAAGCCAGCAGTGGCAGCGGCAGCGGCCCCAGTGCCAGCAGATCGAGCGCGCCGTCCTCGAAATCGGTGGCGAAGACCCGCTCCAGCGACAGCAGCGCGGCGAGCAGCGCCGCGACCCAGACGATTCCGGCGCCGATGCGCGCCAGCAGCGCCTGCTCGGAGCCGATGCCGAACGGGAAGATGGTGGCGACGACGAGGAAGAAGGCCACGGCGATGGCGGCGTCGCCACCGCCGGCGAAGGCCAGCCGCAGGTCGCGGCCGGCGACGAGGATGAAGGCGCGGATCATGTCGCCGCGTCCAGCGCCATCGTCGCCACCGGCGCCGTCAGCGCGGCGGCGAGCGCACCGCCGTGCGTGGCCGCGACGACGACGCCGCCGCCGGCGCAGTGGCCGTCGAGCAGTCCGGCGAGGCGGGCCACGCCGTCCTCGTCGAGCGCCGTCGTCGGTTCGTCGAGCAGCCACAGCGGCACGGCGCTCAGGGCGAGGCGTGCCAGCGCCAGCCGCCGCCGCTGCCCGGCGGAGAGGTGGCGGGCGGGGATGGAGCCGAGGCGGCCGAGGCCGACGGCGGCCAGCGCGGAGTCGATGGCGGCGCCCGGCCGCAGTGTCCCGGCGGCAGCGGCCAGCGCCGCCCAGTCGGCGAGGTTGCGCGCCACCGTCAGCACCGGTTTGACGGCGTCGGCATGGCCGACCCAGGCGAGGCGCGCGCGGTGCCCGTCGGGATCGTCGGCGATCGCCGCGCCGGCCCAGGACAGCGTCCCGGCGGCGGGCACCGCGAGGCCGGCCATCAGCCGCAGCAGGCTCGACTTGCCCGACCCGTTGGCCCCGGCGAGCAGCAGCACGCCGCCGGCCGGGGCGCCGAAGCGCAGGCCGGCAAAGACCGTGCGCCCGCCGCGCTCGCAGGCCAGCCCCATGCCCTCGAAAAGTGCCATGCCGTGCCGCCTCGCCCTTGCGGGGGCGGCACCATACCAGAGGGGGGCGACAAAAAAATCGGCCGCCGGTGGGGGGGACCGGCGGCCGAGGGGCCAGGATCGACCCTTGCGGGTCGTCGGAGGCTGATCGGCAAGGCGCCAACGCTCGCCCTGTCGATCTGGGGAGGATGAAACGCTTCCGGGGTGGCGGAATTTGGGGCCGATTGCGGCGAGACTGTGGCGCGGCCGAATTTTTTCGCGCGGTTGCGCCGGGCGGCGCCGGCGGGCAAAAGTGCCGGCCTGCGGCGGCCCCCGGCCGCGACGGGCGAGCGAGCGTTCATGGCCAAGGCGACCTTTTCGCGCACCACCGACACCGTGCCGGTGCTCGACCAGCACCGTTTCGACGAGGCGGCGCTGGCGGGCTGGCTCGCCGGCCATGTCGAGGGCTTCCGCGCGCCGCTGCGCGTCAGCCAGTTCCAGGGCGGCATGTCGAACCCGACCTTCCTCGTCGAGGACGCCGCCGGCCGCGGCTACGTGGTCCGCAAGAAGCCGCCGGGCGAACTGCTGCCCTCGGCCCACGCCGTCGACCGCGAGCACCGCGTCACCAGCGCCCTGGCCGCGACGCCGGTGCCGGTCGCGCGTACCCTGGCGCTGTGCGACGACGCCTCCGTCATCGGCACCGCCTTCTTCGTCATGCAGCACGTGCCCGGGCGCATCTTCCACGACCCGTCGCTGCCCGACCTCGCGCCGGCCGAACGCACGGCGATCTACGATTCGATGAACGCCACGCTGGCCGCGCTGCACGCCGTCGACTACGTGGCGGCCGGCCTTGCCGACTACGGCCGCGTCGGCGGCTACATGGGCCGGCAGGTGAAGCGCTGGTCGCAGCAGTACGAATCGTCGAAGACCGACGACATCGTCGAGATGGACCGGCTGATGGCGTGGCTGCCGGAACACATGCCCGACGACAGCGAGACGACGATCGTCCACGGCGACTTCCGGCTGGAGAACCTCATCGTCCATCCGACCGAGCCGCGCGTCGTCGCCGTGCTCGACTGGGAACTGTCGACGCTCGGCCACCCGCTGTCGGACCTCGCCTACAATTGCCTGCCCTATCACTGGCCGGAGGAATCCTTCGGCGACATGCGCGGCCTCGACCCGACGACGCCCGGCATCCCGGCCGAGGCCGACTACATCGCCGCCTACTGCCGCCGCGCCGGCCGCGCCGGCATCCCCGACTGGACCTTCTATCTCGTCCTGTCGCTGTTCCGCCTCGCCGCCATCATCCAGGGCGTCTACTTCCGCGGCCTGAAGGGCAACGCCGCCTCGCCCGAGGCGCTGCTGCGCCGCGACCTGACGCGCCAGCTTTCCCGGCGTGCGTGGGAGCTGGTGGAGAAGCAGTAGGCGGGGCCGTTCGCTGCGTGCCGTCCTGCGGCGGCCTCGTCCTTCGACAGGCTCAGGACGAGGATGTAACAGGCTGTGTACTGCGCATGGTGGGCGATACCGCCGCACTCACTACCGTTACCAAGCGTCCTCATCCTGAGCCTGTCGAAGGACGAGGACGCCAGCGCCATCACCGGATGAAAAACGCGTCTCAATACCCCTGCGCCGTGTCCACGAGGTTCACCAGCGGTCGCCCGGCCTCGAAGCGGCGGATGTTGTCGACCACCTGGCTGACGATCGAGCGCGGGTCGGAGATCGCGGCGTTGTGCGGCGTCACCGTGACGCGCGGATGCGTCCAGAAGGGGTGATCCTGCGGCAGCGGCTCGCTGTGGAAGACGTCGAGCGTGGCGTGCGCCACCTTGCCCGCGTCGAGCGCCGCCAGCAGGTCGACGTCGACGACATGGCCGCCGCGCCCGGCGTTGATGACGAAGGCGCCGTCGGGCAGATGCGCGAGGTTCGCCGCGCACAGGATGCCCGTCGTCGCCGGCGTCAGCGGCAGCAGGCAGACGAGGATGTCGGTGCGCGCGAGGAAGGGCGCGAGGCCGTCCGCCCCGTGGAAGCTCGCGACGCCCGGCAGGCGTTTCTTGGTCCGGCTCCAGCCGGCGACGTCGAAGCCGAGCGCCGCCAGCTTGGCGGCCGCGTCGGCGCCCATCACGCCCATGCCGAGGATGCCGACGCGACGCTCCGAAGGCAGGCGGTGCAGGTCGAAGCGCATCTTCCAGACGCGCTCGCGCTGCTGCGCCTCCAGCGCCGGCAGGAAGCGGTGGTAGCGCAGCACGTGCAGCAGCACGTATTCGGCGATGCCGGCCGTCAGCATCGGGTCGACGATGCGCGTGACCGGCACGCCGCGCGGCAGGGTCGGGTCGGCGAAGATGTGGTCGACGCCGGCGCCCATCGACAGGATCAGCTTCAGGTTCGGCAGGCTGGCCAGCAGCCCGTGACGCGGCTTCCACACCAGTGCCCAGCGGATCGCCGCCGGATCGCCGAAATCTGGCCAGGCGCGCACCGGAATGTCCGGCGCCGCCTTGTTCAGCTCCGCCGTCCACCAGTCGACCCGGTCGACCTCGGAGAAGAAGAGCAGGGTCACGTCGCCACGACCGCCGAGTGGACGGCCTGGAGGTCGAAGGCGGCGGCCATCAGCGCCTTCGTGTACTCCTCGCGTGGCCGCTCGAAGATGGCGGTGGCGGGGCCCTGCTCGACCACCTTTCCGCCGCGCAGCACGATGACCTGGTCGGCCATCGCCCGCACGACCTTGAGGTCGTGGCTGATGAACAGGAAGGCGAGGCGGTGGCGCTGCTGCAGGCCGCGCAGCAGTTCGACGATCTGCGCCTGCACCGAGCGGTCGAGGGCCGAGGTCGGCTCGTCGAGCACGACGAAGCGCGGCTTCAGCACGAGGGCGCGGGCGATGGCGACGCGCTGGCGCTGGCCGCCGGAGAATTCGTGCGGGTAGCGGAAGCGCGTGGCGGGATCGAGCCCGACCTCGTTCATCACGTCGACGATCATGCGGTCGCGCTCGGCCTCGTCGGCGCCGATGCGGTGCACTTCAAGGCCCTCGGCGATGATGCGCGCGATCGACATGCGCGGGCTGAGGCTGCCGTAGGGATCTTGGAAGACGATCTGCATCTCGCGGCGTAGCGGCCGCACGGCGCTGGCCGAGAGCCCGTCGATGTTCTTGCCGAGGAATACGACCGGCCCTTCGGATGACAGCAGGCGCAACAGCGCGAGGCCGAGCGTCGTCTTGCCCGAGCCGGACTCGCCGACGACGCCGACCGTCTGGCCTTCCTTCACTTCCAGCGTCACGCCGTCGACGGCGCGCACGTAGTCGACGGTGCGGCGCAGGATGCCGGCCTTGATGGGGAAATAGACCTTGAGATTCTCCGCCTGCATCACCGTGGCGGCGTCGGCCGGCGGCACGTTCGGCGCCCCGGTCGGCTCGGACGACAGCAGGTGGCGGGTGTAGTCGTGCGTCGGCGCCGAGAAGATCTCCTTGGTCGGCCCCTGCTCGACGATCTCGCCGCCGCGCATCACCGCCACGCGGTCGGCCATGCGGGCGACGATGCCGAGGTCATGGGTGATGAACAGCATGCTCATGCCGAAACGCTCCTTGAGCTGCTGCAGCAGTTCGAGGATCTGCGCCTGGATGGTGACGTCGAGCGCCGTCGTCGGCTCGTCGGCGATCAGCAGCGACGGCTCGTTGGCCAGCGCCATGGCGATCATCACGCGCTGGCGCTGGCCGCCCGACAGCTCGTGCGGATAGGCGCCGAGGCGTTTCTCGGCTTCCGCCAGGCCGACGAGCTTGAGCAGTTCGAGCGTGCGGGCGCGGGCCGCCGGCCGGCTCATGCCCTTGTGGATGAACAGTACCTCGTTGACCTGCTTCTCGATCGTGTGCAGCGGGTTCAGCGAGGTCATCGGCTCCTGGAAGATCATGGCGATGCGGTTGCCGCGAATCTTCCTCAGCCGGTCCTGCTTCGCGCCGACCAGTTCCTCGCCCTCGAAGCGGATGGACGAACCGGACGGATGCCGCGCCACGGGGTAGGGCAGAAGCTGGAGGACCGACAGCGCCGTCACCGACTTGCCCGAGCCCGACTCGCCGACCAGCGCCAGCGTCTCGCCGCGCGCGAGGTCGAGGCTGACGCCGCGCACCGCATGGACGGCGCCGCCGGGCGTCGAGAAGTCGACGCCGAGGTCGCGGATGGCCAGCAACGGCTCGGTCATGCTCCGTCCCCCGTCACCTGCTTGCGCGGATCGAAGGCGTCGCGCACCGCCTCGCCGATGAACACCGACAGGCTGAGCATCACGGCGATGATGAAGAACCCGGTGATGCCGAGCCACGGCGCCTGCAGGTTCTCCTTGCCCTGCTTCAGCAGCTCGCCGAGCGAGGCCGAGCCGGGCGGCAGGCCGAAGCCGAGATAGTCGAGGCCGGTCAGCGCCGTCAGCGCGCCGGCGGTGACGAAGGGCAGCATGGACAGCGTCGCCACCATGGCGTTGGGCAGCACGTGGCGGGCCATGATGGTGCGGTTGCCGACGCCGAGCGCGCGGGCGGCGCGCACGTAGTCGAAATTGCGCGCGCGCAGGAACTCGGCGCGCACGACGCCGACCAGCGCGGTCCAGCTGAACAGCGCCAGCAGGCACAGCAGCGTCCAGAAGCCCGGCACGAAAACGCTGGAGAGGATGATCAGCAGGAAGAAGGTCGGCATCGCCTCCCAGATCTCGATGAAGCGCTGGAACAGCAGGTCGACCCAGCCGCCGTAATAGCCCTGCACGGCGCCGGCCATGACGCCAATGGCGCTGGCGACGACGGTGAGCGCGAGGCCGAACAGCACCGAGATGCGGTAGCCGTAGATCAGCCGCGCCACCACGTCGCGCGCCTGGTCGTCGGTGCCGAGCCAGTTCTTCGCGCTCGGCGGCGCCGGCGCCGGCACGTCGAGGTCGGTGACCGGGCTGTCGTAGCTGTAGGGCACCAGCGGCCACAGCATCCAGCCGCCCTTCTCGGCGATCAGTTCGTGCAGGTAGGGGTCGGTGTAGTCGGCCTCGGTGGCGAAGTCGCCGCCGAAGGCCGTTTCCGGATAGAACTTGAACACCGGCATGTAGAAGGCGCCGTCGTGGCGGATCAGCAGCGGGCGATCGTTGGCGATGAATTCCGAGCCGAGGCTGAGGACGAACAGCAGCAGGAACAGCCACAGCGACCACCAGCCGCGGCGGTTGGCGCGGAAGTTGGCGAGGCGGCGGGCGGTGATCGGGTCGAGCCGCAGGCCGAGCGTACGCACGCGGCCGTCCTCGGCGGCGATGGCGTCGGGCCCGGCCGTCATCCGCCGCGCGCCTCGAAGTCGATGCGCGGATCGACCAGCACATAGGTCAGGTCGGTGATCAGGCGGATGACCAGCCCCATCAGCGAGAACACCCACAGCGTGGCGAAGATGACGGCGTAGTCGCGGCTGATCGTCGCCTCGAAGCCGAGCAGGCCGAGGCCCTCCAGCGAGAAGATGATCTCGATGAACAGTGCGCTGCCGAACAGGATCGACACGAAGGCGCCGGGAAATCCGGCGATGACGATCAGCATGGCGTTGCGGAAGACGTGGCCGTAGAGCACGCGGTTCTCGGTCAGGCCCTTGGCGCGCGCCGTCGTCACGTACTGCTGGTTGATCTGGTCGAGGAAGGAGTTCTTCGTCAGCACGGTGAGCTGGGCGTAGCCGCCGATCACCATCGCCGTCACCGGCAGGGCGATGTGCCAGAGATAGTCGACCACCTTGTCGACCGCCGACAGGCTTTCCCAGTCGTCGGAGGTAAGGCCGCGCAGCGGGAACCAGTTCCAGTAGGAGCCGCCGGCGAACAGCACGATCAGCAGGATGGCGAAGAGGAAGGACGGGATGGCGTTGCCGACGATGACCACGGCCGAGGTCCAGACGTCGAACCTGGTGCCGTCGCGAACCGCCTTGGCGATGCCGAGCGGAATCGAGATGAGATAGGCGAACAGCGTCGACCACAGGCCGATGGTGATCGACACCGGCAGGCGCTCGATCACCAGGTCGATGACGGCGCGGTCGCGGAAGAAGGAGTTGCCGAAGTCGAAGGTCAGGTAGTTGCCGACCATCAGGAAGAAGCGTTCGAGCGGCGGCCTGTCGAAGCCGACCATTCGCTCGATCTCGGCGACCAGATCCGGTGGCAGGCCGCGCGCGCCGCGGTACTTGGACTCGAAGCCCTGCGCCGATACGGCGGCCTGCGGTCCTTGCCCGGCGGTGTCGCCGCCGCTGCCGCCGCCGAAGCGCACGGTGGCCTCGACGGCGTTGCCCTGGATACGGGCGATAATCTGCTCGACCGGTCCGCCCGGCGCGAACTGCACGATGGCGAAGTTGATGACCATGATCCCGAACAGCGTCGGGACGATGAAGATCAGCCGGCGGACGATGTAGGCGAGCATCGGCGGCAGCCTAAAGCACAGCCGCGCGCCGCGCCCCCACCTCACCCTCCCCGTCGCTCACCGCGACGGGTCCGCTCCCTCTCCGCCCCGCGGGGCGGAGAGGGCCGGGGAGAGGTGGGGCGGGTGGTGCCACGCGATCCGGTGCCGGCATCAATTGGCCCCGCCGCGGCGCAGGCCCAGCGTGCCGTCCTTCGCCGCGTCGATCCACCAGGTGTCGATCTGCACGCCGAGCGCGGGAATCGTCTCCGGCGTGCCGTAGCGGTTCCAGTAGGCCACGCGGTCGTGCGGAATGTGCCAGTGCGGCACCACGTAGTGGCCCCACAGCAGGGCGCGGTCGAGGGCGCGGGTGCGGGCGACGAGGCTTTCGCGCGATTCGGCGGCGATCACCAGTTCGATCAGCGCGTCGATGGCCTTGTCGGCGATGCCGACGAGATTGCGCGAGCCGGGCTGCGCCGCCGCCGCGCTGCCCCAGAACTCACGCTGCTCGTTGCCCGGCGACTGCGACTGACCCCAGGAGGCGACGACCACGTCGAAATCGTAGTCGTCGCCGCGCCGCTGGTACTGCGACGGGTCGACGACACGCACGGTCGCGGCGATGCCCAGCCTTTCGAGGTTGCGCGCCCAGGGCAGCACGATGCGCTCGAAGCCCGGGTCGGCGAGCAGGACCTCGAAGGCGAACGGCTTGCCGTCGGGGCTGAACAGCTTGCCGCTCGTCACCTTGTAGCCGGCCTCGGCGAGCAGCGCCTGGGCGGCGCGCAGGTTGTCGCGCAGGCCCTGCGCCGTGCCGTCCGTCGACGGCGGCGCGAAGGCCTCGGTGAAGACGGCGTCGGGAAGCTGGCCGCGGAAACGCTCGAGGACCTCGCGTTCCTCGGCGCCGGCGTCCTTCAGCAGGCCGCTGCTGGCCAGTTCGGAATTGTCGAAATAGCTCTTCGTGCGCGTGTAGGCGCCATAGAAAAGGTTGGCGTTCGCCCAGTCGAAGTCGAAGGCGAGCGTCAGGGCCTCGCGCACGCGCGGATCGGCGAACAGCGCCCGCCGCAGGTTGAAGGCGAAACCCTGCATGCCGGCGGTGCGCTGGTTGGGGAACTCGATCTTCTTGATGCGGCCTTCGCGCACCGGCGGCACGTCGAAAGCGGTCGCCCATTCCTTGGCCGAGTTCTCGACCCAGATGTCGATGGTCCCGGCCTTGAAGGCCTCGCGCGCCACCGTGCGGTCGCGGAAGTACTCGTAGCGCACGGTGTCGACGTTGTTGCGCCCGACCTGCGTAGGCAGCTCGTGGCCCCAGTAGTCCTTCACGCGCTCGTAGACGATGGTGCGGCCCGGCTCGACTCCGGCGATGCGGTAGGGGCCGCTGCCCAGCGGCGGCTCCAGCGTCGTCTTGTCGAAGTCGCGCGACGCCCACCAGTGCTTCGGCAGCACCGGCAGTTGCCCGAGGATCAGCGGCAGCTCCCGGTTTACGCCGGGCACGAACGCGAAGCGGACCTTGCGCTCGCCGGTCTGCGTCACCGTCGCCACGTCCTTGTAGTAGAAGCGGTAGAAGGGCTGGCCCTTCTCGCGCAACGTCTCGAAGGTCCAGATCACGTCGTCGACGGTGATTGGCTTGCCGTCGTGCCAGCGCGCGCCGGCGCGCAGGGTGAACTCGACCCAGCTGCGGTCGTCGGGCACCTCGATCGTCTCGCACAGCACGCAGTACTCGGTGAACGCCTCGTCGGCCGACGACGTCATCAGCGTGTCGTAGATGGCGCCGAGGCCGGCCGCCGCCGTGCCCGGAATGATGAAGGGATTGAGGCTGTCGAAGGTTCCGGTGGCGTCGTCGATCCGCGTGCCGCCCTTCGGCGCCACCGGGTTGACGTAGTCGAAGTGCCTGAAGTCCGCCTTGTACTTCGGCTTGCCGTGCATCGCCATGCCGTGCGCCGGGCCGCCGGTGCCCTCGGCCAGCACGGGCGAGGCGGCGAGGAGGCTGAGGGCGGCGGCGAGCGCGAACAGGCGAGCGGACATGCGGACTCCCGGCATCGGCGACCAACCCCCGCCGGCCAGCATGGGCGGCGCCCGCACGCCGATCAAGCCCCCGCCGGCCGCTGCCTACGACAGCGGCGTGTAGCAGTGCTTGCGGGCGCGGGGGTTCTGGCCGACGCGCTCGTACCAGGCCGCGACGTTCGGCAGGTCGATGCGCTCGATCGGCAGCTTGAACCAGCGGTGCACCAGCGCGACGTTGCACACCTCGGCCAGCGTCAGCCGGTCGCCGGCGAGGTAGGGCGTGCGGCCGAGCTGCGCTTCGAGGATCTGCAGCGTCGTGCCCCAGGCCTCGACGCCGGCGGCGATGGCCTTCATGTCGCGCTGCTCGGGCTTGAGGCGGATCAGCGGCGGGAAGACGGCGCTCATGCGCGGGCTGTGCACGCCGGTCGACCAGTCCATCCAGCGGTCGACGCGCTGCGCCGCCTGCAGCTCGGTGGGAAAAAGCGGGCTGTTGTGCTTGCGGCACAGATAGCGGCAGATCGCGTTCGACTCCCACATCACGAAGTCGTCGTCGATCACCGTCGGCACCGTGCCATTGGGGTTGAGCGCGAGATAGGGCGCCTCGCGGTTGCGGCCGTAGGTGCCGCCGATGTCGTTGTCGTGCTCGTAGGGCAGGCCCAGTTCGTCGGCCACCCACAGCACCTTCATGACGTTGAAGGACGTCCGCCGTCCGAGGATCTTCAGCATGGTGTTCTCCGTTCTTGCCTGCGGATCGGTTCAGCGTTTGCGGATGCGGCCGAACCGCTGTTCGACGACGCCCCAGGCGGCGAACAGGCCGGTCGCCTCGCCGCCCTCGGGGCGGCCGGGGCGGCTGCCGGTGTTCCAGGCGAAGATGTCGAGATGCGCCCACGGGATGCCGGCGCCGACGAAGGATTCGAGGAACAGCGCCGCCGTGATGCCGCCGCCGAACGGCCCCTCGCTGGTCGAGCGCAGGTCGGCGACCTTGCTGTCGATGAGGCGGCGGTAGGGCTGGTGCAGCGGCAGGCGCCAGACCGGATCGCCGGCCGCCTCGCCGGCGGCGGCGAAGTCCGCGGCCAGCCTGTCGTCGTTGCAGAACAGCGCGCCGAGCCCGGTGCCGACGGCGACGCGGGCGGCACCGGTCAGCGTGGCGAAGTCGATCAGTAGCGCCGGGTTGTCGCGGCTGGCCTCGGCGAGGCAGTCGCCGAGCACGAGGCGTCCCTCGGCGTCGGTGTTCGTCACCTCGACCGTCAGCCCCTTGCGCGAGCGCAGCACGTCGAGCGGGCGGAAGGCGTTACCCGAAATGGCGTTCTCGACCGCGCCGACGAGGATGCGCAGGCGCACGCGCAGGCCGAGCGCCATGACGAGGTGACCGAGCGCCAGCGCGTGCGCGGCGCCGGCCATGTCTTTCTTCATGCGCAGCATGCCGTCGGCGGTCTTGATGTCGAGGCCGCCGGAATCGAAGCACACGCCCTTGCCGACGAGGGTCAGCTTCGGGTCGCCCTGGCGGCCCCAGGCGATGTCGATGAGGCGCGGCGCGTCGTCGGAGGCGCGGCCGACGGCATGGATCATCGGGTAGTTGGCGGCGAGCAGTTTGTCGCCGGCCGTCACCGCGATCTTCGCCTTGTGACGGCGGGCGACGGCGCGCGCGGCGGCGGCCAGTTCCGACGGGCCCATGTCCTCGGCCGGCGTGTTGACGAGGTCGCGCACCAGCGTCGCGGCCTCGACCATCGCCGTCACGCGCTTGCGGTCGGCCTTCTCGGGCCAGACGAGTTGCGGGCCGGCCGGACGTGCCTTGCGGTATTTCGCGAAATCGTAGCCGGCGAGCCCCCAGCCGAAGGCGACATCGTCCGGCGAGGCGCCCTTCGGCAGCGCGGCGATGGCGTAGGTGCCCGGCGGCAGACCATCCGCGAGGCCGGCCCAGGCCCACGGTCCGCCGGTGTCCGGCGGAACGTAGACGGCACCCGCCGGCACGCCGTCGGCGCCGGGCAGGACGACGGGGCGGCCACGCTGGCCGCTGAAGCCGCAGCCCGCGAGCCAGGCTTGCACGCGCGTCGCCTGGCGCTTCGCCCAGCCGGCGTAGTCGGCCGCCGCGACCACCGTGACCGGCACGGTATCCGCCTTCGCGCGCGCAATCAGATTGGCCGTCATCGATCGTTCCCGTCCGTTCGCCCGCACAGTGCCGTGCGCGCCCGTGGTGGGCAAGGCCGGGATGGCCGAGGTTGCACGCGGCGGAAGCGTGGCTACGATGCGCGCCGCGCGTCCGGCGGCGGGCGCCGTTCAGGAGGAACGATCGCATGGCGCTGGCAACGGACGATCTGCTCGGGGCGTGGCAGCTGGCCGAGATGTATGCCGAGAAGGCCGACGGGTCCCGCGCCTGGCCGATGGGCAGGGATGCGGCCGGCGCCATCCTCTACACGCCGGACGGCATCATGAGTGCGACGGTCGTCGCCAGCGGCCGCACGGCGCCGGGCCCGGCTGGCGACGCGGCGGAGAAGGCGGCGGCCTACGCCAGCTATTTCAACTACGTCGCCCGCTGGCGGCTCGATGGCGATACCGTCGTGCACACGCTCGTGCACGCCCTCGACCCGGCGATGGTCGGGATCGAACTGCGCCGCGCCATCGAGCATCGAGGCGACATCATGTACTTCCGTGGCGCCGCGCCCGACGGGGCCACCAGCGTCATCGTCTGGCGCCGCGGGCCTGTGACGGACCGGCAAGGCTGAGCGGCGCGCGGCGACGGTTGACCGTCCGCGGGCCGCTCCATAGGGTCCGCCGCAAGACCGGCGGCCGGCGGGCCGCATCAACCGACGCGGCGGAGGACCCCATGCTCGATTTCTATACCTGGCCGACGCCCAACGGGCGCAAGGTCGCGATCTTCCTCGAGGAAGCGGGCACGCCGTACAACCTCAAGCCGGTCAACATCGGCAAGGACGAGCAGTTCTCGCCCGAATTTCTGGCGATCAGCCCGAACAACAAGATTCCGGCCATCGTCGACAACGACAACGGCGGCTTCTCGCTGTTCGAGTCCGGTGCCATCCTGCTGTATCTCGGCGAGAAGACCGGCAAGTTCCTCCCGACCGACGCGAAGAAGCGCTGGCGCACCGTCGAGTGGCTGATGTGGCAGATGGGCGGCGTCGGCCCGATCTTCGGCCAGGTGCACCACTTCGTGCACTACAACCACGGCAAGGCCCCCTACGCCGAGGAGCGCTTCGCCGCCGAGGCGCGGCGTCTCTATGGCGTCCTCGACAAGCGGCTGGCCGACCACGAGTACGTCGCCGACGACTACTCGATCGCCGACATGGCGATCTGGCCCTGGGCCGCGCGCCACAACTGGCAGCAGATCAACCTCAACGACTTCCCCAACGTGCGCCGCTGGTACGTCGCCATCGCCAACCGCCCGGCGGTGCAGAAGGCCTGGCGCATCCCCGAGAACACCCAGCCCCTGCCGATGCCGGAGTAGGCGGTTCGTGCAGGTTGGTTCTTTCCCTCTCCGCCCTTGGGGGCGGAGAGGGCAGGGTGAGGTGGGGGCGTCGCCCGGGGTCTCAAGGTCGCGAGTGAGTGTGATGCGGTAGCACCCCACACCACACCCCGCCCCAAACCCCACCCCCAATGCGGGGAGCGGATAGGGAAGGGTTGTTAAAATCCCCGCCCCTTCGTTCAGGTCCCGGGCCGCGGCAATCGCCCCGGCGACCTTGGCCGCGC
>JBFWVF010000001.1:0-557246 GCA_050246875.1 Alphaproteobacteria bacterium | reverse complement strand
GCCCCCGCAACCAAGACAAGGCCCGCCCGATCCTGCGATCCGGCGGGCCTTTTCGTGTTCGTATCCGGCATGTGCGGCGGGCGCTTCGCGCCCGTGCAGTTTGCCACTGTCGTGCAACCCGCCGTGCGCTATGGTTCGCGCGGGGCGCTCGGGGGACAACCTGGACAGCAGGAGACCTGAGCCATGCAGAGGAAGAAAGCGAGCGACTTCGACCGGCGCATCCTGGAGATCTACGACGGCTACGTGCACGGCAAGTACTCGCGGCGGCAATTCATCGACAGCGTTTCGAAATACGCCGTCGGCGGCGTGACGGCGGCGGCGATCCTCGAGAGCCTGCAGCCCAACTACGCGCTGGCGCAGCAGGTGAAGCCGGACGATGCGGCCATCCGCACGGAAAAGGTCGAGTACAAGTCGCCGCAGGGCCACGGCACGGTGCGCGGCCTGCTGGCGCGGCCGGCGAACGCCACCGGCAAGCTGCCGGCGGTGCTGGTGGTGCACGAGAACCGCGGGCTCAACCCCTATATCGAGGATGTCGTGCGGCGCACGGCCAAGGCCGGATACCTCGCCCTGGGCCCGGACGGGCTGACCTCGCTCGGCGGCTATCCCGGCAACGACGACGACGGCCGCGCGCTACAGGCGAAGCTCGACCCAGCGAAGCTGATGGCCGATTTCTTCGCCGGCTACGAATATCTGGCGGGCCATGCCGGCAGCACCGGCAAGGTCGGCGCGGTCGGCTTCTGCTACGGCGGCGGCGTCTGCAACGCGCTGGCCGTCGCCTATCCCGGTCTCGCGGCCTCGGTGCCGTTCTATGGCCGTCAGGTGCAGGCGGCCGATGTCCCGGCCATCAAGGCCCCGCTGCTGCTGCACTATGCCGGGCTGGACCAGGGGATCAACGCCGGCTGGCCGGCCTACGAGGCCGCGCTCAAGCAGCACGGCAAGACCTACACCGCCCATGTCTACGAAGGCGTGAACCACGGTTTCCACAACGACACGACCCCGCGCTACGACGCGACGGCGGCCGAACTGGCGTGGTCGCGCACCCTGGCCTTCTTCAAGGCTCATCTCGCCTGAGCCCGGCGCGGCCCCCGTTCGCCTCTGGAGCGGGGGCCGTCTCCGGCGTAGCATCGTGGTCAACGAGACGCCGCAGGCAGTGGCGCCCGCCGGGGACGGAGACAGGCCATGACCATCGACATGCATTCGCACCTGCGGCCCGCCGCACTGATCGAGCCGCTGCGCGCGCGCAAGACGCCGCCGATGATCGTCACCGGCGACGACGGCAAGGAGTACCTCAAGGGCCGCAGCGGCGGCATGACGCCGCTCGCCGAAGCCTTCGACAGCATCGAGGAACGCGTCGCGGTGATGGACCGCTGCGGCATCTCGACCGCCGCCCTGTCGCTGTTCGGCGGCTTCCAGTGGATCGAGGCGCTGCCGCTCGACGAGGGCCTGCCGCTGATCCGCCTGCACAACGACAGCATGGCGGACACCTGCCGCAAGTATCCCGGGCGCTTCATCGCCTACGCCACCCTGCCGCTGAGCGACATGAACGCGGCGGTCGCCGAGTTCGAGCGGGTGATGGCCATCGACGGCTTCGTCGGCGCCATCGTGCCCGGCAATGCCTTCATGACGGTCTCCGACACGGAGGCGTACCGGCCGCTGCTTGCCGCTGCCAACCGGCATCGCGCCGTCGTGTTCATCCACTGGGGGCCGCGTCCGGGCGACGCCTGGCCGCGCGTGCGGGCCGACGCCGACAACTGGACGCCGCGCCTCATCACGCTCGACATGCAGGCGGCGCTGTCGTCGAACATGCTGACGCTGACGCATTCGCGCCTGCTCGAGGAGTATCCGGACGCGTATTTTCACGTCCACAACCTCGGCGGCAATTTTGCCTACGAGCTGGAGCGGCTCGATCACCGCAACCCGCTCGACACGCCGGACGAGCCGGAGCCGTCGTCGCTGGTCGCGCGGTCGAACCTCTACGTCGACTGCAACTCCCTCGGCCGCATGGCGATCGAGATCGGCGCCGAGGTGTATGGCTCGCACCGCATCATGTTCGGCACCGACGGTACCGAGTTCGGCAACAACTGGTCATTGAAGGCGCTTGCCGAGGCGCGCATCAGCGATGCCGACCGCCGCGCCATCCTGCATGACAACGCCGCCCGCATCCTCGCCCATCTGGCGCCGCTGGCGCCGTACCAGGCGGCGGCCGAGTAGGCGGCGTCCGCGCCGGAACCACGCCGCCGACGGCGGCGTTTCCTTCGCACAGGACGCGGAGGAACGATCCATGCCGGCAAGGTCGAAGGCGCAGCAGAAGGCCGCGGGCGCGGCGCTGGCCGCCAAGCGCGGCGAGGCGAAGGTCGGTGACCTCGTCGGCGCCGCGCGCGAGATGTACGATTCGATGACGGAAAGGCAGCTCGACAAACTGGCGTCGACGAAGCGCAAGGGCAAGCCCGAGCACGCGTCGGACCGGCGCTGACAGCGCGCCTCCCAGAGCCGTCGGCTCACCCAGGCGCGTCAGCGGATGACGTTGATCAGGCTTTCCGGCGGGACGATCACGTGGTCGCGCGAGAGTTGCGCGACATCGGTGATCGCCAGCACGCCCATCGTCCGCTTCATTTCGGCGTGGAGAATCTCCAGCGCCCGGTAGGCGCCGGCCTCGCCGGCCGCCGACACGCCATAGAGCGTGGCGCGGCCGATGATGACGGCGTCGGCGCCGAGCGCGAGGCCCTTCAGGATGTCGCTGCCGCGGCGGAAGCCGCTGTCGACGATCACCGTCATGCGGTCGCCCACGGCGGCGACGATCGACGGCAGGACGTCGATGGGGGCGGGGGCCGAATCGCTGGCGATGGCGCCGTGATTTGACACGATCACGCCATCGGCGCCGCATTCGGCGCATCGGCGCGCATCGTCGGGATGCATGATGCCCTTCACCACCATCGTGCGCGGCCACATGTCGCGCATGCGCTTGAGGAAATCCCAGTCGAGGGTGTCGTTCTTGAACAGGAACTCGCTGACCTGCTTCGAGGTCATGCCCGGCGGCGTGGCGATGTTCACGTAGCGCGGCAGGTGGCCGTCGGCCATGACGTAGCGGCCGATGGTGCCGAACACCCAGCGCGGGTGCAGCGCCAGATCGAGGACGTTGCGGCTGTTGATCCGCACCGGCAGGGTGACGCCGTTGCGGAAATCGTGCTCGCGGTTGTAGGGGATGGTGCTGTCGACGGTGACGACCAGCGCCTCGAAGCCGGCGTCGCGGGCGCGCGTCACGTATTTCAGAGACGCCTCCATGTCGCGCCAGACATAGAGCTGCGCCCATTGCCGGCCGCCGCCGTCGGCGAGAATCCGCTCCATCGGCGTGTTGCCGGTATTGGCCATGGTGAAGGGCACGCCCATGCGCGCCGCCGCCTTCGCCAGCGCCGTCTCGCCGCGATACCAGGCGAAGCCGGCCGGACCCGTCGGGCCGATCACGACCGGCATGCCGACCGGCTTGCCGAACAGCGTGGAACGCGGATCGCGGGTCGAGGTGTCGTTGAGCACGCGCGAACGCAGCTTGATGCGGGCCAGTGCCTCGCGGTTGTGGGCCAGCGCGATGTCGTCCTCGCTGCCCTTGTCGATGAATTGGAACAGGCCGCGCGTCAGGCGCCGGCGCGCCATCCGGCGTAGATCCTCGATGTTGAGCGCAGTGCGCCGCAAATCCGCCATGCCCGTCCCCAGCCCTGAAATCCTGTCCGCCGCGGTCCTTGAGTCCGCCACGGCGGCGTCGGTCGCGCCACGTTACGCCGGCCGCGCGTCGCCGCAACCGCTTTCGCGCACGCCGTCTCGCACGTCAGGCGGCGGGGCGACCGGGGACGGAGGGCGGGAACGGGATGACCGGGGACGAAACGGGCCGTCCGATCGTTCTATGCTGGTATCGGCCGTAGGGCAGAGGAGGCCGCCATGCGCGTGATGGTCCTGGTGAAGGCGAATGCCGACAGCGAGGCCGGCAGGATGCCGGATACGCAGCTTCTGACCGAGATGGGCGCCTATAACGAGCAACTCGTCGAGGCGGGCATCATGCTGGCCGGCGAGGGCCTGCACCCGTCCTCTAAGGGCGTGCGCGTGAAATTCGCCGGCATCGCGCCATCCGTCCGCCCGGGCCCGTTCACCGACTCGAACGATCTGCTCGCCGGCTTCTGGCTGTGGCGGGTGAAGTCGATGGACGAGGCGGTCGACTGGGCCCGGCGGGCGCCGTTCAAGGACGGTGAAATCGAGATCCGCCCGGTCTTCGAAGCGGAGGATTTCGGCGCCGAGATGACGCCGGAACTGCGGGCGCAGGAAGACCGCCTGCGCGACAAGGTCGGCCGCTAGGCATCGCCGGAGCCGGGAAAGCGATGGGCACAAAAATCTTCGTCAACCTGCCGGTGAAGCGCCTCGACCGGTCGGTCGCCTTCTTCACGGCGCTCGGCTTCGGCCTCAATGACCGGTTCACCGACGACACCGCCGCCTGCATGATCATTGCCGACGACATCCACGCCATGCTGCTGACCGAGGCGAAGTTCCGCGAATTCACGCGCAAGCCCATAGCCGACGCGACGCGGACGACCGAGGTGCTCACCGCCTTGTCCATGGACAGCCGGGGCGAGGTCGACCGCATGGTCGACGCAGCCCTCGCGGCCGGTGCCACGCCCGTCAGCGATGCCATCGACATGGGGTTCATGTATCTGCGTAGCTTCAACGACCTCGACGGGCACATCTGGGAGATCTTCTGGATGGACCAGGCGCACGTGGAGGCTGGCTGACCGCAACCACCGGGGGTACCGGATGATTGATGGCTGGCTCGACGCATTGCTTGTCGCGGCCGTGCTGGGCTGCGCGCTCGTGAGCGGCATCTTCTTCGCGTTCTCGACCTTCATCATGCGGGCACTGGCCCGCGTCGCGCCCGAAGGCGGCATCGCCGCCATGCAGGCGATCAACGTGACGGTCATCAATGCGTGGTTTCTCGCCGCCTTCTTCGGCACCGCGCTGCTGTCGGCGGGGCTTGCCGGCTGGACGCTGCTGGGCGGTGGCGGCGCGGACGCCGACACCGTAACCGCGGGCGCAGTCCTCTACCTGTTCGGCTGCATCGGCGTCACGGTGGCGTTCAACGTGCCACTCAACAATGCGCTCGCCCGCGCCCGCGCCGACACGGTGGACGGCGCCGCCCTCTGGCAGCGTTACCTGGCGGTCTGGACGGCGTGGAACCACGTGCGGACGGCGGCCTCGCTGCTCGCCGCCCTGACCTTCGCGCTCGCCCTGAGGTAGGACGTCCGGCACGAGTCCTCGACGTCGATCCCCGCGCGCACCGCATGCGGCTACGGCCCCGCGGCCCACTGGCGTCGCCATCTACGCGCCGATAGCATCGCCCGCCATCTCATGTCGGAGCGCGCGATGATCGACATCCATTACTGGCCGACGCCGAACGGGAAGAAGGTCACGATCCTGCTCGAGGAGCTTGGCGTGCCCTACACCATCGTGCCGGTCGACATCGCCCGGGGCGGACAGTTCGAACCCGCATTTCTCGCCATCAGCCCGGGCAACAAGGTGCCGGCGATCGTCGATCATCGACCGGCGGATGGCGGCGCGCCGGTATCGGTCTTCGAGTCCGGTGCGATCCTCGAATATCTGGCCGACAAGCATGGCCGCTTTCTGCCGCGCGCGCCGCGTGAGCGCGCCCGCGTGATCCAGTGGGTCTACTGGCAGGCTGCCAACCAGGGGCCGGTGTTCGGTACCGCCAATCACTTCATTACCTACGCGCCCGAGCGCATTCCCTACGCGCTCGAGCGCTATGACCGCGAGGTCAAGCGCATCTTCGGCATCCTCGACCGGCAGCTGGCCGGCCGTGACTGGCTGCTCGACGAATATACCATCGCCGATATCCAGAGCTGGCCCTGGGCGACCTACCATCAGCAGCTCAAGCAGGATATTGCGGCCTTTCCCAACGTCGCGCGCTGGATCGAGCGCATGCGCGCACGCCCGGCCGTGGCACGTGGCTGGGCGGTCCGCGACGATCTGCGCTACTACACGCCGGCGACACTGACCGAGGACCAGAAGAGCAATCTTTTCGGCGCGAAATCGGCCGGGCCGGCCGCGCGCGGCGGTGTGGCATGAGCGCGCCGCTGGTCCTGCTCGGCACCGGGCTGTCGCCTTATGCGCAGTACCCGATGATCGTGATGGAAGAGAAGGGCGTCGCCTACGAGGCGAGGCTCGTCGACCTCGCGAACAAGCCGCAATGGTTCGTCGAACAGGTGCCGACGGGCCGCGTGCCGGCGCTGCGTCTGCCGGACGGCACGATGCTCGGCGAGTCGGCGGCTATCGTCGAGTACCTCGAGGAAGCCTACGAGCCCCGTTTGCTGCCACCCGATCCAGTGCAGCGCGCACGCCACCGCGCGTGGACCCAGGTGGCCGGCGAAACTGTCTCCGGCCTGGCCGATGTCTACATGGCACCCGACGCCGCGCGACTCGCCGCCGCGACGGACATGTTCGCGCGCCGTCTGGCGATGCTCGATCGTGGCCTCGCCGACTGGCCGGCGCCGGCGGCCGGGCGGGCGATGACACTGGCCGACGCGCGTAACGCACCGTGGACGGTGCGTTACGACGCGCTGGTGCGGCTCGGTGCGCTACCGGCTCTCGTCGCCGATCTGCCGCGCGTGCGTGACTACGTAGGACGCCTGCGCGCGCAGCCGGCCCTGCTCCGAACGACGCCGGACGGCTTCGACGCGTTGTTCGCCGCCAGCGTCCGGCGCCGCGGCGGGGCCATCGCCGCGGCGTTCCGCTGAGCCGTTGCCCTACTTCTTCGCCTGCGCGTACTTGCCGGTGAGCTGCGGCGTGTAGGCGCCGTCGAGGCCCTTCTGCTTGTGCTCGAAGCGGGTGTCGCGGCCCCAGGTGCGCTTGAGGTCGTCGCGCACGTTGATCTGCAGCCGTCCGAGCCCTTCCACCTCCAGCTCGACCTTGTCGCCGTCCTGGAAGGCGTTGAGGCCGCGATGGTTGGTGCCGGTGGCGAGGATGTCGCCCGGCTCCAGCGTATGGATCGAGCTTGCCCAGGCGATGCAGCGCGGAATCTTGTGCGCCATGTCGTCGGTGTTGAAGTCCTGCTTGACGATGCCGTTGACCGTCAGCTTGACAGCCAGTTTCTGCGGGTTCGGCACCTCGTCGGCCGTGACCAGGTAGGGACCGATCGGCGCGAAGGTGTCGCGCGACTTGGCCTGGAAGAACACGTTGTTGGCCGGCGGCATGCCGCGCGCCGAGCCGTCGATGAAGTTGAAGTAGCCGAAGACGTACTTCATCGCGTCGGCTTCGCTGACATTCGTTGCCCGCTTGCCGATGACGAGGCCGAGTTCGGCCTCGCCCTCGAAGATCTGCGCCGGGATGTCGGGCAGCACCATCGTGTCGCCGTGGCCGATGACGGCGTTCGTCGCCTTGTGGAAGGCGTTGATCGGTGCCGGCTCGGGCAGCGTGCCGTTCTCCATGTAGTTGACGGCCATGCAGTCGATGTTGCCGGGGCGCGGCAGGGGCGGGCGGATTCGCACACTGGCGAGGGGAATGCCCTTGCCGGCAGCCGCGGCCTTCTCCAGCTTCGCGCGGTAGCTGTCGAAGCGCGCGATCAGGCCGTTCATCAGGTCGCCCGGGCCGGTATGCGGAATGTCCTGCACCTCGGCGCTGACGTCGACCACCTGGTCGCCGCGCAGGATGCCCAGCCGGAAATCGTCGAAATACAGGATCTTCATCGCGTTCCCCCAGTGCGCCGGCGCCGTGTTCGGCGGGCGGCATGTGGCGTCATTCTAGGATGGCGGGTGCGGGCGGCCAAGGATGGGGCCGCCCATCGCGTCCCACCCGCGACCGCCGCAGGTGACGCCGCCGCGCGGCAGCGGCACACTGCGCGCCAAGAACATGCGAAGCGGGAGGAACGGACGATGCGACTGATGACTTTCGATGCGGGCGCCGGAGCGCGCGTCGGGCTCGCCGTCGGCGGCGGCATCGTCGACCTCACGGCCCGCATCGGCGTGCGCTCGCTGCGCGGCATGATCGCGGCGGGCCGCGTCGAGGAAGCGCGGGCGTTCGTCAACAGCCGTCCCGACCATGGCGAGGCCGATGTGCGCCTCCTGCCGGTCATTCCCGACCCGGACAAGATCTTCTGCGCCGGCACCAACTACGCCGACCACCTGGCCGAGGCGGCGGCGGCGGGCGTGACGCGCACGCGCACCGAGCACCCGCCGCTGTTCATCCGTACTGCGGCGACGCTGGTTGGCCACGGCGAGCCGATCCTGCGTCCGCGCGTCTCCGATCACCTCGACTACGAGTGCGAGCTGGCGGTGATCATCGGCCGGCCGGGACGGCACATCGCGAAGGCCGAGGCGCTGTCATACGTCGCCGGCTATTCCTGCTTCAACGACGCCAGCGTGCGCGACTGGCAGTTCCATACCCACCAGGTGACGCCGGGAAAGAACTTCGCCGCCACCGGCGGCTTCGGCCCGGCGATGGTGACGCCCGACGAGGTCGGCGACCCGCAGGCGCTCGACATCGCCACCCGGGTGAACGGCAAGGTGCTGCAGCACGCCAACACCCGCGACATGATCTTCGATATCGTGACCCTGATTTCCTACATCTCGACCTTCCAGCCGCTGGGGCCCGGCGACGTCATTGCCACCGGCACCTGCGCCGGCGTCGCGCTGGCGCGCAAGCCGCCCAACTGGATGAAGCCGGGCGATACCTGCGAGATCGCGATCGAGAAGGTGGGCACGCTGGTCAATCCGATCGGCCAGGAAGGCGCCTGACCACCGGCGGCGCGGCATTGCGGCCGAATGGCAGCCATGTGCTTTTTAAGACAGTCACACTGTCTTAAATGTTGCAGCGCACAATAAATCGGGTCTAGGCTTCGTTCCATGAGCGCGGCGCGGCCGCGCCCGCAGGAGGCGACAGAAGTCCGTATCGGGTAGGGAACGGCAATAATAACAAAGGTTTGGGAGGAATTTTCCTTCACTTCGGAAGGGAGATTCTGATGTCCGAACTGATCGTTGCCCTGATGCTCTGGGCGGCCCCGGTCACGGGCCTGCCGCCGGCAGCCACGCTACCCGAAATCGCCATCGAAACCCCCGCGACCCTCTACGCCCGCATTCACGGTGAGGCGCCCGGCGCCCGTGCGGGCGAGTCCGAGGTGCTTGCTGTCTACGACCTGCGCGAGCGGACGATCCGCCTGCGCGAGGGCTGGAACCGAGACGACATCGTCCATGTCTCGATCCTGCTGCACGAGATCGTCCACCACATGCAGGAAGCGGCCGGCAAGGCGTATGCCTGCCGCGGCGAACTGGAAGCGGTGGCCTACGACGCCCAGGACCGCTTCCTCGAAGAGCATGGCATCGACATGGGACCGGCCCTTGGTCTCGAGCCGCTGTTCCGCTCGATCGTCACGTCCTGCCCGTGGGGCTTCTGAGCGCCGACGCATAGGCGGCCGCGCGCCGTTCGCGCTAGACTTTCCGCCGCGGGCCGGATGCCCGCTGGCGGGAGGGACGGATGGTGACGATCGTCGCCGGCGACGGCGAACACGAGATCGAGGCGGCGCATGCCGCGGGCGATGACCTCTGGGTGCCGGCAGACAGTCTGCCGCGCACGGTCGGCTGGACGCTGAAGCCGGAGGGGCTGTGCCGGGACGCCCTGTGCGTGCCGGTGCCGCGCGGCCGCGAGGCGGCCTTCGTACGCGACGGCATGGTCAACCTGGCCGCCTTCTGGCGCCTGACCGAGCGGCCGTGGGCGCGCAGCACGCAGGGTGACATCTGGGTCTTCGGCGCCAATGCGCGCGAGCGCGCCGACGAACTGCTGTCGCTCCAGGCGCCCGACTTCACCCTGCCCGACCTGGCCGGCGACCTGCACGCCCTGTCGGACCAGCGCGGCCGCAAGGTGTTCCTCGTCACCTGGGCATCCTGGTGAGGCTGCCGTAACGACCTGTCCGTGTGGCAGGACCTTTACGAAAGCCTGAAGGACCGTGGCTTCATGGTCGTCACCGTGGCGATGGATGCCGACCGGGAAGCCGCGCGCCCGTTCATCGAGGGCGCGAAGCCGACGCATGTCAGCCTGATCGACCGCGATCACGTCGTCGCCGGCCTGTTCAACATGGTCAACGTGCCGCAGGCCGTCTGGATCGACGAGGCGGGCCACGTCGTGCGCTCGGTAGAGATCGCCGGCGTGACGGAAGGATTCCGCGACGGACTCGACCGCTCCACCGGCGCGATGGCGCCGGAGGTCGTGGCGCGCAACACGGCCCTTCGCCGCGCCTATGTCGATGCCATCCGCGACTGGGTGGAAAAAGGCTCGGACAGTCGCCACGCGCTCGCGCCGGATGTCGTCCGCGCTCGTGTGGCATTGCCGGACGCGCGCGTCGAGGAGGCGCATGTGCTGTTCCGCCTGGCGCAGGCCCTGCTGCGCCGCGGACGCACGGACGAGGCCGCGGGCCCCGTCGAACGCGCGCGCGAACTGCATCCGCGGTCGTGGACCATCTGGCGCCAGACGGCGGCGAAGAACGCGCGCGGCCTCGCCTCGCATGCCGAGTTCTTCGCCCGCATCGACGCTACGGAGCCCGGCGGCTTCTATCCGCCCGTGGACATGGACGGCCTGCCGCAATGAAATAGCGGGCGAACGGGCGCCACCCGGGGGGAGGGCGGAGCGTGACACTCAGGATCGGCATCCTCGACGGCGACGACATCGGCCTCGAGGTCGTCCCGGAATGCGTCAAGGCGATGCGCGCCGCCGCCGCGCGCACCGGGCTCGACATCGACTGGCACCCGCTGCCGATCGGCCGGCGCGGCCATGAACTGCACGGCAACACGCTGCCGGACGTCACCGATGTCGCGTTGCGCGCACTCGACGGCTGGGTGATGGGGCCGGTGGGCCACGCCGCCTATCCGCGCGGCGACGCGACATGGATCATGCCGCCGGTGCGCAAGCGCTTCGAGCTGTTCGCCGCGCTGCGGCCGTCGCGGCACCGGGCGCCGCTGCCCGCCGTGCACCCGGGCGTCGACATCGTGTTCGTGCGCGAACTGAGCGAGGGCATGCTCGATAGCGGCACCGTGGTCGGCGGCTACCCCGAGTACCGGCCCAACGACGACATAACCATCGCCAGCCGTGTCATCACCCGCAAGGGGGCGAACCGGGTGGCGCGCGAGGCGTTCGAGCTGGCGCGCACGCGCACGCGCCGCAAGGTGACGGCAGCCCACAAGGAGCCCGTCTACCGCCTCGCCTGCGGCATGTTCGCCGAGGAATGCCGCAAGGTCGCCGCCGAGTATCCCGACGTCGCCTTCGAGGAGGCGATGATTGACACCATCGCCATGAAGCTGGTGATGGCGCCGCAGCAGTACGATGTGGTCGTCACCACCAACCAGTTCGGCGACATCCTGAGCGATATCGGCGCGGGGCTGGTCGGCGGCCTCGGCCTCGCCCCGGGCCTGTGCGTCGGTGCGACCCAGGCGATGGCGCAGGCAACGCACGGCTCGGCGCCCGACATCGCCGGCCGCGGCATCGCCAATCCCTACGCCATGATCATGTCGGGGCAGATGCTGCTGGCCTGGCTCGGGCGGAAGAAGTCGGAACCCGCGGCCACGGCGGCGGCCGGCCTCATTGAGGCGGCGGTCGGCCGCGTCATCGGCGCGGGGCGCGTCCTGACACCCGACCTGGGCGGCACGGCGAGCACGCGGGCCATGGGCGATGCCGTCGCGGAGGCGATTGGCACCGCCTGAACGGTTGCTTTACGGTTCCCGCGCGCCGCCCTTCGACCGGACCGGCGAAGATGGAGGAAGCCATGGCGACGGCGACGGTCAACGGCCTCACGATCAACTACGAGATCATCGGCACCCACGGGCCGTTCGTGGCACTGATGCCCGGCGGGCGGCGCAGCTACCGCGAGTTCGTGCCGTTGGCCAACAAGCTGGCCGGTGAGGGCTTCCGCGTACTGCTGCACGACCGCCGCAACACCGGCACCTCGGAAATGTCGATCGCCGGGCAGGAGGTCGAGGAGGCCATCTGGGCCGACGACCTGCACGAGCTTCTGCGCCAGCTCGGCGGCCTGCCGGCCTTCGTCGGCGGCTCGTCCTCGGGCGCCCGCACATCGATCCTGTTCGGCCTGCGCCACAAGGCGTCGACGCTGGGCCTGCTGCTGTTCCGCGTGACGGGTGGTGCCTTCGCCGCCGAGCGCCTGCCGGAGAACTACTACGGCCAGTTCATCCGCGTGGCGCGGGACGGCGGGATGGCCGCCGTCTGCGCCACCGACCAGTACCGCGAGCGCATCGAGATGAATCCCGGCGACCGCGAGATGCTGATGAACATGGACGCGAAGACCTTCATCGCCGTGATGACGCGCTGGCGGGACTATTTCCTCGAGCGCGCGCACGAGCCGGTGCTCGGCGTCACCGAGGCCGAACTGGCAACGCTGGCGGGCACGCCGACGATCGTCATCCCGGGTAACGACAAGGTTCACAATTCCGCCAGCGGCCGCACCGCGCACAAGCTGATCCCGGGCAGCGAGCTGCACGAACTGCCGATCGCCGACCAGGATGTGGTCGTGGTGCCGTTCGAGGACTGGGGCCCGCTGGAGCCGGAGATCGTGCGCGTCTTCTCCGGCTTCATGCGCCGGCACGAGGCGCGCCGGGCGGCCTGACGTCAGTCGACGGCGCCGCCGACCAGGGCGCCGCCGGCACCGCCGACCGCCGCGCCCACGGGGCCGCCGACGATGGCGCCGCCGACCGCGCCGACACCGGCCCCGACGACCGGGCCGCAGCCGGCGACGAAGGCGGCGAACAGCAGGATCGCGAACAGCCTGAAAGAGCGTGCCATGGTGCCGGCCCTCCGTGTGGGGAGCGGGATGCACCTGACAAACGCGTCGCCGCGCCGCGCGGTTCCGGCGCCGCGCGGCCGCAGGCGGCCGGGCCGCCTACTTGTCCTTGAGGATGTCGCGGATTTCGGCGAGCAGGACTTCCTGGCGCGGCGGCGGCGGAGGTGCCGCCGGCGCCTTCTCCTCCTCGCGCTGCAGCCGGTTGATCTGCTTGATCACAATGAAGATGGCAAACGCGACGATGGTGAACTGGATGATGGTGTTGACGAACAGGCCGTAGTTGAGCGTCACCGCCCCGGCCTTCTGGGCCTCGGCAAGGCTGGCGTAGCCGCCGGCCCCCTTCAGCACGATGTAGAAATCCGAGAAGTCGATGCCGCCGATCAGCAGGCCGATCGGCGGCATGATGACGTCGCTGACGAGTGACGCGACGATCTTGCCGAAGGCGGCGCCAATGATGACGCCGACGGCCAGGTCGATGACGTTGCCCCGCATGGCGAAACGCCGGAATTCGTCGAAGAAGGCTTTCATGTTGTCCCCCGCCCGTGCGGCCGCGCCGCCTTGGTCGAGCAAGTATGCGAGCGCCGCCGCGCCGCGGGAAGTGACAGCTTCGGGGACGAAGCCGGGCCTACAGCGGCAGAGCGCTGCTCTCCGCGAGGGTGACGCCGGCGGCCGCCATTTCGGCGCGCGCGGCGGCGAGCGAACCGTCCAGGTCGATGGCGCGGCAGGCGTCCTCGACGACGACCACCTCGAAGCCGGCCGCGCGGCCGTCGACGGCCGACCAGCGCACGCAGAAATCGGTTGCCAGCCCGGCGAGGAAGAGCCGCCGGAAGCCGCGCTCGCGCAGGTAGCCGCCGAGGCCGGTGGGCGTGGCGCGGTCGTTCTCGCGGAAGGCCGAGTAGGAGTCGATGTCGCGATGGTAGCCCTTGCGCACGACCAGTTCAGCCCGGTCGATGCGCAGCGCGGCATGGAAGGTGGCCCCCGGCGTCCCCAGAACGCAATGGTCCGGCCACAGGATCTGCTCGCCATACGGCGCGGCAATGGTCTCGAACGGGCGGCGGCCAGGATACGACGAGGCGAAGGACGCGTGACCCGGCGGATGCCAGTCCTGGGTCAGCACGACATGGTCGAAGGCGTCGGCCAGCCGGTTGACCAGCGGCACGATCGCGTCGCCGTCGGGCACAGCCAGCGCGCCGCCGGGACAGAAGTCGTTCTGCACGTCGACGACGAGCAGCAGATCGTCGGTTCGCGGGCGTCCGTTTGCGGCCACGTGTACCTCCGCATGGGCGCTGGCGAGCCTAGCGCGCGGGCGGGGGCGCCGCCATCGTCAGGCGGCGTCGACCTGGCTGTTGGCCGCCGCCTTGTAGGTCTGCGCGAGGTACCAGTCGAGATGGGCGCCATAGGTCGTCGCCGGGTAGCGTGCCGCCTCGCCCGGCTCGCGCAGCAGGCATTCGATGTAGGCGTCGGCGGCCGGGTTGAAGAACATCGGCACGGAGTAGCGGTCGACATTGCCGAGCGGCGAGATGACGCGGTGCGGCGTCGCGACGAAACGGTCGTTCGACCAGCGCCGCAGGATCTGTCCGGCGTTGACGATGTAGGCCCCGGGCAGCGGCGGCGGCGCCGACCATTCGCCGTCGGGCATGCGAATCTCGAGCCCCGGCACCTCGGTCTGCGGCAGCAGGGTGAGGAAGCCGCCGTCGCTGTGGGCGCCGACGCCGAACTGGTTCTTCTCGCGCCGCTCGACCTTCGGGTAGTGGATGAGCCGCAGCCAAGCCAGCGGGTCGACGAAGGACGGCCGGAAATAGTCGGCCGGTGCGCCGAGCGCTGTCGCGTAGACCGCCAGCAGTTTCTGGCCGAGATCGAAGGTCGCCCGGTAGTAGGCCATGATGTTCTCGCGGAAGCCGGGCAGGCCCTCGGGCCAGGGCTGCGGAATGTGGAAGCGCCGCTTCGCGAGAACGCCCGGGTGGTCGGGCGGGAAGTCGAGATTGATGTGGTAGGCCTCGTGCAGGTCGACGCGGTTGGCCTTGTTGTCGAAGCCGCCACCGGCATTGATGCGGACGCCGCCGGGCGGCACGTAGCCGACATAGTGCTCGGCCTGCTTCACGCGCATCTTCGCGGCCTCAGGCAGCGCGTGGAAGCGCCGTGCCTCCTCGAACGCCATGTCGATCATCGCCTGCGGCACGCCATGGTTCACGAGGTAGTAGAATCCGACGCCCTCGCAGGCCTCGCGCAGCGTGTCCGCCAGGGCCTCGCGCGCGCCGGCCACGCCGGCGAGATACGGACCGACATCGAGGACAGGAATGTTCGCCATGCGGGCCTCCGTGCCGACGCCGGGGGATGAACGCCGGCATCGTTGCGGGACCATCGCTAACCGGGTCGGGCCAGCTTGCCAACACGCTTGCAGATCAACCGATCACTCGATGAGCGGCTGTTTGAGCCTCAAGACCAGGCCAGCGGCGCCCGGCCCGTGGTGTAGTGGATGATCTCGCGGGCCGTCCGGGTCGCCTGGGCGGTTGCGTGCCGTCGTGCGGCGGTGCCGCGCATTTCCGGCGGCAACTGCACCCAGAGGGCATAGTTGACGTCGCCGCTGGGGTTGAACACCGGCACCGAGATGCCCTCGAGCCCCTGGACGAGGCCGGAATTGTCGACCGCGTGCTGCTGCGCCCGGATCGTCTCGAGTTCGGCGAGGAGGCGCGTCGGATTGGTGACAGTGCGTGCGGTGTGACGGCGCAGCGGCACGACCTTGTAGAGCGACACGACCTGCTCGCGCGGGCTGAAGGCGAGCAGCACCTTGCCCGGCGCCGTCGCATGCGCGTCGACATATTCGGGCAGGGCGCGGCAGAACGGATGCACGGTCTCCGGCGGCCCGTAGATCGCCCGTAGCAGCATGACCTGCGGGCCCTGCCGGCTGGCGACGACGACCGTGGCGCCCAGTTCGGCGGCCAGGCGGACGAGGAAGGGTTCCGAACGGGCGACGAACAGGCTGTAGGCCGGCGCCGTCTGGCCGAGCTTCAGGATCTCGAAGCCGATCGAATAGCGGCGCGTACGGGCGTCCTTGTGCAGGTAGCCGGCCTCGACCAGCGTCGACAGGATGCGATGGGTGGTGCCGGTATCGAGCCCCGTGCCGCGGCTCACGTCAGTCAGTCGGACGGGCGTGGTGTGGGCACCGACGAAGCCAAGCACGCCGAGGATGCGGCGTGCCGTGCGGTGGGCATAGCGGGCGTGGAAGGCGTCGCTGTCATCGACCGGCGGCGCGCTGCCGCCCGACCGGCCGCGCGGATCGCGCCGATCGCCTGCGGCATCGGCCCGCTCGGCACTGGCGCGTGCTTCCACTGCGGCCACGGGTGTCCTCCCGACCCTCTTGTTCTTGCGCCGAGGCCGGCCCGGCTGCCAGCTATTTCAGCAGTACCGGCCCACCATTGGCAAGCGACGCCCATCGGCGCGACCGCCGACTGTTGGCGGATAATGCCGGTGGGGTACACTGCCGGATCGGCGTGTGCAATACGCAGCAGGAGAGGCGCGCATGGCCCAGATTCGCCCGATGCTCAACCATGTCGGCATCTTCGTGCGCGACCTGCCGCGGATGGAGCGGTTCTATGCCCGTGCCCTCGGCCTCGTCGTCACCGACCGGGGCAAGGGGCGCTCGATGCCGCACGATCTCGTGTTCATGAGCGGCGACGCCTCGATGCATCACCAGCTCGTGCTGGCCTCTGGCCGGCCGGCCGACGGCGTCACGACGGTCAACCAGCTTTCGTTCCGTGTGCCCGCGCTGGGCGACATCCGCGCCATCCGCGACCGCGCGCTGGCCGAGGGTGCGACGGACGCGCGCGGCATCAACCACGGCAATGCCTGGTCGGTGTACATGCGAGATCCCGAAGGCAACACGGTCGAGATCTACGCCGACAGTCCGTTCTACATCCCACAGCCGTTCGGCGATCCGCTCGACCTGTCGCTGAGCGACGCCGAAATACTGACGGCGACTGAAGAACGCTGCCGGCCGATCGAGGGCTTCGTGACGCGTGCAGAGTGGCAGGCGGAGCTGGCGCGGCGTCTGGCCGAGCCCGTCCCCGCCTGATCGGCGGCTAGTTCGCCGGTTCGCCGGTCGGCACTCGTCCGAACGATATCGGCGTCCACTCACGGCCGGCGCCGAGCAGAAGGCCGGACATGCGCGTTCCGCCATCCCACGTCGTCCGGTAGGTAAGGGGCTTGCCGGGCAGATAGCCGTTGTCGCTGCTGTCGTAGTAGCCGCGTAGTTCGGCCGTGCAGGGCGTCGCTTCGGCGATCGTTCCCGATGCCGTCATCGCCGCCTTGCTGCCCCAACGCTCTGATGGATGGGCCTCGCGGCTCATCGTCCAGTGCAATTCGTTGCCCCGCCGCTCGACGATCAGCGTGTAGTAATTGTTGATCCACTTGCCAGGCAGCCAGTCGCCCGCCCGCCCGCCAGCGAGTTCCACCGGACAGTCCGTCGCCGTCTGGCGTGAGGTAGCGGGCTCGGTCGCGCCCGCTGGCAGAACCGCCGCCGCGGTGCCGACAATCGCAGCACGAGCTAGCCAGTCGATCACGGCCACCGAGCCCTCCGCGGAAGATCGATGGTTTCCAGTTTCGCGGGCGCCGGCGAGGAACGCAGTGATGGCCGTCACTGCCCGCCGGGCGGCCTAGCCGCGCACCACCCGGCCCATGCTGTCGAGTTGCCAGCCCTGGGCGGCGGCCGTTTCCAGCAGCCCCTTCGTCCAGTCGACGCCCTCGCGGCCGGTGCCGCCGACGATGGCGATCAGCATCGCCGGCTCCTTGCCGACATTGGTGAAGCCGCGCACGACGCCCGGCGGCACCGAGCAGCAGTCCAGCGGATCGAGTTCGATACGCTGCTCGTCGGCGCCCTCGCCCCAGTAGACCGCCCAGCGCCCCGTCACCGGGATGAACGCCTCGGTGACCGGATGCGTGTGCGGGCCGGTGCCCTTGCCTGGTTCGGCGCGGACATAGGCGACGTTGAAGCCGTCGGACGGAATCTTCGCCTCGGTACCCGGATCGTTGGCGCCGGCCGGGCCGATGACGTTGTAGAGATCGCGGTCGAAGTCCGGCACCGCCATGTCGAGGAACACCTTCGGCGCGGTCTTCATCTCCTTGAAGCGGGCGGTGCGGGCGAGCATCTCGTCGCGCGTCATGGTCTTGAACTGGGACATGGTGTGGGCTTCCGTTCGGGTTCAGGCGGAGCGGCGCTCGGGCCGCGGATGGCGAATGGTGCCGTCGGCACCGGCGAGCGAAGCGATATAGGCGCCGGCCTCGCCGATGTCGGCGATCACGGCCGCGCGGGCGCCCTCGGCGTCGCCGCGCCGCAACGCATCGACCAGCGCCGCGTGGTGGGTAGCGCCGCGCTTGCGCGCGACGTAGTCGGGGACGACGAAGCCGAGCGCCGGGCCGCAGCGCATCCACAGCCCCTCGACCGTTGCGGTCAGCAGCGGCATGCCGGCGGCGGCGTAGACGCGGAAATGGAAGTCGCGATGGCGGTCGAGATAGGCCGCCCAGGCGCGGCGCCCGGCCAGCCCCGACAGTTCGGCCAACAGGGCGTCGAGCGCCGCCAGCTCGGCCGGCGCGATGCGGCCGGCGGCGCGTGCCGCGGCCAGCCCTTCGAGCGCAAGGCGCATTTCCAGCAGTTCGGCGAAGCGACCAGCGTCCAGTTCCGGCACGGCGACCGAGCCGTTGGCGAGCGGCGCGAAGGCGCCCTCAGCGATGAGCCGGTTGAGCGCTTCGCGCACGGGGGTCGGGCTGACTCCCAGCGCTGCCGCCAGGGCACGGATGGTCACCCGTTCGCCCGGGGCGAAGCGGCCGGCGAAGATCCCGGCACGAATCTCCTCGTAGACGCGATCGCGCAGGCTGTCGCGTTCGAGGCGGCGCAGGCCGTTGAGGTCGCTCATCGCGATGTCGACCCGGTCTGGACAACGACTGTGATATCATATCACATACATTCGCAGAAACAACGGGTGGAAAGGCCGGGTCATGAAGATCGCGCGGGTCGAGGCGCGGGCGCATTCGATGCGCTTCGACGGCGTGGCGCTGCGCTTCGGCGTCGGCAACATGGTCAAGCGCGACTGCGTGGTGGTGCGCGTCGAGACCGATACGGGCATCGTCGGCTGGGGCGAGGCACATCACGGCCTCGCGCCGACGGCCGTCGCGGAAGTGGTCAACCACAGCCTCGCGCCGCTGGTGGTCGGCGCCGACGCGATGGACCGCGAGGGCATCTGGGCCCGCCTCTATCGCGCGCAGATGGGCACGCATGGCAGCGGTGCCGCCGCCGTGATGGGGTCCAGCGGCATCGACATCGCGCTGTGGGACATCGCCGGCAAGGCGCTCGGCCTGCCGGTCTGCCGGCTGATGGGCGGCACGCCGAAGCGCGTGCGCGCCTATGCCGGCGGTCTCGCGCTGGGCTTCCAGCCGCTTGAGACGTTGGAGAAGGAGGTCGCGGCGCTCGTCGCGGCCGGCTGGACGGCAATCAAGCTGCGCGTCGGCGACACGACGAAGCGCGACGCCGAGCGCGTGACGCATATCCGGCGCACCTTCGGCGACGATCTCGACATCGCCGTCGACGCGCAGACGCGCTACTCGGTGCTCGATATCGCCGACGTCGTCGCCTACTGCGAGAAGAACCGCGTGTGGTGGCTGGAAGAGCCGTTCACGCCGGACAACATCGACGGCTTCCTTGCCCTGCGCCGCCGCACCGCGACGCCGCTGGCGGCCGGCGAGAACCATTTCACCCGCCAGGCCTTCCGCGAGCTGCTGCGGACCGGCGCGCTCGACATCCTGCAGGCCGACTGCACCAAGGCCGGCGGCATCAGCGAGGTGAAGAAGATCGCCGACATGGCCGGCGCCTGGCACCTGCACCTGGCGCCGCACACGAGCCAGAGCGTGCTTAGCGCGGCGGCCAACCTGCACGTCCTCGGGGCGGCGCCGAACGGCCTCGTCTACGAGGCCGACCTCGCCGTCACAAATCCGTACCGCGACCGGCTGGCGAAGAATCCGCCGGTGGTGAAGGACGGCCATATCGACATTCCCGACGGGCCCGGCCTCGGCGTCGACATCGACCCGACCGTGCTCGACGCCTATCCACCCATACCGGGGCCAAGCTACGTGTCGCCGTGGCTGACCGACGGGGAGACCAAGCGGTGAAGATCACTGACGTTCGTTGCCACCAACTCGCCGCCGACGTGGCGGTGCCATTCACCTCGTCGCGCGGGTGGATGTATTCCAAGCGTTCGACGCTGATCGTCGAGATCGAGACCGATGCCGGCATCACCGGCTGGGGCGAGTGCTATGGCCCCTCGGCCGTGGCGCGGGCCGCCGTCGAGACTGTTTACAAGGCCCAGATCCTCGGCCGCGACCCGTTCGACGTCGAAGTCATCTGGGAGCATCTCTACAACCGCATCAAGGACTACGGCCTCTCCGGCATGACCATCTCGGCGCTGTCGGGCATCGACATCGCGCTGTGGGACATCGTTGGCAAGGCCTGCAACCAGCCCATTCACAAGTTGACCGGCGGCGCCCAGCGCGAGCGCGTGCTGGCCTACGCCACGGGGCTCTACTTCAAGGACTTCAAGAGGCTCACCGAGGAGGCCGTCGAGGAGGCCGAGAAGTTCCGCGGCGAGGGCTTCCGTGCGGTGAAGATGAAGATCGGCCTCGGCGAGGTGGCGCGCGATGTCGAGCGCATCGCCGCGGTACGCGCGGCGCTGGGGCCGGACATCAAGCTGATGGTCGATGCCAACCACTGCTACACCGTGCCCGACGCGGTGCGCATAGGCCGCAAGCTGGAGGCGATGGACGTCCACTGGTTCGAGGAGCCGATCAGCCCCGAGGACATCGACGGCTATGTCGAGGTCACGCGCGCGCTCGACATCGCGGTCGCCGGCGGCGAGAACGGCTTCACGCGCTGGGGCTTCAAGGATATCTGTGCCAGGAAGGCAATGGACATCGTGCAGCCCGACGTGTGCGCCGCCGGCGGCATCAGCGAGTGCCGCAAGATCGCCACGCTGGCCTCGGCGCACGGCGTCGAATGCGTGCCGCACGCCTGGGGCTCGGCCATCGGCCTCGCCGCCACGCTGCACTTCATCGCCACCCTGCCGGACCAACCGCCGAGCCTGTTCCCGGCGCCCCTCATGCTGGAGTTCGAGCAGGAGGAGAATCCCTTCCGCGATCGCCTCGCCGTGACGCCGATCGTGCAACGGGACGGCTATGTCGCCATCCCGACCGGCCCCGGCCTCGGTATCGAGATCGACCGCTCCGTGCTGGACGCGTATCGCGTCAAGTGACGGGGGAGGGAGGAGGGGCGGGCGGACACAGAAGCCGCCCGCCCCTTTGAAAGAGCGTCAGCGCTTCCAGAATTCCTTCGTCGCCAGGCGCGCGCCCTCGGCGGCGGTGGCGAGCTTGGCCCAGACGATGTCCGGGTCGACGTTGGCGAAGCCGACGAAGGTGCCGAAGCCGCAGTCGCTGCCGGCCATGACGTTCTCGCGGCCCACCAGCTTGGCGTAGCGGCCGAGGCGCTGGGCGACCAGTTCCGGGTGCTCGATGAAGTTGCCCTTCGATTCGAGCACGCCGGGGATGAGGTACTTGCCGTCGGGCAGCTTCACCTCCTCGAACACGACCCATTCGTGAGCGTGGCGCGGATTGGCAGCCTCGAAGGAGATGCCCTGCGGCCGCGCCCTGAAGACGATGTCGATGATGTCCTTCATCGGCACGTCGTAGTGATGCGGGCCGTCATAGTTGCCCCAGCAGAGATGAATCCGCATCTGCTCGGGCGGGATGTTCTTCGTCGCCTCGTTCAGCGCCTCGACGTGGCGCTGGGCCTCGCGGCGGAACTCGGCCACGGTGAGGTGGGGAAACTCGTTGTGCCGGCTCATGGCGAGGTCGGGGCAGTCGATCTGCAGGGTGAGGCCGGCCTTGGCGATGGCCTCGTATTCCGGCCGCATGGCTTCGGCGATGGCGGCGAGATAGGCGTCGCGCGAGCCATAGAACTGGTCGACGAAGAAGGCGGCGACGACGCCCGGCGAGGCGGCACTCATGAAGCCTTCCTCGACCTTGGCGCCGCCGATGGCGGACTTCAGGTTAGCGATGTCGATCTCGACCGGCTCGATGCCGCGCGAGCGGATGGCGGCGTTGCACGCCGGCGTGCGGCGGTGCTGGCGGCCCGGGTCCATGCCGAGGCGCTTGGCGACGCCGGGGAATTCCACGACGTCGGCCATGCGGATGTTCGACACGCTTTCGCCGCCGAAGCCGTCGCAGCGGTCCTTGATGTAGGTGGCGTAACCGACCTTGCTCATCTCGCCGTCGTTGACGATGTCGACGCCGGCCTTGGCCTGCTTCTGCACGGTCTCCGCGACGGCGGCGCGGATGCGCGCGTCGAGCGCCGTGCGGTCGACCGGAACGCCGCCTTCCTTGGCGAACATCATGCGCACGAGGTCTTCCGGCCGCGGCAGGCTGCCCGTGTGCGTGGTGAGGAACCGTTCGGTGCTGCGCTTCATGATGTCATTTCCCCCAGAATTCCTTCGATGCCAGCCGTGCGCCCTCGGCCATGGCGGCGAACTTGGCCCAGACGATGCCGGGATCGACGGCGGCCTGGCCGACCCAGGTGCCGTAGCCGCAGTCCGAACCGGCGATGACGTTCTCGCGCCCGACCAGTTTCGCGTAACGGCCGATGCGCTGGGCGATCAGCTCGGGATGCTCGATGAAATTGCCCTTCGATTCGAGTACGCCGGGGATCAGCACCTTGCCGGCCGGCAGCTTCACGTCCTCGAACATCGCCCATTCGTGCGCGTGGCGCGGATTTGCCGCCTCGAACGAGATGCCGGACGGACGTGCAGTGAACACGACATCGGCGATGTCGCGGAACGGCACGTCGTGATGATGTGGGCCGTCGTAGTTGCCCCAGCAGAGATGGATCCGCATCTGCTCGGACGGGATGTTCTTCGTCGCCTCGTTCAGCGCGGCGATGTTGAGGCCCATCTCCTTGCGGAACTCGGGGATGGTGTGGTCGGCGAACTGGTTGTGCCGGCCCATGGCGAGGTCGGGGCAGTCGATCTGCAGCACCTTGCCCGACTTGGCGATGGCCTCGTACTCGGGGCGCATGGCCTCGGCCACGGCCATCAGGAACTTCTCGCGCGAGCCGTAGTACTGGTCGGTGAAGAAGTACGAGACGACGCCCGGCGAGGCGGCGCTGAGGAACGCCTCCTCGACCTTCACGCCTTTCAGTGCTGCGTCGAGATTGGCGACGTCGGCATCGACCGCCTCGGTGCCGCGCGCGCGGACCGGCGCGTTGCAGGCCGGCATCTTGCGCCGCGAGCGCCCCGGGTCGCCGAACACGCGCTGTGCCAGCGACGGGAACTCGGCGATGTCCTTGAAGCGGATGAGCACGATCGACTCGCCGCCGAAGCCGTCGAGCCGGTCCTTCACATAGTTGGCGTAGCCCGGCTTGCTCGCCTCGCCGTCATTGACGATGTCGACGCCGGCTTCGGCCTGCTTCTTCACCACTTCCTTCACCGCCTCACGCACACGGGCGTCGAGAGCGGCGCGGTCGACCGGCACGCCCTCCTCCTTGGCGAACATCATGCGGACCAGGTCGTCCGGCCGCGGCAGGCTGCCCGTATGCGTGGTGAGGAACCGCTCGGTGCTGCGCTTCATGTCGGGCTCACTTCCAGAACTTTTTCGATGCGAGGCGGGCGCCCTCGGCGGCCGCGGCGAGCTTGGCGAAGACGACACCGGGGTCGACTGCGGCCTGGCCGACCCAGGTGCCATAGCCGCAGTCCGAGCCGGCGATGACGTTCTCGCGCCCGACCAGCTTGGCGTAGCGGCCGATGCGCTGGGCGATCAGCTCGGGGTGTTCGATGAAGTTGCCCTTCGATTCGAGCACACCGGGGATCAGCACCTTGCCCTCCGGCAGCTTCACCTCCTCGAACACCTTCCACTCGTGCGCATGGCGCGGGTTCGCCGCCTCGAAGGAGATGCCGGCCGGCCGCGCCGTGAACACCGTGTCGATGATGTCGCGGATGGGCACGTCGCAGTGGTGCGGGCCATCGTAGTTGCCCCAGCAGAGATGAATCCGCATCTGCTCGGGCGCGATGTTCTTCGTCGCCTCGTTCAGCGCGGCGATATTGAGCGCCATCTCCTTCCGGAACTGCTCCAGCGAGTGGTCGGGGAACTGGATGTGACGGCCCATGGCGAGGTCGGGGCAGTCGATCTGCAGGATGATGCCGGCCTTGGCGATCGTCTCGTATTCGGGGCGCATCGCCTCGGCGATGGCATGGACGAACTTCTCGCGCGAACCGTAGTGTTCGTCGGCGAAGAACAGCGCCACGACGCCGGGCGAGGCCGAGCTCATGAAGGTCTCGGTGGCCTTCGTGCCTTTCGTGGCGGCAAGCAGGTGGTCGACGTCGGTCTGGGCGTCCTTGTTGCCGCGCGCGCGGATCGGTGCGTTGCAGGCCGGCATCTTGCGCCGCGAACGTCCGGGATCGCCGAAGACGCGCTGGCGCAGCGACGGGAAGGCGTCGATGTCCTGATAGCGGGTCAGCGGATGCGTCTCGCCGCCGAAGCCGTCGACACGGTCCTTGATGTAGGTGGCGTAGCTCGGCTTGCTCGCCTCGCCGTCGTTGACGATGTCGACGCCGGCGTCGATCTGCTTCTTCACGACTTCCTTGACCGCGCTGGCGATGCGCGCGTCGAGCGCCGCGTGATCCACCGGCACGCCTTCTTCCTTGGCGTACATCATGCGGATCAGGTCGTCGGGCCGCGGCAGGCTGCCGGTGTGCGTGACGAGGAACCGTTCGGTGCTGCGCTTCATGGTCTCACTTCCCCCAGAATTCCTTGCTGGCCAGCCGGGCGCCCTCGGCCATGACGGCGAGCTTGGCCCAGACGATGTCGGGTTCGACGGCGGCCTGGCCGACCCAGGTGCCATAGCCGCAATCGGTGCCGGCGATAACGTTCTCCCGCCCGACGAGCCGGGCATAACGGCCGATGCGCTGGGCGACAAGTTCGGGGTGCTCGATGAAATTGCCTTTGGATTCGAGCACACCCGGGTAGAGCACCTTGCCGTCCGGGACCTTCACGGTCTCGAACAGCGCCCATTCGTGGGCGTGGCGCGGGTTCGCTGCCTCGAACGACAGTCCGGCCGGCCGCGCGGTGAACACGAGGTCGATGATGTCGGCGAGCGGCACGTCGTGATGGTGCGGTCCCTCGTAATTGCCCCAGCACAGGTGCAGGCGCATCTGTTCGGGTGCGATGTTGCGCGTGACGTGGTTCAGCACCTCGATGCGCGTGGCGATGTCCTTGCGGAAATCTGCGAGCGGCCGGTCGGCGAACTCGACCTGGCGGTTGGCGGCGAGGTCGGGGCAGTCGATCTGCAGTGTGTAGCCGGCCGCAGCGATGGCCTCGTACTCGGGTTGCAGCGCCGCGCCGATGGCGTGGAGGTACTCCTCGTGCGTCCGGTAGTACTGGTTGCGGAAGAAGTAGGCGACGACGCCCGGCCCCGCCGCGGACATGAAGGTCCCGGCGACGTCGGCGCCCGCCGTGGCCGCCTCCAGGTTGGCGATGTCGGCCTCTGCCGCCTCGATGCCGCGCGACCGGATCGGCGCGTTGCAGGCCGGCACGTTGCGGCGCGAGCGGCCGGGATCGTCGCCGAACTGCCGCTTCAGCAGCGTCGGGAACTCCGACAGGTCCTTGAAGTTGGTGTGCGGCTTGCTCTCGCCGCCGAAGCCGTCCGCGCGGTCCTTGATGTAGCTGGCGTAGCCGGGCTTGCTCACCTCGCCGTCGTTGACGATGTCGACGCCGGCGGCGATCTGCTTCCTCACAACCTCGCCGACGGCCGCGCGCACGCGCGACGCGAGCGCGGCGGCGTCGATCGGCACGCCTTCTTCCTTGGCGAACATCGTCCGCACGAGGTCGTCCGGGCGCGGCAGGCTGCCGGTATGCGTGGTGAGGAAACGATCGGTACTGCGATGCATGGTGGACGGACTCACTTGCCCCAGAATTCCTTCGTCGCGAGGCGCGCGCCCTCGGCCATCGCCGCCAGCTTGGCGAAGACGACGCCGGCATCGACCGCGGCCTGCCCGACCCAGGTGCCGTAGCCGCAGTCGGAGCCCGCCAAGACGTTCTCGCGGCCGACCAGCTTCGCATAGCGGCCGATGCGCTGGGCGATCAGCTCGGGGTGCTCGATGAAGTTGCCCTTGGATTCGAGTACGCCGGGGATGAGCACCTTGCCGGCGGGCAGCTTCACCTCCTCGAACACTTCCCACTCGTGCGCGTGGCGCGGATTTGCGGCCTCGAAGGAAATCGCCGCCGGCCGCGCGCGAAAGACGACGTCGATCACGTCCTTGAGCGGCACGTCGTAGTGGTGCGGGCCGTCGTAGTTGCCCCAGCACAGATGCATCCGCATCTGTTCGGGCGCGATGTTACGCGTCGCCGAGTTGAGCGCTTCGAGATTGACCTCCAGCTCCTTGCGGAACTCCTCGACGGACGCATCGGGGAACTGGATGTGGCGGCCCATGGCGAAGTCGGGACAGTCGATCTGCAGCGTCAGTCCCGCCTTGGCGATCGCCTCGTATTCCGGCCGCATGGCCTCGGCGATGGCGTGGATGTAGTCCTCGCGGCTCTTGTAGTAGCCGTTGTGGAAGAAGATTGCGATGACGCCGGGCGAGGCCGAACTCATGAAGGTGTCGACCGGCTTCAGCTTGCCGGCCGCCGCCTTCAGGTTGGCGATGTCGGCTTCCACGGCCTGCGTGCCGCGGGCGCTGATCGGTGCGTTGCAGCTCGGGATGCGGCGGCGCTGCCGGCCCGGGTCGGCGTAGGCTTTCGCCAGTAGCGGCGGGAAGTCGGCGAGGTCCTGGTACTTGAGCCGCGGCTGGTCGGTGCCGCCGAAGCCGTCGACGCGGTCCTTCACGTAGGTCGAGTAGCTCGGCTTGCTCATCTCGCCGTCGTTGACGGCATCGACGCCGGCGTCGATCTGCTGCTTCATCACCTGCTCGACGGCCGAGCGGATGCGCCCGTCGAGCGCTGCGCGGTCGACGGGCACGCCCTCGGCCACTGCGTACATCATCTGGATCAGGTCGTCCGGGCGCGGCAGGCTGCCGGTATGCGTGGTGAGGAATCGGTCGGTGCTGCGCTTCATCGTGGCGCTCCCGTCGCTGCGTTTCTTGTTGTGTCCCGATGTGCCCGGCGGTGGCCTCAGCCGGGCGCCTTCGCTCCCAGCTTCGCGGCGAGCCAGTCTGCCATCAGCGGGCGGACCCGGTAGGGCAGGTTGTCGCAGCAGTGATTGCCTTCGGGGAAGATCGCCACCTCGACATGCTTCGGCGCCGCCTTGCGCATGCGCTCGGCATCGGCGACCGGACAGACCTCGTCCTTGTCGGAATGGACCGCGAGCAGCGGGCGGTCGAGCTGCTCAAGCACGCCCTTCAGCGAATACTGCTTGGCCCATTCGCCGGCCTCGTCGATCGACTTGGCGCCCATGCCGAAGGCGATCACTTCCTTGACGCCGGGCAGCAGCGGCCCCCAAAGCTCGCCGAGGTCATAGAAGCCGCCGCACGACACGCACGCCTTGAGGCGCTTTTCGAGGGCAATGGAGCGCGGTCCGGTGTAGCCGCCGAAGCTGCGACCCCAGATGCCGAAGCGGTCGGCGTCGACCCGCGGATGTTTGGAGAGGGCGTCGAGCACGGCGCCGACCGGCTTCTCGAAGTCGGGGCGCAGCTTGCGCTTCTGCCAGGTCGTGCTTTGTCCGGGGCCGTCGTAGCTGCAGGTGGCGAGGCCGCGATCGAGGAATTCGTTCTCCAGCGTGTAGAACTCCTCCTTCGTCGAGTCCGCGCCGGCGTTGAGCAGCACGCAGGGGACCGGCCCGGTGCCGGCCGGCAGGCGCAGGTTCGCCGCGAACTCGATGCCGTCGAAGGGCACGGTGATGCGGGCGGCCGGCGGGCGCATGTGCGGCCGCGCCTTGTCGTAGACCGCCTGCTGGCGAAGCTGGACGCGCAGCTTGCCGGCCGGGTCGGTAACATTGCCAGCTTGGCCGGTCTGATAGTAGGTCGAGGCGCGCAGCCAGGCGCGGGTAGCGGTCAGGGCGTTCCCCGCCGCCATCGCCTCGTCGCCGAGTTTCTCGTGGTACTCGGCCATCTTCTCCCATTCCGTCCACCAGTCGGACATCTTCTTCAGCCGGCCGAAGACGGTGGCGACATCGTTGTAATCGACGCCGGTGGCGATCAGTCGTGGCAGCCGCAGCTGCCGGATTTCCTCGAGGTCGCCGGCCATGAACATCCTCCCCGGATGACGTTTTGTCGTTCCGCCGCTGGCGCGGCCGGCGCGCATGGTCGGACGGACGGCCAAGCGGTTGCAAGCGCGACCGGTCCCACGCGCGGGTGGGCAGCCATATTTGCGGATGACAATTATTCGCACGCTTGCTAGTCAGCGGCTCCGCATCCGCGCGACGGAGATCCGTATGTCCTTCCCGACGATCCGTGTGCTGGCCGCCGCGGCATGCTTCGCCCTCGCGGCATCGCCGGCCGTGGCAGCGGGCGTGGCCGTCGAACTCAACCGTCTGGAGCCGCAGGGCGACGACTGCCGCGCCTACCTCGTGTTCGAGAACGCGACGAAGGACGCCTTTTCCAGCCTCAAGCTCGACCTCGTGCTGTTCGACAGCGACGGCGTCATCGCCCGGCGTCTCGCCGTCGAGGGCGGCCCGCTCGCGGCCGGCAAGACGGTGGTACGGCTGTTCGACATCGCCAAGCTGCCATGCCCGCGCATCGGGCGCGTCCTGCTCAATGACGTACTGGCCTGTTCAGGCCCGGATGGCGCGGGCGCGGATTGCCTGGCGCAGATCGAGCCCCGCTCGCGCGCCGCGGCGGCCTTCATAAAGTGAGCGAGCCCCGTTCAACACGCATGGCTGTCTTTCGCAAATGCGAATTAGTTGCAAATTGCCGTGGGTGTTGATAGAGGGGCGAGCGGCGGCCGGGTCAGACCGCCTGGGGAAATCGCGTTGGCACAGGACAATTTGCGTAAAGAGGCTGCGGGTGCCGGAGGTCCGGCCCATGTGACGGGGCAGGTCCTGCCCCGACGTCTGGACGTCAATGACCTGTTTGCCGACGCGCGCGAAATCGTGCTGGTGCATCGCGGCACCGAGTACCGGCTGAGGATCACGAGCAACGACAAGCTGATCCTCACCAAATAGCTCCGCGGGCCCGGAAGCGGGCCCGCACACTCCACCCAGCCAGCCCCTCGTGCGGCCCGTGCCGCCGAAGCCAGCCAGGTCTCGATCCAAACCTGCTGGCAGAGCGACACGAGGGGACACATGACAACGCTGTCTATTCGGACCAGGCCGCTTGCGGCCGCGCCGGGCTATCGCCCGGGACCGGTATCGCACCGGATCATCGCCACCATCGCGCTGGGCGCTGCGACGCTCGTTGCGCCGCAGTTCGCCGCAGCCCAGGCGACGGGTGGCGACAAGCCCGTCGAACTGCCGAGCATCTCGGTCGAGGGCACGGCCGAGGAGGGCGGCTACCGCGTCGAACGGCCGTCGTCGCCGAAATACACGGAACCGCTGCGCGACGTGCCGCAGACCATCACCATCGTGCCGCGCGAGGTGATGGACGACCGGGCCGCGACGACGCTGCGCGACGTTCTGCGGAACGTTCCGGGCATCACCATCGCCGCCGGCGAGGGCGGTGTGCCGATGGGCGACAACCTGACCATCCGCGGCTTCGCGGCGCGCACCGACATGTTCGTCGACGGCATGCGCGACTTCGGCAACTACTTCCGCGACCCGTTCAACCTCGAGCAGGTCGAGGTCGTGAAGGGGCCGTCGTCGTCCTACAGCGGCCGCGGCTCGACCGGCGGTTCGGTCAACCAGGTCAGCAAGACGCCGTTCATGGACCGCCTCGTCGCCGGCAGCGTGACCGTCGGCGACGACATGACCAAGCGCGCCACCGCCGACATCAACCAGCCGCTGACCGACTGGGACATCGAGGGCGCGGCGCTGCGCATCAACGTCATGGCGCACGACCAGGACGTCAACGGCCGCAAGACCGTGGAAAAGCAGCGCTGGGGCTTCGCGCCGTCGCTGGCGCTTGGCCTCGGCACGCCGACCGAGGTGACGCTCAGCTATTTCCATCTCAGCCAGGACAACATTCCCGACTACGGCCATCCTTACGCCAACCTGCGGCCGATCGCCGTCGCGCACAGCAACTTCTACGGTCTCAAGTTCCGCGACTACGAGGAGACGAGTGCCGACCTGCTGACCGCCGAGGTCGAACACCGCTTCGACGACACGTTCTCGCTGCGTAATCAGACGCGTTATGGCTGGACCACGTCCGACTACATCGTCAGCCAGCCGACCGGTGCGAACATCGCCGCGGGCACGATCTCGCGCAACTCGAAGTCGCGTGACGCCGAGGACACGATCCTCGCCAACCAGACCGACCTGACATCGCGCTTCGATACGGCCGGCCTGGGGCACACCCTCGTGACGGGCGCCGAAGTCGTCCTCGAGACGACGCAGAACCGCCTGCGCCAGAACAACGTGGCGGGCCCCGTCACCAGCCTGTGGGAGCCCGATCCGTCGGGGGTGGCGCCGGGCGTTCCGTACACGGGTGCCCGCACCGAGGCCGACGGGCGCACGCTCGCCATCTATGCCTTCGACACGGTCAAGATCGACGACCAGTGGGAGGTGTCCGGCAGCCTGCGCTACGACAACTCCAACGTTGACCAGACGACGGTCAGCGCCGGTGCCGCCACGACGACGAATTTCTCACATACCGACGAGGTCTGGAGCTGGCGCCTCGGTGGCGTCTTCAAGCCGGTCGCGCACGGCAGCATCTATGCTGCCATGGGAACGTCGTTCAACACTGCCGGCGAACGGCTGAGCCTCAACGCGAACACTGTCTCGGTCGATCCGGAGCGCAACGACACCTACGAGCTCGGCACGAAGTGGGACATGCTCGACGAACAGCTCTCGCTGACCGCCGCCATCTTCCGTACCGAGAAGACCAATGCGCGCACCGACGATCCCTTCGGCGGGACGCAGGACGTGCTCGAGGGCAAGCAGCGCGTCGACGGCATCGAGTTTGGCGTCGCCGGCAACGTGACGAAGGAGTGGAAGCTGTTTGCGGGCTACACCTACCTGGACGATCAGGTGGTGTCGTCGAACAACGCCAACGAGGTCGGGCGCCGGCTGGTCAACGTCGCCGACCACAGCTTCAGCCTGTGGTCGACCTACATGCTTCCCTGGTGGGGGCTGGAGGTCGGCGGCGGCGTGCAACACCTGTCGAGCCGCGCCGCGGGCAATGCCGAAAGCAGTGCTGCCGGAACCAGCAACAACTCGGTCGAGGGGTACTGGATCTACGACGCGATGATCGCCTGGCACGCGACCGAGAACGTCACGCTCCAGCTCAACGCCAACAATCTGCTCGATACCGAGTACTACGAGGGCGTCTACAGCTCGATGGCCCATCCCGGGCCGCTGCGGACGATCCTCTTCACCACCAGCTTCAAGTACTAGCGGGGACGGGGGCCGGCAGGCCCCGACCCTCGTCGCGCCCGTGCGGACACGGGCGGGGCCTGCCGCGGAGACCGTGAATGCTGCTGCGCATACCGGAGGTGCTCGCCGCCGATCAGGCGGCGCGCTGCCGCCGGCTCGTCGAGGCCGCCGACTGGGTCGACGGCCGCGTCACCGCGGGTCATCAGTCGGCCCGCGCCAAGGACAACATGCAGGTGCCGGAAAATCATCCTGCCGCGCGCAAGGCCGGCGACACCATCCTCGCTGCGCTCGGCCGCAATGCGCTGTTCATGTCCGCGGCGCTGCCGAGGCATGTCTTTCCGCCGCTGTTCAACCGCTACGCTGGCGGTCAGGCGTTCGGAACGCATGTCGACAACGCGGTGCGCCAGGTGCCGGGCTCGCCGCATCGCATCCGCACCGATCTTTCCGCCACCCTGTTCCTGACGCCCCCCGACGAATACGACGGCGGCGAACTGGTGGTCGAGGACACCTACGGCGTGCATGCCGTGAAGTTCGCCGCCGGCGACATGGTGCTCTATCCGGCGACGAGCCTGCACCATGTGCGCGGCGTGACGCGCGGGGCGCGCGTTTCGTCCTTCTTCTGGATCCAGAGCATGGTGCGCGACGACGGCGAGCGGACGCTGCTGTTCGATCTCGACTCGGCCATCCAGCGCCTTGTCGCGGAGCAGCCAGACCATCCGTCGGCGATACAGCTCACCGGCGTCTACCACAATCTTCTGCGCCGCTGGGCGGAGGTTTGAACGTGAAGCTTGGCGTCTCGTCGGAACGGCCGTGGCGACGGACGCTGCGGCTGCTGCATCTCTGGGTCGGCGTCACCCTCTGCATCCCGCTGGTGGCCATCGGCCTGACCGGAAGCGTGCTCGTGTTCGAGCACGAACTGGAGGCGCTCTTTGAATCGCCGTCGCCGCTGCGGGCGGGGCCAGGACCGGCACGCACCGTCGCGGAGATCGTCGACGCCTCGCGTGCCGCCGCGCCGGATGGCCTCGTCGCCTCGGCCTACGTCGCGCCCGAGCATGCCGGCGAGGCCGCGTCCGTACGCTTCGCCGCCCCGGGACGGCAGGGCCCCGGGGGTGGACGGGTCGTGCTCGTCGATCCGGCGACGCTCGCCACGCATCTCGTCCCCGCAGGCGCGCCCAGGCTGCTGCGGCAGATCTTCCTCCTGCACGCCAACCTCCTCGTGTCCGGCCGTGACGGACGCGAGATCGTCGGCTGGTTCGGGGTCGCGATGCTGGTGCTGGGTTTCAGCGGCCTTGTGTTGTGGTGGCCGCGTGGCGGGCGCTGGAAGGCTGCGCTGACAGTCAAGCGCGGCGCGCATGGCTACCGCCTGCAGCGCGACCTGCATGGCGTCGTGGGAATCTGGAGTCTGGTCGTCTTCATCGTCGTCAGTGCCAGCGGGGTCTACCTCGCCTTCCCCCAGACGACCGGCGAAATCCTACGGGCGGCATTGCCGGCGCGCGACCTGCGGGCAACGGCGCAGGCCATCCGTGTCGAGCCGGTCCGCGGCTCGGCGCCGATGCCGCTGGACGACGCTGTCGCCCTCGCCGAGTCCGCGGTGCCGGGCACGGCGGTCCGCATGCTGGCTTTGCCGGGGCGGCCCGACCAGCCGTTGCGCGTGTCGCTGGTGCGCGGCGCGGCCGAGCATGGCGCACCGGGCATCACGGTCTGGATCGATCCCGGCACCCGCCGGGTGATCGAGATCCGCGACCCCCGCGACTATACCGCGGGCGAGACTGTGCTCGCCTGGCAGCACGCGCTTCATGCCGGCAGCGGCCTCGGCTGGGGCTGGAAGATCGCGGTGTTCCTGTCCGGCCTGCTGCCGGCCCTGTTCGCGGTGACGGGCATCTGGATGTGGTTGCTCAAGCGCCGCGCCCGGCGGAATGCCGGGGTCCTGGCCGGTCAGGGCGCGGCGTAAGGCCGCGCCCCTCGCGGGCCTCGCACAAATCTCCTAAGAATGATAATGACTCTTGATCGCATGTATTGATGGACCATGGGCGGTCGGTAATGGGCAACACGGTTCCGGACAGCGCCGCGACGCAGGATGCACTGGCGACGGCGGCACCCGGGTTTACGGATCAGGCACTCGAACTCATCCAGGCCGGCGGGCCGGTCGTCATCATCCTGCTGGCGATGTCGGTGGCCGCGCTGGCCATCGTGCTTGCCAAGCTGTGGCAGTTCCACGCCGCTCGCCTGTGGCGGCGCGGGGCCGTGCGGCAGTCGGTTGCGCTGTGGCGTACCGGGCGCCGGCGCGAGGCACTGGGAGTGGTCGACGGGGCCCGCGATCCGCTGGCCCAGATCGTCGCGCTCGCCATGCGGGGACGCATGGCCGGTGCGGCCGCGGAGGCCGCCGCGCGCGAGGAAGTCATGCGTGTCGGCAGCGCCGCCGTCGAGGGGCTGCGCGGTGGCCTGCGCGCCCTGGAACTGATTGCCGCGCTGTCGCCGCTCCTTGGTCTCTTCGGCACCGTGATCGGCATGATCGACGCCTTCCGCGCGCTGGAGCAGGCCGGTAGCCGCGTCGACCCGGCGATCCTGTCGGGCGGCATCTGGGTGGCCCTGCTCACCACGGCGGTCGGCCTCGCCGTGGCGATTCCCGCGGTGGCGGCCCTGACCGGCCTCGAGCGCAGCATCGAGCGGGCCACTCACGCCATCGAGGATGCCGTCACCGCCGTCTTCACGGCGACACCGCAACCCGCCGAGGAGCTGCCGCGTGAGCACGTTCATCTCCGGCCCGCCGGTGCTGCGGCTGGCGCCTAGGCCGGCCCGGCGCCGGTCGCCGATCAACCTGACGCCACTCATCGATGTGGTGTTCATCCTGCTCGTGTTCTTCATGCTGACGACGTCGTTCCTCGACTGGCGGGTGATCGCGCTCGACCCGCCGGGGCGCGCGGCGGCGGCGGCCGGCATGGAAGGCGCGCTGCTGGTCGAGGTCCGCGACGACGGCCTGCGGCTCGCCGGCGTGGCGATCTCGCCGGAGGCCCTGGGCGACGTGCTGCGGGCGCGTCTTGCCGCCCAGCCCGATCGCCGCGTGCTGGTGAAGCCGGCGCCGGGCGTCAGCCTGCAGGTCGCTGTCGGTGTGCTCGACCGTGTGACGGCCGCCGGCGGGCGCAATGTCGCGCTGCTGCGCGACGGTGGACGGTAGGCCGACCGATGCGCCTGCCGCGCCCGAGACGTCGCCGCGAGGACGAGGCGAGCATCCTGCCGCTCATCAACGTCGTCTTCCTGCTGCTGATCTTCTTTCTCGTCGCGGCAAAGCTGGCCCTGCCCGATCCGTTCGGCATCCAGCCGCCGGCGTCGGCCAGCGAGGGTGCACCCGAGGCGCGCGTGCACGAGGTGCTCGTGGCGGCGGACGGGCGGCTGGCGGTCGACGGCGAAACCGTCGACGAGGCCGGCCTGCGCGCGGCCCTTGGCGCCATCGGCAAGGATGCCGCGGAGCCACTGCGCCTGAAGGCCGACGGCGGCGCCGAGGCGACGCGCGTCATCGCCGTGATGGAGATGATGCGCGAGGCCGGTGTCGCGAAAGTCCGCCTGCTCACCGCGCCGGGGGAGCGATGATGCCGCTCCGGGCGCGTCACTGGAGTGTGGCGTGGGTCGCCGCCCTCACCATCCACGCCTTGGGGCTGCTGCTGTTCTGGCAGCCGGCGCCATCCGGCGCGCGCAGCCCCGGGCTCGGCGGTATCGAGGTCGCGCTGGGGCCGGTGGGCGGCGCGCCGGGCGCCGTGCCCGCGGCGGTCCAGCCCGTCGAGGCGAACCCGCCGCCGCCGGTCGAGACGGTGCAGCCGGTGGAGGCCGTGGAGGCGCCGCCGGAGGTTGTCGAGGTGGTCGCCGAAGCCATACCGGTGGAGGCCGCGCCCGTGGTCAAGCCGCCGCCGGCGCCCCAGCCGCGCCCGCGTCCCGTTCCCACCGCCGTGCCGACGACCGTGCCCGCGCCGGTGGAGACCGTGTCACCCGTCGAGGCCGTCGTGCAGGCGCCACCGCAGGCGGTCGCCGCCGCTCCCGGCGCCGACGGGCGCGCGGGATCGCAGGACGCGCGCGAGGCGGGCGAGCAGCAGGCGGCGACCGGCGGCGGATTGCCCGGGCACGCCGCGAGCTATTTCGACCTGCTGCGGGCCTGGCTGGAAAAGCACAAGGAGTACCCGCGCGATGCGCGGCTGCGTCGGAGCCAGGGCACGGTGTTGCTGTGGTTCGAGATCGACCGCGACGGCAACGTGCTGGGGCACCGCATCACCGGCAGTTCAGGCCACGCCGCGCTCGATCGCGAGGTCGACGCCCTGATCCGACGGGCGGCGCCGCTGCCGGCGATGCCACCGGAAATGTCGCAGGCCCGGCTGGCCCTTGTCGTGCCGGTGGAGTTCCGCTTGAAGTAGCGACTTTGCAAATGAGATTGATAATCGTTTTCTTCACGACTAGGTTGCCGACCTGTTGGCCCGGGCTCCAGGGGGAAGACACGACATCATGAGAACCGCACTGATTGCTCTCACCGCTGCCACGGTGGCCTTTGCCGCCCTGCCGGCGGCCGCCATGGACGGCGACCGGAAGGCCGTCGTCAAAACCTATGCCGACATCGCGCAGGCGATGTATGCCGACGCTCTCGCCGACGCCAGGGCGCTGCAGGCGGCGATTGCCGACCTTGTCGCGAAGCCGTCGGCCGCGGGGCTGCAGGCGGCCCGCAAGGCCTGGCTCGCGGCACGGCCGAGCTACCAGCAGACCGAGGTCTACCGCTTTGGCAACGCCATCGTCGACGACTGGGAGGGCAAGGTGAACGCCTGGCCGCTCGACGAGGGCCTGATCGACTACGTCGCCAGGTCTTATGGCGTGGAATCGGACGAGAACCCGCTCTACACCGCCAATGTCGTCGGCCACACCTCGATCAAGGTCGGTGCCGACACCGTCGACGTGTCGCAGATCACGCCGGAACTGTTGGCCGAGACGCTGCACGAGGCGGGCGATGTCGAAGCCAATGTCGCGACCGGCTATCATGCGATCGAGTTCCTGCTGTGGGGACAGGATCTCAACGGCACCGGCCCCGGCGCGGGCCGCCGGCCATGGACCGACTACGCCAGGGGCAGCGCATGTACGCACGGCAACTGCGATCGCCGCGCGGCGTACCTGACGGCGGCGACGGATCTGCTGGTCGACGACCTGACCTGGATGGCGGCGCAATGGGTGCCGGGCGGCGACGCCCGCAAGGCGCTCGAGGCGATGTCGCCGGACGAAGGCGTTGCCGTCATGCTCACCGGCCTCGGCAGCCTGTCGTACGGCGAGCTGGCCGGCGAGCGCATGAAGCTGGGCCTGCTGCTGCACGACCCCGAGGAGGAGCATGACTGCTTCTCCGACAACACGCATAACTCGCACTACTACGACATTCAGGGCATGCGCGCGGTATGGTTTGCCGACTACACGAGCAGGAGCGGCGCGAAGGTTTCCGGACCCAGCCTGCAGAGCCTCGTGGCCGCCACGGATCTCGGGCTGGCGCGGCAGATGCGCGAGCGTCTCGACGCCACGCATGCGGCGGCGCGCGCGATGGTCGACCGGGCCGAAAACAAGGAGGCCTACGACCAGATGATCGGCGACGGCAACCCGGCGGGCAATGCCGTGGTCCAGGCCGTCATCGACGCGCTGAGCGAACAGACGCGGACGATCGAGAGCGTCGTCGCGGCCCTGAAGCTGCAGGCGATCGCCTTCGAGGGTTCCGACAGCCTCGACGACCCGTCCAAGGTCTTCAAGTGAGGCACGGCGCGTCGCGCGGGGCGGTCACGTGAGGACCGTCCCGCGCGCCGCTGCCGCTTTTGCTGCTTTGGCCTGCGTCGTGGCCGTGGCCCGTGCCGAGCCGCCGGCGCGCAGCCCTGCGGAGGCCTCGCGGGTCGCCGCCGTCACGTCGCCGACGCGCGACTTCTTGCGGCCCGAGGTCTTCGAGAGCAACCAGGCCGGCGCCGCGACATCGAACGCGACGCCGAACGAGGATGCCTTCTCGCACCCGTCGGCCAACATGAGCCTCGAACGGCGGCTGATGTTCAGCGTCGGCGACGGAGTCTTCCGCAAGTTCTGGGTTTCGGCGCCGAGTTCGACGACGTCGTCGGACGGCCTCGGGCCGCTGTTCAATGCCCGCGCCTGCCAGTCCTGCCATCTGCGCGATGGTCGCGGCAGGCCGCCGGAGCCGGGCGAGGAGGGCGTGTCGATGTTCCTGCGCCTCTCGGTTCCGCCGCGCACGGATGCCGAGCGCGTGGCGCTGGCGGACGGTCGCGCGGCGGCGATCCCCGAACCCACATACGGTGGACAGTTGCAGAATTTCGCCGTCCAGGGCGTCGCCGCCGAGGGCCGCATGGCGATCTCCCACGAAGAGGTGCCCGTGACGCTTGTCGACGGCGAGGTCGTCGAGTTGCGGCGGCCGACCTATCGCGTCACCGATCTCGCATATGGTCCCCTCGCGCCCGACGCCATGCTGTCGCCGCGCGTGACGCCACCGATGATCGGGCTGGGACTGCTGGAAGCGGTGCCCGAGGCGGACATTCTCGCTGCCGAGGATCCCGAGGACCGCGACGGGGACGGCATTTCCGGCGTTGCCGGCCAGGTGTGGAGCGACGCGCTCGGCCGCATCGCCGTGGGCCGCTTCGGCTGGAAGGCCGGCCAGGCGACGCTGGCCGACCAGACCGCTCATGCCTTCGCCGGCGACATCGGCATCTCCTCGCCGCTGGTTCCCGCCCATGCCGGCGACTGCACGCGGGCGCAGGCGGATTGCCGCGCCGCGCCCCACGGCGCCGACGGCGAGGATGGCACCGAGATCGGGCAGGCGCTGTTCGATCTCGTCGTCTTCTATGCCGGCAATCTCGCGGTGCCGGCGCGTCGTGATGTCGACGACCGGCGCGTCCTCGACGGCAAGCGGCTGTTCTACGGCGCCGGCTGCGCATCCTGCCATCGCCCGAAATTCGTCACGGCGCGCGACGACACGCGGCCGGAGCAATCCTTCCAGCTCATCTGGCCATACACCGATCTTCTGCTGCACGACATGGGCGACGGGCTCGCCGACGACCGTCCGGAAGGCCGCGCCTCGGGGCGCGAGTGGCGCACGCCGCCGCTCTGGGGAATCGGTCTGACGGAAACTGTGAGCGGCCACGCCTTCCTGCTGCACGACGGTCGCGCGCGCGGGGTGCTCGAAGCTATTCTCTGGCACGGTGGCGAGGCGCAGGAGGCGCGCGATCGCGTCGTGGCGATGAGCAAGGCGGAGCGCGACGCGCTCCTCGCCTTCCTGCGCTCGCTCTAGGAGGCGGCGATGTTCCTCCGTTACGTACGCCTGCTGTCGCTGGCTCTGGCGCTGATCGTGCCGGTGACGGCGGCGCAGGGCGCGCCCGACGACAAGGCGATGCGCCATCTGATCGAGGCGACGGTCACGCACCATATCGTGCCGCGCTACGGCCGGCTCGCCGAGGCGGCGGCGGCCCTCGATGGGGCGGTCGCCGGGTACTGCGCGGATCGCGGTGCTGCGGGCCTGGAGCGCGTCCGCCGTGCCTACGCCGATGCAAGCACGGCCTGGCAGGGCATCCAGCATGTGCGCTTCGGTCCCGCCGAGCTGTTCATGCGTGCGACACGGCTGCACTTCTGGCCCGATCCGCGCAATGTCGCCGGCCGCCAGCTCGACGACCTGCTCGCGGCGCGCGACGCGTCGGCGCTGACGCCCGAGTCCTTCATGCGGGCGAGCGTCGCCGTGCAGGGCTTCCCGGCGCTCGAACGCCTGCTGTTCGATGAGGACGCCGTCGCCGCCCTGACGAGCGGCGACGACGCAGTGTTCCGTTGCGACCTGCTGCGCGCGATCGCCGCCAACGTCGCGTCGATGGGCGCCGAACTGGAGCGCGACTGGGTGGGCGGCAAGGGTGCCTGGTCACGGATTCTCGTGCGCGCCGACGGCAGCTACGGCAGTCGCTACAACGCGCCGAAGGACGTCGTGACGGACCTGCTGAAGGCGCTGCACCTCGCCGTCGAACTGGTCGCCGATCACAAGCTGGCGCGGCCGCTCGGGGCGAGCGTGGCCGCAGCCCGTCCGCGCCTTGCCGAAGCCTGGCGCAGCCACCGGTCGCTGGAGAACATACGGGCCAACCTCACGGCCGCCGCCGCGCTGTACGAGGGCGAGGGCGGCTGGGGGATGTCCGGCTTCGTGCGCGAGGCGGCGGGCGATGCGGCCCTCGACGATCTGCTGCGCCGGGCCTTCGCCCAGACGCGCGCCAGTGCCGCGGCCATAAAGATGCCGCTTGAGGAGGCCGTCGCCGACCCGGCCGTTCGGCCGGCCGTCGAACAGCTCCGGCGCGAGGCCGCCGCCCTGAAGGCGCTGATCGTGCAGCGGCTGGCGCCGGCGCTCGGCACGCCGGTCGGCTTCAACGCCCTCGACGGGGACTGAGCCGTGCTGTCGCGGCGCAAGCTGCTGGCCCTGGCCGCTGCCGGCGGTGCGTCGTCGCTGCTGGGCGGACATGCGCGGGCGTCTGCGGCCGGATGCTGGCTCGGCGCGCGGGTCGACGCTTCGGGCCGCGCCTGGGCCAGCGCGTTCGACGCGGCCGGCCGCCATGCCCTCGACATCGCGCTCCCGGATCGCGGTCACGGCTTCGCCGCGCATCCGTCGGGACGATGGGCGGTCGCCTTCGCGCGCCGGCCGGGCGACTTCGCGCGCATCATCGATCTCGCGGACGCCACGGTCGTCCGGGACATCGCGGCCGCGGCGGGGCGTCACTTCAACGGACATGGCGTCTTCGACGCGGAGGGGCGGCGCCTGTTCGTCACCGAGACGATCATCGCGAGCGGCGACGGTGTGCTCGGCATCTACGACGTGGCCGATGGTTATCGCCGTCTCGGCGAGGTGACGACACACGGCCTCGACCCGCACGAGGTCCGCCTTTCGTGCGACGGCCGGCATCTGGTGGTCGCCAATGGCGGTCTCCTCGGCCATCCGGACGCACCGGGCGCCAAGCTCAACATCGACACCATGGATCCGTCGCTGGTCTGGCTCGACACGCGCGACGGGCACCTCGTCGCCCAGGCCCGGATGCCGGAGGCGTTTCACAAGCTCGGCACCCGTCACCTCGCGCTGGCTGCCGACGGGGCGGCGGTCGTGGTCATGCAGTACGAGGGGCCGGCCGGCGACCCGGTGCCGCTGGTCGCCCGCCATCGTCCTGGCGAGGCCGCGTTGACGCCGCTTGCGCTGGGCGAGCAGGCGTCGCGTGCCCTCGAACAGTATTGCGGCAGCGCGGCGGTCGACGTCACCGGCACCGTACTCGCGGTTTCCTCGCCGCGCGGCGGGCTGGTCGTCTTCCACGATCTGGCGACCGACCGGCCGCTCGGCGCCCTGTCCGTCACGGACGGCTGCGGTCTCGCCGCCGCCGGCACGCCCGGCGCGTTCGTCGTCTCGAGCGGCCTCGGGCAGCTGGTGCACGCGACGGCCGGCGGCGGGGCGCGTCCCCTCGGCGTGGCGCGCGACGACGGCACCCGCTGGGACAATCACCTGCTGCGTCTGACCGGCGACGTGGCCGGCGTTCAGTCGCCGCCGGCGGCCGTCAGGCGGTCGTAGACCTCATAGAGACGGCTGTAGTCGGTATCGGCGAGGCCCTCTGCCATGGCCGCCTCGAGGAGCGCGAGGCTATGCGCGCCGAAGCCCACCGGGACGTCGAGGTCGCCGGCCATCCCGACCGCCATCTTCAGGTCCTTGTGCAGGTTGTAGACGCGCGAGCGTGCGTCCCACGTGCCGGACAGGATGTGGCGGGGAAAGCGCACCTCGCTGGCGTAGCTGCGCGCGTTGGAGACGTTGAAGACCTTGATCATGTCGGCAACCGAAATGCCGGCTCCGGCGGCGACGCGCGCGCCCTCGCAGGTGGCGAAGAAGATCGTGTGCGTCACCATGTTGTGCACCAGCTTCATGGTGTGCCCGGCGCCGAGCGGGCCAAGGTGGAAGACGTTCTTCGCGAAGGTGTCGAAGACGGCCTGCACCTTTGCCAGTTGCGCCGCGTCGCCGCCGACCATCAGGGTCAGCGTGCCGGCATCGGCGCCGGTGGCACCGCCGCTCATGGCGGCATCGATGTAGGCGACGCCGTGCGCGGCCGCGCGGTCGCCGAGTTTGCGGGTGTCGGCGGGGTCGGCGGTGGTCAGGTCGCACAGCAGCAGGCCGGGCGCGGCATTGGCGAGGATGCCGTCGGGACCCTCGAGGCAGGCGGCGATCTCCTTCGACGACGGCACGACGAACAGGATCGCCGCGCAGCGGCGCGCGATTTCGGCCGGCGGCGCGACGACGATGCCCGGCTCGCCGGCGATGCGGTCGCGGGCCGCCGGCACGGCGTCCCACGCCACCACGGCATGTCCCTTGCGCGCGATGTTGCGGGCGATGCCGGCGCCCATGTTGCCCACGCCGATCACACCCACTGTCTGCTGCGTCACGTCCGAATCCCCCCAATTTCGTGTCGGCGCGCATCATAGGTCCATCGCCGGGCATCGCGCATTGACACTGTCGTACCTGCGGCCGAGCATCCGCCCGACGCGGCCGGAGTGCCGCGCGGCCGACACGACGGGGAACGCATGGACCAAGGTATCTGGGCCACCTGGTACGACCTCGACGCCGGCGACCGTCCGCGCTTTCTCGACTGGCTGCACGGCGAGTACGCGCCCGCCCTGCAGGCGCGGCCAGGGTTCGCCTGGGTCGCGCACTACGAGAGCGTCGGTGGTGGCGCCGACATGGCGAAGGTGCGCGCGACCGTCGGCCATACCGATGCCGACGTGCCCGGGGGCACGCAGTTCCTGCTGCTGGTGGGCGCGCCCTCGACCCACACCTTCTACACGCCGAATGCGATCCAGCGTGAACGGGCCGAGACCGGCCGCACGGGCGACATGCTGGCGATGCGCCGCGGCACGCGCAGTTGCATCTTTCTCGAGGAAGCGCGCGTCAACGGACCGGCCGGCCACCGGCGGCCCCTCGGCACGACGCCGGCGCCTGCCATCCAGATGGGCAGTTTCCGCACCCGCAACTTCGACGACGAGTCCGATGCCGGCAGCTGGTATGCCCAGGATCGTCTGCCGCGCATGGCCGGCATGGCCGAATGCGTCGGCGCGCGCAAGCTGGCCTGCGTCGCCGGCTGGCCCAAGCACGGCATCCTCTACGAATGGACCTCGCTGCAGGCGCGCCTCGACGGCTTCGAGAGGACCGTCGAGGCGGACGGCCTCGACGCCACGAGCTGGACGGCGCGCCTGTGGCGCAACATCGAGCACGCGCCCGGTTCGCCGACGGTCGCGCGGCGCATCTGGCCGGCGGCCGACTGACGCCGACACACCAGCCGAGGAGACAAGGTCATGGCCCATCTGCCCGTCGTCACCGACGCCGACGCCGAGACAGCGCCCGAGGTCGCGGCGCTATTCGCCGGTGCCAGCATGCTGCTCGGCCGGCTGTCGAACGCCGTGCGCACGGGCGCGCACAGCCCGCGCCTGATGCAGCCGCTGTTCGGCTTCATGGTCGCGGCGCTGCGCGAGGAGGTCTCGGGCGTGCTCGACAAGCGCACCAAGACCCTCGTCATCCTCAAGACGTCGATGCTCAACGGCTGCGCCTACTGCATCGGCCACAACACCATCCTCGGCCGCGCGCTCGGCTTCGACGACGCGACGATCGAGGCGCTGGAGGGCGAGGGCTGGCGCGACGGCGCGATGTTCAGCGCGGCCGAGAAGGCCGCCATCGACTGGGCCCACCACCTCACGGAGCGCACCTATCGCCAGAACCGCGGCGCCATGGCCGAGCTGAAGCGTCACTACAACGAGGCGCAGATCGTCGAGATAACCATGGTCTGCGGCTACTTCAACTTCTGGAACCGCTTTACCGACGGGCTGGAGATCGACATCGAGCCGCGCGAAGTGAACAACCTCTTCCGCAAGTCGACGAAGATCGACGTCGGCCAGTATGTCGACTTCATGCGGTCGTGCTGGTGGAGCGACGACGCGACGGTCGCCGCCGCGACGCGCGACGCGGCGGAATAGCAACGCTCAGGGAACGGGGGAACGTGCGATGGCGGACAGGGTTCTGCGTTTCGGCGGCTACCAGGGTGCGGCGTCGGTCCATACGCGCGGGCTGCGGGTGATCGAGCGCGAACTGGCCGGGACGCCCGGGCTGCGCGTGGAAATCACCGAGAACGTCACCGCCGCGGGCCACAAGGCGGGCGATCTTGCCGGCATGGTCGAGAGCGGCGAACTCGCGCTCGCCTACATCGCCTCCAGCTATTTCGCCGCGCGCATTCCCGAGGTGGCCTTGCTCGACCTGCCGTTCACCTTCACCGACCGGACGAAGATCTGGCCGGCGCTCGACGCCGGCTTCGGGCCGAAGCTGGCGGAACTCTTCGCCGCCCAGGGCAAGCTGCGCCTGATGGCCCTCTGGGACAACGGCTTCCGTCACCTCACGAGCGGCGTTCGCATGGTCCGCACGCCGGAGGACGCGGCGGGCCAGCGCATCCGCACCATGCCGACCGAGGTCGCGAAGAAGCTGTTCGCGGCGATGGGCTATACGCCGGTGCCGCTCGATGTCGCCGAGTTCCCCGGCGCGATGGCCGCTGGCCGCATCGACGCGCAGGAGAACCCGCTGACCAATTCGTGGGGCTTCAACGTCTACAAGTACCAGAAGTATTTCACGCAGTCGGCGCATCTGTTCGGCGCGACGACGGTGTTCACCAGCGCCGACCTGCTGGCTGACCTGACGCCCGAGCAGCGTCGCCGATTCGAGGCGGCGATCGCCGCCGCGACGGTGGCGCAGCGCGGCTTCGCCGCCGCCGAGGACGCGGCGCTGCGCGATCGTCTGCTCGCCGAGGGCGTCCAGTTCCACGACCTGACGCCGGCGGAGACGGCGCGCTTCGCCAGGGCCACGACGGCGCTGCGTGACGAGATCAAGGCCAGCTTTCCGCGCGCGCTCGTGGACCTGCTGCCGACGCCGTGAGTCAGCGCCGGGCGCCCCAGGGGCAGTCGCGGGCGCCGCAGGCGAGCGGGCGGTCGAAAGCGGCGTAGGTGCCGCAGGCCGGGCACGGCATCACGTCGAGCCGGGCATCGCACGGCGCCAGTGAATCGCCGGCCATGCGCCGCGTCGCGGGAGGCCGCAGCAGGGCACGCAGGACGGCGGCGACGTTCATGGACGGAGCCGGCGGGCAGCGCCGGCGTGGCGACGCGGCAACGGTACCGGCTCCTCGCCGGCGCCGGCATCCGGGCCGTCGAAATACATCGCCCTGACCATCAGCAGGTGACGGCGCATGGCCTCGGCGGCCGCGCGTGGATCGCGGGCGGCGATGGCCTCGACGATGACACGGTGTTGCGCCGAACTCTGGCGATGGGCGCTCGATTGCACCGGCGGAAGCTGCCGCCGGCCCCAGTCGTCGTGACGGCGAAATTCGTTGATGACGTCGACCAGGAGGACGCTGAACGAATTGTGCGCCGCCGCCGCGATGGCGCGGTGCAGCGTGAGATCCCAGAGGTCATAGGTGTCCCAGTTGCGTGCCGCCTCGCCCTTGTCGACATGGCGGCGCAACTCCGCGATGTCGGCGGCCGTGGCGCTGCGCGCTGCCGCGGCGGCGATCGCCGGTTCGAACATCAGGCGCGCTTCCATCACGTCGCGCGGGCTCGCCGCCGGCAGGGTCGCCGGAAAGCGGTCGCCGGCGGGCACCGGCGGACCGCCGACGAACGTGCCGCGGCCGACATGCCGCCACAGCAGGCCCTCGGCCTCGAGGACGGCCAGCGCCTTGCGCAACGTGCTGCGGCCGACACCCAGCCGGATGGCGAGTTCGCGCTCGGCCGGCAGCCTGCTGCCGCGCGGCAGGCGCCCGGCGTCGATCATGCGGCGCAGTGCGGTGAGGGCGCGTTCGGGCGCGCTGTCGGTCGTCGGCAATGCCACGTTCATGGAGCGCCCCGTCCTGCCGCAATCCGCGCCACCGCCTGCCGCACGGGCGAGCAGATACGGTAACGAGACCAGATTAGATACCAATCAATGCAATGGTCTTGTAGCGAAATCGCGACGAAAGCGGCGTTTTTTGACGAATCTGGCCCGCGGGTTGCAGTGGCATTGACGCCAATCCCTCGTGCGGTCGAGAGTCGTTGCCGTGGCGTGGGACGGAGGACGAACATGGCGCATGTAGAGCCGCTGGCTCCGGTACGTATCGGTGGAACCGACATCCATTTCGCGCAGGGCATCAAGGCCGGCGACTGGCTGTTCTTCACCGGGCACGAGGCGATCGACTTCGAGACCGGTCTGGCGGCGACCGTAGCCGGGCCGGCCGGATTGCCGAACCACGGCCTGCCGCGCCATCGACGCGAGGGCAACTTCATCCTCAACCGCCTGTCGGGCCTGCTGAAGAAGGCCGGCAGCGACCTCCCTCACGGCGTGCGCCTCGACCAGTACTATCCCGACTACCGCGCGGTCGACGGCTATCACCTCGCCCGCAAGGCGACTTTCGGCGCCTACATTCCGCCTTCCACCTCGGTGCTGATGAGCGAGCTGTCCGCGCGCGGCGCCGAGATCAACACCTCGTTGCTGGCGGTCATGCCCGGCGGCGGCCGCGACCCGCAGCGCGTGTCGGCCGACGGCGTGCCGGTGCCGCCGACCTCGGGCTTCGCCGTCTCGGTCATCTCGGGCGACTTCGTCTTCGTCGCCGGCCAGATGGCGCAGGACGACGCCAACAGGCACCTCGATCCGCGCGCGACCCGCGCGTCGCCGCGTGCCGTCTGGTCGGGCACAGAAATCCGCCAGCAGACCGAATTCCTCATCACCCATCGCCTCAAGCCGGCGATGGAAGCGGCGGGCTCGTCGTTGGCGAATGCTGTCAAGGCGCAGATCTATCTCGGCGACATCGCCGACACCGCGCACTGCCTCGACGTGTGGAACAGCCATTTCGGCAAGTCGCCCTGCGCCGTGTCGGTCGTGCCGACCGCCGGCTTCGGCTTCACCGACGGCATCATCGAGATCAACCTGATGGGCATCCGCGACAAGGGCGCGACGAAGAAGGAAGTGATCGACACGAAGCTGCCGGCCGGCATGGCCTACGGACCCGCCGCCGTGCGTGCGGGCGACCTGGTCTGCCTGTCCGGCCTCGTCGCGGCGGGCGAGAGCGGCCCGATCGGCGGCATCGGCGCGGCCGACGGGTTGCACCACTACGGCGCCGGCGCGCGCCGCCAGATGCAGGCCATCCTCGAGACGGCGACGACGATCTGCAAGGCGGCGGGCACGTCGCTTGAGAATGTCACCCGCGCGCATCACTTCCTCACCGACCTCGGCGAACTCTATCCCGCGCTGCGCGGCTGGGAGCCGCATCTGCCCGGTGCTGCGCTGCCCTTCGGCGCGGTGCGCGTGCCGTCGCCGATGCCGGTGCCGGGGGCGACCATCATGGCCGACCTGTGGGCCTACGCGCCGACGCGCCGGAGCCGCCGCAAATGAGCCTCGACGCCGCCACCCGCGCCCGTGTCCTCGCCGGCATCAGCCGCGAGCGGCTGGTCGATCTGACCTGCGCCATGGTCGACATCCCGAGCCCGACCGGCCATGAGGCCGATGTCGCCCGCTTCCTCGTCGACACGATGCGCGAGGCGGGCCTCAAGGCCCATCTGCAGGACATCGGCGAGGGCCGCTACAACGCCATCGGCGTGCTCAAGGGTTCTGGCAGCGGCGTCAACCTGCTGCTCAACGGCCACATCGACACGTCCTACAGCGGCAAGGAGACTGTGCTGAGCGGCGGCGGCTACAAGACGAAGTCGTACATCGTCGAGGACGAGTGGATTTACGGCGCCGGCTCCAACAACATGAAGAGCGCCATCGCCGGCTACGTCGAGGCGGCGCGCGCCATCAAGGCGGCGGGCGTGACTCTGCCGGGCGACGTGATCATCGCCGGCGTCTCGGGCGAGATCGAGACCGGCGCCGTCGACGAGTTCCAGGGCTGCGACTACGCCGGCCACGGCATCGGCACCATCCACCTGCTGCGCCACGGCCTCGCCGCCGACTGCGCCATCATCGGCGAGCCGACCGGCTTCCAGGTCACGCCCTGGCATTTCGGCACGGTCTGGGTCGCCTTCCGCACCAAGGGCACGATGTCGCACATCGCGTGGATGGACCGCGCGGTGAACGCCATCGACAAGTCGATGATCATCTACGAGGCCCTCAAGAACGAGTGGATTGAACCGTACCGCCAGCGCAACGCCTATGAAGGCATGCTGCCGAACGTGTCGATCTCGGCGATCCGCGGCGGCTGGCCGTGGCGCGTCTCGCGCGTTCCGGTGTTCTGCGACATCTTCATGGACGTGCGTTTGAGCCCGGCCATGACCATCGTCGAGCTGCACGAGGAGCTGGCGCGGTTCCTCGCCGGCCTCAAGAAGCGCGATCCGGGCCTCGATGCCGAGTTCGAGTTCTACTGCGCCGGTCCCGGCACCGCGATCGCCAAGGATTCCCCGGTGGTGACGGCCATTACCGCCGCGCACACGGAGGTTTTCGGCAAGGCGCCGGCCTCGGGCGGCGTCAACTACTACTCGGACGCCGTGCATCTCAATCGCTACGATGTGCCGACGGTCAACTACGGCCTGTCGGGGCGGCTGCGTAATGGCGGCGACGGCTTCGATCCGGCCGAGGGCGAGCACACCTCGATCAGCGATCTCGTCGCGGGCACCAAGGTCTATGCACTCGCCGCGCTCGACATCGCCGGCCGACGGCGGAGCGGGGTGTAAGGCGGCGGACATGCCATCCGTCGCACCACGGTAGGCATGGGCCCAGGCGGGCGCTGCCGACCCAACAGACAGGAGGCCAGAATGGGCAGCAGGAGGAGGTGGCAGTCGCTCGTTGCGGCTGGGTTGGCCGCGGCGTTCGCCGCCGGCATCGCCGCCGGCGCGACCGCGCAGGAGATGAAGAAGATCACGGTGTTCAGCGGCCCGGTGCCGAAATACGACGCCGTGTGGATGGCCGATGCCAACGGCTTCTACAAGGCCGAGGGGCTGGACATCGCTTTCCGCGATTTCCCCTCGGGCACCACGGCGCTGCAGACCTTCATGTCCGGCCAGGGCGACATCGTCTTCAACGGCGACCTGCCGGGCGTGCGCCACTGGATCGCCGCCAAGAAGGACTACCGGCTGATCACGATCTTCGAGCGCAGCGCGACGAGCTACATCGTCGCGGCGCGCAAGGAGATCGCCAAGCCGATGGACCTCAAGGGCAAGATCGTCGCTACGCGCGTCGGCTCGACCGGCTCGTGGTTCATCGCCGAGTTCGTCAACAAGAACAACATCGGCAGCGTCGACATCAAGAACCTCGACACGCAGGTGCTGCCGACGGCGCTGTGCCAGGGCGATATCTCAGCCTTCTTCATCTGGCAGCCTTTCGGCTCACGGGCCCTGGAGGTCTGCCCCGACAAGGTGCACATCCTTGCCACCGCGGAGGGCTACATCAACGGCTATGCCGTAGGCGCGGCGCGCGCGAGCTGGCTGGCGACGCCCGAGGGCGCCGACATCGCCAAGCGCTTCCTGCGCGCGACCATCAAGGGGTTGGCGATCGCCGAGAAGGACTTCCCGGCCGTGGCCGCATACGCCAAGGCCAAGTACGGGCTCTCCGAGGCGGCGACCAAGGCCGACTGGGACATCAACATCCGGGCCAACGCCTTCGACAAGGTCTTCTACAGCGACTACTGCAGCCTCGCCGAGTGGATGCGCAGCGAGAAGCTGATGGAAGGCAAGTTCGACATCAGCGAGTTCATCTGGACCGATGGCCTCGCCTCGATCGATCCCAAGCGCGTGCTGCCGACACCGCCGCCGTGCTGAATGACGTGTCGCTCCGCCGGGGTATAGTCGCCCCGGCGGAGCCGTTACCCGTGCGGAGTGCGCGACGGTGCTGAAGGTCGAGAGGGTTACCAAGGTCTACGGTGAGCAGGAATCGTCCTATCTCGCCCTCGAGGACATCGCCATCGACATCGCCGACGGCGAGTTCCTCTGCCTGCTCGGGCCCTCGGGGTGCGGCAAGACTACGCTTCTCAACATCCTCGCCGGTTTCGAGAACGTCACGCGCGGGCGCGTGACGCTCGACGGACGCGACATACGCGGCCCGGGTCAGGACCGGGTCATGTTCTTTCAGGACGCCGGATCGGCCCTGTTCCCCTGGCTGACGGTCGAGGAGAACGTCAATTTCGGGCTCAAGCTGAGGGGCACGCCGGTCCGCGAGCGCGGGCCGATCATCGACCGCTATCTGACGATGGTCGGGCTCGACACGCATCGCGGCAAGTTTCCCACGCAGTTGTCCGGTGGCATGCGTCAGCGCCTGCAGATCGCCCGCGCGCTGGCGATCGAGCCGCAGATCCTGCTGATGGACGAACCCTTCGCCGCGCTCGATGCCCTGACGCGCCGGCGCATGCACCGGTTCCTCGTCGGCATCTGGCAGCAGACGCAGAAGACCATCGTGTTCGTCACCCACGACATTTCCGAATCGGTCCTGCTCGCCGACCGTATCGCTATCATGGGCGTCGGTCCCGGCTCGCGCTTCGAGGATGTCATCCGGGTCGACCTGCCGCGCCCGCGCGATCCGGGCGATCCGGCCTTCGGCGAAATCTACCGGCGCATCGAACGCCAGCTTGCCGTCGAGGAAAGCAAGCTCGGCGACGAGGCGTGAGGATGGGGAGGCCGCTGCCATGACGACGACGAGCACCGCCGGACGCGGCACCGGCCGTCCCGGCCCGCGCATCGCCCCATCGCGCGGGCTCGTGGAACGCCTGCGCCCGCTGTTGATGGTGCTGGCGTCGCTGGCGATCTTCTTCCTGCTGTGGCAGGGCCTGTCGACGTTCGTTTTCAATCCCTACATGATTCCGCCGCCGACGGCGGTCGCCGCCGCCTTCGTGCCGATGGCCGAGACCGGCGAGATCTTCAGCCACGTCGTCATCAGTCTCGTCCGCGTCGTCATCGGCTTCGTGCTCGGCTCGGCGCTGGCCATTGTCTTCGGCGTGGTGATGGGGCGGATGCGCGTGGTCTACGAGCTGCTCGATCCGATCATCGAATTCCTTCGCTACCTGTCGCCGACGGCGATGATCCCGATCGCCGTCATCTGGTTCGGCATCGGCGAGAATTCAAAGTACTTCCTCATCTTCTGGGGCACGTTCTTCTTCGTGCTCATCAACACCATCGCCGGCGTCATGCGCACGCCCGTCGCGCGCCAGCGCGCGGCGCAGTGCCTCGGTGCCAGCGAATTCCAGATCTTCATCTTCGTCGTCATTCCCTCGGCCGTGCCCTACATCGTGACCGGCATGCGGGTGGCGATGGCGTCGTCGTTCATGAGCATCATCCCGGCCGAAATGCTGGCCGCCGATTCCGGCCTCGGCTACCTGCTGCAGACCGCCGGCATGCTGGTGCAGACCGACCGCATCTTCGTAGCGCTGGCAACGATCAGCCTGCTCGGTTTCATCACCGACCGGCTGTTCCGGCTGCTCGTCGACCGCACGCTCAGCCGTTACATGGCCTTCGTCTCGGCCAACTGAAACCGCAAGAAACGTCCGGAGCGACCATGCCGAAACGCGAGATCATCCGCCCGCGCGGCGTCCCCGTGCCGCATCCCAGCTTCACCCCGGCCCTGCGCTTCGGGCGCTGGGTGTTCGTGTCGGGCGCCATCGCCACCGACTTCAAGAGCGGCCTCGCGCCGGAGGTGCGCGGCAACCCCGGGGTGCCGCTGGCCGGTGAGCACCGCATCGTCCGCGAGTCCGAGTACATCTTCGATATCCTGCGCCGCACGCTGCGCGCCGCCGGCACGAACTTCGCCAATGCCGTCCGGGTGGCGCAGTTCCCGACCACGCGCGACGCCGTCGACCCGTATCACATCGTGCGCCGCGAAATCATCAAGCCGCCGCGCCCGGCCTCGACCTCGGTCGTCATTCCCGGCCTGATGGTGCCCGACGCCTCGATCGAGGTCGAAGTCGTCGCCATCCTGCCGGAGGACGGCTTCCGCAAGGAGGGAATCACCACCGACAAGATTCCCCAGCCGCTCGGCGGCTACGCGCCGGCCATCCGCGCCGGCGACTTCGTCTTCGTCGCCGGCCAGGTGCCGTCGGACTTCCGCACCGGACTTGCCCCCGAGGCGCGCGTCAATCCCAACTTCTGGGAAGGCAACGCCATCGACCGCGAGGCGCGCTTCGTGCTCGGCCATCTCAAGACCACGCTGGAAGCCGCCGGTTCCTCGCTCGGCAACGTCGTCAAGGCCGAGGTCTACCTCACCGATCTCAACGACATCCCGCGTCTCGACCGCGTCTGGCGCGAGTATTTTCCGGTCGATCCTCCGGCGCGCATGATCATGCCGGTCGACAGCATCGTCATTCCCGATGGCCGCATCGAGATCACGCTCGTCGCCGTCACCGACAAGGGGCGGACGAAGAAGAAGGTGATCCGCACGTCCAGGGCGCCGGCGCCGCTGTTCCACGAATCCCAGGCAGTGCGTGCCGGCGAGCTGCTGTTCCTGTCGAGTCAGCTCGCCGCCGACGAGAACGGCGTCGTCGCCGCAGCTCGGCTCGACCCCAACTATCCGTACGGGGCCAACCGCCCGGCGGCACAGATGCAGGCGATCATGGAGCACGCCGAGGCCATCTGCAGTGCCGCGGGCACATCGCTGCGCCATGGCCTTCGGCTGGTGACGATGCATACCGATCTGGGCGAGTATGCGGCATCGGCTGATGTGCGGCGGCGGTTCTTCCCGGACGGGCAGCCCGCCACGACGACCATCGCCGTGCCGGGACCGCTGCACGTTCCCGGCTGCACCATGGCCCTGGACCTTTGGGTGGGGATACCCTGAGCGACAGCAGCACGGCGCGACCCTGGATCATCCCGTACGGCACGGCCGCCTGGTCGGCCGACCGGCTGGGAAGCGTGACGGACGAGGCGGGGGGGCGGCACCTGGCGGCGCGCACGCCGTACGTCGTCGCCGATCCCGCAGCGGCGACGCCGGTGCGCCTCGGCGACCCCGACTGGCGCTTCGGCGGCGCGCCCGATCTCGCCACCAACACCGACACGCCGTCGCGCCTGCGCCTGCTTTCCATGGAACTGGCGTTGCACGCCGACACCTGGGATCGCGCGACGCGCGGCTTCCTCGACGCCTACATGGCCTTTGCGCTGGCCGCGACGGACAACGCGACGCTGTCGCGCCGTGCCGCGCGTTTTGGCGGGCTGTTCGCGCCACAGGACTGGGCCTTCGCGGCCTACCGCCCGCTGCCGCGCGCGCAGCTTCTCGCCGCCGGCACGGCCTGGGCCGCCGCCGACGCTGCCGAGGCATCGGTGCCGGTGTCGGCCGCGCTGTGGACGGGCCGTGCGCTGGTGGCGGTCGAACTGCCCGGCGCCAGCACGCCGACGATGCGGCGGCGGCAGGCGCTGGCGCGCCTGCCGGAGGCCGGAATCATGCTGGTTACGCTGGAGGCGGCCGGCCTTGCCGATCCGGCCGTCCTCGCCCGGCGCCTGCCGGGCGAGGTGACCGATTTCTGGCGCGAGGTTGACGCCCCGCCGAGTCCCTTCGTGCAGCCGGTGCCGGCGCCGGCGGCCTAGACGTCGGCCTCGAGGATGTAGAGGCCGCCGACGAAGCGGTCGACGGCGTAGACGATCTGGTTCTCGTCCACATAGACGTCGTTGATCTGGATCGCGCGCGCCGACGAGCCCGCCGGGTCCTTCGGCACGAAATGCGCGATCTCCTTCGGCTGGAAGGGGTTCGACGTGTCGAAGGCGCGCACGCCGCCGTTGAAGTAGCTGGCGAAGATGATGGTGTCGGAGCGGAAGGACGGCCCCGGCCGGTTCTCGTGCGTGTTGTGGGCGCCGTAGCGGCCGCCGCGCGTCTTGTGCTCCTCGACCGGCGGCAGCGGGAAGGTGGAAATCGGCACCAGGTTCGATTCCATCCGCATGTCGACGACCCAGTTGAGCTTGGGCCAGTCGACGCCGTCATTGGTGATGCACTCGTCGGTGCAAATCAGCAGATCGCGAGAGAACAGCGGCATCACCGTGTGCATCATGCCCGGATAGGGCGGATGCGGATTCCAGTGGCCGACCATCTTCGGCTTCGCCTTGTCGGAGATGTCGATCACGCACACGCCGCCGTCGATGTAGCCCATGTAGAGGCGGTCGGGGTGGTCGGGGTAGACGTTGGTGTTGTGCGGCCGGTAACCGGCATCGAACTGCGGATGCCGCGGCGGCGGCGGCGCGCTGTCGCCCTTGCGCGTGCCGGGATACCACCAGCGGCAGGTCTCGACCGGCTTGGTCAGGTTGCTGACATCCCATGAGCGATAGAACTGGTCGTCGAGCTTGTGCGTCGGCTCGAAGTCGCCGGCGCCGGAGGAGGCGTGGATGGTCTTGCCGTCGACGAACCAGAGCTGGTGCACGCCGCGCGAATGCGGCCCCGAGCAGTCGATGAAGGTGATGCTCTTGGGGTTCTCTGGCTTCGAGATGTCGAACAGCTCGATGCCGGCTGGCTGCATGCCCTGCTCGACCGTCTGGTAGGCGACGGCCATCACGTCGCCGGTCACTTCCAGCGAGTTCGAACGCATGTGGCGCTGCGGCAGGTCGGTCTGCACCACGACCTTGGGCTTGCGCGGATCGGTGACGTCCACGCCGGTGAAGTTCTTCGGTGCCGATTCATGCGCCAGATACATGATGCGGCGGCCATCCTTGGTGAGCTGGATGCTCATCCCCTCGCCGATGCCGCCGAATCCCTGCAGCGTATCCTGCGCCAGCAGGCGCATGTTGAAGGCGTCGTCCCTGTCGGTCATGGTGCCTGTCCTGCCTGAGATGAGCGCCGTCCGACGGGGAATCCCGTCATCGGGCCGGAGGTAGGTTCGGCGGCGGCCGCTCTTGCTGGCGGCGCAACCCCGCCGGGTGCGCTAGTATAGAACGCGGCGGCGGCGAGGAGCGAGGACGAGATGGCGGCGGAGGCGCACGAATCGGGGGGTGGTGGGCGCGCCGGTGGGCTGATCCCGGTCGCCGTCGTCACCGGCTTCCTCGGCAGCGGCAAGACGACCCTCATCAACCGCTGGCTGCGCTCGCCGGCCTTTTCCGACACCGTCGTCATCGTCAATGAGTTCGGCGATGTCGGTCTCGACCATCTGCTGTTCGAGACGGCCTACGACACCGCCGTGCTGCTCGAGAACGGCTGCCTCTGCTGCACGTTGCGCGGCGACCTGGCCGACACGCTGGAGGATCTCGCGCGTCGCCGCGCGTCCGGCGAGCTGCCGGCGTTCTCGCGCTGCGTCGTCGAAACCACCGGCCTCGCCGACCCCGTGCCCATCGTGCGCACCTTCCTCACCGACGAGCGGGCGCGGCGCGACTGGTACCTCGACCGCGTCGTCACCGTCGTCGACGCGCTCGCCGGCGCCGCCAATCTCGCCCAACAGACCGTCGCGCGCCATCAGGCGGCGCTGGCCGACGTTCTGGTGATCTCCAAGACCGATCTTGCGGACGAGACGCGCGCGGCGGCGCTTGCCGCCCGACTCGCCGACATCAATCCGATGGCGCGCGTCCTGCGCTCTTCCGGCGCCAGCCTGCCGCCGGAAGAGGTCTTCCACGCGGCGCCGCGGCCGCTGCACGGCCACGAGCATCACGACGGCGACGGGCATCACGACCACGACCACCACGAGGACGGCCACGACCACGAAGACGGCGCGGCGCACGCTGGCGTCGGATCGGTGACGGTCGAGCGCAGCGCGCCGATCGCCTGGCCGGCGCTGGCGCGCTGGCTGACCTCCCTTTCGGCGTTTCGCGGCAACGATCTCCTGCGTCTCAAGGGCCTCGCGCGGGTCAGCGGCGAGCCTCGTCCGGTCGTGATCCAGGCGGTGCAGCACATGGTGCATCCGCCGGAACTGCTGGAGCGCTGGCCGGCCGGCGCGAAGCCGGCCACGCGCCTCGTCGCCATCGGCTACGGTCTCGACAAGGCCATGCTGGAAAAAAGCCTCGCGGCATTCGCGCGCGCCGAAGGCCGGCGCGCGATGGATGGAGCGAAGGCGGACAAGGGAGAAGGGCGTCCATGAAGCTGGTGACTCTGGCCGCGGGCGGCGGGCGCCCCGGCGTCCTCGTCGACAACGAGACGGTCCTCGACCTCGGCCACCCGGGGCGCCCCGATGCGGCGCGCTCGCATGTGCCGGCGACCGTCCGCGACATCCTCGCCGCCGGCGCCGACGGGCTGTCGACGGTGCGCGGCGCCGTCACGCAGATCGGCCAGCTGTCGTCCGAGGGACGCGCGGCGCTGTTCGCCGACGGCGTCCTGCTGCGTTTCGCCGAGGCGAAGCTGCTGCCGCCGCTGCCGTCGCCCGGCCTGCTGTTCTCCGCCGGGGCCAACTACAAGGCGCATCTCGAAGAAATGAAGGTGGCGTTCCCGCCGCGGCCGGCCGGCTTCGTCAAGAACACCAACACGCTGATCGGCCACGGCGAGTCCATCGTGTTGCCGCGCGCGCATCCCGACATGGTCGACTACGAGGGCGAGATGACCATCGTCTTCGGCAGCACCTGCCACGCGGTGCGCGAGGAGGACGCGCTCGGCTATGTCGCCGGCTACACCATCGCCAACGACGTGTCGGCGCGCGACTGGGTGCGCGAGTTCCTCGACGCCAAGACGCCGGCGGCCTCGCGCGATGGCTGGGACCGCAACATCTTCGGCAAGCAGTTCCCCACCTTCTGCCCGCTCGGGCCGGTCGTGGTGACGGCGGACGAGATCGCCGATCCCCACGACATGTCGATCCGCACCACCATCAACGGCGAGGTGCTGCAGGATTCCAACACCAGCGATCTGGTGTTCAACGTGCCGCAGCTCATCGCGTACTTCTCGAAATGGTACTGCTTCCGTCCCGGCGACATGATGACCACGGGTTCGCCCGCCGGCGTGGGCTTCGCGCGCAAGCCGCAGCGCTTCCTGAAGGCCGGCGACCGCGTCGCCGTCAGCGTCGGCGGCGTCGGCACGCTGGAGAACCCGGTAGTGGCGGGCTGACGCGCCTCAGTCGTCGATCACGGCGACGGCGCGGGTCCAGCCCGCCGAGGCGCCCTGGATCTTCACCGGAAAGCAGATGACGGTAAAGCCGGTGCCCGGCAGCTGGTCGAGGTTCGCCAGCTTCTCCATCTGGAAATAGCCGATGTCGCGGCCCGCCTTGTGGCCCTCCCAGATGGTCGAGGCGTCGCCCGTCTGCGCATACCGTTCCATGACCGCGCCAAAGGGCGCATCCCAGCCCCAGGCATCGGTGCCAACGACGCGCACGCCGCGCTCGGTGAGGTAGAGCGTCGCCGCGCGGCCGATGCCGATGCCGTTGTCCTGGTAGTGCGGCGTGCCGTAGTGGGGCGCGGCCGGTGTCTGCACGAGCACGATGTCGAGGGGCTGCAGCGCGTGGCCGATGCGCGCGAGTTCGCCCTCCACGTCGCCGGCGGTGACGACGCTGCCCGGCGCCATGCGGCTGAAATCGAGCTTCACGCCGGGGCGGTGGCACCAGTCGAGCGGCACCTGCTCGATGGTCGCGGCCGGGCGGCCGCCGGGCACGAGCGCGTGGTCCATCGTCGGATGGAAATGCCATGGCGCGTCCATGTGCGTGCCGGCATGGGTGACCAGTGTCACCTCCTCGGTCGCCCAGGATTTGCCGTCGGGCACCTGGTCGCGGCGGATGCCGGGAAAGGCCCGCTCGAACGACTCCCAGGTCTCGTCGTGGTTGCGGTAGGTGATGCGCGGCCGGTGGTGCGGCGGCCAGAACTCCTTGTCGGCAAGCGTGACGGACAGGTCGATCAGGCGGCGCGGCATGCGGGGGACTCCTGTGGATCGGACCTAGCGGCCGCCGCTCACCGTCACCACCGAGCCGGTGACGTAGGAGGCCTTGTCCGACAGCAGCCAGAGAATGGTGGCGGCGACTTCTCCGGCGCTGCCGGCGCGGCGCAGCGGGATGGTCGGCGCGATCTGTTCGACGCGGCCCGGCGGCTGCAGCTCCGTGTCGATGACGCCCGGTGCGACGCAGTTGATGCGCACGCCCTCGGCGGCGACTTCCTGCGCCAGTCCCCAGGTCAGCGTTTCGACCGCCGCCTTGGATGCCGAATACGGCACCAGCGCGCCGCCACCGCCGAGCCGTGCCAGCGCCGACGACACGGTGACGATGCTACCGCCACTGCCGCCATGCGTCCTCGACATCCGCTTGATGCCCTCGCGCGCGCAGATGAATGTGCTGGTCACGTTATGCGCCCACAGGGCGGCGAGGTCGGCCGCACGCACGGCGTCGATGCGGCCGACCGGACCGGAGCCGCCGGCGCTGCACACGACGCCGCGCGGCGCGCCGAGCGCCGCGTCGCAGGCGTTGAACAGGCGTTCCACCGCGGCCTCGTCGGCCACGTCGGCCTGCACGGCGACGGCGCGACGGCCTTCCGCCTCGACTGCCCGGACTGTCTCCTCGGCTCGCGCGGCGTTGGCGAGGTAGTTGACGCAGACGTCCCAGCCGTCGCGCGCCGCGCCGATCGCCGTGGCATGACCGATGCCGCGCCCGCCGCCGGTCACCAGCAATACCTTCGCCATGGCCGTCGCCCCGCCCGTTCGTGGCCGGCGATGCTATACGTTCGTCCCCGCGCTGCGATAGGCTTCGCGTGCCCGCCCGCGCGGGCGGGGGAGAACGCCATGAGCCTGCCGAAGGGCCAGTATTACAGCGATCGCATCGACGCCGTTGGCTACCACGATCTCGAGCGGCGGCCCGGCTTCAAGATGGCCATGCACCGCGCGGGCGACCGCTGGTACCTCTACCTCGCGCATTTCTGGCACCACGGCTGGACGGTTCTCGACGTCACAGACGCCGCTAGCCCGCGCTTCGTCCGCTTCATCGCGGGCCCGACCAACAGCTGGACCAACCAGGTGCAGGTGGCGGACGGCCTGATGATCGTCGCACTGGAAGCGGCACTGCAGATGCCGAACGCCGCCAAGGGCGTCTACGACCAGTGGGGGCCGCCGAACCCGGGACCGTCCGACTGGCCGGCGGACGTCAACGAGGGCGTCCTCATCTACGGTCTCGACGATCCGGAAGATCCGAAGCTGCTGGGGCACTTCCGCACGGGCGGCGCGGGGACTCACCGCAACTTCTACGCCGGCGGCCGCTACATGCACCTCACCGGCGTGCCCGAGGGCTTCCTCGGCCACATCCACCAGATCGTCGATATAGCCGATCCGACGCAGCCGAAGGAGGTTGGCCGCTGGTGGCTGCCCGGCCAGTGGGCCGCCGGTGGCGAAACGGGCCATCGGTTCGGCGCCATCCTGCACGGCGGCGCCTATGTGCGCGGCGAGCGTGGCTACCTGCCGTACAGCGCCGGCGGTTTTGTCATCCTCGACATGGCCGACGTGACCAGGCCGCGGATGATCAGCCGCATGCCGTTCTCGCCGCCGTTTCTCGACTTCATCGGCGTGCATACCGCCGTGCCGCTGACCGGCAAGCCGATCGTTGTGCTCAATTCCGAGGCCATCGCGGAGAACGGCGAGGAACCGATGTGCTTCGCCGGGCTCGTCGACATCTCGGACGAGGAAAATCCCGCCCTGCTGTCGCAACTGCCGTGGCCGAATCCGCCGAAGGATGCGCCGTGGCCGAGCTTCGCCGCGCGCGGCGGCCGCTTCGGGCCGCACAACCAGCACCAGCACCAGGATCAGCCCGCGCTGTGGCGCAACGAGGACCATGTGTTCCTGACATGGTTCAACGCCGGCCTGCGCATCTACGACATCCGCGAGCCGCGGCACCCGCGCGAAGTGGCGTGGTTCCTGCCGCCCGACCCGCGCGAGAGGCTGGGACCGATGCCGGCCTCGAAGCTGGTGGCGCAGACCGAGGACGTGCTGGTCGACGCGCGCGGCAACATCTTCGTGACCGACAAGAACCAGGGCGTGTTCGTGCTGCGCTGGCGAGACATGCCGGCGGCCTGAGCGGAGCGGGAGGATGGCGGAGCGGTCGTTCAGGGCGGAGGTCGCCGACCTGCGCAAGGGCACGGGCGAGGTGTTCGAGGGCGAGGGCATCCTCGCCGTCACCAAGGCCCTGCTGCAGTCGGGCGTCTCCTATGTCGGCGGCTACCAGGGCGCGCCGGTCTCGCACCTCGTCGATGTCATGGCCGACGCCGGGGACCTGCTCGACGAGCTGGGCGTGCATTTCGAGGCCTGCGCCAACGAGGCGGCGGCCGCGGCCCTGCTCGCGGCGTCGATCAACTACCCGATGCGCGGCGCGGTGACGTGGAAGTCGGTCGTCGGCACCAACGTCGCCGCCGATGCCCTGTCGAACCTGGCCTCGGCGGGCGTGCGCGGCGGTGCCCTCGTGATCGTCGGCGAGGACTACGGCGAGGGCACCTCGATCATCCAGGAGCGCACCCACGCCTTCGCCATGAAGTCGTCGCTCTGCCTGCTCGATCCGCGTCCCAACCTGCCGACCATCGTGCGCATGGTCGAGAAGGGATTCGAACTGTCGGAGGCGTCCGGCCTGCCGGCGATCCTCGAGCTGCGCATCCGCGCCTGCCACGTCTGGGGCCGCTTCACGGCGAAGGACAACGTGGCACCGGCGATGTCGCGCCGGAACCTCGTGGCGCAGCCCAACTTCGAACAGGGGCGGATCAATCTGCCGCCGCACGTCTACGAACAGGAACGCACCAAATACGCCGAACGCCTGCCACGGGCGGTCGACTTCGTGCGGCGCGAGAGGCTCAACGAGACCATCGATGGCGACCTTTCCGACATCGGCATCGTCATGCAGGGCGGCCTCTACAACACCGTCCTGCGCACCCTCGCACGCCTCGGCCTTGCCGACGCTTTCGGCGCCAGCCGCGTGCCGCTCTACGTGCTCAACGTCACCTACCCGCTGGTCCCCGACGAGGTGGCGGCCTTCTGTGCCGGCAAGCGCGCGGTCCTCGTCGTCGAGGAAGGCCACCCGGACTATCTCGAGCAGGCGATCGGACAGGTCCTGCGCAAGGCCGACGTACAGACGGCGCTGTCCGGCAAGGACGTGTTGCCGATGGCGGGGGAGTACACGTCCGAAGTGATGGTGCGCGGGCTGACCGAGTGGCTCGGCCGCGTCGCGCCGGCCGGCTTCGATGCCGCGCCGGCCCGCGAGTATGCCGCGCGGCTCGTCGGCTGGCGCGAGGCGGCGACGGCGGCATTGGGCGCCGAGTTGCCGGCGCGCGCGCCGTCCTTCTGCACCGGCTGTCCGGAGCGGCCCGTGTTCAGCGCCATCAAGATCGCCGAGCGCGAGCTGGGGCCGACCCACATCAGCGCCGACATCGGTTGCCACACTTTCTCGACGCTGGCGCCGTTCCACCTGGGCAACACCGTGCTCGGCTACGGCCTCGGCCTCGCCAGCTCGCGCGGCGTCTCGCCGGCCTTCGGCAAACGCGTGCTGTCGATCATGGGCGATGGCGGCTTCTGGCATAACGGCCTGACGTCGGGCATCGCTGGCGCGCGTTTCAACGATGCCGACTCCATCCTCATGATCATGAAGAACGGCTACGCTTCGGCGACGGGCTGGCAGCATCTGCCGTCCTCGCCCGGTGAGCGCCGCGCCTCGGGTGGCGGCATGTCGATCGAGGCGGCGCTGCGCGGCCTCGGCATCGGCTGGATCCGCAACGTGCGCACCTACTCGGTCGACCGCATGGTGACGACGCTGCGCGAGGCGATGCGCACGGGCGAGAAGGGCCTCAAGGTCATCGTCGCCGATGGCGAATGCCAGCTTGCCCGCCAGCGCCGCATTCGCCCGCAGATCGCGGCGCGGCTGGCCGCCGGCGGGCGCGTCGTGCGCACGCGCTTCGGTGTCGACGATGAGGTCTGTACCGGGGATCGCGCGTGCATCCGGCTGTCGGGCTGTCCGTCGCTGACCATCAAGCCCAACCCCGATCCGCTGCGGACCGAGCCGGTGGCGCACGTCAACAACGACTGCGTCGGTTGCGGCCTGTGCGGCGAAGTGGCCGAAGCGGCGGCGCTCTGCCCGTCCTTCTATCGTGCCGAGGTCGTGCAGAATCCGAAGGCATGGGACCGTTGGCTGTGGGCGGTGCGGCGGACGGTGATCGGGCTGCTGGCGGGCCGGCCGGCGGCGTCCCCCGCCGCGGCGGAATGAGCTGACGTGGACGCCGGCGGCAATCCTGAGACGCCACGGCCGGTCACGGCGCTGGTCGGTGCGCTCGGCGGCGAGGGCGGCGGCGTGCTCGCCGCATGGCTCGTCGGCGCCGCGCGTCACGCCGGTCTGCCGGTGCAGTCGACCTCGATTCCGGGCGTGGCGCAGCGGACGGGGGCCACGACCTACTACGTCGAGATCTTTCCCGTGCCGCTGGCGCAACTCGGCGGGCGCGAGCCCGTGCTGGCGCTGTATCCGGGGCTCGGTGACGTCGATCTCGTCGTTGCTTCGGAACTGGTGGAGGCCGCTCGCGCCTGCCAGCGCGGCTTCGTCACGCCGGACCGCACGACGCTCGTTGCGTCCACCCACCGGGTCTACGCCATGGGCGAACGGACGGCGGCGGGCGACGGGCGGTTCGACCAGGAACGGCTGCTGGCGACCGTACGCGGTCAGTCCCGTCGCGCCGTGCTGGGCGACATGGCCGCCGTCGCGCAACGCGAGGGCGTGCCCGTCAACGCACTGCTTCTCGGCGCGATCGCCGGCGCCGGCGTATTGCCGCTGAGGGAAGACGATTTCACTGCGGCCATCCAGGATGGCGGTGTGGCCGTCGATCTCAATCTGCGTGGCCTTACGATCGGGCTCGCGGCCGTGCGCGAGGGACGCCTGCCGCAGACTGCCGCCGCCGACGAACAGGTCCGCCCCCGGCGCTGGACGGTGGCGGACGCCGAGGCCCGTCTCGTCGCGACCTTCCCGGACGCCGTGCAGGACCTCGCGCGCGAAGGCGTCCGCCGCGTGGCGCATTTCCAGGACGCTGCCTACGCGCAGGCATATCTGGATCGTCTGGCCCGGGTGCGCGATGTCGAGGCATCGACCGCGGGGATGGCGGGCTGGACGGTGACGCGCGAGGCGGCGCGTCATCTTGCGCTGCGCATGGCCTGGGACGACGTCATCCGCGTCGCCCAGATCAAGAGTGCGCCGGGCCGCGCCGAGCGGCTGCGCGCCGAGGTGCGCGCGGCGGCGCACGAGCCGGTGCGGATCACGGAGTTCTTCCGGCCGGGGCTGGAGGAGGTGGTGGCCGTGCTGCCGCGTGGGCTCGGCCGTCGCCTCCGCGCGTTCGGTGCCGCAAGGCGGTGGAACGACCGGCCGGGCCTCGCCCTGCCGATCCGCACCACCTCGGTCGGCGGCTACCTCGCGCTCTGGTGTCTGGCACGCCTGCGGCCGCTGCGCCGTGCCAGCCTGCGCTGGACGGAGGAGCAGGCGGCGATCGACGCCTGGGTCGCGGACATCGTCGCGGCCCAGGCACTCGGTTGGGCGCTGGCGCTCGAAGTCGTGCTGGCGGCGGGCCTGCTCAAGGGCTACGGCGACACCTGGCGGCGCGGCGAGCGTGCCTTCGCCCGGCTGCGTGTCGAGGTCGTCGCGCCGGCTCTGGCGGGCCGCCTGTCCCCGTCGCTTGCCGCCGACGCGCTGGCGAACGCGCGTGCGGCGCTGCGGACCGATCCCGAGGGAAAGCGTCTCGACGAGGTGCTGGCGGGGCTGCCCGCGCGCGCCTGACAGCTACGGGTCGCGCCCGATCAGGAAGCGCGCGATGCCGGGATTGTGGCGGACGAAGGCGAGGTAGGGCAGGCGCTGTGCGACACGCCCCAGCACCAGAACCGACAGGGTGAACGACAGCAACGTCGCGGCGAAGTAGCCGTAGCCGTACCACGGGAAGCCGGCGAGCAGGCTCGCCACGGTCAGCACGATGTTCGAGACGAGGAAGACGATCTGCAGTTCGAGCATCAGCCGGCGCAGGTCGAAGTACGAAATCAGGATCGTCGCGAACAGGAACATGACGTGGAAGAAGGCGCCAAGCACGCCCAGCCGGTAGATGCCGACCTGGACGTAGTTGCCGGCGAGCGCCGAGACGATGTCGGGCGCCAGCAGGATGGCGACGAAGCTGATGGCGCCCTGCAACAGGAGCAGGTTGCGGGCGCTGTCGTTGATGGCGTGGGTGATGGCGCGGTGGTTTTCGCGGATCTCGCGCCAGTTCGCATGACGGCCGATGGCCCGGTAGAAGGTCTGGTAGGCCTCGAAGAAGCGGGTTTCGGTCGAGACCGTGAACAGCGCCATCGCCGGCACGATGGTCAGGTAGGCGAGGAACATCGCGCCGTCGTAGTCGGGATAGGTGACCATCGCGCCGGCGATGATCTCGTGCTGCGGCGCCAGCCACATCACCCATTTGTCGGCCCAGATGCCGAGGTTGTAGACGAAGCCGGAGACCGGCAGTTCCCAGTAGCGGCGGGCGTGGGCGAACACCGCGAACGGCCGCACCGGCATGTAGGGATACTCGGCGAGGATGCGGGCGATCATGGTGAACATGATGAGGCCCAGGCCGGCGGTGAAGCCGAGCAGCAGCCCCGCCGTGCCGAGATAGACCGCCAGCACCGCGCCGCCGACTGCCGCCGCCAGCGTGCCGAGCAGGAAGATGCCGACGAAGGTCGCGTAGTCCTTCAGCGCCGACAGGAAGATCGCCACGACCCAGATGCCGGCGATGACGAAGTAGTTGATCATCGCCGCCAGCCGCACCTCCATCGTCAGGTCGGCGACGAAGCCGTAGAAGACGACGACGAACGGTGCCGAGAGCCCACCGATCAGGGTCAGCGACGTGAACAACATGCCCGGCGCCGTGTCGACCGAGCGGTCGAAGATGGCGTCGGCAAGAAAGCGGGTGCCGGCGAGCACGATTGGCCCGGCGATGACAAGCGAGAAGCCGAAATTGTAGATCAGGATGACGCGGAATGTGGCGACGTTGGCCAATCCGATGGCCGGCGTTGCCAACATCGATACGGCGGCAATGGCAAAGATGGTCAGCAGCCACGGCCCGGCGGCGATCATCGCCGAGTAGGCGTAGCCCTGCACCGCGCCGAGTAGGTCGTCGCGCCGCGTCAGGCGGCGAAGCGCGAAGCCGATGCCAGCCATCAGGCGACCCTCGCCCGTGGATCGACCGGCACGTCCGGCGCCACGCCCGGCGCATCGGCCAGTTCGACATAGAGATCGTGATAGATGCGGTCGATGCGGTCCTTGTCGTAGTAGAGCCGACAGCGCTCGGCGATGGCGCCGGCGCAGCGGTCATGCCAGGCGCGGTCGGTCAGCAGGCGGCCGAGTTCGTGCGCGGTGGCGGCGGGGTTGGCGAGGGGCGTGATGGCGCCGCCCGGCCCCAGCGGCGGGTCCTCGTCGCGCTGGCCGAGCAGCATCTGCCGGCAGGCTCCGACGTCGGTCGCTACCGTCGGCACACCCGCGGCGCCGGCCTCGAGGATGACGAGCGGCTGTGCTTCGCTGATCGAGGTGAGGGCGATGGCATCGATCTCGCCGAGATAGTCGTCGAGCCGTACGCGGCCGAGAAATTCGAGGGTGTCGCCCAGCTTTTCATGGGCGACCAGCGTGCGGCACTCCTCGTAGTAGTCCTCGTCCTCGTCGGTCGGGCCCATGACGAGCGCCCGCAGGTCGGGCACGGCGCGACGAAGCTGCGCGCAGGCCCGGATGAAGGTCTTGACGTCCTTGATCGGCACGACGCGCCCGATGAGGGCGATCGTCGGGCGCGCCGCCGGGCGGCGGGGTATGGCCGAGTAGCGCGGCACGTCGACGCCGTTCGGCACCAGCAGCAATCTGTCCTCGGCCGCGCCGTCCCGCCGCTGCAGTTCCTGGTTTCCCTCATAGAGCGTAATGATGCGATCGCACGACGCATAGCAGGCGCGGGCGTAGCTCTCGAAGGTGTCGATCCAGATGTCGCGCAGGTCGCGCCCCTCGCGCTCGATGGCGAGGCCGGCGGCGGCGTCGTCGCGCAGCCACTCGGCCATCATGATCTCGATGCGGCGTTCGTTGGTGTAGATGCCGTGCTCGGTCAGCATCACCGGCCGGCCGGTCTCGATACGCGCGCGTGTCGCCATCAGCCCCGCGTAGCCGGTCGAGATCGCGTGGTAGACGCGGGCCGACGGAAGGGGGGCCAGCAGGGTCGCGAACATGCCGCCGATCAGCGACCGCCAGCTCCAGTAGTAATTGAGGAAGGAGCGGCCCGGCGTCGCGGCGCGATACATCGCCAGTACGAGCTGCCACGCCGCCTCGCTCTCCAGCAGATTCCACGCGCCGAGATTCCGACGGTGCGGCGCGATCATTTCGAGCACCGTCCGGACCTCGGCGAAGCCCCCCTTCTCCTGCAGGCGGATGAGCGGACCGACAAGGTGCCGCAGCAAGCCGCCGAGCGACGAGCGCCACGGCGGCCCAGGTTCGCGGTCCTGCAGCACGACGTGCGACATGCCGACCACGTTCGGCGGCAGTTCGTACCGCAGCTTCCGTTCGGCCCGGTCGGGTACGAGGACGATGAGGTGAAACGTCAGGTCCGACTGGGCGCGCAGCAGGTCGTGAACCCAGGTCGACACGCCGCCGGCGACATACGGATAGGCGCCCTCGATCAGCAGGCAGACGTCGCAGGACTGTGTCGGGGCGCCGGTCACGCGGCGACCTTCGGCTCGGCCCACATGGCCAGCGCCGAGGCGAGCCGGCTTGCCGGGCGCCCGTCGACGCGACGGGCCATCGCGATGGCGCGCAGATCGCTGAAGCGGCCGAGGCGGAACAGGCATTCGACGTACCAGGCGAAGGCCTCGCCGGCATCGTCGTCGCGGATGATCGGCGACAGGACGTCCACCGCCTCCTCGAAGGCGCCGCCGCGGACCAGGAGGCGGCCTATGGCGACGCGCACCTCGTCGGCGTCAGGGTCGAGCGCCAGACAGCGCCGGTACTCGGTGAGTGCCAGGTCGCGCAGTTCTGCCTTGCGATCGCTTTCCACGACGCCGTGATGGGCATAGTCGTCGACGTGCCGGGCCAATTCGAGACGTGCGACGAAGGACGTGGCATCGGCCTCGGCTGTCGCCCGCAGTTCGAACCAGCGATCCTGATAGCGCGCCTCGATGGTCGCGGCTGCCGTCGCCGCCTGCACGCGGACCGCCGGATCGGCATCGGCGAGCGCGATCGTCAGGGCCGGCGCCAGTTCGGCGCGGAAATTCTGCGCCAGCACGGCGATGACCGCGCGCTTCTGCTCGACCGTGCCGAAGGTGAGGATGTCGCTGAACGACGACAGGGCCACGGCGTCGCCCGCGCTTTCTCGGCCGGTCGCGAGATTGGCGTAGAGTTCGCGCGCGAACTCGTGCTCGTGTTCGGGAAACAGCGACATGTACCAGTCCTCGAAGGCCGTGCTGTGGCGGCTGAGGAAGAAATGGATCATCGCCATGAGCACGGCCCCGGCGACGCCGACCGGGCCCATGAACGCCGTCGATATCGCGAGGATGGTGCCAAGGCGAGCCGGCCGGCCGCGGCGCCATAGGAAATACAGCCACCCGACCAGCGCGGCGACCAGTGCGAGGTGGCCTGCGAAAGCGGCGACCGGGTGCAGGTCGCCGGACAGTGCAAGGGCGCAGAGGAGCGTATCCGAAACCCCGGCCGTCGCGGCCGCCACGAGGAAAATGCCGGCCTTCGGCAGTTGCACCGCCGTGGGGAACGGCAGGCCGCGGCGCAGCGGGGCGGGGCCGCCCGGCGAGATCTGCGCGGTACGGTCAGGCGTCATTGTCAAAGACGCCTCCCGTGAGAACCTGATCGGCATCCTCGGACTCGCCGGGAACGGCCGGCTGGTCGGCGAACAGGCTATCGATCGGCACGGACTGCACCGTCGCCGCGATGCCGGATCCTTCCAGGGCCGCCTCGATCTCGCGCGACAGCTTGGCGGCGGCGGTCGTCGCCTCCGCCGCGCCGGTCGCCGGCAGCAGAATCGCCACGGCGGCGCCGTCGGGCTCGAGGTCGAAGGCCTGGTCGGTATCGCGCAGGCTGCGTCGTCCGGCGGTTGTAACGGCCCGGGTGAACGTCAGCCGGGATGCGTCGTCGGGCAGCGGTCCATCTCCCGGCCGGACGACGAGCGACGACGATTCGAAGCCGAGGCGACGGCCGAGCTTGAGCAGGAACACGACTTCCCGCCGCAGGGCGCCGAACGGCTGGACGCCGCGCGTAAGGTCGATGAAGCGCTCCGACTCCGCCTGTTCGTACAGCCGCGCGGTACCGACGGCAGTACCGATCCACTCGCAGACGATGCGAAAGTTCTCGACGGTCGTCGTGTTGAAGTCGAGGAAGCCCAGAACCTCGATCTTCAGCATGCCGATGACCTCGCCGGTGTCGAGGCTGATCATCGGCCCGGCCAGAAGGCCCTGGCGGTCGAGCACGCGCTCGTGCTCGTCGTCGGCCGCGCTCAGCAGGGCGCGGCGGCCGACGATCCACTGGAAGATCGGCGTATTGACGTCGAAGGTGCGCGCGTAGCGGTCGTTGTCTTCCCAGCCGCTGCTGTCGGTCAGCTCGAGTCTGTCGCCCCGCAGCAGGAAGACGGAGAACTTCAGCGGGTCGATGATGCCGCGCGTCAGCTCGCCGATCCCTTCGAGGACGCTGTCGGTGTCGAGCTTCTCGATTGCCTTGCGGGCATTGTAGATTGTGAACACCGTTCGCAACTGCCCCGCCACCCGCAGTTCGAGATCGGCGTTGACGGCTTTCAGGCGTTCATAGTTCTCGGCCAGGACGGCATTCTCGCGTCTCTGCTCGGCGAGGTGTTTCGACAGGTCGTTGCGATCGGCGACCAGGCGGTTGCGGATCTCGCCGAGCGCCACCGCGGCCACCAGCCACAGCAACGGCCGCCAGGCCACGGAGAGGACGTACTGATAGAGATCCTGGTCGATGCGCTGTGGCGGCAGATTGCCGAGAAGAAGCGCGCCCGCCGCGACGATCGACGCCAGTACGCCCGTGCCGGCGCCGTACTGCACCGTGACCAGCAGGATCAGAGCCCAGAACGGGTGCGGGCGAAGGTCGTAGAAGCGCGTGCCGTCGAAGAAGGCGGCGTCGACCACCAGCACGATGGCGACGAACAGCAGGATTTCCCAGACGGCCGCCCGGTTGAGGCCACGCGGCAGCGGGATTCGCCGGAGGCCGCGCGTGAGCCGTGAGCCGATCTCGGCGGTCGCTGCCATTGCCGACGCTCAGCGCCTCACATGGGTCCGCAGAGCCGACACCATGCGTCCCGCGACCGCCTGTGCGAGGGCATTGACGCTGTCGCGCGACAGCACGCCCCGGCCGATGTCGGAATAGCTTGCCGCCCACAGCACACGGCCGTCTCCCGCAGCGACGAGGCGAAGATTGAAGCCGACGGTCGGCTCCTCGCGCAGCCCGTGCTGGTAGCCGTATTCGGAAACGCTGCCGGTCAGCACGGCGCTCGCGCCGAGCAGTTCGGCGAGCTGCTGCGCGAACACGGCTTCGCCGATCTCGGCGGCATCGATGCCGAGGTCGGCGAGCCTGTTGCGGACGATACTGTCCTCTACCGGCAGGAAGACCCCCTGGCGGTAGATTTCCGTCGTCACGAGCTGCGACACGATGATGCCGGCGTTGGGATGGTTGGTCAGGTTCTCGAACGGTATGACGGCGACGCTCATCGACGACGTCAGGCCGGCATCGGGCGCGACCCAGTCCCGGCTGGCGCCTCCGGACCCGGCGCACGCCGACAGGGCCAGCGCGATCGCCAGCGCGGGGACCGTCAGCGGCCGTGCCCATCGCCTTGCCTTCATGCCCGCCCCCTGTCGGATTTCTGTTCTCAGTATCGCCAGTGCAGATGTCCGCCGACGATGGTAACCGCGTTCGACTGGCCGCGTCCCGACGCGAATGTCCGGCGCAGCGCCAGTTCCGCCTCGAGGTCGACCAGCGGCGCGTAGATCAGACCGACGCCGGCGTTCGGGCCATGATCATTCAACCGGTCATAGCCGTAACCCGCGTCGGCACGCCACGAGAGGTAGTCGGTCAGCCGATCCTCGAACGTCACGTCGACGCTGTGCACTTCACGGCTGGCCACCGGCAGCGGGCTGTAAGCCTCTCCGAGCGGGGATATGCGTTCGTCGCGTTCGATCAGGTACTCGGCGTCGATCGTGTAGCCGAGCGTCACGAGCGGCAGGCCGGGCACGACGGCCCAGCGCAATCCGGCCGTCGCGCTGGCCGTGGTGGCGACGTCGAGGTCGTTCGCCAATGCGTAGCGATTGCCGAAGGCCGCGACGTCTAGGCGCAGATCGGGGGCAAGATCGCGGCCATGCGCGGCGCCGGCGCGATGTCGGGAGCCATGCTCGGCGATGGCCTCCGCGTAGTCCATGGTCGGCTCGGACAGGGCCGCGACGAAGGTCGTCACCTGTTCCGGGCGGCCGACGCGGTGCGCCATCCTGATGCCGGGGCGCTTCTCGTTGCCCAGTACCCCCACCGTTGTCCGGTCGCCTTCCGCCCAGTCGCGCGACAGCCAGAGTTCGCCCATCGACCGCCAGCCGGAGAAGTCGCGGACCGTGCCATCGGGATGGCGCAATTGCGAGATCGTCAGTCGGCGCCGTTCGAACGTCGCGCCCGCCGTCACCGTATCGTTCAGGTTGGCGCGTGCGATGACCCGCATTACCCACTGGCGGTCGGCATTGCGCGTGTCGCGGAACGAGGGCTCGACCCGGAGGTGATTGCCGTGTTCGGCCAGCAGGCGGGCCTTGGCGCCGATCGTTGCCGTTTCATCCGGGTCGAGGGTCAGGGCCCGGTCGTAGAGCGCCACGGCCTTTTGCCAGCGACCGAGACGCTCCTCGGCCTGGGCCAGCGCGACGATCAGTTCGACATTGTCCGGCTCGCTGTCGACCAGCAGGGCGAGCCGCGCGCGGGCGATATCCGGCTCGCCCGCCTCGAGAAGCGTGACGGCCTGGAAGAATTCGACCCGGCGTTGCGCCTGCGCCTCCCGTTCCGCGTCTTCGGCGGACAGGGTCGCCGACCCCCTGAGGGTCACCGTCACCTCGCGGTCATGGCCTGTCACTTCGGCGACGACCGCGAGAGGCAGCGTCAGCAGCAGGGTGTCGTAGCCGTAGCGGACGTTCTCGGCGAGACCGCCCAGGCGGTCCAGCAGTCCGTCGAGCGGTGTCTCGCCGAGGGGCAGGTCGAAGGTGAGCAGAAGGTCACGGCCTTCGCGCTGCGGGCGCACCGAAACAGCCTGCGGAAAGCCGAGCACGATGGTCGCCGAGTCGCGCGCGCGCTCAACCGCCAGCGTGGCGGCAGACACCGTCCCGCCGATGGACAGCGCGCACAGCGATAGCAGGCTGCCGGTCGCCAGCAGCCGGAGCGGGCGAGGCAAACGTGCGCTCATGGCCGTCTCTCAGAATACACCCAGAACCTCGCCGGCGCGGCGTATGCGACCATGTTGCAATAGCATGGCGCCATAGTCGGCCGTCAGTCCCGCGTCGGCCGGGCGCTCGCGGCGCAGCGCCTCGAACCTGGCGACCGACTCCTCGACCCGTCCCAGCCGGCTCAGGACGTTCGCTTCCACCAGGCGCATGTAGAAGGACTTGTCCGGCGCCGCGGCGATCCTCTGCAGGGCTCGCCGCCAGTAGGCCGGGGCTTCTCCTGCGCGTCCGCGCTGCGCCAGCGTTTCGGCATAGAAGTAGTTGGCCTCGAAGTCCCCGCCGTCCGCCGCGCGCGCCAGATGGCGCCCGAGGAAGCGCTCTGCCACGGTCGAACGCCCTTCGTCGTAGGCGATCATTCCGCGTTGCCGCAGCGCCTCCGTGTCGTCGCTGACCTGCGACAGCACGGCGGCCCACGCCCGGTCGGCCGCCGCACGATGGCGGCTGCGTTCCGCGCTTTGTGCGATACGACGCAAGGCGTCGACGCTGTCGCCGTGCGCGGCGACCCGGTCGACGGCCGCGAGAAGGGCGCGCGAATCGCTGGCCGGATCGATCGCCAGGGCGTTGGCATAGGCGACATCGAGCTCGGCGTCGGGTGCGGGGCCCGCGGCTTCGGCCATGGCCCGGACGCGTTCGCCGCCGCCGAGTTCGACCAGCAGCGCCAGCCAGCCTTGCCGCGCCGTGGCTTGCGTCCGCCGCGCCTGTTCGGTCAGCCAGTCGAGCGCCGCGGCATCCGGCTTCGGGCCCCACAGGTAGAGAAGCTGGCGGGCGTCGGGCGACTGCGGATCGCCGCCGGCCGCCAGTGTGCGAAAGCCGGCGATGGCCGCTGCCTTGTCGCCGCGCTCGAGCAGCGCGAAGGCCGCGCCACGACGGCGTTCAGCGGGGACGGCGGCGTCGGCTGTGACGCGGGCCAGTGCCGCGCGCGCCTCGTTCTTGCGTCCTGCGTTATCGAGCGCGGCGATCCAGGTATCGAACCAGGGACCGCCCCGGCGCAGTGCGAGGCGCTCGATGAACGGCAGCGCAGCCGTGGCACCGGCGCGGTCGATCAGGGCGTAGACCAGGGCTTCCTCGGCGGCGCCGGCCAGCTTGCCGGATGCGAGAACCGTTTCAAGAAAGGGCGCGATCTCTGTGGCCTTGCCGGCACGGCGGAGGGCTTCGACATAGTCGTCCGCCCATGCCGCCGGGTCGGCGCGCGCCATCGGTGCCAGCGCCTCGGCGGCGACCGTGGCATCCGTCTCGACAAGCAGGGCCACGACGACTTCGCGGTTGGCCGGCTCGAGGCCCGGACGCTCCAGCCGCTCGACCAGCAGGTCGAGCAGGTCGACGGCATGCCCGCTCTTGCGGGCGGCGTCGGCGTAGGCAAACAGCCAGGCATCGTCGCCGCCGCGCGCGCGTCGCTCCAGCCATGGCAGCGCCGCCTCGTAAGCGCCGGCCTCGACAAGGATGCTGATCGCCTCGCTCTCGCCGCGCTCGTCGAGTTCGCCCGATTCGAGCCGCTGGGTCACGTGCCCGACGAGTTCGCGTGCCTGCCCGCTGCCGCGCAGCGCGGCGAGGTAGGCGCCTTCCAGATCGGGCTGGTCGGCCAGCAGGTCACGCAGCAACGGCACGGCGTCGCCAGGCCGGCCGTTGGCCAACAGGGCCTCGGCAAGCATCCGACGCGTGGCCGCGTCGGCGAATTCGCCGGCGATCCTTTCGGCGGCGGCAAGCGCAATGCGGGGCTGCCCGTTGTCCGTCGCGATGTAGTACAGGTCCGAGAGATCCTGGCGGCCGAGCGGCGGGTTGCGGCCCAGCCAGTCGAGCACGTCCTTCGTCCGTCCGGCCGCGGTCGCGAGCAGTGCCCAGCCTGTATCGGTTTCAGGTCCAGGGCGGCTGCGCCGCAGACGTTCGAACAGGGCGAGGCCGTCGGCCACGCGCCCCGCCTCGATGAACAGGCTGGCCAACGCTCTCACGGCGCCGGTGGCGAGGTTGGGCCGGTCGGCAATGGCCGTCAGGACTGCGAGGGCGCCGGCGGAATCGCCCAGTTCCTGCAAGGCGTCGGCGATGCGCAGGCTTTGTTCGAGGGTCGGATCGGGGGCAGCGCGCGCCTGGTCGATCCAGCGCCGTGCGGCAGCCCTGTCGCCCGCCGCGATGGCTAGGCCCGCGGCTGCCAGCGGATGTCGGTCGAGAAACGTGCGGTCGAGCCGGCCGTACAGCGCGCGTGCGACGTCGCTGCGCCGGCGCTCGGCGGCCTGCTCGGCGAAGTCGACGACGAGGTCCTCGTCGAGGACGTCGAGGTTCTGGGCAGCGAGATACTCGGCCGCACGGTCAAAGGCGCCGGTCGCGAGCAGCAGGCCGACATAGCGCGGGACGAGCGGCGCGGACAGTGGGCCCGCGACGCGCCAGCCCTCCAGCAATGCCAGCGCGCGTTCGCGTCGATCGAGTGCGATCTCGGCATCGATCTGGAGGCCGGCGAGGCCGGCGTGGCCGGCGACGAGTTGTGGCCAACCCTCGACCATGGCGAGGGCAAGGTCCGGCCGGCCGCGCTGCAGCAGCAACAGGCCGAAGCGGGTCATCTGCGCCGCGTTCGGATGTTCGCTCATCCAGGCATTGGCGCGGGCGACGGCATCGGTCGCGCGGCCGCTGTCGACGAGCAGCGCGAACATCAGCGTGCGCGAGGGGAGGTCGAGCCCGACGGCCGGCGCCGGCAGACCGTCGAGCCGCGTCAGGATGGCCAGGGCGGCGTTGCGTTCGCCGCGCCGGGCCAGGGCACCGGCGAGCCAGCGCGCCTCCAGCGGCGGCGCGCCGAAGCGGCTTTCCAGCGTCCGCAGCGTATCGACGGCCTCCGTCACCTCTCCGTGCAGGAAGTGCACCACGGCAAGTTCGAGCATCGTTTCGCGATCGGGCGACCGGCGGACGAGCTCCCGCAGGGTCGCCACGTAGTCCGGTCCGCGCTGGGCACGATGATAGAGATCCGCCAGCGCTCGCCTTGCCGCAACATCGTCGGGACTGGCCTGGACCAGCCGCTCGTAGATGGCGATGGCCGCATCTATGTCGCCCGACAGGAGGTGGACGTTCGCCAGCGCGGCGAGTGTCGACGGCGATGTGTCGCCCGCCGCCACCAGATTCTTGTAGGCGTCGCGCGCCGCGGCGACCTTGCCGTCGCGCAGGTTCATCAGCGCGATCTCGTTGCCGCGCGGCAGCAGCAGCCAGCCGAAGGCCAGCGCCCCGACGGCGAACAGCACGAGGAAGGTCGTCGACAGCCTCATGGCCGGCGATCGTCCGGCCGGATTGTGACGCTGACCTGAGCGCCGGGTCGCGTGGGCAGCACGAAATTCAGGATGCCGTCGGTACCGCTCGTCGCGGCCAGCGCTTGCGTGCCGTCGGGCAGGCGGGCATCCACCTTCCAGGTGCCCTGGCGGGGCATTTGCCACTGCATCTCGCCGTCGCCGAAGCCGCCTGCGGTGAAGCGCACGGACTCGCCCTCCCATGCCACGTCGCGGACCGGCCAGCGGGCGTGAACGAGGTACGCGGGCTGCGGCGTCGCGCGTGCCTGCGCCGCCGGTTGCAGGGCGAGGACCGGAGCTGCGGTCGCCGGGTCGAGTGCGACGTACAGCCTGCCGTTGGCCCGACGCTGGCCGATCACGCCATGGGAACGGCCGAAATCGACCGCACGGTCGTCGGCGCGGTCGAAGCGGATCGTCTGCAGGCGGTCGCGGCTCTCTATGCGCCAGACGCCGGCGTCGAGGCGGACGAGCCGCACGGCATCAAAGCCGTCGCCGATGCCGGCGTAGTGGCTCGCGAAGATCGGTACGAGTTCTTGCGCGCGTGCGTACTCGTAGTTCTCGATCAGCGCGCGGACACTGGCCTGCCGCTCGCCGGAATACATATGGTAGTAGATGTTGAACGGCTTGAGCGGCAGCGGAGACCAGGTGTTGTCGGCGGTCACGCGATAGTTGCGGAACGCGTAGTAGTTGCGCGTCCACAGGTCGGTATAGGTATTTTCGTTGCTCGCCGAGGCATAGACCTGCCGCTGGTCGCCGACCTGCACGCCAACGGGCGCGACAGTGGTGTAGGAGGGGTAGTCGAAATCGAGCCGCGTGTCGCCGCCGTTCAGGTTGCGGATGCCGGCCGTGCGTGTGGCCGCGACGACGGCGGCGAACGGGCGCGTGTTGCCCGACCATTGCAGCACGCGGACGCCCTTGCCTGGCGGCAGAAGCTGCTCGATCACGGCTACGGAGCCATAGACCTCGACGCCGTTCGTGTATGGCTCCTTGAAGTAGGGACGCGGCAGCGCATAGCCGCTGTCGTCCTCGGCTTCGGCGTCGCCGACGACGCCATAGATGTTGGCCTGCGTGCCGTAGCGGCCGCCGGTCAGGACGTCGAGCCCCTGCGCGACAAGCCCGGCGTTGCGCGAGCCGCGGCGCTTGATCAGCGCACGCTCGGCCTCCGCCGAATAGCTGGCGAAGTACTGCCAGTCGAAGGGATGCGTGTGGGTGTGGGTGCCGGCCTCGACGTTCGGCATCGCAAAGATGTCGCGCGCGATGTCCTCGGCTTCCTCGGTGCCGTACCAGTCCGGATCGACCTCCGCGCCGATCGGCGCCACCGTCACCGGCAGGTCGGGGAAGCGTTCGAGGATCTCCCGCCGGACGACTTCGGCCGACAGCGTCCGCCGCACCGTATAGCCCTCGGCCTTGCTCGGGTTGTGCCAGCCATCGCCGTCGATATGGCTGTAAAAGATGCGGCGTCCGACCAGAACGGCCGGGTCCGGGCGTGGCAGATCGTCGGTGGCGAAGGCCGCGGCGAAGAAACGGAACGGATCGATGCGCCAGAGCGTACGATTGGCTTCCTCGCTGCGGAAATGGGAATAGCCTGGCGAAACGACGCCACCGACCGCGTTGACGGTGACGAGATCGGCCGGCTCGCCGCGGCCGTCGCGGCGGGCGAGAGAGAGCAGGACGCGCGTCGCCGGGCCGGTCGCGCGCGTCGGTTCGAACGGCGGCAGGGGCCCTTCGAGCGGGTATTCGAAGGCCACCATCGCGCGATCCGCGCTCAGCACGTCCCAGTCGTAGGTCAGGTCGACGAATTCGTCGCTCGTTCGCAGCCCGAGCCGCCCATAGAAGCGGTTGATTGTCGCCAGGGGCACCTCGCCGCCGCGCCGCGAGGCCCGCGCGCCGAGCGAGCCGAGCACGACATAGCGCAGGCCACTGTCGATGGCTGCATTGGCCCAGGCGAGGTAGGCATCCGGGTCATCGAAGACGTCGTCCTCGAACCAGGTGATGATGCCGCGCAGGTCGCGATAGCCGGCAAGGTCGGGCAGGCCGTCGCGGATGTCCCGGTAGACCACCCGCAGGCCGAGCCAGTTGAGGGGCATTTCCGCCCAGGTGTGGATCCGCGTGAAGCGCACCGGCCGCCCGTCGCTGCCGTCGTACAGCGCGAGGATGGTGCGCGCCTCGGGCGCCTCCGCGGCACGGGTGGCGGTAGCTGTCGTGCCGGCGAGCACCAGGGCCAGCAGCAGCGCCGCGGCGAGCCGTTTCACCGTCCGGGTTCCGGTACAAGGCGGTCGAGTTCGACCGTGGCGACGTAGGGCGAGAAACCGTTGGCACGCTGTGCCCGGTAGATGCGCCGCAACCCTGCCCGGTCGGCAGGGTCCCAGTAGTCGAGGGTCATCACCTGCAGGCCCGGAAACTGCCGGCGCGCGGCCTGCAGCAGGCGTACCTGCTCCTGGTAGGTGGCGTGCTCGACCAGCCGGTACGCCTTCTTGTCGAAGTCCCAGTCGGCATAGACGGACTCGCCCAGCGCGTAGTCGATCGCGCCGCCGACGAGCGGCAGGAGTTCGTACCCGCGGTTGAGCATCAGCCGCGCCTGCGGATACTGCAGGCGCACGGCCTCGACCAGGGACGCCGCCGCGCGCGTCATGCCGGCATATCGCTTGGGGTCGGTGCGTTCGAGGTGCGGGGGATTGTCGAGCGTGTCGAAGAAGACGCCGCCGAATCCCTGCGACATCACGTTGGGCACGACGGTGTCGAGCACGATGTCCTGCCAGGCCCGGCTGCGGACGTCGACGAAGAAGCTGCCCGGCCAGTTGCGGTTCTCGTCGAGCACGATGCCGGCGTCGCGCGCACGCGCGAACCAGGGCCGCCAGTTCTCGACCTCGCCGAGGCTGGCATAGCCCATCACGATGCGGCCGGACAGCGGCGCCAGCGGCGGGTGGTGCGTGCTGTCCAGCACGATGACGGTGTAGTCGAGCAGGGCGGCCGGATCGACCTTGTCGGTATAGATCACCGTCCAGCGCACGCTGCTGGTTGCCGCGGCAGCGATGCGGCGTGGCAGGGTCGCCAGCCCGGCGAGCGCGGCGAGGGCGAAGCGACGCGTCACCGGCCGGTCCACTATCCGCTACCCCGCGTCGCGGCGGGCTGCAGGGCCGCCAGCGTCGCGGCGAGGCCGTCGGCGAGGCGCGTCGTGGCGCTGACGCCGAGTGCCGTGGTGGCCCTTGCCGGGCTGCCGAGGGAGTGACGGATGTCGCCCTCGCGCGCCGGGCCGTGTACGGGCTCCAGCGTGCTGCCGCGCGTCGCCGCCATCGTCCGCCACAGTTCGGCGATCGTGACGGCGCGCCCGGTCGCCACGTTCCATACCGGCCCCGACGCATCGGCTTTCGTCATGGCGGCGCGCAGATGGGCCACGACGTCGGCGACATAGACGAAGTCGCGGGTCTGCCCGCCATCGCCGTTGATCGTCGGCGCCTGCCCGGCGGCCAGTCGCCCGGCGAAGATCGAGATGACGCCGGAGTAGGGCGAGCGCGGATCCTGACGCGGGCCATAGACGTTGAAAAAGCGCATGCCGGCGGTCGGCACGCCGTGGATCGCGCCAGCCACGCGCGCGTGCAGCTCGCAGCCGAGCTTGTCGGCGCCATAGGCCGACAGCGGCCGTGCCGCGGCATCCTCGCCGAGCGGCAGGTCGGGATTGTCGCCGTAGACCGCCGCTGACGAGGCATAGACGACGGGGATGGTGCGCCCGCCCGTCCCGGCCGACCGCGCCGCGTCGAAGATGTTGATCGTGCCCGTCAGGTTGGTGCGGTGGGTCGCCGCCCAGGCGACGCGCGACCGTTCGACCGAGGCCACGGCGGCGAGATGGAAGCAGCCGTCGGCGCCGGTCATGGCCCGGCGGACGGCATCGGCATCCTCGATGCGTCCGGTGACCACCGTCGCCGCGAGCGGTGCGTTCTCGCGCCGTCCGGTCGAGAAATCGTCGAGGACGACGACTCCGTGGCCGGCTGCCACCAGCGCATCGGCGAGGTGCGAGCCGATGAATCCGCATCCGCCTGTCACCAGATATCGTGCCATCCGTGCGCCGTCCTCTGCCGTCCCGGGCATGTTAGCCGGGAGGCCGTGCGTCGGGAACCCGGGCCCCGGCGGGGCGCTGGCCTGCGCCTTCCGCCACGCCTATGCTCGGCGCGGACTCCAGGGGCTCGCCGATGCAGTGGCATGCCACGACACTCACCACGTGGGGGCGCCTCCGCCGGGTGCCGACCGAAGCGGCGCGGCCGGCCGATGCCGCCGAAGCCGCCGCCGCCATGCAGGCCGGCGTCGGCTCGGCCGATGGTGCGGCGCTGGTCGTGCACGGCGGCGGGCGCTGCTACGCGGACGAATCGCTCAACAGTGGCGGCCGCGCGCTGCTCACCGGCGGCCTCGGGCGCATCCTCGATTTCGATCCGGCGAGCGGCGTCGTCACGGCTGAAGGTGGCGTCACCTTCGCCGCGCTGTCGGTGCGCTTCCACGGTCACGGCTTCACCTACCCCGTTTCGGCCGCGACCGCCTCGGTGACGGTCGGCGGCGCCATCGCCAACGATATCCATTCGAAGAACCATCACAGCGTCGGCGGCTTTGGCCGACACGTGCGATGGCTCGACCTGATGCTGGCCTCGGGCGAGGTCGTGCGCTGTTCGCGCGACATCGAGTCCGACCTGTTCGCTGCCACGATCGGCGGCATGGGGCTGACCGGGCTCGTCCTGAGGGTCGCCTTTGGCCTCGTGCCGGTGCGCGCCAACGCCGCCGACGTCCGCTATCGCCGCATCCCCGACATCGATGCGTTCCTCACCGAAGTCGATGCGGCGCGCGAGAAGGCGCCGTTCTGGTTCGGTTGGATCGACCCGCTCGCCGGCGGCAGGGCCCTCGGCCGGGGCATCCTCGAGGAAGGCCGCTATGCGGACGACGACGCGGGTGTGGTGCCGGCGCCGGCCGCGCGCCGTCTGCGGTTCGACCTGCCGCGCATCCTGCTACGCCCGGAGCTGATCGCTCGTTACAACCGCCGGCGTTATGACCGTCTTCCGGCGGGAGGCGTCGAGGTGAGGAAGTCGCTCGACGCCTTCTATTTTCCGCTGGACCACATCGCCGGGTTCAATCGCGTCTACGGCCGTCCCGGCTTCTGGTCGGTGCATGCCGGCTTCCCCGCCGGCGCAGAGCGCGGCATCGTCCGCTTCCTCGCCGAGATCGTAGCCGCGCGGGCGGGTTCCATTGCCTCGGTGATGAAGCCGATGGGCGGGCCGGGTGACGGCATGATGTCCTTCCCGATGCGCGGTACGGCCTTCGCCTGCGACTTGCCGCGCCGGCCGGGCGTCGAGGCCCTGCATGCGCGCCTCGAACGTATCGTGCTCGATCACGGCGGACGTCTCTATGTCGCCAAGGACGGCCTGATGTCGGCGGCGGCCTATGCCCGCATGTTCTCCCGTCTCGACGAATTCCGCACCGTCCTGGCGCGCGTCGATCCGCATCGCCGCTTCGGTTCCGACATGAGCCGCCGGCTCGCCATCCACGACGTCCCGGCCAGACGCGCCGCGTAATCCTGGAGGTAACCGTTCCGTGACTGCCAGTGTCGCAGGCAGCGCCGTCGTCGCCTTGCCGACCCGCGAACTGTTCGCGCTGTGCCGTGGTGCGCTCGCCGATGTCCGTGCCCATGTCGGCGCTGCCCACCGCAATCTCGCGGCGGCGGTGGCGCCCGGCGGCAAGCTCGACCGCAAGCGCCTGCACGAGCACCAGTTCGCCGCGCACGGCTATGCCTGGACCGCGTCATACGCCCAGGCGCTGGCGGCGTTGCTGGCATGGGCCGAGGGACTGGAAGAGGCCGGCCGCCTCGGTGAACTGGAACGCCTGATACTGCAGGCCGGCTTCGGCGGCTATCTCGCCCAGCTTGTCCACGGCATCGCCATGAGCCAGGACGAGGTCGTGCGGCCCGATGACCTCGGGCTCGCGCCGGGCGAGACTCTGGCCGATCCGGCGACGCTGCGCCTCATCGCCGTCGGCGGTACGCCGGGCCTGCGGCTCGCCATCGCCGCCCTGTTGCGCGAGAGCGGTTCCTGCGGCGATCCCGGCCTCGACGGCGAGCACGCGATGATGCGGAACGAGTTCCGTCGCTTCGCCGACGAGAAGGTCGTGCCCTTCGCGCAGGACTGGCACCGCAAGGACGCGCTGATACCGCTCGGGCTGATCGAGGAGATGGCGGCGCTCGGCGTGTTCGGTGTCACCGTGCCGGCCGAGTGGGGCGGGCTCGGCCTCGACAAGGTGGCGATGTGTGTGGTCACCGAGGAGCTGTGCCGCGGCTACCTCACTGTCGGCTCGCTCAGCACGCGCTCTGACATCGCTGCCGAGATGATCGACAAGGCGGGCACACCGGGCCAGAAGCAGCGCTGGCTGGAGGCCATCGCCACCGGCAAGGTGCTGCCGGCCGCCGCGTTCACCGAGCCGGATGTCGGCTCCGATCTCGCCTCGGTTCGCACGCGGGCGACGCGCGACGGCGGCGGCTGGCGCATCAGCGGTGCCAAGACCTGGTCGACGCATGCGGCGCGTGCCGACATGCTGACACTGCTGGCGCGTACCGGCGCGCAGGAGGACGGCTTCCGCGGCATCTCGATGTTCCTCGTGGAAAAGCCGCGCGGCACGGTCGAGGTACCGTTTCCCGCCGCCGGCATGTCGGGCACGGAGATTTCCGTCCTCGGCTATCGCGGCATGAAGGAGTACGAGATCGCCTTCGATGGCTATGCCCAGCCGCGCGAGGCGCTGCTCGGCGAGGTCGAGGGCGAGGGCTTCCGCCAGCTCATGGCGACTTTCGAGACGGCGCGCATCCAGACCGGCGCGCGCGCCATCGGCGTGGCGCAGAGCGCGCTGGAACTGGGCCTGGAATACGCGACCCAGCGCCGCCAGTTCGGCCGGCCCATCGCCGACTTCCAGCGCATCGCCGGCAAGCTCGGCTGGGCGGCGGTCGAGATCATGATGGTGCGCCAGCTCGTCCACCACGCCGCGCGCGAGAAGAACTCGGGCCGGCGCTGCGACATCGTCGCCGGCATGGCCAAGCTCGTCGGCGCGCGTGTCGCCTGGTCGACCGCGGACAATGCGGTGCAGATCCACGGCGGCAACGGCTATGCTGAGGAGTATCCCGTCTCGCGCGTGCTGTGCGACGCCCGCATCCTCAACATCTTCGAGGGCGCGGCCGAGATCCAGGCCGATATCATCGCGCGCGGCCTGCTGGGCCGCGAAGGCGCCAACTGACCTACCAGCCGGCGCAGCGGTCCCAGCGGTCGACCGCCGCGTCGCCGTCGACCACAACGTAATGATCCCACGCTGCCGCCGTGAGGCAGGCGTGAACGGGCAGGACGCGGACACGCGCGCCGACCGGAAAGTGGTCGAACAGCGCCGCGTCGCCGACCGGCACGACACCGTGCTCCTGCGCCGCGGCGGCGACGGCGAGGCCGGGCACCGGTGCGGCAGTCACCGCGTCGCAGACGAGCCCGTAGCCCGTACCCGGCGCGAAAGCGTCGGCCGAAACGTCCTTCGAGAGCGCGAGCGCGCCGGCGTCGAGCAGCAGGTGGCCGGCACGGCGGTTGTGGCCGATGACGCTCGCCAGCACGCTGAGGGCGATCTCGTCCGTCGCGCAGACGCCGAGGGCGTGCTGGTCGAGGTCCATGAACATGTAGACGCCGGGGCGCAGCTCGTCGACGCCGCTCCAGTCGCGGCCGGCGACTGCTGTCGGCGTCGAGCCGGCGCTGACGACGGGGCAGGGCAGGCCGGCCTCGCGCAGGCGCGCGGCCGCGGCGGTCACGGCGATACGCTCCTCGTCGGCCATGGCGGCATGCGCGGCCTGGCCGCGCTGATGGTAGCTGTGGCCGGCGTGGGTCAGGACGCCGGCCAGTGCGGCGCCGGTGTCCGCGTGCAGGGTGAGCGCGATCTCGAGCAACGCGGGGTCGGCGGGGTCGAGGCCGGCGCGGCGGCCGCCGCAGTCGATCTCGATATGGACGGGAAAGGTGACGCCCAGCGCCGCGCCACGCGCGGCAATGGCGCGCGCCGTCGCCGGATCGTCGGTCAGCAGGCCGAGTTGCACGCCGGTGCCGAGGAGGGCGGCCGCGCGGTCGAGCTTGGCCGGCACGATGCCGACGGCGAGCGTGATGTCGGTGAAGCCGTGGCCGGCGAAATACTCGGCCTCGGCGAGGGTCGAGACGGTGATCGGGCCGGTCTCGGCGCCCAGCGCCAGCCGGGCGACCGCGACGGACTTGGCCGTCTTGAGGTGCGGACGCAGCCGGATGCCGCTTGCCACAGAACGGCCACGCATCGCTGCAAGGTTGGCCGTGAGTCGCCGCCGGTCGAGCAGCAGGGCCGGTGTCGGCAGGTCGGCGAGGCGCATCGCGGAGGCTCCGGGCGGTCCGGCGGCGACCCGGGTGGAGTCTGGCGCCGGCCGGCCCCATATGCGACAGGGGCGCGTCATCCGGCAATGGCCGGGCGGAGGTGCGAGGAATGACGGTGGCGGAACGGTGGCAGGCACGAGCGGCCGGGGGGGCCGCACGCCGGGCGTTGCCCGGTGCCTTGGCCGTGCTGCTTCTGCTGATGGCCGTTCCGGCGGTCGCCGCCGAAACCCAGGAAGCGCCGCCGGCCGCCCCGGGACCGACCGTCGCCTACGAGGCCTCGATCGAGGGTGACGGCGAAGCCGAGCTCATGGACCTGCTGCGGCAGTCCTCGCAACTGCTGACCCTCGCCGACCGGCCGACATCGACGCTTGCCGGACTGGAGCGGCGGGTCGGCTCCGACGTCGAACGGCTGGGCCGCGTGCTCGAAGCTCAGGGCTTTTATGCCGCGCATGTCGAATCAGCCGTCGATACCGGGGCGACACCGGTGGCCGTGCGGCTGACCGTGACGACCGGGCCGGTCTTCCTCGTCGGCGAGACTGAGATCGCCTGGCGCCCGGCGGCGCCGCCCGAGTTGGCGGTCTACGATCCCGTCGCGCTGGGGCTGCCGCCCGGCGCCGTCGCGCGTGCCGCTGATGTCGTCGCGGCCGAACGGCGCCTGCTCGCGCGCCTGGGCGCACGCGGCTTCCCGCGCGCGAGCATCGACCGCCGCGACTTCGCGGTCGATCGCGGCGCGACGACCCTCTCGGCCAACCTCGTGGTCGATACCGGGCCACGGCTCACCTTCGGCGCGACGCGGATCGTCGGTCTGGACGACGTCGCCATGGACCGCGCCCGGCGCTACATCGCCTGGCAGGCCGGTGCGGTGTGGGACGAAACGAAGGTCGAGGAGACGCGATCCGCCTTCGCCGAGAGCGGGCTCTTCGGCTCGGTGCGGATCGATCCCGACGGCGAGCCCGCGGCGGACGGCACGCAGCCGGTGGTGATCGAGGTCGTGGAGGCGCCGCATCGCTCCATCGGTGGCGGCGGCTCTTGGAGCTCGAGCGAGGGCTTTGCCCTCAAGAGCTACTGGGAACATCGCAACCTGTTCGGGCGCGCGGAGCGCCTGCGCCTCACCGCGACCATCGGCCAGATCCTGACAGGACTGCAGGGCCATTTCCGCCGGCCCGATCTGCTCGAGAACACCGACCTGCTGGCCAACGGCGAGGCCGTCGTGCGCGACAGCGACGCCTTCGAGGAGACGACCTTCGCCGCTTTCAGCGGACTCGAGCGGCGGTTCGGGCCGCACTGGAAGGTATCGGCCGGTGGCTCATTCGATGCTTCCGACATCGTCGATCGCACCAATCTCCGCACCCGGTTCATGCTTTACGGGCTGCCGCTGACGGCATCGCGCGACGACGCCGACAGCCTGCTCGACCCGACCGAGGGAACGCGGCTGACGCTGACGGTCATCCCCTACACCGGCGACGGGCGCAAGAATCTCGATTTCGTGCTCGGCCGCGCGGCGGCGGCGGGCTACGTGCCGTTCGACAAGGACAGGCGCTTCGTGCTGGCGCTGCGCGGCCAGATCGGCTCCATCCTCGGCGAGGAGACGGCCGACATACCGGCGACCAAGCGCTTCTATGCCGGCGGCGGCGGTTCCTTGCGCGGCTTCGAGTACCAGAAGGCGGGGCCGCTCGACGCTACGCTCGATCCCGTCGGCGGTCGCAGCCTTGCGGAAGTCGGCAGCGAGATGCGTGTCCGCATCGGTGATGACTGGGGCGCCGTGGCCTTCATCGAAGGCGCCAACGTCTTCGACCGCGAGGTCTGGCCGGTGGGCAGCGAGCTGTTCTGGGCCGCGGGCTTCGGCGTGCGCTATTTCACGCCGGTGGGGCCGGTGCGCGCCGATATCGCCTTTCCCCTCGATCCGCGTCCCAACATCGACGACCCGTGGCAGATCTATCTCAGTCTCGGTCAGGCGTTCTGATGCGCGCGCGCCGTGTCGTCCGCACGATCGCGTTCATCGCTGCCGTCGCAGCGGGTCTGCTCGTGGCCTTCATCGCCGTCGCGCAGATCCCGGCGGTCCAACGCGCTCTGCTGCGCGCGGCATTGCAGGCGGCGGGCGGCGAAGCGGTTGCATCGGCGACCGTCGGGCGCGCCGCCGGCCTGCCGTTCGGGCCGGTCGTCGTCGAGAATCTGCGGCTCGCGGATCGCGACGGCATCTGGCTCACGCTCGACCGGCTGGTCATCGACTGGCGGCCCGGCGGCCTGCTTGCCGGCCGGCTCGACATCGATGCGCTGACGGTCGGCACGCTCGACGTGATGCGCCCGCCGGCGCCGGCCGAGAGCCCGACCGCCCCGCCGCCCGGCGACGTGGGGCTGCCATCGTTGCCGTTCGATCTGAATCTGCGCCGCCTCGATGTCGCGCGGATCGCCGTGGGCGAGGCCGTCCTCGGCGCGGCCATGGCCGTCACGCTCGATGGTGACTTTCAGGCCGGTGTCGATGGCAGCGCCGCGGCACGTCTGGCGATGACGCCGCTCGACGGGCCGGCGGGCAGTCTCGCCATCGATGCCGCGCTGGCGCCCGGCGGCGACACGCTGTCCCTGTCGGTCGACTACCGCGAGCCGGCGGGCGGGCTCGCCGCCCGCCTCGTGGGCCGCCCCGACCTGCCGGCCCTGGCCTTCTCGCTGTCGGGCGAGGGATCGCTGGCTGACTGGCACGGCCGCCTCTACGCGTCCGCGGCCGGCCTCGTCGATGTCGACGGCACGCTGGCGCTGGCGCGGCGGGGCGAAGCCCTCGCGGCGACCCTTGCGGTACGGCCGATCCTCGGCGCGGCGGCGCCGCCCCTGCTTGCGGAACTTCTCGGCCCGCGCGCGGCGCTCGACGCGGATGTCGTCGTCGATGACGGCGGCGTGCGTGTCGATCGCCTCGCGCTGGCCGGCGCCGCCTTCGAGGCGCGCGGGACGGGCGCCTTCCGGTCCGGGAACGGAACCGTCGCCGCTTCCGTCGCGGTGACGACGGTCGGCGACGCCGTGTGGCGCGCGCTCGACCTTCCCGCCACGGCGGCGACGGCGTCGCTGACGGCGAACGTTACCGGTTCCGCGGCACGTCCCGTCGTTGCAGCGAGGTTTGTGGCCGACAGCATGACGGTCGACGAGTTCCGCCTTGGCCATGTCGATCTCGGCGCCCGGCTCGAACCCCGGCGCGACCTGTCGGATTCCGACGCACCGATCGCCATCGCGCTGGATGGCGGGATCGAGGATGTCGGCAGCGACAGTCCCGAGCTGGCGCCGCTGCTCGCCGGTCCGCTGACGGTTTCGCTGCAGGGGCTCGCGCGCCCCGCCGATGGCCGGATCGACATCGCCGCGGCGCGCGTCGCGGGACCTGCGCTGAACGTCGATCTGACCGGCGCGGCCGATATTGCCGGCGGAACGAGTCGGCTGCGGATGGCCGCCATGGCGACGCGCCTGCCCGACCTCGGCCTGCCGCTGATGCTGACGGCAGACGGCCACGTGGAGCTCGTGGCGGACCTCGCGGTCGATGCCGCGGGCACGCCGTCGGGTCCGGTCGACCTGAAGCTGAGTGGCATCCGGGCGGAGCCGGCCGCGCTGGCGGCGCTGCTCGGCCCGTCGCCGGCGGTCTCCGCGCGTCTTGCCGGCCTCGGTGGCGACGGCATGCGTCTGGACGATATTCGGCTTGCCGGGGCGGCGCTGTCCGCTGAAGGGTCCGCGGCGATCGCCGGACGGTGGAAACGCCTCGACGCGACGCTCGAGGCGCGTGTCGTGCGTCCGGGGCCGGCACTGGCCCTGCCCGCGACGCTGCGTTTCGGCGGGCCGCTCCGGGCGCGCCTGCGTCTCGAGGGCGCCCTGGCGCGCCCTGCGCTCGATGCGCGAGTGGAGGCGGCCGCGATGGAGGCGGGACCGGTGGCGGTCAGGGGCCTCGTCGCGACCGCCACGACCGGTCCGCTCGGCGCGGCGTTGACGGCAAGGATCGCCGTGCGCGCCGATGCCGATGGTGCGCCGGTGACGCTCGATGCGACCGTGGCGCGCGGGCGCGACGGCATCATCGCCGTCGACGGCCTGCGGCTGGAATCCGGCCCGACGGTCGCGAACGGGCGTCTGACGTTCGATGCTGCGACCGGCCTCGCCGGCGGCGCGATCGAAGCGCGCACGCCCGACGTCGCGCGCTGGGCGGCGCTGGCCGGGATCGCGGCCGCGGGCGATCTCGACATCAAGATGGCTTTGTCGCGAGACGGCGCGCGGCAGACGGCGCGGCTCGTTGCGCGGAGCGCTCGGCTCGCCCTGGTCGACGGGCCGCAGGTCACGGCGATGAGTATCGACGCCTCGCTCGCCGACCCTCTCGGCGATGCCGCGGGCAACATCGTGCTCGGCGCCGGCTCGGTCACGCTCGGCGCCACGACCGTGCGCGACCCGGCGCTGACGCTGTCGGGCGGTCCCCGCGCGTGGACGCTCGACGCGCAGGGCGCCTTCGCGGGCCCGGCCGACGGGAAGCTCGCCCTCGGCGGCACGCTGCGGCCGCTGGCGAATGGCGCCTCGTTCGTGCTGTCGCGCCTCGACGGCAATCTTGCCGGCACCAGAGTCGGCCTGCGCGAGCAGGGCGAATTCGTGATCGAGGGGCAACGCCTTGCGGTGCGTGACCTCGCCCTGTCTCTCGGTAGCGGCCGGCTGTCGCTGGCTGCCGAGCGCGCGCCGGGCCGGATCGCCCTGGACCTCACGGCGGTCGCCCTGCCGATGGCGCCGGCGGCCGCGATTCTCGGCCTGCCGGGCGTGACCGGCCAGCTCGACGGCGAGGCCACGCTCGGCGGCACGCCGGCGGCGCCGGACGGGACATTTTCGTTCCGCCTCGGCGACATCGCCGAGACGTCGCCGGGCGCCACCCCCTTGCCGCCGCTGACGGCAACGCTCGCCGGGCGCTGGGTCGACGGAACGGTGAGCGTCGACGCCACGGCGCAGAGCCCGGGAACCTCGCCGGTCTCGCTGACGGCGAGCCTGCCGCTGCGCCTCGACCCCGCGACCCTCGACCCGGTCGTGCCGGCGGACGGCGCCGTCTCGGCCGCGATCGACTGGCAGGGGAGGGTGGAGCCGCTGTGGGAACTGGCGCCGCTCGACGATCATTTGCTGTCGGGCGAGGCGACGCTCACGCTGCGCGTGTCCGGCCCCGTGGCGCACCCACACGTGACCGGGCACTTCCGCCTGCCGCAGGGCCGCTACGAGAACCTGCTGAGCGGCACGCTGCTGACGCCGCTGTCGCTCGACGTGCGCGTCGATGACGGCCGCACCGCGCTCATCCGGCTCGAGGCCCGGGACGGTGCCAGTGGCACGTTCGCCATCGACGGCACGGTGACGCTCGACCCGACGGCCGGACTGCCGCTGGCGATCGATGCCACGCTCGCACGCGCGGTCGTCGTGCGGCGCGACGAGGCCGTCGCGACGGCGTCGGGCAACGTCAGGGTTACGGGTACGGCATCGGCGCCGAGGATTTCCGGCACGATCGACGTCGAAAGCGTCGAGGCGGTGCTGGTCGATCGCCTGCCGCCCTCGGTCGTCGAATTGCCGGTGCGGGATGCCGACACACCATTGGCGCCGCCCGCGACCGATGCCCCGGAAGGCGCAACGCTCGACCTTGCCGTGCGGGCGCCCGGGCGCATCTTCGTGCGCGGGCGCGGCCTCGAGTCCGAATGGTCCGGCGACCTGCGCCTGGCGGGGCCGGCCGCCGCGCCGACGATCACCGGCGAGGTCGCATCGGTGCGCGGCGTGTTCGACTTCGCGGGCCGCGACTTCGCGCTCACCGGCGGCCGTATCGTGTTCGACGGTGGCCGCGACGTAGACCCGCGGCTCGACGTCACGGCCGAGCACGATACCGGCGACATCACCGCCATCATCGCCGTGCGGGGCCGCGCCAGCGCGCCCGAGATCACTATCTCGTCGCGCCCGCCCTTGCCGCAGGACGATGTCATCGCGCAGGTGCTGTTCCGCAAGCGCTCGGGGTCGCTGTCGGCCATCGAGGCGCTGCAGGTGGCGCAGACGGCGGCGAGCCTGTCGGGCCAGGGGTCGCCGACCGGCGGCATCCTCGACCGCTTCCGCAAGGCGCTCGGCGTCGACGTGTTGCGGGTCGATGGCGGCGGAGGCGCAGGTAACGGCGCCACCGGCGCCGGGCCGTCCGTTGCCGCCGGGAAGTACCTTTCCGACCGCACCTATCTCGGCGTGCGGCAGGGTGCGACGCCGGGCAGCGGCGCCGTGTCGGTCGAGATCGAGCTGACCGACAATCTCACGCTCGAAAGCGAGGTCGGCGAGACCGGCAGCGGCCGCACCGGCGTCCTGTGGAACTGGGACTACTGACAGGGGCCTTCACCGCGGCGGTCCGCTCTGCGAAGCTTGGGGCTCAGACAGAGTCGCTTCGTACAAGGGAGAAACGCCATGGCCGCCGTCACGCTGCGTCAGGCAAACGCCGTCTGCGAGGCCGTCCTGGAGAAGGCCCGCGAACTGAAGCTGCGGCCGATCACGGTCGCCGTGGTCGATCCGGGCGGCCATCTCGTCTCGTTCCAGCGCGAGGACAACAGCGCGATCCTTCGCTACGAGATCGCCATGGGCAAGGCCTATGCCTGCGTCGGCATGGGCCGCTCGACGCGCGGCCTGCAGGAGATGGCGCAGCAGCGTCCGTACTTCGCCAATTCTCTGGGACCGTCGGCCGACGGCAAGTTCACCCCGGTTCTCGGCGGTGTCCTGTTGCGCGACCGCACGGGCGCTGTCGCCGGAGCCGTCGGCGTCACCGGCGACACGGCCGAGAACGACGAGATCTGCGCCATCGCCGGCGTCGAGGCGGCCGGCCTCGTTCCCGATCTGAGCTGAGGCGCGGTGCTGCTGTCTTTGCCGCTCAGTCGAGCGGAAAAGGCGGCAGTTCGCCCTCCGGCATCGGCATCGAGGCTTCCTCCACTGCGCGCAGGTAGGTCTGCACGGCGATGTCCAGGCGCAGTGCCGCCGCGTCGGCCGGGGCGACGAAGCGGGCATCGACGATCTCGCGCCGGTCGATGGCCGGTGTCGGGGCGTCGGTGAACTCGATCTCGAAAATCTCCTGTCGGCGCGGCCCGTAGGGCGTGCGGTAGCGCACGACGAGCGCGGGATGAAGGTCCTCGGGCGCGGCGACGATGCCGGCTTCCTCGGCCAGTTCGCGGGATGCGGCTTCGTCGGCATCCTCGCGGCGACGCATCATCCCGCCGGGCAGCACCCATGCGCGGCGATAGGACTGGCGCAGGAGCAGCAGCCGCCCATCGTGCCAGACCGCGACCTGCGCCCCCCGCACCAGTGGCCGCCGCATCCAGTACCAGGCGTGCGCGCCGACATGCGCGGTGCGCCAGCCGAGACGCGCGACGGGATCGAAGGCGGACATTCTTGACTGCCTACCGGTCCGCGCGCGTCAGTTCGGCGCTGAACGCCGACAGGGTCTGTTCGTCCAGGGTCTCGCGCTGCAGCAGCGCGCTCGCCGCCCGATCGAGGACGCCGCGGTTTGCGGCGAGTATCGCGCTTGCCTCCACCAGGCCGGCAGCGACGATGGTGCGGACTCCCTGGTCGATGGCGCGCGCGGTTTCCTCGCTGTACTGGCGACCACCGGGCCAGATTGTCGTCGGATCGGGGCCGCCGAGCATGGGCGCCCGCTCGCGCTCCCACGAGGCATCGCCGAGGGCCGCATCCATGCCATAGCGTGTCACCATTGCGCGGGCGATGTCCGTCGCGCGCGCGAGGTCGTCCGACGCACCCGTCGAAAGCTCGTCGAACACCAGCCGCTCGGCGGCGCGACCGCCAAGCAGGACAGCGATCTTCACCTCCAGTTCGCGCCGGCCCATCAGGTAGCGATCCTCTGTTGGTCGCTGGATCGTATAGCCGAGCGCCCCGATGCCGCGCGGAATGATCGACACCTTGTGAACCCTGTCCGTCCCCGGCAGGGCCAGCGCCACCAGAGCATGTCCCATCTCGTGATAGGCGACGATCTGCCGCTCGCGCTGATTGAGCAGCCGGTTCCGCTTTTCGAGCCCGGCGACGATCCGCTCGATCGCCGCCGTGAAATCCTCCAGCGCGACATTCTCGGCGCGCCGCCGCGTCGCCAGCAGGGCTGCCTCGTTGACGAGGTTGGCGAGATCGGCGCCGGTGAAGCCGGTGGTCATCGAAGCGACGGCTTCGATATCGACGTCACCGGCGAGGTGCACCTTGCGGATATGAACCCGTAGGATTTGCGCCCGGCCGGTGCGGTCGGGCCGGTCGACCAGCACCTGGCGATCGAAGCGCCCGGCCCGCAACAGGGCGGGATCGAGTATCTCGGGACGGTTGGTTGCGGCCAGCAGAACCAGTCCCTCACGGGGATCGAAGCCGTCGAGTTCGGAAAGCAACTGGTTGAGGGTCTGCTCGCGTTCGTCATGTCCGCCGATGCCGGGGAAGGCGCCACGGGCACGCCCCAGTGCATCGAGTTCGTCGATGAAGATGATCGCCGGTGCCGCCGTGCGGGCCTGCTCGAACAGGTCCCGCACGCGTGCGGCACCGACGCCGACGAACATCTCGACGAATTCCGGGCCATTGATCGAAAAGAACGGCACACCGGCTTCGCCGGCGACGGCGCGGGCGAGCAGGGTCTTGCCCGTACCGGGCGGGCCGACAAGCAGGATGCCGCGCGGGATGCGCGCGCCGAGCCGCCCCCAGGCCTGGGGGTCGCGCAGGAACTCGACGATCTCGACCAGCTCGGCCTTGGCTTCGTCGACGCCGGCGACGTCGGCGAATGTGACCTTGGTATCCTTCTCGACATAGACCTTGGCGCGCGATCGTCCGACCGACATCAGGCCGCCGAAACCCTGCTTTTCCGCGAAGCGGCGAAACACGAACAGCCAGACGCCGGCGAACAGCAGTACCGGCACGATCCAGGAGAGGACGTCGCGCAGCAGCGTGCTCTCGACAGCGCCTGTGAACTCGACCCCCGTGCCGCGCAGCCGCTCGGCCAGTGCCGGGTCGACCGGCGTGGTGACGAAGCGCGTCTTGCCGCCGACCGGTTCGCGGAACGTACCCGTGATACTGCGCTCACCGACGGCGATATCCTTCACCTTGCCGGCTTCGACGAGTTGTTCGAATTCGCTGTAGGCGACGGACTCGACCTCGCGGCTTTCCTGCCACCATGCCTGCACTGCCAGGATCACCGCGAAGGCGACGACGAAATACCAGAAGTTGAGTTGACCCTTGCGTTCCATTGACATGCAGCCTTGCGGGGCCCGCGACCCGAATGCGGGCAGTGTGCGCCGGCCCGCCGGCACGGCGCCAGCATTCTGAGGCGCCGCCTCGCGCCTGCGGCTATGATCACCGGGACGGGCGAGAAAGGGTGGCCGTCGATGGCGGTTGACGGGACGAGGGTGACGGCGGCGCCGGACGGCGGCGGCGGTGCCGCGGCAAAGCCGGCCGATCCGCTGGCGCTGGCGGAGCGTGACCTGCGCAGGCGCCGGCTTTCCGCCGCGCTCGACGGCTTCAGGAAAGCCTTGAAGCAGGATCCCGGATCGCACCGCGCGCGCCTCGGGCTGGCCACCGCCTATCTGCGCAGCGGCGAGCCCGACGCGGCCATCGTGCATTGCCGCAAGCTGCTGTCGACGGCTCCGGAGGTGGACGGCGCGTGGGTGCTGCTCGGCGCCTCGCTGGCCCAGACGGGCGACAACGACGGTGCGCTGGCGGCCTATGGCCGCGGCCTTGCCGTGGCGCCGCGCAACGCGGAACTGCATCTCGGCCGCGCCCTCGCCCTGCTGCGGCGCGGCGACTGGGCCGAGGGCTTCCGGGAGTACGAGTGGCGCTGGCGCGCGGCGGCCTTCCGCGACCAGCGGCGCGGTTTTTCCCAACCTCTGTGGGATGGCGGGCCGCTTGCCGGCCGTCACATCCTGCTTCATTGCGAGCAGGGCTACGGCGACTCGATCCAGTTCGCGCGCTGGGTGCCGGAGGTGGCGCGGCAGGCCGGGCGCGTGACGCTGGAATGCCCGGTCGCCCTGCAACGCCTGTTCGCCGTCAGCTTTCCCGAGGTCGCCGTCGTCGCGCGCGGCGAGGCGCTGCCGGCGTTCGACGTGCATTGCCCGCTGCTGTCGCTGCCGTTGCGTTTCGCGGCTCGCGCCGACAGCGTTCCCGCGCCGGGCGGCTATCTCACCGGCGCGGCCAACACGTCGTTCGCCCGGCGCCGGGGGCTCGCCGTGGGCGTGCTCTGGCAGGGCAATCCGGAACATCCGTCGGATCGCCGGCGCAGCCTGCCGCTGGCGGCGCTGCAGCCATTGCTTGCCGTGCAGGGCGTCGACTTCTGGAGCCTGCAGCGCGAACCGCGGGCCGTGCCGCCTGACGCGCCGGCATGGAGCGCGGCCCTGAGGCCGACGGCCGCGCAGCAGCGTGACTTCGCGGCACTGGCGGCGATCGTCGCGCGGCTCGATCTGGTCGTCACCGTCGACAGTGCCGTGGCGCACCTTGCCGGGGCCCTGGGACGCCCCGTCTGGGTGTTGCTGCCGGCGGTCGGCGACTGGCGCTGGGGGCAGCGCGGCGTGGCCACGCCGTGGTACGCCGCCGCGCGCCTGTTCCGCCAGTCGCGGCTGGGCGACTGGGGCCCGCCTGTGGCCGCTGTCGCGGCCGCGCTCGCCGCGTTGCCGGGCCGCCGCGCGCAAAGGCCTGTTTCCGGCTGAGACGGGCGCATCGGACGGCGGAGTCTGCTAGGGTTTTACCCAGCAACCCGCGCGCGCGGGCAACGGGGAATGGAGACGAAGATGGCCGAGCCGGCAATCCGCAGGATCAAGGATATCGAGGTTTTCCAGCGTGGCGACGGCGTCGAGACGACGCTGCTGATCGGCAAGGAGGTCTGTGGCGCCGACAAGTTCACCACCGGCCTGACCAAGTTCCCGCCACACCGCAACGCGCCGATGCATCGCCACAACTGCGACGAGCAGGTGACGATCCTCGAGGGCGAGGGCGAGGTGGAGATCGACGGCAAGCGCACGCGCGTCGGCCCGATGGATACCAGCTTCATCCCGGCCGGCAAGGATCACCGCTTCGTCAATGTCGGCGAGGGTCCGCTGACGATCCTTTGGATCTACGCCACCGATCATGTCACCCGGACGTTCACCGAGACCGGCAAGACGGTCGAGCACCTGTCGCCCGGCGACAAGGTGAACTGACGCTGCGCCACGCCGCGGGCAGTGCGGTGGCCCCTTCCTTCGACAGGCTCAGGATGAGGCCACTGGTGGAGGCGATGTCCTCGGTACGCCCTGGCCCCGCCGACAGCCTCATCCTGAGCCTGTCGAAGGATGAGGCGTCCCGCCGCCTCCGTCTTACCGCTGCTTCAGGCCGGACCACATCTCGGCGATGCGGGTGATGACGCCCGGATCCTCCTTCACCCAGCCCTGCGCGTAGGCCGCCTCGTAGTAAGGCATCGACGAGTTGAAGGTCGGCGTCGGCACGTGCAGCGACTTGATGAAGTTCGAGATGACGTCGTTGTCCTTGATCTGGATCGGCAGGTCGACCGTCTTGGTGTCCGGGTCGCCATAGACGCCCTTGATCATCAGCGGCCCGCGGTACTCGATGACGCGGCTGTTGCCGGCACCGATCGTCACGCACTGGTGCAGCAGGTCGAGCGGCACGCCGGCCTTCTGCGCGATGGCGATGGCCTCGGCATAGGCGGCGCCGTGGATCGAGATCAGCATGTTGATGATGAGCTTGAGCTTCATGCCCATGCCGAACTGGCCGACATGGCGCCACGCCTTGCAGAACGAGGCGAAGATCGGCTCGGCCTTGGCGTAGGCCGCCTGGTCGCCCGACACCATGATCGACAGCTCGCCCGCCTCGGCCTGCTTGCCGGCGCCCGAGACGGGGGCGTCGAGCATGACCATGCCGGCGGCCTCCAGCGCCGCGCGGGCCTTCTCCTTGGTCTCGATCGCCAGCGTCGAGCACTCGAGGACGACGAGGCCCTTCTTGCCGCTGGCGATGATGCCGTCCTTGCCGTTGACGACGGCGTCGAGGGCGGCGGCGGACGGCAGCGAGCAGATGACGACATCCGACGCCTTCGCCACTTCGGCATTGCTCGCCAGCGGCGTGCCGCCATTGGCCTGCAGCGCGTCGCGGCGACCCTTGTCGATGTCGTAGCCGACGACCGCATGGCCGCCCTTCTTGATCAGGTTCATCGACATGCCGGTGCCCATGATGCCGAGCCCGCTGATACCGACCGTAATGGCCATGACGTATTCTCCCCGTAGCGCTGGAACTGGCGCCGTCCGGCGTTCCGGAGCGGTGCGAAAAGGTGTCCCAATAAGCAGACTAGGACCCATCTGCGCAAGGCAGGTAGGCGGCGCCGTGGTGTCGCATCCCGGGGCTTCGCGCTACCATACGGTGTGTGGGGGGCGAGGGAGGCCGGATGGCCGGTGTGCCGCTGATCGACATGGAGGCCCGTTCCCGGCCGACGGGGGAGGTCGGGGCCGCCGCGCCGGCGACGGCGGTGGTGTCGGGCTGCCGGGCGGCGGAGTCGCCCCGGCGGCCGGCCGCTGGCGGGATCGCGACGTGAGCGGCGTCCCCCGTGCCCTCTCGGCCGTGACGCTCGCCACCGTCGACATGGCGCGCGCCGTTGCCTTCTACGAGGCGATGGGCTTCGAGGCGCTGTATGGTGGCGGCATGGCCAGCTTCACCTCCTTCCGGCTCGGCGGCGGGTATCTCAATCTCGTTGCCGTCCCGGCCGACAAGCGACCGCGCTGGTGGGGACGCGTCATCGTGCATGTCGATGACGTCGATGCTGCCTACGCGCGTGCGCTTTCGCACGGCTTTCGGCCGGAGGCGCCGCCGTGCGACGCGGACTGGAACGAGCGATACTTCCATCTGACCGATCCGGACGGTCACGAGCTTTCCTTCGCGCGGCCGCTCGCCGGCCGGGGGGTCGCGTGAGCACGTGCGCCGATGCGATATGGCCGGCACTGGCGGCCTTGCTGCTGCTGACGGCCTGCATGTCTGGGGCCGAATCGCCGCCCGCCGCCGTCCCGTCGCCCGTGGCGGTCGCGCCGCCGGCCACCGCGCCGGCGCCGGCCACCCGGCCGCGGCCGAAGCCGCCCGAACCCATCGATCTCGCGGGCCTGCTGGGGACGACGCCGGATGCCGCGACCGCCCGCCTGGGCGCGCCGTCCGGCACGCGCGACGAGGCGCCGGCCCGCGTGATGACGTGGCGGGTCGGTGCCTGCACGCTCGATCTGTTCTTCTACATGGACATGGCCAGCCGCGCGTTCCGCGCCCTGGCCTGGGAACTCAGGCCGGTCGACGGCCAGCCGGCGGCTACCGTCTGTCCCGGACCGGCAAGGGGACCGGCATGAGTGTTCCGCCTCCACCGCCGGCGCGCATCGTCGTAGCGGACGACGACGCCGTGTTGCGCGAGTCGCTCGTCGACAACCTCGTCGCTGCCGGCTACGAGGTCACCGCGGTCGACGACGGCACGGCCCTCGTCGGCCATTTCGCCGAGGGTGGTACGGCCGACCTCGTGCTGCTCGACTGGGACATGCCGGGGCTGACCGGCATCGAGGCGCTGCGGCGGCTGCGCGCCGCCAATGTCGAGGTTCCGGCCATCTTCCTCACCGGCCTGTCGGACCCGATCTACGAGGAGACGGCGCTGGCCGGCGGCGCGGTCGACTTCGTCGACAAGTCGCGCAGCTTCGCCATCCTGCGTGCCCGCGTCGAGCTTGCCCTCGCCGGCGCGCGCGGCGGTTCGGCCGGTGACGAGGCCGATGCGGGCACGCCTCTGGCGGTCGGGCCGCTGGCGCTGGATCCGGAGACCGCGCGGGCGCGCTGGCGCGGTCAGGAGGTGGCGCTGACCGTCACCGAATTCGCCATCGTCCACCGCCTCGCCGCGCAGGCGGGGCGCGACGTGCGCTATCGTGCGCTCTACGATGCCGTGCGCGGCGACGGCTTCGCGGCCGGCGCCGGGACCGACGGCTATCGCGCCAACGTCCGCAGTGCCGTCAAGCGCATCAGGCAGAAATTCCGCGATCTGGATGACACCTTCGACGCGATCGAAAACCACGCCGGCCTCGGCTACCGCTGGCGTAGCCCAACCTGATCCGCGCCTGCGCGGACGGGTGGCGCGGGCCTGGCGGGCCATGGCGACGCGTCTCGTGCTGGTGCTCGTCGCCTTCGTCGTCGTCCCGGTGATCGTCTATGGCGCCCTCCAGCGCGCCGACGCCGAGCGCAATGCATTGCTGGTCGTCGCGGCGCGCGACCAGGGCAAGCTGCTCATCGACGCCCTGCGCCCCGCGCTCGGCCGCTTCGGCGTCGAGGCGACGCGCCGCATCGACGCCGCCTTGCAGGCGCACGACGTACCGGGCCTGCGTATCAAGGTGCTCTACCGGCCGACCGCCGAGGGGACGCCCGACGGCTTCTACTATGTCGCCGCACGGCCGCAGGTCGCCGCGGGATACCTCGAGGCCGAGCGCGCCGAACTGGTGCGTCTCGGCGTCATCGACACGGTGGCGGCGGCGTGTGACGGCGGAGCGACGACGATCACCCGGCGCTACGTCAATCCGGCGGGCGAACTGGAACTGCTGGCGGCGCTGGCGACGGTCACCGGACCCGACGGCTGCTGGGCCGTCGTCACCGCGCGCAGCGGTGCCGACTGGCTCGGCAGCGGCCTGGGGAGGCCGTTCTGGCAGACGCCGCAAGCGCAGCTGGCCGGCGCCATCTACCTCGTCCTCGCCTTGTTCGTGATCGCCATCTTCGCCGATGTCTGGCGCGACCTCGGACGTTTCGCCAACCTTGCCCGACGCATCGGCGCCGGTGCGTCCGCCGGCAGTTTTCGCACGGCCAGCCGCATTCCCGAACTGGACGGGCTCGCTGCCGAATTCGACCGCATGGTCGGGACGCTGGGGCGCGCGGCGGTGGCGATGCGCCATGCCGCCGAGGACAACGCCCACGCCTTCAAGGGACCGATCGCCGTCATTGCCCAGTCGATCGAGCCCCTGCGCGGGCTCGCCGCGCGGGACGGCGAAGCCGCCATGCGCGCGGTGGACCGCATCGAGGCGGCGCTCAACCGTCTCGATGGCCTCGTCGGCGCGGCGCGGCGCCTCGATGAGCAGGCCGCGGACCTGCTGGTCCGCCCGACGGCGCCCTTGCCGCTCGACCGGCTGCTGGCCGATCTCGTCGAGGGTCTGGCCGAGGAAGCGTCCGCCAGCCATGTGACGGTCCGCATGGTGTCGACGTCGCGCGTCGACTGTCGGGCGACGGCGGAGGCGATCGAGACGATGTTCGAGAACCTCATCGAGAATGCCGTCAGCTTCTCGCCGCGCGACGGCACCGTCCACGTCAGCCTCGATGTCGCGGACGACATGGCGGTGGTGTGCGTCGAGGACGACGGCCCCGGGGTTCCCGAGGAGCGCCTCGAGCGCATCTTCGAGCGTTACGCGAGCTTTCGCGACGGCAACGGCGATGTCGCCGGGCCCGGAGCCATGCATTTCGGCATCGGCCTGTGGGTCGTGCGGCGCAATGCCGAGGCGCTGGGCGGCACGGTCGTGGCCGAAAACAGGCCGGGTGGCGGCCTGCGCGTGACCGTTCGTCTGCCCTGCCGCTGACCGGCGGCGGTCCTACTCAGCGGCCTTCGGAGCGGGCGCTGCCCACCGTTCGGCCGCCGCATCGTCCTCGGCGCGCGCCTCGACCCAGTTGGCCCCGTCCGCACTCTCCTCGAGCTTCCAGAACGGCGCCTTCGTCTTGAGCCAGTCGACGAGGAAGGCGCAGGCCTCGAAGGCGGCGGCGCGATGCGCCGAGGCGCAGACAACCAGCACGATCCGCTCGCCCGGTTCCATGCGGCCGTAGCGGTGCACGATGAGCGACGCATCGAGCGGCCAGCGGCGGTTCGCCTCGGCTTCGATGTCGGTAAGCATCGTTTCTGTCATGCCGGGATAGTGTTCGAGCGTCATCGCCGCCAGCGCATCCGTGGCGCCGGCCGGCGCCAGGTCGCGAACAAGCCCGACGAAGCTCACCACGGCGCCGATGTCGCGGCGGCCGGCGACCAGCGCCGCCTGCTCGGCGCCTGGGTCGAAGTCGTCATGCTGCACCCGTATCATGATGTTGAAGCTAGTACGTGGTGCACGGGCAGGGAAGGGAGGCCGGACATGCCGAGGCTGCCGGAAGCTTTCGATCCGCGCGAAGTGTTCGTCGACCTCGCGCCCGACGGCCGGGCGAAGGCGCTTCCGGTCGATGCCGATTTCTGGCCGGCGCTGATCGAGGGACGGCTGGTGCTCGCCGGCCGCCTGCTGTCGGCCTTCGCGCTGGAGGCCGATATCGACCATTGGGAATGCCATCCGGCCGGTGAGGAGATGCTCATGATGGTCTCCGGCGCGGTCGACGTGCTGCTGGATCTCGAGGGCGGTGTGGCGCGCGTGCCGCTGGCGGCCGGACGCATGCTCATGGTGCCGCCGGGCGTCTGGCACACCTTCGACGTGCGGCAGCCGGGCACCTTGCTCGCCATCACCGCCGGCGAGGGCACCGATCACCGCAAGCGCTAGCGCAATTTCCGTTCAAACCGAACCACAGACCTGTCATCCCGGCTGGAGCCCGCAGGGCGGAGAGCCGGGACCCATGAACACGAGCCGTGCCAGAAGGCCACGCTTCAGTGTTCGTGGGCCCCGGCTCGGCGCGGCTACGCCGCTTGGCCGGGGTGACAATCCGTGATCGGATTGAACGGATAGTGCTCTAGCCGCCCGTCACCGGCGGGAAGAAGGCGACCTCGTCGCCGTCGGCGACGGGGTGGTCGAGCTTGACGTAGGTCTGGTTGACCGCGGCGCGCACGGTTTTCAGCTCGGCGAATGCCCTGGCATGGCCCGGGGAGCGGCCTCTCAGCCACTCGACCAGCTCGCCGACGGTCCGTACCTGCTCCGGCAGCGTCACCTGCTCCATGCCGGTGCCGGTGCGCTGGCGCAGCCAGGCGAAGTAGAGGATACGCATCAGGCGCTCCGTCGGCGTTGCGGGACGAGGCCGCAATGGCGCTCGACGAAGGCGACGATCGCGGCGGTGTCGGCCAGCGGCAGCAGCGGCAGGCCGCGGGCTGTCACGGCCGGCGAGGCCACGTCGCAGGCGATGGCGACGATGTGAGGGTCGGTCTCGGCGAGCAGGCGCTGCGCAAGCGCCGGCCGGTGCACCTCGATCTTGTCGTGGGCGTGCGACTTGAAGCCCTCGACAAGGACCAGGTCGACCGGCGCGAGATGGGTCAGCAGATCGTCGAGGTCCGGCTCGGCCGCGCCGCGCAGTTCGTGCATCAGCGCCCAGCGGTTGGCGGAGGCGACGAGCACCTCGTGCGCGCCGGCCGCGCGATGGCGGTGGCTGTCCTTGCCCGGCTGGTCGATGTCGAAGGCATGGTGGGCGTGCTTGATCGTCGACACGCGGTGGCCGCGCGCGATCAGCGCGGCCAGCAGGGCCGTCAGCAATGTCGTCTTGCCGCTGCCGCTCCAGCCGGCGATGCCGAGCACACGCATGCGGGGCCTCAGTCGGCCGCGCCGTCGGGCCGTGGCGCCGCCGCGACGCGTCGCAGGCTCTCGGCGAGATAGGACCAGCCGGTCACGGCCGTCAGCAGGGCGGCGAGCCAGAGCAGGGTGAGGCCGGCGATCTCGGTCGCCGGGCCGGCGGCGGGCGAGGCCGCCAGGGCGACGATGGAGACCAGCTGGCCGGCCGTCTTCCACTTGGCGAGCCGGGTGACCGGCAGTTCGCCCCCGGCCTGGGCGAGATACTCGCGCAGGCCCGAGACCAGCAGCTCGCGGCCGAGGATGACGATCGCCGCCGCCACGTGCCAGCCGCCGACCACGCCCGTGGCGACGAGGCCGACCAGCACGCCCGCGACCAGCACCTTGTCGGCGACCGGGTCGAGCAGGCGGCCGAAGGCCGAGACGGCGCCGGTGCGCCGGGCGAGCCAGCCATCGGCCCAGTCGGTCGCCGCCGCCAGCGCGAACAGCGCCGCCGCCAGCCATGCCGGCGCGATGCCGGCGACGGGATCGTCGGCGAACAGCAGCAGCACGATGGCCGGCACGGCGGCGACGCGCGCGAGCGTCAGCGCGTTGGGAGCGTTCATGGCACGAATAGTACCGCGTACGGACGCATCGTGCACTCAGCTGCCGCCATGGAAATGGTCGTAGATGCGCTTCGCCACCGTGGCGCTGATGCCCGGCACGCGTGCCAGATCGTCCAGCCCGGCGCGCGAGACCTCGCGGGCCGAGCCGAAATGGGTCAGCAGCGCCTTCTTGCGGCCGGCGCCGATGCCCGCGATCTCGTCAAGCGGACTGCGCGCGATGGCCTGACTACGACGCGTGCGATGAGCACCGATGGCGAATCGATGAGCCTCGTCACGTAACCGCTGCAGAAAATACAGCGCCGGGTCGCGCTCCGGCAGGCTGAAGGGTTCGCGGCCGGGCATGAAGAAGCGCTCGCGCCCGGCGTCGCGGTCGGGGCCCTTGGCGATGGCGACCAGCGGCACGTCGTCGATACCCAGCTCCGCGAGCACCGCCTCCGCCACGGCGAGCTGGCCGGCGCCGCCGTCGATCAGCACCAGATCGGGCCAGTCCTCGCGGTTGGCGTCGTCTTCCAGCGCGCGCGCGAAGCGGCGCGACAGGACCTCGCGCATCATCGCGTAGTCGTCGCCGGGGCTGTAGCCCTCGGCGGCCTCGCGCACGCCGTCCGCGCCGCCGCCGGTGTCGTTCGCGGCGGTTGGCGTGATCGCCCGGGCACCGCGGATGTTGAACTTGCGGTAGGCGTTCTTGCGGAAGCCCTCGGGCCCGGCGACGATCATACCGCCGACGGCATTGCGGCCGGCAACATGCGAATTGTCGTAGACCTCGATGCGCTGCGGCGGCGCCTCGAGGGCGAAGGCGGCGCCGAGGCGTTCCAGCAGGTCGCGCTGCGTGGCGCTCTCGGCGAGGCGGCGGGCGATGGCGTCGCGGGCGTTGGCCAGAGCGTGTTCGACCAGCCGCCGCTTGGCGCCCCGTTGCGGGCTGGTGACGGCGACACGGTGTCCTGCGTGCACCGACAGTGCCTCGGCGATCAGCGCCGCCTCGGCCAGCGGATGACTCAGCAGTACCTGCCGCGGCGGCGGCTTGTTGTCGTAGAACTGGGCGATGAAGGCAGCGAGCACCTCGTCCTCCGCCAACGCCCGGTCGTGGCGTGGAAAGTAGGCACGGTTGCCGTTGTTGCGGCCGCCGCGGAAGAAGAACACCTGCACGCAGACCTGGCCGCTGGCTGAGGCCGCCGCGATGACGTCGGCCTCCTCGAGGTCGAGGCCTTCGAGATTGATGTCCTGCTGGGCCTGCACCTGGGTCAGCGCGCGGATGCGGTCGCGGTAGCGCGCGGCGGCCTCGTATTCGAGGTTCTCGGCGGCCCGGTTCATCGCCGTCGCCAGCTCGTCCTGCACCTCGCGCGAGCGACCGGCGAGGAACTCGCGGGCCTGCTCCACCAGGCGGGCGTAGTCCGCCGGCTCGATCCGTCCGACGCAGGGCCCGGAGCAGCGGCGAAGCTGGAACTTGAGGCAGGGCCGGCTGCGGCCGGCGAAGACGCCGTCGGAGCAACTACGCAGCAGGAAGGCGCGTTCCAGCGCGTTCAGGGTGCGGTTGACGGCGCCGGCCGAGGCATAGGGCCCCCAGAACTCGCCGTCATGACTGCGCGAGCCGCGGTACTTGGCCACCCCCGTCCAGTCGGCTGGGGCCGGCCCGCCATGGGTCCGGCGCAGGCGTGCGGACTCGCCGGTCGCGTCGGCACCGGTCTTCATCGTGCGGTCGATGCGCCCGGTCAGCAGGATGTACGGAAAGCTCTTGTCGTCGCGGAGCAGCACGTTGAAGCGCGGCCGCAGGCGCTTGATCAGGTTGGCCTCGAGCAGCAGCGCCTCGGCCTCGGTGTGGGTGGTCACCACCTCCAGCGAAGCCGTTTCCGAAACCATCCGCTGCAGGCGGACCGGCAGGCGCGGCAACTGCGTGTAGTTGGTGACCCGGCGCTTCAGACTTGCGGCCTTGCCGACATACAGGGCCTCGCCGGTGGCATCGAGCATGCGGTAGACACCCGGGCCCGCCGGCAGGGTCCGTACCGCCTCGCGCAGGACTTCCAGGCCCCGTCCGATGTCCGGCGCGGTGGCGGCGGCATCGTCCGGAGCGGCCTCTGGCGGCACTTCGGCGGGATCGGAAATGGACGCGGTCATCTTGCCCGTCCGGCGGCTGGCGTGGGGACGCGATGCTTTTCCACCAAAGCTGTGGACAAGTTTGTGAGCAGTCCTCGCCGCGGTGCCGCGTCGGCCATGATTTCCAAGCCTTCGTACCCATTTGCCCAAAAATAAGGCAACAATCTAACACTTTGTTTTATATCATTTAATCCAGTGCAAGCCCAGAACATGCGGCGCTTGACGGGGGGTGTTGTCGCTCGTTGCAGAATGGCGACAGCGCTTGCCTGGCGATGTGCACAACTCGTATCCAGCCGACCGCCCAAGCCTCTGTGATCGCAATCGAATCCGGCGCGAGAGTTCACGCGATCCGCATCCAGTCGCCGGCCATCTGCATCGGCCGGCGCGCATTGTAAAGCGCGATCGCCATGAATGCCGCCCGCTTTCCACCCGGCGGTCGAGTGTGACATCGGTCGCATCGGCCCCGGATCAAGGCGGGCGTCGATCGCCGCAATCCGGGGCTGATGCGCTGCGCGGTTCTGCTACGGGCGGCCGTGGCGGAACGTCAGGTCGGCCGGCGAGATCAGCACGCCGAAGCGCTCGCACCAGATGACCACGCTGGCGAAGCGCGACAGGTCCACCCCTGCCGGGACGGAGTATTTCTGACTACCCTCGAAGGCCCGCAGGCCGCCGAGGTCGACATACATCGTTTCGGGCACGTCGGCCGAGCGCCGCACCTGGGCGCGGGGCACGAGATAGACGTGGTAGGCCGGCCCGGGCCCAACCTTGAAGTCGGGGCCCAGAAAGACGGTGTTCTCGTAGACGGTGACGCCACCCTGACCGTAATGGACGGGATCGGACGGATCGGCGTGGATGAAGGTGCCACTGGCGACGATGCGGGCGCTCTCGGCGTCGGACAGCGTCTCGGCCGCCGGCGGCGGCGGAAAGACGTAGGGAAAGAGGAAGAAGCCGAGCGCGACCCCGAAGGCCGCCCCGGCGACTCCGCCGAGCAGGAATGCGACCAGCCAGCGTCCCATGACGGTCTCCTTCCGCGTCCTCACATGCGCGCCAGCGCGGCAAGGGCGCGCTCGGTGAAATCGCTGCCCCGCGCCCAGACACGCGTCTTCCATTCGGCATCGTCGCCGTAGAAGGTCTCGCGCATGCGCTGGCGGATGGCGCGGGCGGCATGGCTGGTCGAACGCCGGTCGCGCGCCAGCCAGGCGTCGGCGCGGATGGCGTCGAGGGTGTCCTTCAGCGGCACCACGCCGAACTCCAGCGCCAGCGAGGTCCATTCGGCCCAGGGGGCGGCGGTGGCGATGCCGTCATCGAGCGTGCCCATGACGGCGGCCGAGGCCGAGTTGCCGGTGGCCGGGTTGGTCACTTCGGCGCCGAAGATCTCCCGGGCTCGCCGGTCGGCGGCGCTGTCCGGTGCGTGGCAGGAGATGGGCTCGCCGTAGCCGCGCGGCCCGAGGCCGGTGTGGAAGTCGAGCAGGACGGCGCGCCGCGCCGAGGCCAGCTCGTCGCAGCAGATCGCTTCCAGCGCGCGGCGCGACCAAGTCGCCGCGTTGCCGCCGTAAAACACGCCATCGGGATGGCGCCACTGGCCGATCGAGATGGCCGCCTGAAGCGCCATCTGGCCATGCTCGTCGCCGAAGGCGTCGAGCTGGCGGTCGGCCGACGCCTTGGCATCGTCGGTCCATTCGGCCGGCACGATGGCGTCGGCGAGCGCGTCATAGCCGGGATTGGCCGGCCAGGCGCCGGCGCGGTGATCGACGAAGTTGCGGTTGAGGTCGACGTTCTCGTGCGTGGTGCGCGACAGCCAGGCGAAGCCGAAGGGATTGATGGCGTGGATCAGCACGAGCGCGGTATCGGCTGCCGGCGGTCTCGGCGCGTCGCGCTCAGCCAGCAGGCCAGTCTGGAACCCCGAACCGCAGAAGCCCTCGGCGCCATGTGTCGCCGAGACGACGACGAGGACGCGCCGCGCGGTGGCCGGACCGAGGCGGGCGACGTCGATCGCCAGCGTTTCGCCGGCGGGCCCACGCTCGGGATGGATCAGGCGGCGAACGGCGGCGCCGGCATCGAGCGCGGCGGCGAGGAACTTGGCCCGCGCGTCGGCGTAGCTGGCGGCGAAATGGACCTCCGGGTGCATCCGCGGTCTCCGTCGACGGTGCCGCCACAAGGCTTGGCGGCGGTATCGACGCGGAGGATACTGGATCGCATGGCGCATGGCCTCCTTCGCATGGCGGCGGCCGCCGCATTTCTCCTCGCGGCCACCTCGTCGGTCGCCGCCGACCAGAAAGACCCGCGGCTCGACGCCCTGTTCGCCGTCCTGCAGGTGTCGCAGGACGCCGAGGAAGTGCGCGTGTCCGAGCTGGAAATCTGGCGCATCTGGATGCAGTCGGACGATGCCGAGGCGGACAGCCTCATGGCGCGCGGCCTCGCGGCCATGCACGCGCGGGACATGGAGCGGGCGCTCGCCATCTATTCCGAACTGGTGGCCAAGGCGCCCGATTTTGCGGAAGCCTGGAACAAGCGCGCGACGGTGTATTTCGTGATGGGCGAGCTGAAGGCCTCGCTGGCCGATGTCGAGCGCACGTTGGCGCTCGAGCCGCGCCATTTCGGGGCGCTCAGCGGGGCCGGGCAGATCCAGTTGCAACGCGGCCTGCTGCGTCCGGCCTACGAGGCTTTCCGGCGCGCGCTGGCGGTCAATCCCCATCTGCGCGGTCCGCGCATGTTCGTCGACATGCTGCGCGACGAGATCGAGGGCAAGCCCCTGTAGCAGGGTCCGTCGGCGACCGCGATTGTGCGGCGCGGGGCGGCGGGCGACAGTAGCGACGGCACCGCGGCCAACGCGGGCCGCAGGAGGAATGCCAATGGGCGGTACGTCGGAGCGGCGGGCGGCGCTGGTGATCGTGGCTGGCGCTGCGATCCTCGCCATCGCCATGGGCTCGCGCCAGACGATGGGCCTCTACCTGCCGCCGATGACGCTGCATCTCGGCCATACGCACGAGACCTTCGGGCTTGCCATCGCCGTGCAGAACCTGCTGTGGGGTGCGCTGCAGCCCTTTACGGGCGCGCTCGCCGACCGCTGGGGGGCCGGCAGGATGATCGCCTTCGGCGCGCTTTCCTACGCCGCCGGCCTGATCGGCATGACGCTCTGGCTGGATCCGGTCGGGCTGATGCTGTCTGCCGGCGTGCTGATCGGCATCGGTCTGGCCGGCTGCGGCTTCGCCATCGTCTATGGCGCGGTCGGGCGCGCCGTTCCGGCGGAGAGACGCGCCAGCGCCATCGCCACGGTGAGCCTTGGCAGCTCGGTCGGCCTGTTCGCGTCGCCGCAGCTCGCCCAGCTCGTCATCGGCGGCGACGGCTGGCAGGCGGGCCTGTGGATCACCAGCGGCATCATGCTGGTGGTGCTGGTGCTGGCCGGCATGCTCGGCCTCGGCACGCGCAAGGTGCCGGCCATGGTGAACGCCGCACCGCCGTCGCCGCCGACCGGTGGCGATGCGATGTCGACCGGTGGCGCCCTGGCGGCGGCGTGCCGCAACCAGGGCTTCCTCTACCTGACCGCCGGCTTCTTCGTCTGTGGCTTTCACGTCACCTTCATCGGCACCCATTTGCCGGGCTTCGTCGCTTCGTGCGGGCTCGCGCCGGAGGTCGGCGGCTGGGCCCTCGGCGTCATCGGCCTCGCCAACGTCGCCGGCACCTGGGCGGCGGGCTGGTTCGGCGACCGCTACCGCCAGAAGCACATCCTCGCGCTGATCTACCTCGCCCGCGCCGCGGTCATCGCCGGCCTCGTCGTGGCGCCCAAGACGGAACTGACGATCTATGTCTTCTCGGCCGTGTTCGGGCTGCTGTGGCTGTCGACGGTGCCGCTGACCGGCGCGCTGGTTGCCCGGCTGTTCGGGGCAAAGCATGTCGGCATGCTGTTCGGCATCGTCTTCTTCAGCCACCAGGTCGGCGCCTTCCTCGGCGCCTGGCTCGGCGGCCGCGCCTACGACGTCACCGGCAGCTACGACGCCATGTGGATCGCCTCGATCCTGCTCGGGCTGCTGGCGGCGGTCCTGCACTGGCCGATCCGCGACGAGCCGGCGGGCGGCCGCGTCGCCGCCCCGGCGTAGGCCGCCTCCGTTCCGGTCAACCACGCGTGAGTTGATTTGAGCGCCGCCGCCGCCCATCGTCCTGGGCGGGGCGACGAGAGCGGAGAGAACCGAGATGCTGACGCGGACGCGACGCGGCTGGGAACTGCCCGAACGGGCGGCGACGCCGGAGCACATCTACCGGGACCGTCGGCGGTTGCTGGCCGGCATGGCCGCCGGCTCGATGCTGGCCGCATCCGCGCCGCTGTTCGCCGCCGCGCCGGCCCGCGCGGCCGACTCGCTGGCCGCACGCCTGCCCGGGCCGCGCAACGAGACCTACAAGGTCGACCGCGAGCTGACGCCGGAGAAGGAGGCGACCACCTACAACAACTTCTATGAATTCGGTTCGCACAAGGAGATCTGGCCAGCGGCCAAGAATCTCAAGCTGCGGCCGTGGACGGTGAAGCTCGACGGCATGGTCGAGAAGGAGCAGACGCTCGACATCGACGACCTGCTGGCCCGGGTGCAGATCGAGGAGCGCGTCTACCGCCACCGCTGTGTCGAGGCCTGGGCCATGACCGTGCCGTGGTCGGGCTTCCCGATGAAGGCGCTGGTGGATATCGCGCGGCCGCTGTCGGGGGCGAAGTACGTGCGCATGGAGACCCTGGCCGACAAGGAGCAGATGCCGGGCCTGCGCCAGTTCTGGTATCCGTGGCCCTATGTCGAGGGCGTGACGATGGCCGAGGCGACCAACGACCTCGCCTTCATGGTCGTCGGCCTCTACGGCAAGCCGCTGCCGCCGCAGAACGGGGCGCCGTTGCGCCTCGCCCTGCCGTGGAAGTACGGCTTCAAGTCGACCAAGTCGATCGTCCGCTTCACCTTCACCGACAAGCGGCCGGTCTCGTTCTGGGAGGAACTGCAGGATTCTGAGTATGGCTTCTGGGCCAACGTGAATCCCAAGGTCGACCACCCGCGCTGGAGCCAGGCCACCGAGTGGGTGCTGGGCAAGGACCGCAACGATCGCGTGCCGACGCTGCTGTTCAACGGCTACGCCGAGTTCGTCGCCGACCTCTACAAGGGCATGGAAGGCGAGAAGCTCTACATGTGAGAGGCCCGCGCCGGCCGCATGCCAAAAAAATTGGCCGGGCCACGAGGGCCCGGCCAGTGGAACAGGGAGGCTTCACGTCTCGAAAGACGCGCGGACCGGCCCTGAGCCGGCCCGAATGTGCGATGAAGGGAGGGAGGAGTTTCATCGCACGGAAGCGGTGCCGCAGGACGACACCGGCTTGATCAATAGATAGTCGCCCGGCGGCGCGGGACACTCCGAAAAATAGGACTCCCAGCCATGCGCTCAGCGCATGTCGGTTGCAGTCGCCTGACGGATTCCCGTCATGCGTTAGCCGGCATTTTTCAGAAGCGGGTTTCCGCGACTTTCCGCAGCAGAAAATCGCGGAAGACCGCGATTCGCTGGGAATTGCGCAACTCTTCCGGGTAGACGAAAAAGGCCTCGTAGGAGGGCCCTTCCATTTCCGGCAGCACGCGCACGAGGGTGCGCGCCTCGCGGGCGAGGAAGTCGGGCAGGGCGGCGATGCCGACGCCGAGTTCGACGGCGCGGAAGATGCCGTAGAGATTGTTCAGTAGCAGCACCGGCCGGATCGGCTCGTTGGCCTGCCGTTGCGCCGCCTCGAGCAGCCAGTTGACCGTCGGCACCGGGCGGCGAACGTCCTCGCCGTAGCCGATCAGGCGGTGGCGCGGCAGGTCGGCGACCCGCTCGGGCATGCCGTACTGCTTGATGTAGTCGGGCGAGGCGAAAATGTGGGTATGGACCTGCGCCAGCCGGCGCTGCACCAGATCGGGCTGGGTCGGCGGGGTCAGGCGGATGGCGCAGTCGGCCTGCCGCATCGACAGGTCGAGCTCCTCGTCGATGGTGATCACCGTCACCTGGATGTCGGGATAGAGGTCGAGGAACTCGTGGATGCGCGGCGTCAGCCAGAGGGAGCCGAGGCCGACGGTCGTCGACACCTTCAGCGGTCCCTGCGGGCGCTCCTGCGACTCTGTCAGCAGCGCCTCGACCATCGACAGCTTGTGGAAGACGTCATGCACGGTCCGGTAGAGCATCTCGCCCTGCTCGGTGAGGATCAGGCCGCGTGCATGACGGTGGAACAGGGTACAGCCGAGCGATTCCTCGAGCGCGCCGACCTGCCGGCTGACGGCCGACTGCGACAGGTGCAGCGCCTCGCCGGCATGCGTGAAGCTGCCCGCCTCCGCGACCGCGTGGAAGACGCGCAGCTTGTCCCAGTCCATTGGCATGTTTGGAACTGTTCCGCCCTCCCCTGGCGGCCCCACCGACCCCCTTGCCCCACGCCTAGATAGTATGCGTGCGGCGCATAAGGAAAGCGGTACCGGCCCGGATTTTCCGCGTACTGCAATTATCGCGCAGCGGACCGGGCGGAGAGTTCAGGAATTCCGGGGCCTTGGCGGCCGGCGGCGGCAGCGTCGGGTGCTTGCGGGAGCCTACTCGGCGGCGGCGCGGGCGGCGTGGTCTTCCTCGGCGGCGAGGAAGCGCTCGGCCTCCAGCGCGGCCATGCAGCCCATGCCGGCGGCCGTCACCGCCTGGCGGAAGACCTTGTCCTTGACGTCGCCGGCGGCGAACACGCCCGGCACGTTGGTCGCGGTCGAATCCGGCTTCGTTCGCAGATAGCCCTCGTCGTCGATGTCGAGCTTGCCGCGGAACACCGCCGTGTTCGGGTCATGGCCGATGGCCACGAACAGGCCGTGGCAGGGCACGTCCTGGGTCGCCCCGGTCTTGACGTTCTTCAGGCGCACGGCGGTCACGCCGCGCGGCTCCTCGGCGCCGAGCACTTCGTCGACCACCGAATCCCAGATCACCTCGACCTTCGGATTGCGGAACAGCCGGTCCTGCCCGATCTTTTCGGCGCGGAGGGAGTCGCGACGGTGAACCAGCGTCACCTTGCTAGCGAAATTGGTGAGGAACAGCGCCTCTTCGACTGCGGTATTGCCGCCGCCGACGACTACGACTTCCTTGCCGCGGTAGAAGAAGCCGTCGCAGGTGGCGCAGGCGGAGACGCCGAAGCCCTGGAAGTGCTGTTCGGACGGCAGGCCAAGCCAGCGCGCCGAGGCGCCGGTGGCGATGACCAGCGTGTCGGCAAGGTAGATGTCGCCGGAATCGCCTTCGCAGCGGAACGGCCGGCGCGTCAGGTCGACGTCGACGACGATGTCGTTGATGATCGTCGTGCCGACATGCTCGGCCTGCTTGACCATCTGTTCCATCAGCCAAGGGCCCTGGATGGCCTCGGCGAAGCCGGGGTAGTTCTCGACTTCCGTGGTGATGGTGAGCTGGCCGCCGGGCTGCAGGCCCTGCAGCATGACCGGCTTGAGGTTGGCGCGCGCGGCGTAGATGGCCGCCGTGCAGCCGGCGGCCCCGGAACCGAGGATCAGGATGCGGGCGTGGTGCGTCTCGCTCATGGCCGGACTCGCAGGCAGGCTGGGTTGCGCTGTCCCTAGATAAGGGGGCGGCACGGGGCTGGCAACCGGCGGCGTGCCGCCGCCGGTTGCCGCGCCATCACAGGGCGTGTGCGTGGTCGCGCAGATAGGCGGCGACCCCTGCGGCGTCGGGCTTCATGCCGGCGGCGCCCTTGCGCCAGCCGGCCGGGCAGACCTCGCCGTGTTCCTCGTGGAACTGCAGCGCGTCGAGGATACGCACCGCCTCGTCGGCATCGCGGCCGAGCGGCAGGTCGTTGACGAGCTGCTGGCGGACCACGCCGTCGCGGTCGATGACGAAGGTGCCGCGCAGCGCCACCGCGCCGCCCGTCAGCACGCCGTAGTCGCGCGAGATCGCCTTGGTGACGTCGGCGACCAGCGGGAAATCGACCTTGCCGAGGCCGCCCCGCTCGACCGGCGTCTCGCGCCAGGCGTAGTGCGAGAACTGGCTGTCGATCGATACGCCGACCAGCTTCGCGCCGCGCTCCTTCAGGGCGCCGACGCGGGCGTTGTAGGCGAGGATCTCCGACGGGCAGACGAAGGTGAAGTCGAGCGGCCAGAAGAAGACGACGCCGTAGTCACCGTCCAGCCACTGGCGCAGGTTGAATGCCTCGTCGATGGCGCCGTCGGGCAGCACGGCGGCGGCGGTGAAGTCGGGCGCCTTGCGGCCGACAAGGCAGGCGGGGGCGGCGGACATATCGGTCATCTCGAAGCCTCTCGGGAATCTGCGTTGCACCTGGGGGCCGGCGTCGTCGCGTGCGGCCCGACGCTGCTGAACGTGGCGTGGCCCAACGCATTTTTCAAGTGCTTCTTAGACGCTTTCTAATGCAACGCATGTTTGCCAGCCACGCGACCAAAGCAAACGACCCGGCCACGGGTTCGTGGCCGGGTCGCGCTGTTCCGGTGCCGGGACGATAGCCGCGGAAACCTACTTCGGCGGCAGCGTCCGCAGATAGGCGACGATGGCGTCGAGATCGGTTGGTGCGATGTTGGCGTAGTACGGAATGCCCATTGGCGGCAGCAGCTTGCTGCCGTCCGGCCGCAGGCCTTTCGTGATGGCCGTCTTGACCTGCGCGTCGGTCCATTTGCCGATTCCGGTCGGCGTGATGTTGGAGGCGACGCTGACGCCCCACGGACCCCTGAACTGCATGCCGCCGGCGCCGAGGCTGCCGGCAATATCCGGCGCGCCCTGAGGGCCCGGCGTCGAGTGGCACTCGATGCAGTGACCGGCCGGACCGGCGAGGTAGGCGCCGTACTTGACCTTGTCCTTGCGGTCCGGCTCCGGTACGGAACCCACAGGCGGTCCATAGGCCGGCGGCAGCGGCACGTTGTACTGCGACTTCTTCGCGGTGTTCTTCACCGGCTTCGCGGCACGCAGATAGGCGACGATGGCCTTCACGTCGCCGTCGGACAGGCCGCGATAGAGACCGATCGGCATCGGCGGCCCGATGATGGTGCCATCGGGGCGCTTGCCTTCGCGGATGGAGGCGATGATCTGCGCGTCCGTCCAGCCGCCGATTCCCGTCTGCACGTCCGGCGTGATGTTCGGTGCGACGGCGACGAAGGCGGGGGCTTCGTCGAACACCAGCCCGCCCGCCAGTTCCATGTTCGGCAGCGGCCCGTTCGGGCCCTGCGGCGTGTGGCAGTTGCCGCACGCGACGATGGATTTCATCAGGTAGGTGCCGCGTTCCAGCGGCGTCTCGGCCGCTGCGCCCGAGGCGGCGGCGAGGGCGGCCAGCGCGACGGCGCCGGCAAGGCCAAGATTGAATGTCATTCGAACTCTCCCCTTCCGGGCCGCCGGTTGCCGACCGACGACGCTCGTCCCCATGACCGAAGCAGGCCGAGTGAAACGGATGCTCCGGCGCCGATTTATCCGTGCCTTCGCGCGCCGGGCAAGCAGTCGCGCGGGAAATGCCTCAGAAGGTGACGACCGAGCGGATCGACTTGCCCTCGTGCATCAGGTCGAATGCGTCGTTGATGCGGTCGAGCGGCAGCGTGTGGGTGATCAGGCTGTTGATATCGATCTTGCCGTCCATGTACCAGTCGACGATCTTCGGTACATCGGTGCGGCCGCGCGCGCCGCCGAAGGCGGTGCCCTTCCAGGTGCGGCCGGTGACGAGCTGGAACGGCCGCGTCGAGATTTCCGCGCCCGCTGGGGCGACGCCGATAATCACGCTGGTGCCCCAGCCGCGCTGGCAGCATTCGAGCGCCTGGCGCATGGTCGTCACGTTGCCGATGCACTCGAACGAGTAGTCGGCGCCGCCCTTCGTCAGGTTGACGAGGTACGGCACGAGGTCGCCCTCGACCTCCTTCGGATTGACGAAATGGGTCATGCCGAACCGCTCGCCCAGCGCCTTGCGCGCCGGGTTGAGGTCGACGCCGACGATCATGTCGGCGCCCACCATGCGCGCGCCCTGCACGACGTTGAGGCCGATGCCGCCGAGGCCGAAGACGACGACGCGCGAGCCGGCCTCGACCCCGGCTGTATTGATGACGGCCCCGATGCCGGTGGTGACGCCGCAGCCGATGTAGCAGACCTTGTCGAAGGGCGCGTCCTCGCGGATCTTCGCCAGCGCGATCTCCGGCAGCACGGTGTAGTTGGCGAAGGTCGAGGTGCCCATGTAGTGATGCACCTTCTCGCCGTCGAGCGAGAACCGGCTGGTGCCGTCGGGCATCACGCCCTGGCCCTGCGTCGCGCGGATCGCCGTGCAGAGATTGGTCTTCTGCGACAGGCAGGAGGGGCACTGCCGGCACTCCGGCGTGTAGAGCGGGATGACGTGGTCGCCCTTCTTCAGGGTCGTCACGCCCGCTCCGACATCGACCACGACGCCGGCGCCCTCATGCCCGAGTATGGCGGGAAACAGCCCCTCCGAGTCCGCGCCCGACAGGGTGTAGGCGTCGGTGTGGCAGACGCCGGTGGCCCTGATCTCGACCAGCACCTCGCCGGCCTTCGGCCCGTCGAGCTTCACCGTCTCGATCGTCAGGGGCTTGCCGGGGGCGTGGGCGATGGCGGCGCGGACGTCCATGATCTGCCTCGTTGGCGCTGGGGTGTGCGCCAAGTGTGGCAAGCGGGCGTCGGGCCGCGCAAGCGCGGCGGCGCGTCGCCTAAGCGGTGCCGCCGAGCTTGCGCGCGAACAGCGCGAAGATCTTCGTCCACGCTGCCTCGGCGGCGTCGGCATGGTAGTCGCCGCGGCGCCTGGGGAACTGGAAGCCGTGCACCGTGCCGGGGAAGGTCTCGATCTCGTATCGGACCTTCGCCGCGTCGAACGAACTGCACAGCGTCGGCACCACCGTCGCCGGCACCGTGTGGTCGGTCTCGGCGAAGGCGCAATAAAGCTCGGCCTTCACATTGCCGGCGAGCAGGTGCGGCGAGTCCGGCTTGTCGGTCGCCATGCCCACCCCGTAGAGCGTGGCGCCAGCGACGAACTCGCCGGGATGCCTGCCGACCGTGCCGAGCACGTACTGGCCCGACATGCACCAGCCAATGGCGGCGCTGCGGCCGTGCGCGAGATCGTCGCGTCCGGCCATCCAGTCGACGAACGCGCGCGTGTCGGCGGCGACCGAGGCGTTGTCGATGGTGTTCATCGCCGTGAGCATGACCCTGAGCATGGCATCGTCGCGGTTGGGCACATCGAAGCGCAGCCGGCCGAGCTTCCAGTAGAGGTCGGGCAGCAGCACGGCGTAGCCGTGGCCGGCGATGCGGCGCGCGAAGTCGCGCAGCTCCTCGCGGATGCCTGGCGCGTCCATGTACATGATGACGCAGGGAAAGCGACCTTCGGCCGCCGGCTTGCAGAAGAACGCGGGGATGGTGGCGCCATCGCGCGGGATGGCGACCTCGAACTCGATCATGGCGATGCTCCGGTGCGGGCGCGCTACTGCGCGGCGGCGGCGACGCCCTTGCCCTGGAGGCGGCGGGCGAACAGATCGAAGATGCGCACCCAGGCCGCCTCGGCCGCGTCCTTGTGATAGACCGCCGTGCGCTCGGGGAACTGGAAGCCGTGATGCGTCGTCGGGAAGGTCTCGATGATGAAGGGCTTGCCCGCCGCCGTCAGCGCCTTCTCGAGATCGGGGACGACGTTGTCGGGCACGAAGACGTCGTGCTCGGCGAAGGCGCCGTACAGTTCGGCCTTGAGCTTCGGCGCCAGCAGGTGCGGCGAGTCCGGCTGGTCGGTCACCATGCCGACGCCGTAGAGCGTGGCGCAGGCGGCGAACTCGTCCGGCATCTCGCCCGCCGCGGCGAGCGAGAACGAGCCCGACATGCACCAGCCGACGACGCCCTTCGGCGCCCGCGACACGTCCTTGCGCTCGGCTAGCCAGGCGAGGCAGGCGCGCGTGTCGGCGACGACCTGGGCGTTGGTCAGCGACAGCCGCGCCGCCGTGATCATCTGCGTCATGGCCTCGTTCCGCCGCGCGAGGTCGAAGCGCAGCCGGCCGAAGCGCCAGTAGAGGTCGGGCAGCAGCACGGCGTATCCGTGGCCGGCGATACGGCGGGCGAAGCCGCGCAGTTCTTCGCGGATGGCCGGCGCGTCCATGTGCATGATGACGGCGGGGTAGGGCCCGTCGGCGTCCGGCCGGCAGAAGAACGACGGAATGGCGGCGCCGTCGAACGGCACGGCGGCTTCGAATTCGAGCATGGCTGTCCTCCCGGCGGACGTGTTCTGTCGTTGGCGGGAGAATAGCGGAGGCGGCGCGGCCGCACGACAGAATCCCACCGCAGTGCGCGCGGAGGGAGGGCGGACCTCAGAAACCGAACATGTGGTCGAGGCTGAAGGCGCCGCCGCCGCGGGTTTCGAGGCCGTGATAGCCGAACAGGCGGCAGGTGGTGTCGCGGATCAGCACATAGGCCGTGCCGGCGCCGTCGTTGGCGATGGCCTGGCGCCGCTCGCCCTCGTCGAACATTTCCGAGACCGTGAACAGGCGCGAGCCGCCGCAGGGGATGGCGATGTCGCGCGTCGCCACCTCGCGGCCGGCGCCGTCATGCAGCGCGAGCCGCGTTTGCGAGGCGGCGTGCCACGGCGTCGAAGCAGGGTAGATGAGTTGGCACAGCGTCTCGGCGCCCACACTGCTGTCGGCGGGATCGTCGGTCAGGCCGAGGCCGGGGGCGGCGCGCAGGAAGAGGCGCGTCGACAGGCCCGGGGCGCGGCCGGTGTAGGACTGCGGCTCGCCCGCGAAGGTCAGCACGGTGTTGAACACATGCGCGCCGAAGCTGGTCTCGGCGATGTGCCCGGTGCGGCGGTCCTCGTAGCGGAAGAGGCCGTGCAGCCAGCCGTCGACGCCGCGCTGGGCCGCCGTGCCGCCGGCGCTGAAGTCGTAGACCAGCTCGATGTGGCCGCGGAAATCGGCCGGCGCGCCGGGAAAGACGTCGTCGAAGTCGACCGCCACGCTGTCGCTTCGCCGCAGTTCGCCGAGCGGCCGGCGCGCCACCTCGTGGCCGGCACTGTCGTAGGCGAGCACGGCGACGGGTAGGTGGTCCTGCGTGCGCGCCATCGGCGTCAGCAGGGCGATCGAGCGCCAGCGCTCGCGCGGCAGCACCGGCGCCGGCAGGATGTAGCCCTTGCCGAGCGTCGCGCCGAGGGCGGCGATGCGCGGATCGGGTTCGAGATCTGTGCGTTCGACGTTCGGATGGGCGATACGCAGCCGCGACGGCGTGCCGGCCCGTTCGATCTCGTAGCGCGGCCGCACGAAATGCTTGCCGGCGCGGATCTCGATCTGCGCCGGCCAGGCGAGGCCCGGCAGCAGTGTCGCGACGTCGAGTGCCGCCGTGCCGAAGGCCGGCACCGCGCGGTCGAGGAAGGCCGCCCCGCCGTCGTCGCCCATCGCGTTGAGGCCGATGGCGCCGGCCGGAATGGGGCAGGGGTGGCTGTTTTGCACCCACAGCACGACGCGCTCGTCCGCCGCCGGGGCGGGCAGGCCGGCGTAGAAATCGGCCGGCCAGGCGTTGGCGTCGTGGGTGCAGGACAGCACCGAACCGTCCTCGCCGTAGGTGTCGAGGGCGTACTTGACGATGTCGTGGCCGGCGACGCCGACGGCGTGGATGAAGAGCTGGCCGGTGAACTCCGCCAGCCCGAAGCGCCGCCGCACGGCGCGGCTGTCGATGGCCACGCCTGCGGCGGAGTCGGGCAGCGCCTCCTCCCACTCGGCCAGCGTCGCGCCGGCGCCGTCGATCAGTTGCAGCCACAGCCGCACGCCGCGCGCCCTGTAGCCGTGCCAGTAGTTGGCGGTGACGACGCGCGTGTGCCGTGCCGCGGCGCCCGTGCCGGTGTCGCGGAAGAAGGCGAAGTTGGTGGCGAAGTTGAGGTTGTGCAGATAGGTGCCGGGGACCGTCAGCTTGGCGTCCGGCAGGCGCATGGCGTCGAGTGACACCACCGCGCAGCCAGCCGGCACGAGGTGGCGGATATGGGCGACGATGGTCGCGGCGTCGAAGGCGACGACGAGCAGGGCCCCCACCTTCGCGTCCGCCAGCGCCGTCACCGGCTCGGCGTCGCGGCCGAGCAGCGCCTCGCCGATGCGCGCGACGTCCTGCACGTAGACATGGGCGAGGTCGACGCCGGCCAGCGGATGCAGGGCAGCGAACGGCACGGCGAAGCCGAGCGGGTCGTAGACGGCGACCGGGCCGGCCGCGGCGAGGCGCGCGATCATCGCGCGGGCCGGCGCGGCGACGGCCGGGTGGCCCGCCGCCTTGAAGAAGGAGTAGCCGCCGCTGCGGTTGGAGAAGGTCTCGATGTCGAGCGCCATCGCCGCCGTCCTCAGGACGCGCGCAGGCGCTTGGCGAAGGCGGACAGCGAGTGCCGTGCCTGCTCGCGCCACAGATAGGTCTTGCCCGTCACCCAGTTGAGCTGCAGCGAACGGCGCTCCCCCACGAAGGATTCGTGCCCGTGCCAGGCATTCTCGGTGCAGCGGAAGGCCAGCAGCGTGCCGGCAGCCGGCGGCACTTCGAGGATGTAGTCGTCGAGGTCGCGGTCGTTGTTGAGCAGGCGCAGGCGGCCGCCCGGCGCTTCCCAGTCGCTGTTGAGATAGAACAGCGCGGTGACCAGCTTGCCGGCGGAATCGGTGTGGATGCGCCCGTCGCTGGCGCGGCAGTGGCCGCGCACGGTCAGCATCGTCGGCCGGCCGCCGAGATCTATGCCCAGCTTGTCGCCGACGAGGCGTGCCAGGTCCTCGCCTTCCAGGGCGCCCACGAGGCCGGCGAAACCGGCGCCGTAGTCGAGTGTCCACGACGGGAAGCTGCCCGGCCCGGCGATGGCCGGAAAGTCGCGGTGGATCGCGGCGAGGGCGTCGGCGCGGATGGCGCCCGGCACGACGAAGTGCGGGAAGGGCGCCGATCGCGCCGGGGCCGCAGCAATGGCGGCAAGGTCGAGCACGGGCATGTCGCGCCCTGTTTACGGCCGGCACGGGGTGATTGCAATTGCGCCACCTCAAGGCGCCGGCAGCGGAAGCTCCAGTCGCTGCGCCACCGCGCGTGCCGCGCGAGCGGTATCGTCGGGGACGGGATAGGTCCAGTCCTCCAGCCGTCCGGCGAAGGGCCGCGTCACACCGGCCTCGCGCATCGCCCGGTGGAAGCGGCGGAAGCGGGCGGAACCGCCGGGCAGGTCGATGACATGCACCGGCCTGCCGGTCCCCGCCGCCTCGCTGACCATGTTCACCGAGTCGGCGGTCACCAGCACCGCGTCGGCCAGCGCCAGGAAGCCGGGATAGGGGTTGTCGCCGCTGCCATCCCAGACGATGGCGGCGTGCCCGGACAGCGCCGCCCTCACCGCGGCCGCGCAATCCGGTGGCGTGCGCCGCGACGGCGTCACCATCAGGCCGGCGCCGGTCGCCGCCAGTGCCGCCAGCGCGGCCGCGATCGCGCGTCCCTCGCGCGCGCCGAGGCGATAGGCCCGGTTGCCGCCGCCGAGCAGCACCGCGACACGTGGCCGCGGCAGCCGCTCCAGGCGCGCTCCCCAGACGGCCCGCGCCGCGGCGAGCGCGGCCGGCGTGACGGCGTGCAGGGCGCCGAGCGTGACGATGACGTTGTCGCCGTCCAGCCGGTCGTGCCGGGGCGCTATGACGAGGTCGAAGCGGCTGGCCGCGACGCGCGGGTTCTGGATCTGGACGACCCGCACCGGCCGGCTCCTGCCGGAGCGGCGCTTGATGTCCAGCACCGGCGCGACGGTCTGCCGGCCGGTCGAGATGATCAGGTCCGGCCAGGGTTTGGCGAGGTTGTCGCCGCCGTCCCGGCCGGTCTGGAGGGCCGCCTGCGGCGACGGCCACAGCGACGGCGGCAGCCAGCGCCAGGGCGGCCGCACGGCGATGCGCTTGACCGTCGGATTGAGGCCCAGCGCCGCGGCCAGCGCCCGGCACTGGCTTTCCATACCGGCCTTGCCGTCGGTGACGACCCAGCAGGCAGTGCGCTCGACAGAGAATTGCGCCATGAGCGGGGCATAGCGCAGCCCCGCGATCTTCTGCCAGCGGCCAGATTGAAACTTTCTTTCGAGTTATTATGTTTCGCGGCACGGGCGGGACGGTGGAGGCGGGGGCTGGCAATGCCGGCGGAAAGCAACGGCCGGCGTCGGGTGAGGCTCGACGCCATCGATCGGAAGATTCTGCGCAACCTGCGCGACAATGGCCGCATGACCAATGTCGAGCTGGCGCGCCGTGCCGGCATCTCGGCGCCGCCCTGCCTGCGGCGGGTGCGGGCGCTGGAGGAGGCCGGCTACATCCGCGGCTTCCATGCCGAACTGGACGCCGAACTGCTCGGCTACGAGGTAATGTTCCACGCCCTTGTCGGCCTCGACGCCCAGTCCGACGCCGTGCTGGGCGAGTTCGAGCGCACCGTGGGCGCGTGGCCGGAAGTGCGGCGTTGCGACATGATTCGCGGCGGCGGCGACTTCATGCTCCGCATCGTCGCCCGCAACACCGCGCACGAGAACGAGCTGACGACGCGCATCACGCGCGTGCCGCACGTCAATACGGTCTCGACCTTCCAGGTCATCCGCACCGGCAAGTTCGAGGCCGGCGTGCCGGTCGACGAGCCGGCCCAGCGCGAGGAACGCTAGCGGCCGGCTTGTCCGCACCGTCGCCCGACGCTAGCGTTCGTCCCGACGGGACGAGGGGGCGTGCCGGCTGGTGGAGCGGAACATGTCGAGGCTTGCCCTTGCCGCCATTGTCGCGGCGCTGATCGTGCCGTTCGTCGCCCCGGACGCGCAGACGCGACGCTTCGGCTATCTCATCGCCGAGGAAGTCGTCGCCATGCGCGACCGCCCGGCCTGCCTGCGCGTCACCGGCGAGGACGGCCGGGACTACGTCGTGCCGCTGTTCGAGCTGGACGGCAAGGGCATCGACGAGGTCCGCGAGATCATCGACGACTACGAGGACCGCTACGGAACGCCGTTCATCATGTTCCTCGGCGACGCGCTGATGGCGCATGCCGCCGGCGACACGTCGCGCGAATGCTAGCGCAATTTCCGTTCAAACCGACCAACAGACCTGTCATCCCGGCCGGAGCCTGCAGGGCGGAGAGCCGGGTTCCATGAACACGAGCCGTGCCAGAAGGCCATGGTTCGGTGTCCATGGGCCCCGGCTCGGCGCGGCTACGCCGCTTGGCCGGGGTGACAATCCGTGATCGGATTGAACGGATAGTGCTCTAGGCCGCTGGATTAGGTCGCCTGCCGCCCCGCCGCCATGTCGTAGTCGCGCAGCACGGCGGCGACGGTAATGCGGTAGTCGGCGAACACATCGCTGCGTCCGCGCGCCTGTGCCATGCGGTGGCCGGCATGGGCGTACCAGCGCTCGACCGCCGCCTCGTCCCGCCACAGCGACAGCGACAGGAACTTGCCGGGATTGGTGACGCTGGCGAAGCGCTCGACCGAGATGAAGCCGTCGATCTTCGCCACCTCGTCCGCCAGCGCCTTCGCGGCATCGAAGTAGTCGTCCGCCCGGCCCGGCTTCGGCATGACCTGGAAGATTACGGCGATCATTGGGATGCCCCCGCTCATGCAAGCCCGGTCGCGGTCCGAATAGTCAGGTTATTTTCTTGGAAGTATAATTGAATAGCGTATTTGAGAAATGGGGGCTGGGTATGCGCGGCAGGGAAAAGAGGATCATTGCTTTTCCGTTGCTTTGTGCGGCTGCGACGGTCGCAGGCTGTATGGCAACAGCGCATCCGCGCATCGGTACGCGCTTGGTTGTCGAGTACATGAAAGGGCCAGGCGCTGAAGAGGCGGCGTTGGCCGAGGCAAACAAGTCGTGCGCCGAAATCGGCAAGGGTGCGCGTTTCGTGCAGTACAAGATGGACGCAGGGTACTACGCCCAAGCATGGTTCGAATGTGTCGGCTCGGCGGATGATCAGGCGCCAGGCGCGGCGGCCAAGGACAAACAATAGCGTGGATGTGCAGAGAAATAGTGTCAAACGCCCCTCCGGGCGGAATTCAAGTAACATCTAGGAACGAAAGCTATGGACCTGCAGCTCAGCGACCGCATCTGCCTCGTCACCGGCGCCTCGATCGGCATCGGGCGCGGCATCGTCGAGGTGCTGGCGCGCGAGGGGGCGCAGACCATCGCCGTCGCGCGCCGCAAGCCGCTGCTGGACGAGGTCGCCGTCGCCGTCGCCGCGGCCGGCGGCAAGCGGCCGCACGTCATCGTCGGCGACCTCGCCACGCGCGACGGGCCGGCGAAGATCGCCGAAGCGGCGCTGGCGAAGTTCGGTCGCGTCGACGTGCTGGTGAACAATGCCGGCCAGTCGATCGCCGCAAAGTACGACACCGACGAAAAGGTGTGGGAGGACGGCATGACGCTCAACTTCCACGCCGCCCGCCGCCTCACCGTGCCTCTGATCAAGGGCATGGCCGAGCGCAAATGGGGCCGCATCATCAACGTCACCGGCGGCATGGAACTGACCGCGCTCAACGCCGCCTCGACCGGCAAGGCCGCGACGCATGTATGGTCGAAAGGCCTGTCGCGCGACTTCGGGCCGCACGGCATCACCGTCAACTGCATCGCGCCGGGCCGCATCAACAGCGAGCAGATCCTCGGCCGCCTGCACGCCGACCCGGCCGAGCGCGAGGCCTTCATCAGGCGCGAAGTGCCGCTCGGCTACTTCGGCGAGCCGGAAGACCTTGCGGTCCTCGCCGCCTTCCTCGCCTCGCCGGTGGCGCGCTACATCACCGGCGAGGTCTTCCGCGTCGACGGCGGCCTGAACCGTTTCGCCCACTGAGGTCCGCTCCCTCCTCGCCCTGCCGGCGGCGGGGGAATGCGGCGGTGCGGGGCACCGTCTTGCCGCCGTCCCTGCCCGGCGTTACCATGCGGATCACATCCTGTGGGGAGGTGGCGGTGCGCGGGTTGGTGACCCTGGCGGCGCTGGTTCTGGCCCTGGTGTCGATACCAGCCGAGGTGTCGGCGCGGCGACTTTCATCGGATCAGATCATGGCGATGATCGAAAGGATGAATGATCGTTGCATCCGCTTCGACGGCAGCGAGACGCCCCAGTACTCGATTCCATTGGCGCAACTGGAAGGGCTGAGCCACGAGGAGATCGACGCGCTCCTCGACAGCTACGAGCGGCAATACGGTCCGTCGATGCTCGACCGGATGCTCGAGGCGCTGGAGTCGATCGCCTTCGGCAGCGGCAGCGAGGACTCCGCCTGCTGAGGGACGCGTCGCGCCCGAGCTACTTCTTCGCCGTCATGAAGTCGTAGACGCAGGAGACGTCGTCCTCGAGCCGTCCCGTCGCCGCGGTCTGCTTGTACAGCTCGTTGGCCGCGCGCAGGAACGGTGCCGGCAGACCGAGGGCATCGGCCTGTTTCTCGATGATCTCGAGGTCCTTGTAGAGCAGCTTCGAAGGGCCCGCCGTCGGCTGCCACTTGCGCTCGGCGATGGTCGGCGCGCGCAGGTTGAAGACCACCGAGCCGCCGGCGCTGGGGCCGGCCGCGTCGAGAATCTGCTGCGAGGAAAGGCCCATGGCGTGGCCCATCGCCATCGCCTCGGCGACCGCGACGGTGTTGGCGCCGACGAGGAAGTTGATGACCATCTTGAGCTTGATGCCGGTGCCGTAGGCGCCGACATACATCGTCTTCGGTGCCACCAGTTCGAGCAGCGGGCGCACGCGCTCTGCGGCCGCTTCGTCGCCGCTGCTCATGATGACGCCCCTGCCGGCGGCGAGGATCGGCCGCGTGCCGCTGATCGGCGCGTCGAGGATGACGGCCGGCGTCCGGTCGAGCGCCGCTTTCTCTTCCTCCTTCATCTCGATGGAGGTCGTGTTCATCTCGATGACCACGAGGCCCTTGTGCGCGCCCGCTGCGACGCCGTCGGCTCCATACATCGAGGCGCGGATGGCATCGTCATTCGGCAGCGCTGAAATCAGCATCTCGGATTTCGCGGCCAGTTCGCGCGGAGTCGCCACCAGCTCGCCACCCTGGGCGACGAGGCCCTCGGTCGACGGCCGCCGCACGGCAAGCACCCGATGCCCGGCGGCGAGGTACTTCTCCGCGGCGAAACCGCCGATCAGTCCGAGCCCGAGAATGCCGATCGTCGCCATCGTCCTCTGTCCTTGTGTCGTCAGGGGGCCGTACCCAGCAGGGCTTCGCGGAAGCGGCTGCGCAAGTATGCGCCGTCGCGTGCCGGCAGGACCTTGGGTGGCTCGATGGCCGCGACCTTGATGGTGGCGAAGCGCGGGCCGTCGCCGGCGTGCAGCCGGCGGGCGAAGCGCGTGACGCTGTCCATGTCGGCGACCGGCTCGACCGCGAGGCCGCAGGAGGCGGCGACGCCGGACAAGTCGACGCCGTGTGCCGTCGCCGTCTTCTGCATGCCAGTCTCGGCATAGCGCTCATTGTCGATGATGGCGATGGACAGGTTCGCCGGCCGCACGACGCCGACGGTGGCGAGCGAGCCGAGGCCCATCAGCATCTCGCCGTCGCCGGTCACGCACAGGACGGGGCGCGAGGGCTGGGCCAGGGCAAGGCCCAGCGCCATCGACACGGCGCCGCCCATGGCACCCCAGAGATAGAAATTGAGCGGGTGGTCGCCGGCGGCGGCGAGGTCGTAGGTGGTCGAGCCGAGGCCGGCGACGGCCAGCAGGTTGCGGCGGTCGGCGACGAGGGCGGCGACGACGGCGCGACGCTCGAGCAGTTTCGCGGCAGCCATCGACTATTCCTCCACGAAGGCCTTGCGGCCGATCAGCCGCTGGCCGAGCAGCACGGCGGTGGCCATCGACGAGTCGAAGGCGAGACGCAGCGCGGCATCGACGGTCGGCACGACATCCTCAGGCGTGTCGGCGCGCAGGACGCGCACGCCGGACAGCTCGAACACGCCCGCCGTGGCGCCGCCCATCTGCGTCTGCCACGGGTTGAACTCGCCCCATTCGCCACGCATCGTCACCAGGGTCAGCAGCGGGAAGCGGCAGGTGGCGATCAGCGACAGCATGTTGATGCAGTTGCCGACGCCGCTCGACTGCATGAGAAGTGCGGCCCGCTGCCCGCCGAGCCAGGCGCCGGCGGCCAGCGCCACGCCTTCTTCCTCGGTCGACAGCACGACGGTCCGCATCTGGTTGTCGGCCTCGCAGCGCTCGATCAAGCGCTTGTGGCCGGCGTCGGGCACATAGGCGACCTGGCGGATATCGCCTCGTTGCAGTACCTCGAAGATGCCGTCGCGCCAGTCGGCCTGCGTGGCGGAAGTCATGCGTTCAATCCCTCATGCGGCGCTTCGCTGGCGCCACGGCGGGCGCGACTTTGCTCAGGCGCCTCCTGCGGCGTCAAGCCGGAGCGGAGCGTCGTCGCGCGTCACGGTCGTACCTGCGGCGCCGGCTGCCACCGCCTCGGCGTCCGCAAGGTGGCCGATATGCGCCGTGCCGCCTGTCGCTGTGACGAACCGCGCGGCGGCGGCGACCTTTGGCCCCATGCTGCCTTCGGGAAAGCGGTAGCGCGCGAGGGCGCCTGGAGTGGCGTGGCGGATCGGCTCTCCGTCCGGCCAATCTGTGTGCACGGCGTCGACGTCGGTCAGCAGCACGAGACGGTGCGCCGACAGGGCAATGGCCAGCAGCGCCGACGCCGCGTCCTTGTCGATCACGGCTTCGCACCCGGCGAGACCGTCCGGCCCGGACACCACGGGTATGCCGCCGCCGCCACAGCAGATCGGCACCATGCCGGCCGCGACGAGGGCGGCGATGGCCGGCAATTCGACGATCCGGCGCGGTGCCGGCGACGGGACGACGCGGCGCATTCCGCCGCGGTCCGGTGCCATGCGCCAGCCATGCGCGCGGGACTGCGTTTCGGCCTCGGCGGCGGCGAGGACCGGCCCGATCGGCTTGGTCGGACGGGCGAAGGCGGGATCGTCGGCGGCCACCTCGACCTGGGTCAGCACGCAGCACACCGCGCGCCGAGGGTCGGCATTGGTCGTTTCGCGTGCCAGCGCGTAGCCGATCAGGGCATCGCTTTCGGCGCCGAGCACATCAAGCGGGAAATGCGGAAAGCCCGCGGCGGCAGCAGCCTGTCGCGCCAGCAGCCCGACTTGCGGGCCGTTGCCATGCGTCACGACCAGCGCATGCGTTCGTGCGAGGCGCGCCAGCATGGCGGCGGTCCGGCGGACGACTTGCAGCCGGTCGGTTTCGTCGGCCGTGGCGTCGGGCGGCATCAGCGCATTGCCGCCAAGCGCGACGATCGTGAGCGGCCGTGCGGTCACCTCTGCGCCGATCCGTAACCGCGCGCCGCCAGCAGCCGCTCGACCGCGGCCCAGACGCCGCCGGGGGCGTCGAGATCGGCGAATTCGTAGCGCGCACGAACGACGGGGAGCGTGAGGCGGAGGTCGCGGGCGAGGTCGACCGGGGTTCCGGCGACGACGACCTCGGCGCCAGACGCGACGATGGTGCGGGCAAGGGCTGCTGTCTGTTCACGGCTGTAGCCCATCGCTGGCAGCACCGGCCCGATATGGGGGAAGGCGTCGAACACCGCGGCGATGACTGGATCGGCGTGGGCGCGCGGATCGACGATGCTGGCCCCGGCGGCACGCGCGGCGACGTAGCCGGCGCCCCATGCCATGCCGCCATGCGTCAGTGTCGGTCCGTCGTCCACGACGATCGCCCGCCGTCCGGCCACCGCGGCCGCGTCGTCGAGTGTCACGGGCGATCCGCCGCGCACGATGGCGGCACGGGGATTGGCCGCGGCGCAGGCCGCGCGGACCGCCTCGACATCCTCCGAGCGCGCGGCATCGGCCTTGGCAATGACGACGAGGTCGGCCATGCGCAGATTGGCTTCGCCCGGCCAGTAACCCGTTTCGTGACCCGCGCGCAGGGCATCAGCCAGCACGACGTGCAGGTCCGGCACGATGAATGGCGTGTCGTTGTTGCCGCCGTCCCAGACGATGATGTCGGCCTCGGCCTCCGCGGCGGCAAGGATGGCGGCATAGTCGACGCCGGCATGGATGGCGATGCCGCGCTCGATCCACGGCTCGTATTCCTCGCGCTCCTCGATGGTCGTGTCGGCCGCGTCGAGATCGGCCGACGTCGCGAAGCGCTGCACGGCCTGCGCGGCGAGGTCGCCATAGGGCATCGGGTGGCGTAGCGCGGCCACGCGCAGCCCGCGAGCGGCCAGTTTCGCGCCGATGAAACGCGAGAGCTGCGACTTGCCGCTGCCCGTCCGCACCGCCGTCACGGCGACCACCGGCCGCCGGCTGGCCAGCATCGTTGCCCGGGCGCCTGGCAGCACGAAGCCCGCCCCGCCGGCGGCGGCACGCGCTGCAAGGCGCATCACCTGCACGTGCGTCAGGTCGGAGTAGGCGAATACGACATCGTCGACGGCGTGCGCGCGGCAGATTGCTTCAAGCTCCTCCTCCGGCAGGATGGCGATGCCGTCCGGATAAAATGGTCCGGCCAGTTGTGGCGGATAGCGGCGACCGGCGATGCCGGGAATCTGGGCGGCCGTAAATGCCACCACCTCGACCGACGGATCGGCACGCCACAGCACGTTGAAGTCATGGAAGTCGCGGCCGGCGGCTCCGGCGATAACGATGCGGCTGCGTCTGTTGGTCATGGCGCCTCAGATGGCGAGCAGGCCGGTGGCGAGGACGAGGAGAATGACGGCCGGCGACAGGTAGCGAACGGCAAGGCGCCAGAGTTCCGCGCCCGCGCCGCGCAGGCCGGTCGCTGCCAGCGCTTCCCTGCACGGCCAGCGCCAGCCGACGAAGACGGCGAGCAGCAGGCCGCCGAGGGGCAGCAGCAGGCCGGACACCGTGAAGTCGACGCTGTCGAGGACGCCGCGGCCGCGCCAGGCCAGGACAGAAAGCGGGCCATAGCCGAGCGACGAGGGGACACCGAGCACGGCGATGGCCGCGCCGGCCAGCCACGTCGCACCGCGCCGCGAGAGGGGCGTGACCCGCTCGAGCCAGCTCACGACCACCTCGAGCAGGGCCATCATCGAGGTCAGCGCACCGGCGACCAGCAGGGCGAAGAAGAGCGTCGCGGCGATGCGACCGAAAGGTACGCCGAGGAAGATCTGCGGCAGGGTGATGAAGGCGAGCGGAGGGCCCGATGTCGGGTCCATGCCGTACGCGAAGACCGCGCCGAAGATGGCGATGCCGGCAAGCAGGGCGATGAGCGTGTCTCCGGCGACTGTGGCCATCGCGACGATGCCGACTGATTCCCGCCGGCCCATGTAGCTGCCGTAGGTGATGAAGACGGCCATGCCGAGGCCGATGGAGAAGAACGCCTGCCCGATGGCCGCGAGATAGAGGCGCGGCTCGGCCAGCGCCGACCAGTCCGGCGCGAACAGGAAGGCGTAGCCGGCCGCCGCGCCGGGCAGGGTCGAACTCCAGACGGCGAGGGCGGCGACGGCGAGCGCGAGGACCGGCATGAGCACACGGTTGGCGCGCTCGATGCCGGCGCCGATGCCGCCGGCGACGACGAGCACGGCGAGGACCATCATCGCGACCTGCCAGAACAACGGCGCGTAAGGGTGAGCGATGAAGGCCGCGAAGAAGCCGCCATAGCCTTCCGCCGCCAGGTCCCACAGCGTGCCGTCGACGGCACCGGCGAGGTAGCGTAGCGCCCAGCCGGCGATGACGCCGTAGTAGCTGAGGATGACGGCGGAGCCGGCGACGCCGAGCAGGCCCACGAGATGCCATTGGCCGCCCGGCGCCAGCGCCGTGAAGGTCGCGGGTGCGTCGGCGTGCCCGGCGCGTCCAAGTGCGAGTTCGGCGATCAGCAGCGGCAGGCCGATCAGCACGACGCAGGCGATGTAGACGAGCAGGAAGGCGCCGCCGCCGTTCTCGCCGGCGACATAGGCGAAGCGCCAGATGTTGCCGAGGCCGACCGCGGCTCCGACGGTGGCGAGGATCAGCCCCGTCCGTCCGCCCCAGACGGCCCGTTCGCGCGGCGCTTTCGGTCCGGCCATCGGCGGTATCCTCGCTGGCCTTGCCGCCCCTCGCCCGGCCGGTCCCTTTCTGCCCGGATCGGTGCCGTCTGTCGTTGCCTCAGATCAACCGGTGGCACCGGAAAAGTCGACCAGCCGTGTCTTGTACTCGCCGCCCGGGATGGTGCCGGGCGGCACGAACTCGACGCGCGTGGTGACGACAAGCACGTCGCGCACCGTCTTCTCGATGGTCGCGGCGAGGCCGGACGGCGGCGTGGCGCCGGCCGGAATCTCAACTTGCAGCGGCAGCGGCGGCTCCTGGCGCACGCCCTTGGCCGTGGGGCGGATCAGGATCGTGCCGGTCACCGCCGGGGCGAAGCGCGCGACGACCTCGCGCACGGCGCTGGGGAACAGGTTGACGCCGCGCACGATCAGCATGTCGTCGGTGCGGCCGATGCAGCGGATGCGGGTGCCGGTGCGGCCGCTCGCGACGCGGCCGGTGCCGGTGACGACGACGTGGTCGCGGCTGCGGAAGCGCACCAGCGGCGCCGCCTCGTGATGCAGGTGGGTGTAGACCACCTCGCCCGTGGCGCCGGTCTCGAACGGGACGACCTGCTCGGTCGCGGGGTCGATGAGTTCGGCATGGACGGTGCCGTAGGCGCAGAAATGCATGCCGTCCTGTTCCGGACCTTCGGCCCACAGGGTGATGCCGATGTCGCCGACGCCCAGCACCTCGCAGAGCCGTGCGCGGAAAGCCTGCTCGATGCGCTGGCGCAGGGCCGGCTCGCTGCCGCCCGGCTCGCCGCCGGTAACCAGTGCGGCGAGGCCGCACGCTGACGGGTCGACGCCGCGCGCACGCGCTGCTTCGGCGATGTAGACCAGCGCCGACGGCGTTCCCATGGTCACATGCGGCTTCAGGCGCGCCAGCGCCGTGATCAGGCGATCGGTGTTGCCGGTGCCCACGGGGATCATGCCGCAGCCGAGCGACTGCAGCGTGTCGAGCACGAGGCCGGCGACGAAGGGGCCGGCGTTGTACGTCGTCAGCACGCGATGATGCGGACGGATGCCGGCCGCCGTGTAGGCGCGCCGCGAGGTGCGCAGCCAGCGCTCGCGGTCGGCGGCGGTCAGCGGAATGTAGGACGGCGTGCCGGTCGTCCCGCTGGTCGAGAAGACGCGCTTGATGTCGTCGAGCGGCGCCGCACGGTGCGCGCCGAGGGGCGGGTGGTCCTGCTGGCTCGCGCGCAGCTCGTCCTTGTAGGTCAGCGGCAGGCGGGCGAGGTCGGCGAGGCCGCCGGCATCGTCGGGCGAGCGCAGGCCGGCGGCGGCGAACTTGGCCTGGTAGAAGGGCGAGTGCGCGAACAGGTAGGCGACCTGCCGGCGCCAGAGCGCGTCGGCCGCCGCGAAATGCGATCCGGGCTCGGCGCATTCGACGTCCGGCTCGAAGATCGCGCCGGGATCGGAGGGAAGGTCAGCCGCCATCGTATTCGATCGCCTGTGCGCCGTAGTGGGACATGTAGAAGCCGATCGGCCGCTGCTTTTCCTCGTAGAGGTGGCCGATCAGGCCGATGGTGCGGGCGACGATGGGGATGCCGCGCACCGCCTCGCGCGGCACGCCGAGGTCGAGCAGCACGGCGGCCATCGGCGCCGTCAGGTTCATCGGCATCGGCCGGTTCCACACCGCCTCGACGGCGGCGGGGAAGGCGCGCAGCATCGCGACATGCCGGCCGGAGACGCCGCGCGCGTCGGCAGCCTCCAGCACGCGCTGGGCGCGTGGGTCGACCGGGTGGTGGATCGGGTGGCCGAAGCCGGGGATGGTGCGGCGCGCCGCGCGGATCTCCTGCGCCAGCGCGAGGGCAGCGGCTTCCGGCGTCTCACCCTTCTCGTCCGCCCGCTTGAGGGCGGAGGTCAGCAGTTCGGCGCATTGCTCGGCGCTGCCGAGGATCACCGAGCCGACGCCGAGGATGCCGGCCGCGACGGCCGCCTGCAGCGCCTCGGGCGCCGCCGCCAGCGTCATGCGCGCGGCCTGCACACTGGGGGTGAGGCCGTGTTCGGCCAGCGCCACCACCAGCATGTCGAGGAAATAGGCCTGGTCCGGCGTGGGCTGGCGGCCGGTGAGATGGAAGTAGAAGAACTCGGCGATCGACACCTTGCCCATCAGGTCGTGGCAGAGATCCTTGCCGCGGATGGTGATGTGGGCAGCGTCGGAATGCTCGATCGCCGACTTCGGATCGCCGGCCTTGCCGATCAGCATCGTTGTGGGTCTCCTGCCTCGCCGTGTGCCTGCCGACGGCGCTTCCGGCCGCGCGCGGCGGAGACTAGGGCAGGCTCTGCGGTACGGCAAGATTTCGCCATTATGAAATGCGTTTCACGCACTTGAACCATCCTTGACACTTTCGCGCCCGCCCCGCCTAAATGGCCCCAGCGCCACAAGACGGCCGGCGGGCCCGTGCTGCCCACTGTCCACAGGGAGGACGTCCATGGATCTCGGCATGTTCGCGATGCCGCTGCGGCCGCTCGAGGGCGATGTCACGGCGAACTACCACCGCGACGTCGAGGCCTTCGTGCTCGGCGACAAGCTGGGCTACAGCGAAGGCTGGATGGGCGAGCACTTCACCATCCCGTGGGAGCCGGTGCCGGCGCCCGACCTGTTCATCGCCACCGTGCTGGCCAAGACGCAGAACATCAAGCTCGGCACCGGCGTCGTCCTGCTGCCGATGCATGACCCGCGGCTGGTCGCCACGCGCATCGCCTATCTCGATCATCTTGCGAAAGGCCGCCTCTATTTCGGCATCGGCGCCGGCGGCGCGCCGACCGACTTCCAGTTCTGGGACATCGATTACAAGAACGGCGAGCACCGCGCCCGCATGCGCGAGTCGATCGACGTCATCATGCGACTGTGGACCGAGGACAAGCCCTTCGCCCACAACGGCAAGTTCTGGCAGTTCAAGGTGCCGGAGCCGATGATGCACGTGCCGCTCTACCACCACATCCGCCCCTACCAGAAGCCGCACCCGCAGATTGCCGTCGCCGGCCTGCACAAGGCCTCCGAATCTCTGGTGACGGCGGGCGAGCGCGGCTGGATCCCGATGTCGATCAACTACCTGCCGGCACGCAACCTCATCACCCACTGGGACGCGGTGCGGGCCGGCGCCGCCAAGAGCGGTCGCGCGGTGTCGCGCCGCCAGTGGCGCATCGCGCGCGAGATCTACGTCGGCCGCACCGACGAGGAGGCGCGCGAGCACGTGCTCAAGGGCCTCATCGGCCGCGCCTATGGCGAGTACATGCACAACGTGCTGCGCTCGCTCAACGTGCTCGACCTCTACAAGACGGACCCGGCCATGCCGGATGACGCGCTGACCACCGAGTATGTCTGCGACAACATCTTTGTCGTCGGCAGTCCCGAGACGGTGGCGCGCAAGCTGCGCCAGCTCTACCACGACGTTGGCGGCTTCGGCACGGTGCTGCAGATCCAGTACGTCTATGAGCCGTGGCAGATGTGGACGCAGAGCATGGAGCTGCTGGCGAAGGAAGTGATGCCGCGGCTGCGCGACCTCGTGCCGGCGGAAGCCGAGCCGGCCGCGGCGCGCGCCGCCGAATAGGTCGCGGCACTGGCGACGGGAGGAGACGCATGACGGGCGCCAGCGCGCGCGAGCCGCGCGTCTCCGACTATGTCGCCGGCTGCCTCGCCGACGAGCGCATTCCGGTCATCGATGTCGGGGCCTATCTGGCCGGCGACGTCGATGCGCTGGAACGCCTCGCCGTCGATCTGCGCGCGATCCAGGAAAGCCTGGGCTTCTACTGCATCGTTAACCACGGGGTCGACCAGGCACTGGTCGACCGTTCCTTCGAGCGCGTCGCCGAGCTGTTCGATCTGCCGCTCGACACCAAGATGAAGTACCGGGTGGACTACCACCACATCGGTTATATCCCGACCAAGGCGACGGTGCTGCGCTGGTCGACGATTGCCGACAACAAGAAGAAGGATTTGAACGAGGCTTGGGCGTTCATGCGCGAGCGCGCGCCCGACGATCCCAAGGTCACGGCCAACATCCGCCACCGCGGCCTCAACAAGTGGCCAGCCGAGCTGCCGCAGTTCCGTCCGACCATCCTCGCCTACCAGGAGGCGATGGCGGTGCTGGCGGCGAAGATGCTGCCGGCCTATGCGCGCGCCCTCGAACTGCCGGGCGACTGGTTCGCCGACAGGTTCTCGCTGCCGGAATACTACAACCGCTGCGCCTACTATCCGCCGGCGCAGGCCGAGGAGGGGCAGTTCTCGCTCGCCCCGCATTCGGACCACAGCTCGATCACCTACCTGCCGCTGATGGACGTGCCGGGCCTGCAGGTGATGGCGCCGTCGAAGCGCTGGATCGAGGTCGAGCCGGTGCGCGGCGCGATGGTCGTCAACACCGGCGAGTTCCTCAACCGCTGGACCAACGGCCGCTTCATCGCCACGCCACACCGCGTCGTGCCGCCGAAGGCGCGGCGCTACGCGCTGACCTTTTTCTACAACGCCAACGACGAGACGGTGGCGACGCCGATGCCGACCTGCATCCGGCCGGGCGAAAAGCCGCGCTACGAGCCGATGTCCTTCCACGATTTCTTCGTGACGTATATGGATGGCAACTATATCTACCGCACCGCCGAGATGGACGAGGGCGCGGCGGCCGGTTGAGGTTTCGCACGAGATTGCGGAGGAGTGCCATGCAGAAGCTCACCGTGACGGTCGAGGGCGTCGCAGAGCGCGGTCGCATTCCCGGCGAGTACGCCTTCGGCGTGCCGGGCAAGGATGGCCCCTTCGCCTTCGGGCCGAACGTCAGCCCGGCGGTGCGCTGGTCGGGCGCGCCCAACACGGCCAAGTCCTTCGCCGTGATCATGCACGACGCTTCCGTGCCGACGGTGTTCGACGACGCCAACCAGGAAGGCAGGACCATCCCGGCGTCGCTCAAGCGCATGGACTTCTATCACTGGATTCTCGTCGACATCCCGGCCGGCACCACCCAGGTGGCGCGCGGCGCGGAGTCGAACGGCGTAGTGGCCAAGGGCAAGCCGCATGGCCGCGTCGCCATCGGCCTGCGCGGCATCAACGATTTCGGCGGCTTCTTCGCCTCCATGCCTGACATGGCCGGCGACTACGGCGGCTATGACGGGCCGGCGCCGCCGTGGAACGACGAGGCGATGCACGAGTACCACTTCGCCGTCTACGCGCTCGACGTGCCGAGTCTCGGCCTGTCCGGCCGCTTCTTCGGCAAGGACGTGATGAAGGCTATGGAAGGCCACGTCCTCGCCAAGGGCGAGGTGGTCGGCCTCTACACGCTCAATCCGAAACTGCGGTGAGCGCCGCTGCCAGCGTTGTCGGCACGGAGCTGCTGGTCGAGGTGCGCGATCGCGTCCTCTACGCGACGCTCAACCGGCCGGACAAGCACAACGCACTGCGGCTGGCGCTGCTCGACGCCATCCGCCTCACCTTCGTCGAGCAGGCGACCAGCGACAACCTTGTCGCCGCCGTGCTGACGGGCGCCGGCACGCGCAGTTTCGCCGCCGGCGGCGATCTGCGCGAACTCGACGGCGTGCGCGGCCGGGCTGCGGCCGAACAGATGGAGCGCGACGCCCGCGCGGCGCTGGATGCGGTGCGGGCGTTTCCCGTGCCGGTCGTGGCGGCGCTCAACGGCAACGCGCTTGGCGGCGGCGCGGAACTTGCGGTCGCCTGCGACTTCCGGGTCGTCGCGCGCGGCGCCACGCTGGCTTTCGTGCAGGGCCGCATCGGCGTGTCGACCGGCTGGGGCGGCGGCATCGACCTGCATCAGATCGTCGGGCGGGCCCGCGCGCTGCGCCTGCTGGCGACCTGCGAGGCGGTCGATGCCGCGCGCGGCCTGGAGATCGGGCTGTTCGACCACGTCGCCGCCGAAGGCCAGGACATCGCCGCCGCCGTCGAGGACTTCCTCGCGCCGCTGCGCCGGCAGCATCCGCAGGTGATGCGCGGCTTCAAGGCGCTGGCCGACGCGTACCGGTCGGGCGCCGACCGCGCCGCGATGGCGGCGGTCGAACGCCGCCATTTCGTCGACACCTGGCTCGACGAAGACCATTGGCGCTCGGTGGCGAAGGTGCTGCCGGCGAAACGGCCGGCCTGAGATCACGCCGCGGCGCTGCGCATCTCGATGGCGTCGCGCGCGGCCAGCAGGGCGCGGGCGTAGGCAGCCTCGTTGGCCTCGGCGCGCGCCAGCGGCGCGGCGATCGCCAGTCCCAGCACCTCGCCGCCGGCGTCCGCCGTCGCCGCCATGCCCATGACGTCGGCGACGTTCTCGCCATGCGTGGCGAACCAGCCGCGCGCGGCGCCGACCGCGAGGTCGGCCTCCAGCGCGGCGACGTCGACGATGGTCGCCGGCGTGTAGCGGGCGAGCGGCGCGCGCGCGAACAGGTCGGCGCGTTCGTCGGGGGCGAGGCGGCCCAGCAGGGCCTTGCCGATGGCGCTCGAATGCAGCGGCTTGATGTCGCCGGGGCGCGCCGAGTAGCGCACCGTGTGGCGGCCTTCGACGACGTCGAGATAGATCACCGCGTCGCCCTGGCGGCGGCCGAGCAGAATCGTCTCGCCGGTGGCGTCGCGCAGTTCGGCGAGCACCGGGCCGACGCGTTCGAGGATCGGATCGTGGAGGGCGATGGTCTCGGCGATCTCGAACAGCCGCTTGGTCGGGTAGATCGTACGCGTCCGCTCCGAGGTGTAGAGGTAGCCGCGCGCCGACAGGGTGCGGACGAGGCCGTGGCAGGAGGAAATCGGCGCCCCCAGCTCGGCCGCCAGGCGCGTCAGGGTCATCGGCGCGCGCGTCCGACGGAAGGCCTCGAACAGCGCCAGCGTGCGCCCGGCCGTCTTTACGTCCCGGTTCACATTCATGAAGCGAGTTTCGAGGAGGCGAAGGTAGCCGGTCAAGCGGACCGGCCCGCCGCTCCGGGCGACGGCCCTATTTGTACGAGACCTTCACGACCTCGTAGTAGCGCGTGCTGTTGGGCGTCTCGACCTCGACGCTGTCGCCGGCCGTTTTGCCGATCAGCGCGCGGCCGAGCGGCGAGACGATGGAGATGCGGCCAGCCTTGATGTCGGCCTCGAACTCGCCGACCACCTGGTAGACGCTCTCCTCGTCGCTCTCCTCGTCGGCCAGCGTGACCGTGGCGCCGAAACGCACCGTGTCGCCACCGATCTTCGTCGTGTCGATCACTTCGGCACGCTTGGTGATCTCTTCGAGTTCGCCGATACGGCCCTCGATGAAGGACTGCCGCTCGCGCGCGGCGTGGTATTCGGCGTTCTCCGAGAGGTCGCCGTGGGCGCGCGCCTCGGCGATCGCCTGAATGATCGCCGGCCGCTCGACCGACTTCAGGTGCTTGAGTTCTTCCTGCAGCCGGACGTGTCCGGCTGCGGTCATGGGAATCTTGTCCATCGCCCCTGGTCACTAATAACGGCGACGATCCCCCTGATTGGGCGCCGCCGGCACAAATATCACCCGCGCGGACACCGTTTCCGGCGTCCGACGGACTGGGTCAGAACGCCTGCTTAAAATAGAACTGGAGCGGAGCCACTTCAAGGGCGCCGGCGCGCATGGCCTCGATGGCCGCGACGGCCGCACGGGCCCCGGCCAGGGTCGTGTAATAGGGAATGCGGCTGGTCAGCGCGGTGCGGCGCAGGGAATAGCTGTCGCCGATCGACTGGGCGCCCTCGGTGGTGTTGAACACCAGTTGCACGGCACCGTTCTTCATCTCGTCGACGATGTGCGGGCGGCCTTCGAGGACCTTGTTGACCGTGCGGACCGGGATGCTTTCGGCGGCCAGCACGGCGGCGGTACCGCTGGTGGCGATGATCTCGAAGCCCATTGCCACCAGCCGTCGGGCAAGGCCGGCGGCGGCCGGCTTGTCGCGGTCGCGCACGGAGATGAACACGGTGCCCGCCTGGGGCACCTGGGTGCCGCCGCCGAGCTGCGACTTGGCGAAGGCGTGGCCGAAATCGCGGTCGAGGCCCATCACCTCGCCGGTCGAGCGCATCTCGGGCCCGAGAATGGTGTCGACGCCGGGGAAACGGGCGAATGGGAACACCGCTTCCTTGACGGCGATCTGGCCGTTGGTACGGCTCGAATAGTCGCTGCCGGCGGCGAGGCCGAGGTCGCCCAGCGCCTCGCCGGCCATCAGCCGGGCGGCGATCTTGGCGATCGGCACGCCGGTCGCCTTGGCGACGAAAGGCACTGTGCGCGAGGCCCGCGGGTTGACCTCGATCAGATACACCGCGCCGTCCTTCACCGCGTACTGCACGTTCATCAGCCCGACGACTTCCAGCGCGACGGCGAGCGCCTCGGTCTGGCGGCGGATCTCGGCGATGACGTCAATGCCGAGCGAGTAGGGCGGCAGCGTGCAGGCGCTGTCGCCCGAATGGATGCCGGCTTCCTCGATGTGCTCCATGACGCCGGCGATGTAGACGGCCTTCGGCGTGCGCCCGTCGGCCAGCGCATCGACGTCGACCTCGATGGCATCCTGCAGGTAGCTGTCGAGCAGCACCGGCGCGTCGCCCGAGACCTCGACCGCCTTGTCGATAAAGCGGGCGAGGCCGGCCATGTCGTGGACAATCTCCATGCCGCGCCCGCCGAGCACATAGGACGGCCGGATGAGCAGCGGAAAGCCGAGCCGCTCGGCCACCTTCACCGCCTCGGCCGCGCTGGTCGCCACGCCGTTCGCTGGCTGGCGCAGGCCGAGCCGCGGCAGCAGGTCCATGAAGCGCTCACGGTCCTCGGCGAGGTCGATGGCATCCGGTTGCGTGCCGAGGATCGGCACGCCTGCGGCCTCGAGCGCACGGGCAAGCTTCAGCGGCGTCTGCCCGCCGAACTGCACGATGACACCCGCGAGCGTGCCGCGGCTCTGCTCGACGCGGCAGATCTCGAGCACGTCCTCGGCCGTCAGCGGCTCGAAGTAGAGACGGTCCGACGTATCGTAGTCGGTCGAGACCGTCTCCGGATTGCAGTTGACCATGATGGTCTCGTAGCCGGCCTCGGCCAGCGCGAAGACGGCATGGACGCAGCAATAGTCGAACTCGATGCCCTGCCCGATGCGGTTCGGCCCGCCGCCGAGGATGATCGCCTTCCTGCGCTCGGACGGCTCGGCCTCGTCCTCGCCCGGCACGCCGCCGCCTTCGTAGGTCGAGTACATGTACGGGGTCTGGCTGGAGAACTCGGCGGCGCAGGTGTCGATGCGCTTGTAGACGGGGCGCACGCCGAGGGCCCGCCGTGCCGCGGCCACCTCGCCTTCGCTCGTGCCCGTCAGTGCCGCGAGGCGGGCGTCCGAGAAGCCCATCGCCTTGATGTCGGTGAAGGCGTCGGCATCCTGCGGCAGGCCGTCGGCGCGGACGGCGGCCTCGGCGGCGACGATCTCGGCGATACGGTCGAGGAACCAGCGGTCCCAGCGCGTGATGCCGGCGATCTCGTCGACGGAGACGCCGAGGCGCATCGCCTGGGCGATGGTCCGCAGGCGGTCCGGCGTCGGCCGGGCGAGCGCCGCGCGCACCGCGTCGCGGTCGAACGGGGCGCCCGGCGCCATGCCGGGAATGTCGATCTCGTCGAGGCCCGACAGGCCGGTTTCGAGCGAGCGCAGTGCCTTCTGCAGGCTTTCGGCGAAGGTGCGGCCGATGGCCATGGCCTCGCCGACCGACTTCATCGAGGTCGTCAGCGTCGGCTCGGTGCCCGGAAATTTCTCGAAGGCGAAACGGGGAATCTTGGTGACGACGTAGTCGATGGTCGGCTCGAAGGAAGCCGGCGTGACGCCGGTGATGTCGTTGTCCAGCTCGTCGAGCGTGTAGCCGACCGCCAGCTTGGCGGCGACCTTGGCGATCGGGAAGCCGGTCGCCTTCGAGGCCAGCGCCGACGAGCGCGAGACCCGCGGGTTCATCTCGATGACGACCAGGCGGCCGGTGTCGGGATTGACGGCGAACTGCACGTTCGAGCCGCCGGTGTCGACGCCGATCTCGCGCAGCACCGCGATCGAGGCATTGCGGAGAATCTGGTATTCCTTGTCGGTCAGCGTCAGGGCCGGCGCCACCGTCATGGAATCGCCCGTGTGGATCCCCATCGGGTCGACGTTCTCGATGGAGCAGATGATGATGCAGTTGTCCGCGCGGTCGCGGACCACCTCCATCTCGTACTCCTTCCAGCCGAGCACCGACTCCTCGACCAGTACCTCGTTGGTCGGCGAGGCGGCGATGCCCTGGTCGACGATGTCGAAGAATTCGTCGCGGTTGTAGGCGATGCCGCCGCCGGTGCCGCCGAGCGTGAAGGACGGGCGGATGATCGCCGGCAGGCCGACATGCTCCAGCGCGTCGCGCGCCTCGGCGCTGTTGGTGACCAGCCGGCTCTTCGGCGACTCGAGGCCGATGCGGTCCATCGCCTGACGGAACAGCAACCGGTCCTCGGCCATGTCGATGGCTTCGGCGCGGGCGCCGATCATCTCCACGCCGAGGCGTTCGAGCGTGCCGTTGCGGGCGAGCGCGAGGGCCGTGTTCAGCGCCGTCTGGCCGCCCATCGTCGGCAGGATGGCGTCGGGCCGCTCCTTCTCAATGATGCGGGTGACGATGTCCGGCGTGATCGGCTCGATGTAGGTGGCGTCGGCGAACGACGGATCGGTCATGATCGTCGCCGGGTTCGAGTTCACCAGCACGACCCGGTATCCCTCGTCCTTCAGCGCCTTGATCGCCTGCGTGCCCGAATAGTCGAACTCGCACGCCTGGCCGATGATGATCGGCCCCGCGCCGATGACGAGGATGGATTTTATGTCGGTGCGGCGCGGCATCAGGGACCCGGACGTCGGGGTTTGAAGGGCAGGGCGGAATCGAAGGCGGTCGAACGGCGCGCGGCGAAGAACTGCTGCGCTCTCAAGACGCCCGCTCCATCAGGTCGACGAAGCGGTGGAACAGGTAGTGGCTGTCCTGCGGGCCGGGCGAGGCCTCTGGGTGGTACTGCACGGAGAATACCGGCCGGCCCTCGACCGCGAGGCCCTCGACCGAGCCGTCGAACAGCGACCGGTGGCTGACCGCCACGCCAGCTGGCAGCGAGTCCTCGACGACGACGAAGCCGTGGTTCTGGCTGGTGATCTCGACCTTCCCCGTGGCGAGGTCCTGCACCGGATGATTGGCGCCGCGATGGCCGTGATGCATCTTCTCGGTGCGCGCGCCGAGCGCCAGCGCCAGCATCTGGTGGCCGAGGCAGATGCCGAACAGCGGCTTGCCGGCGTCGATGACGCCACGGATCATCGGCACCGCGTATTCGCCCGTCGCCGCCGGGTCGCCGGGGCCGTTCGACAGGAATACGCCGTCAGGCTCGTGGCGCAGCACATCCTCCGCCGTCGCCGTAGCCGGCAGCACGGTGACGCGGCAGCCGGCGTCGGCGAGGCAGCGCAGGATGTTGTGCTTGGCGCCGTAATCGACGGCGACGACATGGAAGCGCGGGCGCTCCTGCCTGCCGTAGCCGGTGCCGAGTGTCCAGCGCGTCGCGTCCCAGCCGTAGCTCTGCGTGCAGGAGACGCTGCGCGCCAGGTCCATGCCTTCGAGCCCGGGCCATGCCGCTGCGGCTGCCTGCGCCGCCGCGACGTCGATCGGCGCGTCCGGCGAATGGACGACGACACCGTTCGGCGCGCCGCCATCCCGGATACGGCGCGTCAGGCGGCGCGTGTCGACGCCGGTGACGGCGATGAGGTCCATCGCCGCCAGCCAGTCCGACAGCGGCCGTACCGCGCGCCAGTTCGAGGGGCGCGTGATGTCGGCGCGCAACACGCAGCCACGGGCCGCCGGCGTATTCGTCTCGACGTCCTCCGCGTTGGCGCCGACGTTGCCGATATGCGGGAAGGTGAAGGTGATGATCTGGCCGGCATAGGAGGGATCGGTGAGGATCTCCTGATAGCCGGTGATTGAGGTATTGAAGCAGATTTCGCCTACGGCTTGGCCGGTGGCGCCGGCGCCGCGGCCCCAGAACACCGATCCATCGGCCAGCACCAGCGCGGCCGTGGCCCAACGGGGCTGCCCGAGGCTCTTGGCGCTCGGCAGGTCGATGGAGTCAGCGGGCATGTGATCTCGGTCCTGGCGGGCCGGTCGTGGGAGCGTCGCCCCGGCACCCGGTCGGGGCCCAACGGGCCCGGACCCTTGCGCAGGCGCGACGCGGCGACTACATAGGCGCTGCCGCGCTCGGCGTCAAGCGGCCGTCGGACGAAAAGAGCAAGAAAAAACAGCCACTTACGCTCGGAGACGAGTCGCCCCCGGAATCGCGCGGGGGCCGAACCGGCGATACCGGCCGGGCCAACGCTGGCAAGCACGAGGCACCATCATGTTGCGCGAGGCCTTCGCGGAGGCGCTCAAGCAGGCGTTGAAGGAGAAGGACGAGCGTGCGGTTTCGACGCTCCGCCTCATCCTTGCCGCCTTAAAGGATCGTGACATTGCCGCGCGGGGGCGCGGTGGTCCGGACACGACCATCGCCGACGACGACATCATGTCGATGCTGCAGACCATGGTGAAGCAGCGCCGCGAGGCCATCGCGCTCTACGAACAGGGCGGGCGCCTGGAACTCGCTGACCGCGAGCGCCGCGAGATCGAGATCATCGAGCGCTTCCTGCCGGCGCCGCTGGACGACGGACAGGTGCGCGCCGCCGTGGTCGAGACGATCGCGCGCGTGGGCGCCGCCGGCCTGCGCGACATGGGCAAGGTGATGGCGCAGTTGCGCGCCGACTATGCCGGCCGCATGGACTTCGCCGGCGCCAGCGCCATCGTGAAGGCCGAACTCGCCACACGCTAGGGCCGGCTCGTCGTCCCCGTCTTTCCGTTCATCCACAGGCGAGGCTACCGGCAGGCGACTCAGCCTTGCTGTAGTCTTGTCCGATGGCCCTGCCGCAACAGTTCCTCGACGAGCTGCGCTCGCGCATGTCGGTGTCCGCCGTCGTTGGCCGGCGCGTACGCCTGCAGCGCCATGGCCGCGAGCACACCGGCCTGTGCCCCTTTCACAAGGAGAAGTCGCCCTCGTTTACGGTTAGTGACGACAAGGGGTTTTTTCATTGTTTCGGCTGCGGCGCTCATGGCGATGTCATTGCGTTCGTCATGCAGTCGGAGGGTCTGGCCTTTCGTGAGGCGGTCGAGCGGCTGGCCGGTGAGGCCGGCATGGAGCTGCCGCGCGACTCGCCGCACGAGGCCGCCGCGGCCGAGGGCAGGCGCGACCTCGAAAGCGTCGTCGAGGCGGCCTGCGGCTGGTTCGAGGAGCAGCTCGCCACCCCGGCGGCGGCGGCGGCGCGGGCCTATCTCGCGCGCCGCGGCATCGAACCCGAGGTGCGCCGGCGCTTCCGCATCGGCTACGCCCCGGACGGGCGCGGCAAGCTGCTGCAGGCGATGGCGGCGCGCGGCCACGCGCCCGACCGGCTGGTCGCCGCCGGGCTGGTCAAGGCCGGCGAGGCCGGCGCCCCACCGCGCGACTACTTCTTCGACCGGGTGATCTTCCCCATCGGCGACGGGCGCGGCCGCATCGTCGCCTTCGGCGGCCGCACGCTGGGCGACGCCAAGCCCAAATACCTCAACTCGCCCGACAGCGAGGTCTTCCACAAGGGCCGCCTGCTCTACAACCTCGCCGCCGCGCGGGCGGCCTCGCGCGAGGCCGGTACGATCCTCGTCGTCGAGGGCTACACCGACGTCATCGCGCTCGCCCGCGCCGGCGTCGCCCACGCCGTGGCACCGCTCGGCACGGCGCTGACCGAGGAGCAGATCGGCCTGCTGTGGCGGCTGGTCGACGAGCCGGTGCTGTGCCTCGACGGCGACGCCGCCGGGGCGCGGGCGGCCGAGCGGGCGGCGCGGCGGGCGCTGCCGCTGCTGGTGCCGGGCAAGTCGCTGCGCTTCCTCGCGCTGCCCGAGGGCGAGGACCCCGACAGCCTGCTCGCCCGGCGCGGCCCGCAGGCCCTCGTCGCCGCGCTCGCCGGGCCGCGCAGCCTCGTCGACCTGCTGTGGCACGTCGAACTGGCGGCGCAGCCCACCGACACGCCGGAGCGGCGTGCCGGCCTGCGCCAGCGCCTCGCCGAGCTGGCCCGCACGGTGGGCGACCCGGCGGTGCGCGAGCAATATGCCGCCGCCTTCGCCGAGCGCTTCGAGGCGGCCTTCCCGGCCCGGCCGCAGCGCGGGCGCGGCGACTGGCAGCGGCGCGACGGGCGTTGGCACGACGGGCGCCCCGGCCGCGACGGCCGGTTCGGCAAGGCGCCCGGCGGCGCGGCGGCGGCGGTGCCTTTCGCCGCCCGGGCCGATGTCGAGGGCGTGCGCCTGCAGCAGGAACGCACGTTGATCGCCCTGCTGGTCAACCATCCCGGCCTCGTCGACAGCCATCACGAGGGCCTCGCCGAGATCGTCCTGCAGAGCCATGTCCTTGACAGAATGTTGCGTGAAATCCTACACGTCGCGGTCCTGTCCCCGCCGCTTGACACGGCCAGAGTGGAGCGCCATCTCACGCGGTGCGGTCTTGGCGAGCCGCTGAACGAAATATTGACCCAGAAGCTGTACCGGCAGGCGTCCTTCGCGGCGCCGGACGGCGACGCGGCGGTTGCAGCGGCCGCACTGGACGATATGCTCGGCCGGTTCGCCCAGCGGCGCCGGGCGGAGGACTGGAAGGCCGAGGCTTCGGCGGCGCTGGCCGACGAGGCCGACGATACGGCGGCAGGCGAGCTCTACGCCGCCCGGATGCGGGACGAGGTCGGCACGCGCGGCGGCTAGCCGGGCGGCCGGCAGGCAGGCGCGGGGCTTCGGGGAGTAAACATGGCGACGAAGCAGGCGACAGCAGTGGCGGAAGCCGACGAGGAACGCGAGGAGCCGGTCGACGGCCCGCTGATGGACGGCGCCGTCCAGGCGGTCAAGAAGATGATCGTCCGCGGCAAGGAACGCGGCTACATCACCTACGACGAACTCAACGCGACACTGCCGTCCGACCAGGTTTCGTCCGAGCAGATCGAGGACATCCTCGCCCAGCTCAACGAGATGGGCATCAACGTCGTCGAGGCCGAGGAAGGCGAAGCGCCCGAGGGCGCCGCCACGGCCCCGGCCGCCGCCGCCGCGGCCGACGACGACGCCGGCGAGGGCGCGGCGGCGACGCCCGAGCCGGTGGCCCAGCAGGCCGCCGAGGAGGACCTCGGCCGCACCGACGATCCCGTACGCATGTACCTGCGCGAGATGGGCTCGGTCGAGCTGCTGTCGCGCGAGGGCGAGATCGCCATCGCCAAGCGCATCGAGGCCGGCCGCGAGAAGATGATCGGCGCGATCTGCGAATCGCCGCTGACCATCCGCGCCATCATCGCCTGGCGCGAGGCGCTGGAGGACGAGCGCATCCTGCTGCGCGACGTCATCGACCTCGACGCCACCTATGGCGGCGGCCCCGAGGGCGACGGCACGGCGCCGGCCGCCGAGGCCGAGGAGGAGGAAGAGAAGGAAGAGGCGGCGGAGGGCGAGGAGCCGGCCGAGGACGACGAGGAGGCCAACCTCTCCCTCGCGGCCATGGAGGCGCGCCTCAAGCCCGAGGTGCTCGGCCTGTTCGACGAGATCGCCAAGACCTACAAGCGCCTGCGCCGCCTGCAGGACCAGGAGATGGCCGGCCTGCGCAAGAAGGCCGACCGCCTGACCCCGGCGCAGGAGAAGCGCCACGTCAAGCTGCACCGCGACCTGATCGAGCTGATGGAGAAGGTGCGGCTCAACAACGGCCGCATCGAGGCGCTGGTCGACGAGCTGTACGGCATCAACCGCCGCCTGACCCAGTTCGAGGGCCGCCTGCTGCGCCTCGCGCTCGATGCCGGCGTGCGCCGCGAGCAGTTCCTCGAACAGTACCTCGAACACGAGCTCGACCCGCGCTGGCTGTCGCGCGTCGCCCGCCTCAAGGGGCCGGGCTGGAAGAAGTTCGGCGCCGCGCGGCCCGACGACGTCAAGGCCATCCGCGCCGAGATCGCCGAGATCGCTGCGCGCGTCGGCCTGCCCCTGCCGGACTTCCGCCGCATCGTGCAGACGGTGCAGCAGGGCGAGAAGGAGGCGGCGGTCGCCAAGAAGGAGATGGTCGAGGCCAACCTTCGCCTCGTCATCTCCATCGCCAAGAAGTACACCAACCGCGGCCTGCAGTTCCTCGACCTGATCCAGGAAGGCAACATCGGGCTGATGAAGGCGGTCGACAAGTTCGAGTACCGCCGGGGTTACAAGTTCTCGACCTACGCGACGTGGTGGATCCGCCAGGCGATCACGCGCTCGATCGCCGACCAGGCGCGCACCATCCGCATTCCCGTGCACATGATCGAGACGATCAACAAGCTGGTCCGCACCTCGCGCCAGATGCTGCACGAGATCGGCCGCGAGCCGACGCCCGAGGAGCTGGCGGTCAAGCTGCACATGCCGCTGGAGAAGGTGCGCAAGGTGCTCAAGATCGCCAAGGAGCCGATCTCGCTCGAGACGCCCATCGGCGATGAGGAGGACAGCCACCTCGGCGACTTCATCGAGGACAAGAACGCCATCTTGCCGATCGACGCGGCGATCCAGGCCAATCTGCGCGAGACGACGACGCGCGTGCTGGCGACGCTGACGCCGCGCGAGGAGCGCGTGCTGCGCATGCGCTTCGGCATCGGCATGAACACCGACCACACGCTGGAGGAAGTGGGCCAGCAGTTCTCGGTGACGCGCGAGCGCATACGGCAGATCGAGGCCAAGGCGCTGCGCAAGCTCAAGCACCCGAGCCGCTCGCGCAAGCTCCGCAGCTTCCTCGACCACTGAGGGCGGCCGGCGGCGGACGGGCGTCCGCCGCACCCCGGCTATTCGCGTTCGATGGCGATGGCGCGTCCGGACTTCTCGAAGGTCCTGCGGATGTCCTCGGCCTGATCGGGGCCATAGAAGATCTTGCCGACCACGTCGCCGGGGCTGTCGTAGATCACCATGATCACGGCGGTTGTCAGGCCGACATTCTTGAACGTCCGCATCACGCCGACCGGAACCGAGAAGGTGTCGAGCGGGCGCAGCACGACGCTGTGCTCGCCATTGTCGCCGTAGGACAGCCTGAACGTGCCGGTCATCGGGATGAACACCTCGGGCACGTCATGGGCGTGCAGGCGCACCTGGTTGCCCGGGGGCAGTTCGACGTAGCTGATATGGAAGTGGTGCGGCGTCTTGATCTTCGCCGTCTCCAGCACGCCGTCGCCGGAGATGACGTGGAAGTGCCGGCGCGCGCCGGGGCCGCGCCGGTCCTCCTCGAAGATCGCCGGGTCTTCCGTCAGTTCGTCGAAGCGGGCGACATGCCTCGCTTCGACCTCGGCGGGATCGATCTGGCGCGGCTGCTTGATGCGGAAGCGGACCGGTGCAGCGGCCTCTGTCGCGGCGGTGTTGCTCATCGGCGTTCTCCTCGGGGTCGAATGAAGTTCAGGCTGGCGCGCCGCGCCCGACCTCCTCGGCGTGCGCCAGCAGCAGCGCGGCCAGCGGCGCCGGCGCGGTGAGCATGGCGTCGTGGCCCGTATCGAGGCTCCGCACCTGCCATCCCCATTCGCGGACCTGGGCCTCCACCGGCGCGAAGAGATGGGCGATCGGGCCGGCGGCGCAGCGGATGTAGAGGCGGGGCAGGGCGGCGCTGGCCTCGGTGTCGGCGGGCAGGGGCGTTTCGTAGGTCGCCAGCGGGTGCGGCGTCATGCGCGCGGCCGTCCACCGCGCCAGCGCCTCGTCCTCGATGCCGAGCGCCGCCGGGCCGAGCGGGTCGCGCCAGGGAGCCGTGCCGGCAAGCGCGGCGCGTGCCGCCGTCACCCGCGCCTCGTCCCAAAGGTCGAAGCCGCGGCCGCCGGGCGGCACGATGTAGGCGTCGAGGAAGACGAGGCTCCGCAACCGTTCGGCGACGCGCGGTGCGGCCGCCGCGACGACGAGGCCGGCGTAGCTGTGGCCGACGAGGATGACGTCCTTCAGGTCCTCGTAGAACAGCAGGTTCACGACGTCGTCGGCATGGACCGTCAGGTCGATGTCGCGCGACAGGCGATGCACGTTGGCGCCGCAGCCGGTCAGCGTCGGGGTGTGGACCTCATGGCCGTCACGACGCAGAAGCGGCGCCAGGTCGCGCCAGCACCAGCCGCCATGCCAGGAGCCGTGGACGAGGACAAAGGTCGCCATGCCCACCTCTTTTATACGGTCGTATAAATTCCTATACGACTGTATAATTCGAGTCAAGCCGCTATAGTCGCCGCTGACGGGCGGGGGACGCACCTTGGCGCAGGACGGATTCGAAAGCGGCCGGAAGGACGCCATTCTCAGGGCCGCCGAAGTCGTGTTCGCCGAACGCAGCTACGAAGCCGCCTCGATCCGCACCATCGCGGCGGCGGCGGGGGTCAATCCGGCGCTCGTCGGCTACTACTTCGGCAGCAAGGCGGACCTCTACCGGGAAATCTTCACGCGGCGTTATCGCGACATCACCGAGGATCGCCTGCGCCTGCTGGCGGCGGTCGAGATCGTGCCCGGACGCCGCGAAACGGTCGCGGCCATCCTCGCGGCCTGGTTCGGTCCCTTCGTCGCCCGTCTCGATTCGGCCGGCAGCCGCAATTTCGTCCGCCTGCTCGCCCGCGAGGCCGTGGAGCCGAGCAGCCACGACCGCGACATCGTCGCGACCTATCTCGACCCCTCGGCGCGCCAGTGCATGCAGGCGCTTGCGACGGCACTGCCATCGGCGCCGCCGCAGGCCATCGCCTGGGGCTACCAGTTCTGCATCGCGGTGATGCTGAGCTGCGTGACCGGCGCGCGCAGGGCCAACGTGCTCGCCGGCACGGACGAGGCCGGCAGGGCCAAGCTCGCCGACATGGTGGCCTATGCCACGGCCGGGCTGCTGGCCATTGCCGGCGGCGCCGACCGCCAGAGCTAATCCCCGTCCTTGTCCTCGATCATGCCGCGCACATAGGCCATCACCGTGTGGCGCAGGCTCTCGCGGTCGGTGCCGGCCTCGTGGTGGCGCTCCTCGATGACGCCGTCGAGATAGTCGAGCACGTCGCGGTAGAAGCGGCGGCCCGGCCGGCGCATCGACTTGTTGATGATCAGCTCGACACGGATGCGCTCGGCCAGCGCCTCGACCTCGGCGACGGGGTGCGTGCGGGCGAAGCGGCGCACGCGCTCGAGCTGCTCGAAGGCGGCTTCCACCGCCACGTCGCTGATGGTCGTCATGAAACGGCAATCTAGCCGTTTTGCCCGGATCGCGGAATCGCCGCCCGTCCGGCCCCGACGGGCAAGGTGCCGCACCGGGGCGCGGCGCGACGTGCTATAGGAAGGCCGCCCTGGGGGCCTGTAGTTCAGGGGTTAGAACGGACCGCTCATAACGGTCATGTCGCAGGTTCGAATCCTGCCGGGCCCACCAACCTCCCCGTGCCGCCCCGTCGCCTGCCGTCGCCCGGTCCCGTCAGGCCGCCGGCAGGCGTGCGGCGATCCAGCCGGTGATGTCGGCCATCACCGTCTCCTTGCCGGTATCGGCCAGCAGGTCGTGGTAGTGGCCCTCGTAGAGCTTCAGCGTCTTGTCGCTGGCGCCGGCGCGGTCGAAGAACTCCTGGCTGCCCTTCGGCAAGGTCGCCCTGTCCTGCGTGCCGTGCAGGATCAGCACCGGCAGCACGATGCGCGGGAATTCCCGCTTCAGGCGTTCGTCGCCGCGCACCATGGCGGCGACGGTGATCGCCGGCTGCGTCTCGCGGGCGGTCAGCGGGTCGTCGTCGAGCGCCTTCACCACCGCCGGATCGCGCGAGAAGTCGCGGTTCTTCAGGCGCAGGGCGGGCGCGCGCGGCGCGATGCGGCTGAGGCCCTTGACGAGGGCGAGGGCGAAATCGGGCGCCGGCACCCTGTAGGCGAAGCTCTCGCAGACGAGGCCGGCGAGTTCCGCCTGGTGGTCGAGCGCGTAGTTGCAGGAAATGACGCCGCCGGCGCTGTGACCGAGGAGGAACACCGGCAGGCCCGGATCGCGCGCCTTCGCCAGCGCCACCAGCGCGGCGACATCGCCGACATACTCGGCGATGTCGCCGACATGGAAGCGCGCGCCGCCCGAGCGGCCACGGCCGCGCAGGTCGAGCGCGTGAACGGCCAGGCCGGCGGCGGCGAAGCGTTCCATCGCCCACAGGTACTGGCCGCTGTGCGAGTTGAAGCCGTGGCAGATGACCAAGACGGCGCGCGGCGGGCCGGCCGGACGGAGGCTGCGGCGGTAGATCCGCGCGCCCCCCACGCTGTCGAACACGCCTTCCTCGAAGCCGTCCGTGGCCATCGCATGCTCCTCGTCGCGCGATCCGCCGGGCGCACCGATGGCCGGCGCGCCGGTCGGCCGCCGCACGGTGTCGCCGCGGGATGGTGGGGCGCCGGGAGGTTCGTTCGACGTTGTTGCTTGCCGGCGAGGCGACGATAGCAGGCGGCGGGTAGCGGCGCGCGGGAATTCCTCGCCATAACCGGGTATGCGCTAGAGCCAGCCGAGGCGGCGGAACACCCAGACCTCGATCGCCACGGTCGTCACCAGCCCGGTGCAGACGGCCCAGAAGGCCCAGCCGGTGTCGGCGCCGGGAATGCCGCCGACATTGATGCCGAGCAGGCCGGTGAGGAAGCCGAGCGGCAGCATGATGGTGGCGACGACGGTGAGCACGTACATCGTGCGCTCCATGCGCTGCGACAGGCGGCTCGTCAGCTCGTCCTGCACCACGGCGGAGCGTTCGCGCACCTCGTCGAGCTCCTCGGTGATGCGGGTGACGCGGTCGACCGTCTCGCGCAGCCGGCCCTGCACCTGGCTGTCGTTCCAGTCCTCGTCGAGCTGCGAGAGACGCGTCAGGGCGTCGCGCTGCGGGGCGATGTAGCGGCGCAGCGAGATGGCGACGCGGCGCAGATCGACGAGTTCCGAGCGCACCGCGCGCAGCTCGACGTGGTCGTTGCCCGAAAGCTGTTCCTCCAGTCCGGCCACCTCGTCGGCGAGGCCGTCGATGGCCGGCGCCATGCGCTCGGTCAGCCGCGCTGCCAGCCGGGCGACGAGATGGCCGGCCGAGACCGGGCCGCGTCCCGTGGCGAACTGCTCGCGCACGTCCTCGACGGCCATCAGGCGGCGCATGCGGGTGGAAATCACCCGGCTGCCGTCGATCCAGATGCGGATCGAGACCATGTCCTCGGGCCGGGCGCCCGGGTTGAGGTTGACGCCGCGCAGGATGAGCAGGACGCCGTCGTCGAAGGCGTCGCAGCGCGGCCGCGTCTCGCTCGCCAGCAGGCCGTCGACGACGAACGGGCTGAGGCCGCTCTTCGCGTTGAGCCAGGCGGCGGTCGCCGGATGCAGCGTGTCGAGATGGACCCAGAGCGGGCCCTGGTCCGGCGTCCAGGCGTCCACGGCCGCCCAGTCCAGCGGCTCGCCGCGTCCGGCGCCGTCGAGGCGGTAGGCGCAGATCAGTTCCGGGTGTTCGGACATCGTTGTTCCCGCATCGCCGTCGTTCGACGGGCCGAAACGCCCGAGGGAACGATAGCGGCTTGCCGCGGCGTCGGTCGATGCGTTTGCCGCCATGCGAACCCGACCGGCCGTTTCTTCGTTGAACAGTCGACGAGCCGCCGGACGAGAGGTGCGCCGGCGACCGCAGCACCAGCCAGGGGAGGGCCGATGAACCCCGACGACACCGAAGCGCATGTGACGCCGATCGAGGCGCGTCAGGCCGTCAAGACCGGCCGCGTGCGCTACATCCTCGCCATTTCGCTGACGGGCGTGATCGTCGCGTTCGCCATCCTGTACGCGATCTTCGCCTGATCGCCTCCACCGATCCGGAAGCAAGGGAGACGGACCATGTCCGATCACGTCTATGCGGTGACCGAGATCGTCGGCACATCGCGCCAGTCGGTCGAGGACGCCATCGCGCGGGCCGTCGCCACGGCGGCGCAGACCCTGCGGCATCTCGCCTGGTTCGAGGTGGTGCAGACGCGCGGCCACATCGAGGACGGCAAGGTCGCCCACTACCAGGTGATGCTGAAGATCGGTTTCCGCCACGACGCGGCGGCCTGAGACACGCGCCATGACCGTCGCATCGCAACCGGCCGGCCTGAGGACGCGCGTCGCGGAGCGGTTGCGCGACCTCTGGGCGCGCGCCAAGCCGATCATCTGGCGCATGGTGCACTGGGCCGACCGCCATCTGCCGGCGGGCGTGCGGACGCTGCTCGGCCTGCCGCTGATCGTCGGCGGGCTGGTGAGCTTCCTGCCGGTCGCCGGCCTGTGGATGCTGCCGGTCGGCCTCGCCCTCGTCGCGCTCGACGTGCCGGCGTTGCGGCGCAGGCTGCTGGCGTGGATGCATCGCCACAGGCCGGAAAAGGATGGCGGGCGTTGATCGGCGGCGGCGGGCGGGCGAGACTCGCGCGGCGGACGATGCCGGAGGGGACATGCCTGGAACGGTCTTTCTCGCCGGCGCGGCCGGTGCCGTGGGGCGGCGCCTGGCGCCGCTGCTGCTCGACGCGGGCCATCGCGTCGTCGGCACGACGCGGTCGCCGGCACGCGCGCAGTCGCTGGCGGAGGCCGGAGTCGAGCCCGTCGTCGTCGACGTCTTCGACGCCGCGGCACTGACCGCCTGCGTGGCGGCGGCGCGGCCCGAGATCGTCATCCACCAGCTCACCGACCTGCCCTACGGCCTCGACCCGGCGCAGATGGAGGAGGCGCTGGTGCGCAACGCGCGCATCCGCGTCGACGGCACGCGCAATCTCGTCGCCGCCGCGCGGGCGGCCGGCGCGCGCCGGCTGATCGCGCAAAGCATCGCGTGGCTGTACGCGCCCGGGCCCGAGCCGCACACCGAGAGCGACCCCCTCGACACGCCGCGGCCGGGGGCGGTGACGCTGGACGGCGTGCTGGCGCTGGAGCGCCAGGTGCTCGAAGCGGCGCCGGTCGAGGGCGTCGTGCTGCGCTACGGCATGTTCTACGGCGAGGGCACGGGCAGCGCGGAGCGCTCGGGCGGGCCGACGCGCGTGCATGTCGACGCGGCGGCGCATGCCGCGCTGCTGGCGATCGACCGGGCGCGCCCGGGCATCTACAACGTCGCCGAGCCGGGCGCCTACCTGTCGTCGCGGAAGGCCCGCGACGACCTCGGCTGGTCGTCCGACTACCGCCTTGTGGACGGCTGACGGCGGCAACGAAACACCCGGCGCCGCGAGGACGCCGGGTGTCCGGATCGGTGTGGCCGGGCCTACTTCTTCTGCGACTGGTAGAAGTTCACCATGCGCACCACGTCGCCCGCGTCGATGCGGCCGAGCGGTCCGTCGCTGTAGCTGCAGGCCATGACCTTGTTCTCGGCGTTGAGGATGAACTCCGACGGCTGGATGATCTGCCGCCTGTCCTCCCACCACGAACCGAGCTTGTCGGCGATGTCACGCGTGACACCGTAGCCGACCGGGAAGTTCAGCTCGTTGGCCACTTCCTGGGCCTTGTCGAGCGGGTCGACGCTGGCCGCGACGACCTTCACGTTCAACTTGTCGAATTCTGCCTTGCTCGATGCGAAGCCGCCCAACTGACGGCGACAGTAGGGTCACCAGTGTCCACGGTAGAACAGGATCACCTTGTACCTGGCATCGAGGCCCTGCGGCAGGTCGAGCGTTCCGCCACCGACGAGTTTCAGCGTCATGGCGGGAAACGCCGAGCCGATACCGAGTTTTTCGGCCATGCTTTCCTCACGCGAACCGGCGCCCGCGACGGCCAACGGCCCCCGACAGGCACTGCAGGCAGTGTCGCGCAACGATGTCCGCGCCGGCAACCGTTCACTTTTGCGCCGGAGGAACAGGTGCCCGGACGGCCATTCGTCCGTTCCCCCCGCGCACGGCTGTGGTACTATCGCATCGTCCGGCGAGGGGCAAAGCGGCGCGACGATCGCAGGCACTTGCCGTCTGGGGGCTCGGGTGGGATGACAGCTCTGGAGGCCGCGGGCGACGGCGCGTTGCCGCCGTCGGTACGGCATTCCGTACCGACGATGCTGCGCGACCTGCTGGCCGTCGTGTTCGTCGAGTTCGACGTCGCCGGCCGCGTTCTCGCCGCCAATGCGGGCTACCGGTCGTTGCGCGACGACGGCGGCGCGCAGGGGCTCGCCGACTTCCTCATCGAACCGGCGCTCGGCCGCCTGCACACGCTGCGCGCCGGGCAGACCGGCCGGGTGTTCAAGGGCGACATCGTCGTCCGCGCCGGCACGGGCCGGCTGGTGCTGCCCGGGCGGATCGAACGGCGCAACGACGGCTACCGCCTGATCGCCGAGCGCAACATCGCCGAGCTGGAGCGCCTCAACACGGCGATCCTCGCCCTCAACGACGAGCTGGCGGTGCGCAACCGCGAGCTGGTGGCGGCCTACCAGGACCTCGAGGAGAGCAAGGTCGAGGTCATGCGCCTGATGCTGACCGACGCGCTCACCGGGCTCGCCAACCGCCGGCGCATCGAGGAGCTGCTCGACTACGAGATCGGCCGCGTGGCGCGCTACGGCGTGCCCTGCGCCGTGGCGCTCGGCGATCTCGACCACTTCAAGGTGGTCAACGACACCTGGGGCCACCGCGCCGGCGACCAGGTCCTCGCCGCGACGGCGGCGTCGATGCAGCGGCAGTTGCGGGCGACCGACACGGTCGGTCGCTGGGGCGGCGAGGAATTCGCCGTGATCATGCCGCAGACGACCCTCGACGGCGCGATGATCGTGGTCGACCACATGCGCGGCAGCATCGCCGAGGCGCCGATCGAGGCCATCGGCCGGCCGGTGACGATCAGCTTCGGCGTCACCGCGATCGTGCCCGGCGACACCACCGGCTCCGTCATCCAGCGGGTCGACGGCGCGCTCTATGCCTCCAAGCGCCTCGGCCGCAACCGCACGACGCGCGCGCTCGGCTGATCAGGGTTCCCCCGGCGGCGGGCCGAACGGCGGCCGTGGATCGCTGTACGGGCCCGTCGGCCCGTCGACCGACTCCATGCGATGGCGCAGTTCGGCGGCGCCGGTGGCGATGAAGCCCGGTACCGCGTCGGCTACCAGCGGCCGGGAGAGCAGGAAGCCCTGGCCCTCGTCGCAGCCCATCGACCTGAGCATGCCGAGCTGGGCGTCGGTCTCGATGCCCTCGGCGACCATCCGCATGCCGAGCCCGTGGCCCAGCGTGATGGCGGCGCCGGCCACCGCCTGGTCGGCGGGGTCGCTGTCGATATGGGTGACGAAGGCGCGGTCGATCTTGACGATGTCGACCGGCAGCGTCTTGAGGTAGGCCAGTGACGAATAGCCGGTGCCGAAGTCGTCGATCGACAGGCGGACCCCCAGCGCGCGGATGCGCGCCAGCGTCTCGAAGACGGCGTCGGTGGCGCGGAACAGGATGCCCTCGGTGAGTTCGAGTTCGAGGGCGTGCGGATCGAGCCCGGTGCGCGCCAGTACCTCCTCGACAGTGGCGGCGAGATCGGTGCCGTGGAACTGCGCCGCCGAGACGTTGACCGCGACGGTGACCTGATCGAGCCCCGCCTTGCGCCAGGCGACGATCTGGCGGCAGGCGGTGTCGAGCGCCCAGGCGCCGATCGGCACGATCAGGCCCGACCTTTCGGCGACCGGCACGAAGCGGCCCGGCGGCTGGTCGCCGAACGTCGGATGGTGCCAGCGCAGCAGGGCCTCGAAGCCGGTGACGCGGCCGTCGGCGAGGCTGACCTTGGGCTGGTAGTGCAGGGCCAGCTCGTCCCGATGCAGCGCGCCGGCGAGGGCGTTGCGCAACTCGAGCTGGCTGTGGGTGTCCTGGTCCATGGCCCGCTCGTAGACGCGCCAGGAGCCCCGGCCGGCGGCCTTGGCGGCGTGCAGGGCCGCGCTGGCGCGGTCGAGCAGCACGTTGCCGTCCGCTGCCTCGTCGGTGTCGGCGAAGACGGTGCCGGCGCTGACCATGAGGCGCGTCTCGAAGCCGGGGATCGAAACCGCGCGCGTCGACAGGTCGGCGAGGATCGTGCGCGCCAGCGTCTCCGCGGCGGCGCGATCGGCGACGGGGGTCTGCAGCACGGCGAAGCCGTCGCCCGAAACGCGGGCGACGATGCTGTCATCGCCGGCCAGTTCGCGCAGCCGGCTGCCGACGGCCTTCAGCACCGCGTCGCCGCGCTCCATGCCGAGGGCGTCGTTGACGAGGCGGAACTCGTCGAGATCGAAGAAGTGCAGCGCCAGCATGCCGCCGGGCTGAGGATCCATCAGGGCGGCGGTCGCGTATTCGATCAGGCTGCGCCGGCTGTGCAGGCCGGTGAGCGGGTCTTCGCGCGCGAGACGCTTCAGGGCCTCGGCGGCCTCGTGCTCGGCCGTCGCGTCGAGCAGGATGCCGTTGGCGCGGCCTTCGCCGTCGACCGTCCGGTCGACGGCGGCGGCGCCGCGCAGCCAGCGCCGCGTGCCGTCGGGCAGGCGGATCTCGAATTCCGTCTCCCAGCGACCGCCCTCGCGCAGCAGCGCGTCGTAGCGCTCGGCAATGCGAGCGAAATCCTCCGGGCTTGCCGCATGGCCTATCAGCGAATTTTCGGCGATCGCCCGCCGCGGGTCGACGCCGAGGATCTCGCGGCTCCGCTCGCTGACGTAAACGAGGCGCCGTTGGCCATCGGCGCCGAGGACGTGCTGGAACAGCACGCCGGGGACATTGGCGGCGAGCCCGCGCAGCAGGGACTCGCGTTCCTCCAGGGTCCGGTGGGTCCGCCGGATGTCGGTCATGTCGACATGCACCACGACGGCGCCCCGGACGCCGTCGCCGTTGCCCAGCGGCGTCGCGTCGAGCAGGAACCAGCGCGGGACGCCGGGCGCGTCGCAGGGATACTCCATGGTGAAGCGACGGGTCTCGCCGCCGAGCAGGGCGCGCAGGCCGGCTGCCGCCCTTGCCGCCAGTTCGTCGCCGCCCGCGGCGGCCCGGTCGGTGACGTCGAGATAGTCGTCGCCCGGACCGATGTCGTGCTTGCCGTCGCTGTTGGCGAGGGCGAAGCGCCGCCAGGCGGCGTTGACGGCAAGGATGATGCCGCCCGGATCGATCACCGCGATGTTCGGGATCATGGCATCGAGCACCGCCCGCTCGCGGTCGCGGGCGGCCCGCATGTCCCGCGCGAGCCGCGCGCCTTCGTCGGCGGCGCGCCGGCTGGCGTAGTGGCTGCGCATGGCAATCAGCAGCACGACCGTCAGTGCGGCCAGGATGCCGAGCGACGCGATGGCCTCGTCGCGCACGCCGGCAGACCAGGCGGCCAGCACCTCCGTGCGCGGGATCATGATGGCGACGACGAGCGGCCAGTCGCCGACCTTGCGCCAGGCGATGAAGTAGGGCTCCGGCATCCGATTGTCGGTCGTGAGATACCAGCCCGACTCCGCCTGCGGCACCTCGTCGCGAAACAGCCGGCTGTCGATGCGGATCCTGCCGCTGACGCCATCCGGGTCGGGGCGGCGGAGGAGAAGCGTGCCGTCGGCGAGGAACAGGGCGCCGACCGAGCGCCGGTCGCGCGTCGCCGCCCCCAGCAGCCCGGTCAGGGTCGCCGGGTCGATGCCGGCGGCGACGATGCCGCCGAACGTTCCATAGGCGTCCTCGATCCGTCGGCTGACGCCGACGAGCGGCCTCCCCGTCACATTGCTGTCGGAGACCCAGAGCAGATGGGGCAACGGCGACGGATCGCTGCGATGGTGGCGAAAGTAGTCGCGGTCGGCCATGACCGGCCCCGATACCCGGCGTCCCTCGCTGCTCAGGACGATCGTGCCGCCCGCGTCGACGATGAGATACTCGGCGCCGCGTCCCTCGCCGAGGCGTAGCCGCGCCAGGAGTTGCGCCGCCGGAGCCACGTTCCAGGTGCCGTCGACGAGATCGATGCTGTTCATGATGGCGATCAGGTCGCCGTCCATGCCGGCGAGCCTGGCGCCGACGGACGCGGCAAGTTCGCCGGCGGCGGCGCGCAGGCGGCCCTCGGCATGAGCGATGGTCTCGTCGCGCTCGTCGGCCTGCTCGCCGATCGACGTTGCGACATCGATTCCCATCGCGGCGACGGTGGCGAGCACGATGAGAATCGGTACAACACGCTTGCGCCAGCCCGAGGCCGGTACAGGAATCTCCAGCGGATCCGCGTGCGACGCCATGCGTCACTCGATTGGCGGCTCAGCCGCTGGCGGCCTTCTCGTGTTTCCACTCAACGGCTGTGATCCGCAGGACTTTATCAGCTTGCGGTTGGGATGACCACGGTGCGCCGTCGCGAACGTACTGTCCAAAGCCGCCGCACGAGTGATCGATTGAATAGCGGGCATGTGCGGCCGGGTCCCGGTACGCGTGTGGCGGTCACGCCGTCGACCGCGCCCCTCGGCGCAGGTGCGTTGGCCGACCGGCGGCACTTCGACAGCGTCGCGGATGCGGCTATCCTGATCGCCGGCCGGCGGTGGAGGCGGGCAGTGATGGCGGACGGTAGCGGACAGCAGGCGGATACGGTCGCGCGGGCGGCGGCACTGGTGCCTGCGCTCGCGGCCCGGGCGGCGACGGCCGTCACCGAGCGCCGCGTGCCGGCGGCGAGCATGGCGGCCGTGCGGGCGGCCGGTCTGATGCGCCACTGGCAGCCGGCGCGCTGGGGCGGCGCCGAGACCGACATCGCCACCCTTCTCGCGGCGCTCACGGAGGTTGCCCGGGGCTGCACCGCGACGGCCTGGGTCATGGGCGTCTGGCACGCGCATTCCTGGCTGATGGCCCTGTTTCCCGAGGCGGCGCAGCGCGACGTCTGGGGCGACAGCGCCGACCGCACGCTGGCCGGCGTGCCGACGCCGCGCGGCGCGGCCCGCATCGTGGCCGGCGGCTACCTCCTGTCCGGCCGCTGGCCCTTTGCCTCGGGTATCGACCATGCCGACTGGATCCTGCTCGGCGCCACGATCGACGACGCGGCCGGCAGCGAGACGATCTTCGTCGTGCCGCGCGACGACGTCACCAGCCTCGACGACTGGAACACTGCCGGGCTCGCCGGCACCGGCAGTCATACCGTGACGGCGACCGACCTGTTCGTGCCCGCGCATCGCGCGCTTCGCATGGCCAGTGCGATGAGCGGCAAGGCGCCTGGCCTCGACGCGAACCGTGGCCCCCTCTACAGGGCGCCGCTGGTTCCGGTACTGGGCATCGCGGTGACCGGTGCGCCGCTCGGCGCGGCCGAAGCGGCATGGCAGGCGTTCGCCGCACGCCTGCCCGGCCGTGGCCCGGGCGCGGTCGATGGCGTCCGGCCGGTCGATCAGGCGGCCTACCACATGTTGCTGGCGGAGACGCGCACGCGGCTCGACGCGGCGCGCATGGTCCTGGAGCGGGCGGCCGCGGACCTCGATCGCCATATCGCTGCCGGCGCAGCCATGCCGCCGGCGTTGCGGGCCCGCCAGCGGGTCGACTGCGCCTGGGCGGTCGGCGAATGCGCGGCTGTGGCGGCTCGTCTGCACGCGCTGTCGGGGGCCTCGACGATTGCCCTCGGCAACATCATGCAGCGCGCCGCCGCGGATACCGGGGCGGCATCGATGCACGCTTTCCTCGAACTGCCGGGCACGCTCGAAATATACGGCCGGACCCTGCTGGGACTGGACACCGGCACGGCATTCATATGACACAGCGGTTTCATACGCTGTTCGAGTTCGAGGACTGAATGGATCGTTTGATCGAAGGTTACGGCCGGTTCCGCGCGGATGTCTGGCCGGCGGAGCGCAGCCGCTACGAGGCGCTGGCCAAGCGCGGGCAGCGCCCCGAGACGCTGGTGATCGCCTGCTCGGATTCGCGCGTCGACCCGGCGACTGTGTTCGGCGCCGTGCCCGGCGAGTTGTTCGCGGTCCGCAACGTCGCCGGCCTCGTGCCTCGCTACCACCCGGACTCGAACTACCACGGCACCAGCGCGGCGCTGGAATTCGGCGTGCGCGTGCTGAAGGTGTCGCGCATCGTCGTGCTCGGCCACGCCCAGTGCGGCGGCATCAGGGCGATGGTCGAGGGAGCGCCGCGCGAGGCGCGCGACTTCGTCGAGCCGTGGATGAAGATCGCCGAGCCGGTCCTGAGCACGGAGCCGACCGGCGCCGACGCGGCGGACCCGCTGACCTTCTACGAGACCAGCGCGGTCCGGTTGTCGCTGGCCAACCTGCTGAGCTTCCCGTGGATCGCCGAGGCGGTGATCGCCGGCCGCCTGACCATCGACGGCTTTCGCTTCGACATCCACACCGGCGTGCTCGCCATTCTCGACGGCGACCGCTTCGTGCCGGTCGAGCCGGGCAAGTCCTAGACCAGCCGCGCGTCCGGTTCGAGGCCGAGCAGGTGCCGGCCGATGAGCTGGAAGAAGGCGAGCCGACCCTGAAGCTGCTGCGTGACGGTATTGGCGTCGCGCAGGCGCCGTTCGAAGGGCTGGCTGGCGAAGACCGATGTCGTGCCGGCGTGGTGGTAGACGGCGCCGACGGCGTCCTTTGCCTCATGGATCGCATGCGTCACCGCCATGCGTATCGTCATGCGATGGTCGAGGGTGAACGCGCCGTCGCGTTCGACGTCGTCCCACAGGCGGTTCGCCGCTTCGAGAACGAAAGCACGGGCGGCAGCGACGCGCGCGGCGGCGCGCCCGTAGTCGAACTGCGCCACCCCGTCCTCGCGCAGGGTCGGCGCGCCGCCGCGCGGCGACTTCTCGCGCGCCAGCGCGGCGAACGCATCCATCGCGCCGCGCGCGATGCCGAGCGCGATGCCGGCGAAGCCGCAGCCGTAGACGCTCTGCGCCGGCAGGCGGTAGAGCGTGCCGTCGGCGTAGCGCGGTGTGTCGTGCTCCGGGACCAGCGTGTAGTCGGGGCCGAAGCCGTGCTCGTCCGGCACGAACAGGTCGGTCACGGCGTAGCGGTCGCTGCCGGTGCCGCGCAGGCCGATCACGTCCCAGACGTCGGTCAGCGTCACCCCGGCGCGCGGGAACAGCACGGTGCGCTCCCGATCCGTGCCGGCGACGCGGCAGCGACCGCCGAACCACGTCGCGTGGCGGCCGCCGCTGGCGAAGTTCCAGACCCCGGTGACGCGGTAACCCCCGTCCACCGGCACCGCCTCGCCGTGCCCCGGTCCCCAGGCGAGCACGGCGCCGCTGCCGCCGAAGACGCGCCGCGCGGCGTCGGGCGCCAGGTAGGCCGCCGCCATCGAGCAGCCGGAGGCCTGCGCCAGACACCAGGCGACGCTGGCGTCGGCCGCCGCGACGGCCTCCATCACCTCGAACAGGGCGACGGGGTGCAGTTCGCTGCCGCCGAGGGACCGCGGCAACAGCAGGCGGAACAGCCCGGCCGCGTGCAGCGCGGCGAGCAGATCGGCGGGCAACTCCCGCGCGGCGTCGATGCGGGGCGCGGCGGCGACGATCGCCGGCACGAGCGCGCGTGCCCGGGCGACGATCTCGCCCGGGTCCGGCGCGCTCCCCGGTCTGCCGGCATCGGGTGCCACGGGGATCAGCGCTTGCCGCGTGTCTTTGCGGGAATGACCGGCAGCATCAGGTACGACGGATGCTTCGGCCCGGCGTGGACGGTCACGCGGCCGCCGAAGACGCGGGCCGGCCGGTCCTTCGGATTGTCGTGCAGGAACGGGCCGCAGCCGGTCAGTTCGTTCTTCATGTTGGACAGGCGCTGGCCGCCGCCCGGATAGACGTAGTCCTTGCCGCGCACGGTGAGCGCGATCCTGTAGCCCGCCGGGACGACGATGCCGGTCGGCCAGATCTCGACGTCGCATTCGTAGATGCGGCCCGGCGTCAGCGGCTGCTTCTCGTTGTGCGTGTGATAGGGCCAGTAGGGCTTCGACAGTTTGCGGTCGAGCTTGCGGTGCGAGGCGCGCAGCCAGCCCTGGGCGATCGGCGTGTGCGGGTCGACCGTGCCCTGGAAGGTCACTTCCTTCATGTCGCCGGTGAACAGGCGGACGACGAGGAACAGGTCGGCGTCGGAAGTCTCGGAGGAGACGAACAGCTTCGCGGCGATGGGGCCGAGCAGTTCGGTCTCCCTGTCCGCCGGCGGCAGGAAGAAGGTGACGCCGTCGCCGAGGCCGTCATAGGTGACGGTCGTCTTCTTCGCCGGCGCCTTCGCGCCGAGCGACATGTGCGCGGGATCGAGGAACAGCTTCGTCCACTTCGTCTGCGGCAGCGGCCATTCCTTCTCGGTGCGCGGCACGAAGCGTTCGCCGACATGGCGCGTCTTCACCAGCACGCGCGGCTTCCTGTTCCAGCCGTTCTTCTCGCCCTTGAGGTAATGGGCGAAGAACTGCTTCTGCAGCTCGCGGCCATAGGGCGTGTAGAACTCGGTCCAGTGCTCGAGGCCGTGGATCTCCAGCCATTTCTCCTTCGCCGCTGCGCGCACATAGCCCTCGTAGTTGCCGCGCGGATGCAGGCCCTGGCCGGCCCAGCTCGCCGTCGACAGGAAGGGCGTCACGACCTTCGACCAGTCGGGCGAGCGGTCGCGGTGCCACTTGTCGTCCAGCGGATGGGCGAGGATGTCCTTCTCGATGTCCTGGCGGTTCTTCGCCAGCGTCGCCGGGGCGAGGGTCGGCGGTCCCGACACCAGCTCGCCGGCGATGATGTTGCTGCGGTAGCCGGCGTCGCCGAGGCCATGCTGGATCGTCTTGATCTGCATGTCGAACCAGTTCGGCAGGAAGGTGCACATGATACCGCCGTGGTAACAGAACTCGCGGTACATGTCGGCGGCGCCTTCCCAGATGCACATGGCTGCCAGGTGCTTCGGCTGCAGGCAGGCGACGTGCCACTGGTTCGAGCCGTAGTAGGAGATGCCGTTGAGGCCGACCTTGCCGTTCGACCACGGCTGCACGCCCGCCCATTCGATGCAGGCGGCGTAGTCCTTGGTCTCGCGCGGCGAGTAGTGGTCGATGAAGCCCGGCGAGCGGCCGGCGCCGCGCGAGTCGACGCGCACGACGGCGTAGCCGTCCGGCACCCAGTGCTCGGGGTCGACCGTCTCCCAGGTCTGGTACTTGTTGGTCGAGCCCGCGATGGCCTCGGGATGGTCGTGCGAGAACATGTCCCACACCGTCTTGTAGCCGTCCTGCCACGACAGCCACTTGGCGTAGGGGCCGTAGGTCATCAGCACGGGATAGCGGCCGGGGCCGATCGGCCGGTAGACGTCGGCGCGCAGCACGAGGCCGTCGTCCATCGCGATCGGCACGTCCCAGTCGACGCGCATGCCGTCACGCACTTCCGACCTGTAGATCGCGGCCTCTGTCATGGCTGGCTCCGTCCCGGCAGGTTCACCCCCGGCTCTGCGGCCGGCGGCGCACTGTCGCAGGACGGAAAACGCCTGACAATCGGCGGCTGGACGGGACGCCGGCCTACAGCTTGGTCGGGTTCGGCGCGTCGCCGTAGACCTGCTCGGGATCGAACACCTTCTCGGTGTCGGTGAAGGCGAGCTTGACCGGCACGGTCGCGGCGCTCTCGCCGGTCGGGACGGCGCGGTAGAAGCACGAGCGGTAGCCGACATGGCAGCTCGCCCCGCCGTCGACGCGCACCCGCAGCCAGACGCAGTCCTGATCGTCGTCGACGCGCAGCTCGACGACGTGCTGGACGAAGCCGCTGGTGGCGCCCTTGTGCCACAGGGCCTGGCGCGAGCGGCTCCAGTAGTGCGCCTCGCCGGTGCGGATGGTCGCCTCAAGGGCGGCGGCGTTCATGTAGCCGACCATCAGCAGTTCGCCCGAGGCATGGTCCGTGGTCACGGCCGGCAGCAGGCCGTGCTCGTCGAACTTCGGCGCCAGAACGGCGCCCTCCTCGACCTGGGCGATGCTCTCGCGCGGGGCGAACAGCGGCGAAGCGGGCCGGGCGGGCTCGGCCATGGCGGCAACTCCTTGGGCCTGCGGACAGGGCGGGTGTTATAACGGCGCCCGAGCGCGCGAAGTCAAGCCGCGTGCCCGGCCCACGGGCCGAAACGGGAGTGCGCGCATGGGCGAATGGGACATCCCGCCGCCGGCCGGGCGGTTGCCGGTGGGGCTCGTCACCGGCTTCCTCGGCAGCGGCAAGACGACGCTGGTCAACCACCTGCTGCGCCAGAAGGAAGCGGCCGGCACCGTCGTCATCGTCAACGAACTGGGCGAGATCGGCCTCGACCACGACCTCGTCGTCACCGCCCGCGAGAACGTCACCCTGCTGGCCTCGGGCTGCCTGTGCTGCTCGCTGCGCGGCGACCTGCAGCGGACCCTGACGGAGCTGTACCTGCTGCGCGTGCGCGGGACGATACCGGCCTTCACCCGCGTGCTGGTCGAGACCACCGGCCTCGCCGATCCCGGGCCGGTGATGAACACGCTGATGCTCGACGACCTGGTGGCGAACTACTACCGCCTCGACGGCGTGGTGGCGACGGTCGATGCCGCCGCCGGCACGGGCTCGCTCGACCGGCACCGCGAGGCGGTGAAGCAGGCCGCGCTGGCCGACCGCCTCGTCCTGACCAAGACGGACCTCGCCGACCCCGCCGTGACGGCCGCGCTCTCGGCGCGCCTGACGGTCCTCAACCCCGGCGCCCGCGTGGTGACGGCACTGCACGGCGCCATCGACCCCGCGCTGCTGTTCGGCCTCGGCCTGTGGGACGACGCCCGGCGGGCGCGGCTCGACGCCTGGCTGGGGGAGGGCGCCGCCGATGGCGACGGCCACGGCGACGGGCATGCCCACGACGACGGCATCGTCACCCATGCCTTCACCGTCGACCGGCCGGTCGAGCGCGCCGCCTTCGAGGCCTGGTTCGAACTGGTGGCCCTGCTGCGCGGGCCGGATCTGCTGCGGCTCAAGGGCATCGTCAACGTCGCCGGCACGCCGCGCCCGCTGGTCGTCCACGCCGTCCAGCACGTGCTGCACCCGCCGGTCGAACTCGACGCCTGGCCGGGACCCGACCGGCGGACCCGCCTGGTCGTCATCGCCCGCGGCGTGCCGCGCGGCGCGATCGCCGCGACCATGGACCGGCTGCACGGCCAGTCCGTGCCGGCCCTGTGAGCTTCGGTGGTCGGCCGATCACTATTGGACTTCGCTCACGGAGTGGGCATGATGGCCCCCGGGGGCGCCAAGACCTCCGGCGGGAGACGTCTGCAGCCCATGGCCACCTATCAGAACAGGTCGCTGGAACGCGCCTTCTCCATCCTGGAGTGCCTGGGCTCGACCGAGCGCGGCCTGACGGTGGTGGAGATCGCGCGGCAGACGAAGCTGCACCGCGCCACGGTGCATCGCCTGCTGATGGTCCTCAACCAGCTCGGCTACGTCTACAAGGACCGCGTCACGCGCGAGTACTGGGCCGGCTTCCACCTCCACTCCTTCGGCCACCGCACCAGCATGATCGCGCGGCTGACGCACCATGCGCGGCCGTTCCTCGTGACGCTGGCCAACGAGGTCGACGAGTCGGTGCATCTCGGCGCGCTGGAGGGCATCCAGTCGCTCGTCTGCGAGCGCATCGGCACGGGGCGCAGCGTGCGGCTCGACCGCCAGCCGGGCGAGTATCTCGACGCGCACGCCACCGCCGTCGGCAAGGCGCTGCTGTCGCTGCGCCCGGAGGAGGAACTGCGCCGGGCCTACCGCGAGGCGACGATGCGCGCCCACACCGGGCGCACGATCACCAATGTCGAGGCCCTGCTGCGCGAGCTGCGGCAGACCAAGGCGCGCGGCTACTCGATCAACGACGAGGAGTACCGCATGGGCGTGCGCTCGGTCGCCGCCCCGGTGCTCAACCCCGCCGGCCGCGCGCTCGCCGCCATCGCCATCACCGGCCCCAAGGCGCGGCTGACCGACGCGATGCTGCCGAAGCTCGGCCAGCGCGCAATGGACACCGCACGCGCGCTGGTCGGCCGCCTGCTGGAAATCGCGCCGACCGACGACTGACTATTCGGGCAGCGCCGGCAGCTTGCCCCTGGCCTTCTTGTAGGCGGCGGCGGCCGGGTGCTCGATCAGCGCCGTGACCTCGATCGCCATCCACGGATGCAGCGGCAGCGACGACAGGTTGGCGTGCAGCTCCTCCAGCGTGTCGGCCTGCCACAGGCTGAAATTGGCCCGCCGCCCGACGATGCGCCAGACGCGCAGCAGCTTGCCGGCATCCATCAGCTCGCCGCCGCGCTTGAGCTCGCGCGCGTTGATGTCGGCGACCTTCTCCGGCGCCATGTCGCCCGGCAGGGCGACGGTGATCTGCACCATGAACAGCATTGCGTCTCCTCCTCGCCCGCCCGTGCGGGGTGCGCGACGATAGCGCAAGGGCGTGCCGGCCGGCACCACTCCCCAAGCCGGCCTGTGGGCTGTATGAAAAGGCCATGACCGCCGAACTCGGCCATTTCGCCCTGATCCTCGCGCTGTGCGTCGCCTGCGTGCAGGCCATCGTGCCGCTGTACGGCGCGGCCCGGGGCGAGGCGCGGCTGATGGCGCTGGCGCGGCCGGCCGCGCATGCCCAGCTCGCGCTGGTGGCGCTGGCCTTCGCCGCGCTGGTCAACGCCTACGTCACCGGCGACTTTTCCGTCGTCACCGTGGCGGAAAACTCGCATTCGGCGCAGCCGCTGCTCTACCGGGTGACGGCGGCGTGGGGCAACCACGAGGGCTCGCTGGTCCTCTGGGTGCTGATCCTCGCCGTCTTCGGCGCCGCCGTCGCCGGCTTCGGGCAGAACCTGCCGCCGACGCTGGCGGCGCGGACGCTCGCCGTGCAGGCGATGATCGGCGCCGGCTTCCTCGTCTTCATCCTCGCTACCTCGAACCCCTTCGCGCGCGTCTTTCCGCCGCCGGGCGAGGGCCAGTCGCTCAATCCGCTGCTGCAGGACCCCGGCCTCGCCTTCCACCCGCCGCTGCTCTACGGCGGCTATGTCGGCCTCTCGATCGTCTTCTCCTTCGCCGTCGCGGCGCTGCTCGAGGGCCGCATCGACGCCGCCTGGGCGCGCTGGGTGCGGCCGTGGACGCTCGCCGCCTGGGTCTGCCTGACGGCCGGCATCGCGCTGGGAAGCTGGTGGGCCTACTACGAGCTCGGCTGGGGCGGCTGGTGGTACTGGGACCCGGTCGAGAATGCCTCGTTCATGCCGTGGCTGGTGGCGACGGCGCTGCTGCACTCGGCCATCGTCGTCGAGCGGCGCGACACGCTGAAAAGCTGGACCGTGCTGCTGGCCATCCTCGGCTTCTCGCTGTCGCTGCTCGGCACCTTCCTCGTGCGCTCGGGCGTGCTGACCTCGGTGCATACCTTCGCCAGCGATCCGGGACGCGGCCTGTTCGTGCTGCTGATGCTGGTGGTCGCCATCGGCGGCAGCCTCGCGCTCTATGCCTGGCGCGCGCCGCGCCTTGCGCCGGGCGGGCTGTTCGCCGCGGTCAGCCGCGAGGGCGGGCTGGTGCTGAACAACCTCCTGCTGTGCACGGGCGCGGCGACGGTGTTCGTCGGCACTCTCTACCCGCTGGCGCTCGAAGTGGTCGGCGGCGGCCGCGTCTCGGTCGGGCCGCCATTCTACGCCGGCACCTTCGTGCCGCTGATGGTGCCGCTGGTCGTCGCCGTCGCCGTCGGGCCGCTGCTGGCGTGGAAGCGGGCCGACCTCGGCGGCGCGCTGGCCCGGCTCGGGGCAGCGGCCGGCGTCGCGGCGGCGGTCGCCGTGGCGGTGCTCTGGCTGGCGGCTGGCGACAAGGTATGGGGCGCGCTCGGCCTCGCGCTGGCTGCCTGGCTCGCCGGCGGGGTCGTGACGGAACTGGCCGGGCGGCTGCGCCTCGCGCGCGCCGGCGGGGCGAGCCTGCGCCGGCGCCTCGCGGCGCTGCCGGCCGGCGAGTGGGGCATGGCGCTGGCGCATCTCGGCCTCGCCGTCGCCATCGTCGGCATGACGGCGTCGTCGCTGTGGGAACGCGGCCATGTCGGCGCCATGCGCCCCGGCGAGGCGGTGACGGTGGCGGGCTACACGGTGGCCCTGCGCGGCGTCGCCGAGGTCGCCGGCCCCAACTACGTCGCCGCGCGCGCGCAGTTCGACGTCGCCGCGAACGGCAGGCCGCTGCTGACGGTGTTTCCCGAGCGGCGCGTCTATCACACGGCCGGCGACCAGACGACGACCGAGGCGGCGATCCGCACGCGGCCGCTCGGCGACGTCTATGTCGTGCTCGGCGAGCCGGCCGGGCAGGGGGCGTGGACCGTGCGCGTGCATTTCCGCCCGATGGTGGCGGCGCTGTGGGCCGGCGCGCTGCTGATGGTGCTCGGCGGCCTCGCCTCGCTGGTCGACCGCCGCCTGCGCGTCGGTGCGCCGTCGCGCCGGCCGCGCGTCGTGCCTGCGCCGACTCCGGCGGAGTAGGCGATGCGCCTTCGTCGCAGCATGTACCTCATCCCGAGCCTGTCGAAGGATGAGGTCCGCGCGAAGCCCCGTCCTTCGACAGGCTCAGGACGGGGCCACACAAGGATAGCAACGGCGGTTCGCTGCGTGGTGGCGCTGTTCCTGCTGGCCAGTCTGGCCGCGCCGGCCACGGCGCCGGCGCAGCCGATCCCGCCGGCGCCGGACCGTTCGCTGGCCGATCCCGTGGCCGAGGCGCGGGCGCAGGCGCTGATGCGCGAATTGCGCTGCGTCGTCTGCCAGGGCCAGTCGATCGGCGATTCCAATGCCGAGCTGGCTGCCGACATGCGCCGGCTGGTACGCGAGCGCGTCGCCGCCGGCGACAGCGACGCCGCGGTGCGCGACTGGTTTCGCGCCCGCTACGGCGACTTCGTCCTGCTCGACCCGCCCTTCACCGCCGCGACCTGGGCACTGTGGCTGGCACCGCCGGCGGTGCTGGCGCTCGGCGCGGCCGGCGTCCTGCTGTGGCTGCGCCGCCGGCGCGTGCCCTCGGTGCCTGCCGCCCTCGACGCCGGCGAGGAGGCGCGCCTCGCGCGTCTGGTCGACAGTACCGACTGACTCGCCCGGCCGCCGTTGCGGGATGCCCGCCGGCCGGCTACAACCGCCGCCCGCCCGTCCCCCGTCAGCGAGAGAGCGGCCACATGGCCTCCTACCAGTACGTCTATGTGATGAAGGGCCTGACCAAGGTCTTCCCCGGCGGCCGCAAGGTGCTGGAGGACATCTGGCTGTCCTTCCTGCCGGGGGCCAAGATCGGCGTGCTCGGTCTCAACGGCGCCGGCAAATCGACGCTGCTGCGCCTCATGGCCGGCATCGATCGCGAGTTCCAGGGCGAGGCGTGGCCGGCCGACGGCGTGAAGATCGGCTTCCTGCCGCAGGAGCCGGCGCTCGATCCCGAGAAGGACGTGCTCGGCAACGTCATGGAGGGCGTCGCCGCGACGCGCGCTCTGCTCGACCGTTTCAACGAGGTCAGCGCGCGCTTCGGCGAGGAGCTCTCGGACGACGAGATGAACGCGCTGATCGAGGAGCAGGGCGAACTGCAGGCGCAGATCGACGCTGCCGACGCCTGGGACCTCGACCGCCATGTCGACATCGCCATGGATGCGCTGCGCTGCCCGCCGGGCGACGCCGACGTGAGCAAGCTGTCGGGCGGCGAACGCCGCCGCGTCGCGCTGTGCCGGCTGCTGCTGTCGCGCCCCGACATGCTGCTGCTCGACGAACCGACCAACCATCTCGACGCCGAGTCGGTGGCGTGGCTGGAGCGCTTCCTCGCCGAGTATCCCGGCACCGTCGTCGCGGTGACGCACGACCGCTATTTCCTCGACAACGTCGCCGGCTGGATCCTCGAACTCGATCGCGGCCGCGGCATCCCGTTCGAGGGCAACTACACGGCCTGGCTCGAGGCCAAGGAAAAGCGGCTCGAGCAGGAGCAGCGCAAGGAGGATGCGCGCCAGCGCACCATCAAGCAGGAACTCGAATGGGTGCGGCAGAGCCCGCGCGCGCGCCAGGCCAAGAGCCGCGCCCGCGTCGCCGCCTTCGAGAAGCTGGTCGCCGACAGCGCCGACATGGCGCCCGAGGAGCGGCAGATCGCCATTCCGCCCGGGCCGCGCCTCGGCGACCTCGTCATCGAGGCAACGCACGTGGCCAAGGGCTACGGCGACCGTCTGCTGATCGACGATCTTTCGTTCCGCGTGCCGGCCGGCGCCATCGTCGGCATCATCGGCCCGAACGGTGCCGGCAAGACGACACTTGTGCGTCTCATCACCGGCCAGGACGCGCCCGACGGTGGCACCATCCGCCTCGGCGACACGGTGAAGCTCGGCTACGTCGACCAGAGCCGCGAGGCGCTGTCGGCGAACAAGACCGTGTGGGAGGAAATCTCCGAGGGCGCGGACGTCATTGCCATCGGCAAGCGCGAGATTCCCTCGCGCGCCTGGGTCGGCGGCTTCAACTTCAAGGGTGGCGACCAGCAGAAGAAGGTCGGCCAGCTATCGGGCGGCGAGCGCAACCGCGTGCATCTGGCGAAGGTGCTGAAGGCCGGCGCCAACGTGCTGCTGCTCGACGAGCCGACCAACGACCTCGACGTCGACACGCTGCGCGCGCTCGAGGAGGCGCTGCTCGAGTTTCCCGGCTCGGCCTTCGTGGTGAGCCACGACCGCTGGTTCCTCGACCGCATCGCCACCCACATGCTGGCCTTCGAGGGCGACAGCCAGGTGGTGTGGTTCGAGGGCAACTACCAGGACTACGAGGCCGACCGCGTGCGCCGGCTCGGCGCCGACGCGGCCAACCCGCACCGCATCCGCTACAAGCCGCTGGCGCGGTAGCGGCTCAGCCTTTCGCGCGCAGCTCGCGGCGCACGATTTCGGTGCCTTGCACCATCGCCGTCAGCTTGGCGTTGGCCGCGGCGCGCGAGATGTATTTCATGCCGCAGTCCGGGGCGACGACCAGCCGCTCCGCCGGAATGTGCTTCAGCGCCGCCCGCACGCGGTCGGCGACCGTCTCCGCCGATTCGGCTTCCTCGGTGTTCATGGCGATGACGCCGACCATGACCTGCTTGGCCGGCAGCTTCTCGAGCACGGCGAGGTCGAGATGCGGCTGCGCCGCCTCGATGGAGATCTGGCCGGCGGCGGCGTTGTTCAGCTCGGGCAGGAAGGAATATCCCGACGGCTTGCTCTTGACCGAGTTGGCGTAGCCGAAACAGAGGTGGATCGCCGTCGTGCCGGTGGCGCCATCGAGGGCGCGGGCAATGGCCGGCAGGGCGAAGGCGCGGGCTTCCTCGGGGAAGGCCTGCATCCAGGGTTCGTCGAGCTGCACCACGTCGGCGCCGGCCGCGAACAGGTCGCGGACCTCGGCGTTCACCGCCTCGGCATAGGCCATCGCCGCCTTTTCGCGCGAGCCGTAGTGCAGGTCCTGCGACTGCATCGTCATGGTGAACGGGCCGGGCACGGTGATCTTGACCCCGCGGTCGGTGCCGGCGCGCAGGAACTTCATATCGCGCACGAGGATCGGGCGCGTGCGGCGAATCGGCCCGACGATGCGCGGCGCCGGAATCGGCTGGCCGGTCCGGCTCGTCGTCACGCCCGGCGGTTCGTCGCTGATGCCGTCGAGCGCGGTGGCGAAGCGGTTGGAGTAACTTTCGCGGCGGATCTCGCCGTCGGTCAGGATGTCGACGCCGCAACGCTCCATCTCGCGGATGGCGACGAGCGTGGCGTCGTCCTGCGCGCCCTCGAGCTGGGATTCGGCGATGCGCCATATCTGGCGGGCACGCACGCGCGGCGGACCGATTCGCAGGACGACGTCGCGGTCGACCAGCCAGTCGGGCTGGGGCCAGCTACCCACCACAGTCGTCGGCAAGAGCCCGAAATCCACGGCCGCGTCCCCTGTCTTCCGATTTTGGTCAGGTGACGACGATGCACCGCGAGGCGTCGCGGCACAAGCATGGGCAAAAGTTGGGCAGCTACTTCGTGGCGTCGCGGCGGCGGCGCAGTTCCGCGAGGAGACCCTCGACATTGCCGCCGTTGTTGCGGATGACCGTCGCGAATTCGTCGCGGTGGGTGTTGGCCATGCTGACGCCTTCGACGACGACGTCGACGATCTTGTAGACATCGCCGGCATTGGCCACGCGCCACTCGACGCGAACCGGTGTCGAGGGGTCGGTGAAGAAGACGCTGCGGACGATGGCCGCGTTCTCGCTGTCCTGCGGGCCGCGCGCGTCGATGGCGTCGCGGACCTCGAACTTCTGTCCGGAGTAGTCGGAGAAGCGGTCGGCCCAGGTGTTGACGATGACGTCCTCGAACAGCACGAGATACTCCTCGCGCTGCTTCTCGTCGGCACTACGCCAGTAGCGTCCGATCACGAAGCGGGCGATGCCCGGAACGGCGAAGGCGTCGCGCAGGAGCGAGCGGAACTTCTGCCGCCGCTGGTCGACGTTCAGATCCTTTTGCGAGAGCGTGCCGATGGCCTGCTCTGCCAGGGTGCGGATGAACGACTCCGAGCGGGCGACGTATTCGCCCTGGGCCGCCGCGACCGGTGCTGCCGTGGCAACGAACACCAGCGCAAAGGCAAGGCTGCGCAGGACCCTGATCATCGAACTAGCGGGCGTCCGGTTCGCTGGCGGCCGACTCGCGCTCGTTGTCCAACGCGATCGTGGGCGCCGGCAGGCGGACGTCGGTGTTTTCGTTGCGCACTTCGGCCGAGCGGCGCTGGCGATAAAGGCTGCGCACCGCGCTGTAGTAGTCGACCGACTTGGCCTGCATGTCGCGCACTATGTCGACGTTGCGCGACCGCTCCTCGACCGCGCCCGAGATGGCACGGCCGTAGGCGAACTCGCGCGGCGTCATCATGTTCACCGGATCGGCGAAGAAGTCGAACACCGTGCCCAAGGTATCGGTCGCGCTCGACGGCCCGAGCAGCGGCAGCATGATGTACGGCCCCGGCGTGGCGCCCCAGCTCTGCAGGGTCTGGCCGGCGTCCTCGTACACCTGCTTCTTGGCCTCCTCGGTCTGCGCCGGCGCCACGTCGCCGAGCAGCAGGGTGGGGAGGTTGAGGAAGAATTTCTGCGCCGCGAGATCGGCCCGCTCCATGTTTCCCTGCAACAGGCTGTGCAGGAAGGTGAGCGGCAGCGTGAGGTTGTGGATCAGGTTGCGGATGGCAGGCTTCAGGCCCTCGGGCCCGAGGTCGCGATAGGTCACCGCCGCCGGCTGCAGCAGCAGGTTGTCGACCATCACGTTGAACGAGAAGACGAGGCGGTTGGCCGGCTCGAACGGGTCGTTGGCGGCCCTGAATTCGGCCATGGCCTCCTTGTCCGACTCCGGCGGCGGCGTCGCGCACGCCCCCAGCAGCCCAGCCACGAGCGCAGCCGCCGCGACGCGGCCGAGAACCGCGGCACGTACCGACTGTCGCATGCGCAATCCCGAACCGTCGCACGGCAAGAACCCGTCGACCACGCGTCACCCCCGACCCCAGTACCCGGCCATGCGCCGGGCCCGCACCACCCTACCGCCCGGACACTAACACGAGATTGCGGCCCGTGAAGCATCGGACGGCTGACGGCGTTTGCTAGCACACGGCCCCCCACGTGACCAGCCGGCCGGGGGCAGGTGGCCGGGGTGCCGGAGGCGATGTTGCAATATTGCCGCAAGCCGTGTCCGAGGCGCCTGTCCTGGCGAGAAACGAGGCATTGCAATAGATAAAGATATCTTTATATTTGCATCATTCCAAGGATCGGAGACCGCAAAGGGACCCCGAATCGATGGACAGAGAGCGCCTTCTGGCCGGACTGAAAGCGGCCGCCGAGCCGACTCGGCTGCGGCTGCTGACCCTGTGCGCGCGCAGCGAGCTGACGGTCGGCGAACTGACGCAGATCCTCGGCCAGAGCCAGCCGCGCCTGTCGCGCCATCTGCGCCTGCTGTGCGAGGCCGGGCTGATGCAGCGCGCCCAGGAAGGGGCGCACGCCTACTTCCGGCTGGCCTCCGGGGGCGAAGGCGGCGGTCTCGCCCGCATGCTGCTCGACTCGCTGCCGGCCGGCGATGCGGTCGTGGCCAGCGACCTGCGCCGGCTGGCGGCGGTTCGCGAGCAGCGGGCGCAGGCCGCCGAGGCCTATTTCCGCCGCAACGCCGGCGACTGGGACCGGCTACGGAGCCTGCACATCGACGAGGCGGAGGTCGAACGGGCGGTGGCCGGACTCGTGCCGGCGCGTGGCGTGCGCCGCCTTCTCGACATCGGCACCGGCACCGGCCGGATGCTGCATCTCCTGAGCGGGCAGGCCGCCGAACTGGTCGGTCTCGACAATTCGCGCGAGATGCTGGCCGTGGCGCGCGCCAGTCTCGATCGCGAGGGCCTTCGCAACGGCGTGCTGCGGCAGGGCGACATGTATCGGCTGCCGTGGGAGGACGGCGCGTTCGACGTCGCCGTGCTGCACATGGTGCTGCACTACGCCGTCGAGCCGGAGGCGGCGATCGCGGAAGCCGCGCGCGTTCTGGCGCCCGGAGGCCGGCTCGTGGTCGCCGATTTCGCGCCGCACGCGCTGGAGGAACTGCGCGAGGTGCATGCGCACCGGCGGCTCGGCTTCGCCGACGGCGAGGTGGAAGGCTGGTGCAGGCAGGCCGGTCTCGTGCCGCGCGAGATCCTGCACCTGCCCGGCGAGCCGCTGACCGTCACCATCTGGATGAGCGAGGCGCGCGAGCTGCCGGCCGCGCAAGGCCGGCGGGCATCCGCAGCAATCGAGGAGCGTATCTGAAATGCCGGCATCGTCCGGAACCGTCGCGCCGGCAACGGCCGACCTGTCCGTCAGCTTCGAGTTCTTCCCGCCCAAGTCGGAGGCGGCCGAACGGCAGCTCTGGGCCACGGTCGAGCGGCTGGCACCGCTGGCGCCGGCGTTCGTGTCGGTGACCTACGGGGCCGGCGGCACGACGCGCGAACGCACGCACGCCACGGTCGGGCGGATCGTTCGCGAAACCGGCCTCGCCTGTGCCGCCCATCTCACCTGCGTCGCCGCCGCGCGCGCCGAGATCGACGAGGTCGCACGGCAATACTGGGCAGCGGGCGTCCGCCACATCGTCGCCCTGCGCGGCGACGTCCCGGACGGGAGCGGCCGCTACCGCCCGGCGCCCGGCGGCTATGCCTACGCCAGCGATCTCGTCGCCGGCCTCGCCCGTGTCGCGCCGTTCGAGATTTCCGTCGCGGCCTATCCCGAGACGCATCCCGAGGCCGCCAGCGCGGCTGCCGACCTCGACAATCTCAAGCGCAAGCTCGACGCCGGCGCGACCCGCGCCATCACCCAGTTCTTCTTCGACAACGCCGTCTTCCTGCGCTTCCGCGACAAGGTCGCGGCGGCCGGCATCACCGCGCCATTGGTGCCCGGCATCATGCCGGTGTCGAACTTCGCCAGCGTCGCCCGCTTCGCGCGGCAATGCGGCGCCGGCCTGCCGCCGCGCCTCGCGCGCGCCTTCGACGGGCTCGACGACGACCCGGAGACGCGGCGCATGGTCGCCGCCGCCCTCGCCTGCGAACAGGTGCGCGGGCTGCAGGCGGCGGGAGTGCGCCAGTTCCATTTCTACACGCTCAACCGGGCCGACCTGACCTATGCCATCTGCCACCTGCTGGGCCTGCGCCCGGCAGCGGCGGGCGCCGCGGCGCAAGGGAGCGCGGCATGACGGGCCTTGCGACGACCCGCGCCGCGCGCATGGCCGCGCTGGAAGTGGCGGCCACGGACCGCATCCTCGTGCTCGACGGCGCCATGGGGACGATGATCCAGGCCTGGGCGCCCGACACGGCCGACTGGAGCGGCGGCTGCCTCGCCGGCCACACGCACGACCTGACCGGCGACAACGACGTCCTCAACCTGTCGCGGCCCGACATGATCGAGGCGATCCACCGCGCCTACCTCGAGGCCGGCGCCGACATCGTCGCCACCAACACCTTCAACGCCACGTCGATATCGCAGGCCGACTACGGTGCCGCGCACTTCGCCTACGACATCAACCGGTCGGGCGCCGAAATTGCGCGGCGCGCCGCCGACGCCGTGACGGCGGCGGACCCGACGCGGCCGCGTTTCGTGGCCGGCGCGATCGGCCCGACCAGCAAGACCTGCTCGATCTCGCCCGACGTCAACGACCCCGGCTTCCGTGCCGTGACCTTCGAGGACATCCGTGTCGCCTCGGCCGAGGCGGCGCGCGGGCTGATCGACGGCGGGGCCGACATGCTGCTGGTCGAGACGATCTTCGACACGCTCAATGCCAAGGCCGTGATCTACGCGCTGGAAGAGGTGTTCGAGGAAGTCGGCGCGCGGTTGCCCGTGATGCTGTCGGGCACCATCACCGACCTGTCCGGCCGGACCCTGACCGGGCAGACGGTAGAGGCGTTCTGGAACGCGATCGCGCATGCGCGCCCGTTCACGGTCGGCCTCAACTGCTCGCTCGGCGCGCACGAGCTGCGCCCCTACGTGGCGGAGCTGTCGCGCGTCGCCGACACGCGGCTTTGCGCCTATCCGAATGCCGGTCTGCCCAACGAGTTCGGCCAGTACGACGAGGCCCCCGAGGAGACGGCCCGGCATCTCGGCGAGTGGGCGCGGTCGGGGCTGGTGAACGTCGTCGGCGGCTGCTGCGGCACCACGCCGGAGCACATCAGCGCCATCGCGGCGGCGGTGGCGGGCGTCGTGCCGCGGCCCGTGCCGCTGCTGCCGCCGCGCCTGCGCCTGTCGGGGCTCGAGGCTTTCGAGGTACGCGCATGACCGGTCCCGCAGGTTCCGCCTTCGTCAACGTCGGCGAACGCACCAATGTCACGGGCTCGGCGCGCTTCCGCAAGCTGATCGCCGCCGGCGACTTCACGGCGGCGCTCGATGTCGCGCGCGACCAGATCGAGGCCGGCGCGCAGATCATCGACGTGAACATGGACGACGCCATGCTCGACGGCGAGGCGAGCATGGTGCGCTTCCTCAATCTGCTGGCGGCGGAGCCCGCGATCGCGCGCGTGCCGGTGATGATCGACAGCTCGAAATGGTCGATCATCGAGGCCGGGCTGCGCTGCGTGCAGGGCAAGCCGGTCGTCAACTCGATCAGCCTCAAGGAGGGTGAGGGGCCGTTCCTCGAACAGGCCCGCAAGCTGCGCCGCTACGGCGCCGCCGTGGTCGTCATGGCCTTCGACGAGGACGGCCAGGCCGACACCGCCGACCGCAAGGTCGCGATCAGCCGGCGCGCCTACCGGCTGCTGACCGGGCAGGCCGGATTTCCGCCCGAGGACATCATCTTCGACCCCAACATCTTCGCCGTCGCGACGGGCATCGAGGCGCACAACCACTACGCCGTCGAGTTCATCGAGGCCGCGCGCCGCATCCGCGCCGAGATGCCGCTGGTGCATGTCAGCGGCGGCGTCTCCAACGTCTCCTTCGCCTTCCGCGGCAACGACCGCGTGCGCGAGGCGATGCACGCGGTCTTCCTCTATCACGCCATCGCCGCCGGCATGGACATGGGCATCGTCCATCCCGGCATGGTGACGGGCTACGAGGACATCCCGGCCGAACTGCGCGCGCGCATCGAGGACATCATCCTCGACCGCCGCCCCGATGCGACCGACCGTCTGCTGGAGATCGCCGACCGCTACCGGGCCGGCGGCGCGCGCACCGTCGTGCGCGACGACCTCGGCTGGCGCGATGCTCCGGTCGACGAGCGCATCCGTCACGCGCTGGTCAACGGCATCGCCGACTGGATCGTCGAGGACACGGAGGAGGCGCGGCTCGCCACGACGCGGCCGCTCGACGTCATCGAGGGGCCGCTGATGGCCGGCATGAACGTCGTCGGCGACCTGTTCGGCGCCGGCAAGATGTTCCTGCCGCAGGTGGTGAAGAGCGCGCGCGTGATGAAGCAAGCCGTCGCGCACCTGATCCCGTTCATGGAAAAGGAGACGGCCGGCGCGGCGAAGAAGGCCGGACGCATCCTGCTCGCCACCGTCAAGGGCGACGTGCACGACATCGGCAAGAACATCGTCGGCGTCGTGCTCCAGTGCAACAACTACGAGGTCATCGACCTCGGCGTCATGGTGCCGGCGGCGCGCATCCTCGAGTCGGCGCGCAAGGAGAAGGTCGACGCCATCGGCCTCTCGGGCCTCATCACGCCGAGCCTCGACGAAATGGCCGGCTTCGCGCGCGAGCTGCAGCGCGAGAACTGGACGGTGCCGCTGCTGATCGGCGGCGCGACGACAAGCCGCCTGCATACCGCCGTGAAGATCGCGCCCGGCTACGAGGGCACGACCGTCTACGTGCCCGACGCCTCGAAGGCGGTGGGCGTCGTCGCGTCCCTGCTGTCGCCGGGCCAGCGCGCGGCCTTCACCGGCAACGTCGCGGCCGAGTACGCGCAACTGCGCGAGCAGCACGAGAGGAGCGACCGCGGCGCGAAGCGGCAGACGCTGGCCGGCGCGCGGGCCAACCGCTTCGTCGCCGACTGGGCCGGCTACGCGCCGCCGCGCCCGGCGTTCGCCGGGGTGCGGGCGGTCGACGACTGGGACCTTGCCAGCCTCGTCGAGACGATCGACTGGACGCCCTTCTTCCGCACCTGGGAACTGGCGGGGAAATATCCCGACATCCTCGACGATGCGGTGGTCGGCGAGGCCGCGCGCGGGCTGTGGGAGGACGCGCAGCAGATGCTCGACCGCATCGTCGCCGAACGCTGGTTCCAACCGCGCGCGGCCGTCGGCTTCTGGCCGGCGGCGTCGAGCGAGGACGACGACATCGTGCTGTTCGCCGACGAGACGCGCACGACCGAACTGGCGCGGGTCCACACGCTGCGCCAGCAGATGCTGCGTCCGGCCGGGCGGCCGAACCTGGCGCTGGCCGACTACGTCGCGCCGCGCGGCGCCGGCATCGACGACTGGATCGGCGGCTTCGCCGTCACCGTCGGCGCGCGCGTCGAGGAGATCGCGCGCGAGCACGAGCGGGCCAACGACGACTATCTCGCCATCCTCGTCAAGGCGCTGGGCGACCGCTTCGCCGAATCGATGGCCGAGGCGCTGCACGCGCGCGTGCGCCGCGAACTGTGGGGCTACGCGCCGGACGAGGCGCTGAGCAACGCCCAGCTCATCGCCGAGGCCTATCGCGGCATTCGCCCGGCGCCGGGCTATCCCGCCTGCCCCGAGCACACCGAGAAGCGCACGCTGTTCACGCTGCTGGACGCCGAGCGGCACACCGGCGCCCGCCTCACCGAAAGCTGCGCCATGTGGCCGGCCTCGTCGGTGTCGGGCTTCTACTTCGCGCATCCGGATGCGCGCTATTTCGGCGTCGGCCGCGTCGAGCGCGACCAGGTCGAGGATTACGCCCGCCGCAAGGGCTGGGATGTCGCCGAGGCCGAACGCTGGCTCGCCTCGAACCTGTCCTATGAACCGGCACGGCTGGCGGCGAAGGGAAGGGCGGCATAGCCAATCCGTCCTGATTGTGCGGGTTCGTTTGCCTATATGTTTGGCCACTTGGAAATCAAATCTGTAACGGCCGATGCGATGAGGGAAACGTCGTAGGCATAGAATCCAGATGAATTGATGGAATTATATTCGACGATCTTCAGATCTATCCCGTTGCCTACAAACACTTCTGCGACATCAACGACGAATGCCGGTGCAGGGCTGTATGTGGCTACTGCAATTGAGAGCGCTGCGAGAACATCCGCTGGTGCGCCGCGAGCGAGCTGCCGGGAGCCCGCGAAGGAATAGAGGCTGGTGTCAACGATACTACCGTCGACGACGAACGCCCGCCACTCACGGTGCAAAGATCGAGGTCGTGCGATCAAGACGGTGTTGTTCTCATGGTTGAAATAGCCGGTCTCACGTAAGCGCGCGACATCCGCTTCCAACTCGTGGATAGTTTTGACCTCGCCAGCAAACTCCTTCGTCTCGCTATCCGGACGTATGAACGCGCTCTCCCAGCCGACCTTCCCAACGATGTCCGCAGCTTCCGAGTAAGGGGCCCAGATAGCATCCGAATTGAGAGCCAATGAACCCAGTTCTCGAATGGATTGCGTCGAAGAGAATGCGGGACCATCCCAGCCCCCCGGTTCCCAATTGAAGCGGCGGGCCACGGTCATCATGCCGGACGAGCCGTAAACAAAGCACGGTCCGGAAATTTCCGGAGGGGTACCTATTAGTTCATGTGAGAACGGGACGATGCGAAGGGATTCGAAGCGGCATCCGATCTGCATCACCGCGATACGCAGTGCGTCGAAATCCCGCTGCGCGAACGCGGCCTCTTGAACGATCCATGTTGGCCGCGCTCCCCCGCTCCTCGGTTCGCTCACGCTAGCTCCTCTTATCGCAGACCGCCGACGATGGCTCTTTGACTAGGAATCCTATTTGCACCCCGTCGGCACGCGCATGGCGGTGGCGCCGAAGCGGTGGGCGAGCGGCGGCAGGCGCTTGGCGCGCAGCCACAGCGGCTTGAGCGGATCGGGCATGGCGAGCGTCCAGCCGTAGCGGCGCGACCAGCGCTGGGTGTGCTCGGTGTGCGGCCGCTCGGCGGCCTCCCAGGCGGCAAGCGCCCTGTCGCTGTCGAGATAGCGGTCGAGGTGCACGGCGAGCGACAGGGCGTTCATCATCGCCGTGCCGGCGCCCTGGCCGAGATAGGGCGTCATGGCATGCGCGGCGTCGCCGAGGACGGCGACCTTGCCGGCCGACCAGCGCGCCAGCGTGACGGTCTCGAATTCGGCCCAGCGGCACTGGCTCCAGTCGGTCTCGTCGCGGATGCGCGCGAGCAGCGGCGCGAGGGCCGGAAAGCCGCGCCGCCAGGCCTCGACGTCGAGCGGCGTTGCGCGCCCGGGCATGTCCGCCGCCGGGCAGGTGAGGATCGCGTAGAGGCTGTCCTCGGTGTTCGGGCACCACAGCACGCGGCGGCGCCCTGACCAGGCCTCGACGATGCGTGTGCCGTGCGCGGCGTCGCGGGCGATTTCGTCCGCGTGGCGGGGGATGGTCATGCGCACGCCGCCCTCGCCGTGGCCGTTGCGGCGGCGGCGAAGTCCCAGCCCCTCGGGTATCGCCGTGTTGATGCCGTCGGCGACGACGACGAGGTCGGCGGCGAGCCGGCGGCCCGTCGCGAGCACCGCGATGCCGTCCGTCTCCGCCGCGGCGACGGTGGAACCGGTGACGATCTCGACGCCGAGCCGTGCCGCGCGCGCCGCCAGGGTGGCGATGATGTGGTGGCGCGAGATGCGGTAGCTGTCGGCGAGTTCGACGGTCGGGACGAGACGCCGGCCCGTGCCGTCCTCGTGGTCCCAGTGGTCGATCCGCATGCCGCCGAGGACGATGCGCGCGTGCAGGCCGAGGGCACGGAACACGCGGGCGACATTGGGCATGATGGCAATGCCGAAGCCCTCGGCACGCAGGGCCGGTTGCCGCTCGTGGAGGCGCACGGTCCAGCCGCGCTCGGCGAGCGCCACCGCCGCCACGAGGCCGCCGAAGCCGCCGCCAGCTATCTCCGCATGCCGTGCCATCGCCATCCGGCCTTCCTGCTCCCGCCATCGCGGCGAAGCAAGAACCGCGCCCGTTGGCAGGGGCGGTGGGCAGCGGCCCGGCGCGGCGCGCCGCCGGGTGTGGGCATAGTGGGATAAATCCCAATAGAAATCCCACTGAGAAAGTGGGCTGAATTGTGGTTGAAAAGTGGGCGGTGGCCCTACATCATTGTCGCCAAACGACGACAAAAGCTGACAGCGATGGAAACGCGAATGACCGAAGCTGAAACCCTGCTGCGCGAGATCGGCGACTTCTGCCGGCGCACCGGCATGGCCGAATCGACGTTCGGCCGCCACGCCGTCAACGACGGCAAGCTTGTCACGAGGCTGCGCTACGGCGGCCGCGTGACGACCCGGACCGTCGAGCGCGTGCGCGACTACATGATCGCCGCGCCCTCGGGAGGCCCCCTGCGCAACCGGCCGAACGGCACCGCCACCGCGCCGGGCAACGGCACGGCGGCGCCCGTGCCCCATGCCGGTGCGGCGTCGGCGGCGATGACGCTGCCCACAGCGCCGAGCCAGCCCACCGAGGGCGAGGAGCAGGGCGAGCGCACCTTCCGCTTCTACGACAACCGGCAGAAATACCTGCTGTTCGTCCACACCTGCGGCGAGAAGTGGGTGGTGGCGGACCGTGTCGGCATGGAACTGCAGCACCTGCATCCGCAGCCGCCGGCCCTGCGCGTGTTCGACGCCGGCATGGGCGACGGCACTGTGCTGACGCGCGTGATGCGCAAGATGCACACGCGCTACCCGACGATGCCGTTCTACATCACCGGCAAGGAAATCAGCCTCGAGGACGTCCGGCTGACGCTGGAGAAGATGCCGGACCGCTTCTACGAGCATCCGGCGACGGTGCTCGTCGTCACCAACCTCTACTACACCGAGGCGCCGTGGCTGACGCCGCGCTCGCTGGCCGCCGCCGCCTCGCTCGAATGGCACGAGGTGCCGCTGCAGGGCACGACGGCGCACGAGTTCGAGCAGCAGATCACGGCGCTGCAGCCGTTCCTGGCGCAGAACTGGAACGTGCGCCGCAGCGCCAAGACCGGCAATCCGCTCTACGAGCGGCCGACGGTGCTGGTGCTCTACCGCGACGACTACCGCTTCATGCTCGACCAGGTGATCCCGCATCCGGGCCGGGCGCGCGCCGACTACGACCTCGTCATCGCCTCGCAGCCCTACCGCGCCCGCATGCCGGTCGACTTCAAGGCCGAGAAGGTGGTGGCGCCGCTGGCCAAGGCGCTGGCGCCGGGCGGCCGCCTGATCGGCATCCATTCCTCGGGCGGCGATCCGGGCATGGAGGTGATCCGCAACGTCTGGCCGCAGGAGAATCCCTTCGCCGACGACCGCCACGCCATCCTCAAGTCCGCCAAGGCGGCGCTCGGGGCGGCGGGCCGCGACCTCAACTTCAACGCCTATGCCGACCGTCGTTCGATCTTCCGCTACGACATGCACACGCTGCCGCGCGAGATCGGCGCCGCCATCGGCACGTCGACCCTGTTCGCGGCCTGGAACGCGGCGATCTACGTCGCCCAGATCGAGGACGAACGCCTGGCCGACGTCATCTCCTCCGGCCAGTGGCTCGAGGCGACGCGCGATGTCCTCCAACGCCACGGCGGGCTGTGGTTCAACGACGAGTCGTTCGTCATCTCGCGGCGGCGGGACTGAGCATGAGCGAAGCCGCGCTGTCGCGCGACGGCAAGCCCGTCAATCTCGTCAGTCTCGCTTCGGCCGGCGCCGCGCCCGTCCGCCAGGTCGCCGACCCGGCGGGCGTGCGGCGACTGGCCGATGTGCTGGCCGCCGGCCATTTCGCCGTCACCGGCGAAATCGTGCCGCCGGCCTCGGCGGATCCGTGGGACTTCGTCGCCCGCGCCGCGCCGCTCAAGGGCTGGGTCGACGCCGCCAACGTCACGGATGCCGCCGGTGCGCGGGCGACCATGTGCAGCCTCGCCGGTGCCGCGCTGCTGGTGCAGAACGGCATCGACGCCGTGCTGCAGATGACCTGCCGCGACCGCAACCGCATCGCGCTGGAAGGCGACCTGCTGGGGGCCGCCGCGCTCGACGTGCGCAACGTGCTGATGATGACGGGCGACGACCCGAAGGGTGGCGACCAGCCGGAGACCAAGGCCGTCCACGACATCGACAGCCGGGCGCTGATGAACATCGCGCGCGTCATGCGCGACGAGGGCGTGCTGCCGTCGGGCCGGGCCATCGCGGGGCGGCCGCAGGTCTTCATCGGCTGCGCCGAGGTGCCGTCCGAGCCGAAGCCGGACTGGCAGCCCAAGGGGATCCTCGCCAAGATCGAGGCCGGGGCACGCTTTGCCCAGACCCAGTTCTGCTTCGACGCCGGCGTTGCCAGGCGCTGGGCGGCCCGCCTCGTCGATGCCGGGATCGCCGAGAAGCTCTACGTGCTGATCGGCATCGGCCCCATCGCCTCGGTCAAGTCGGCGGTGTGGATGCGCGACAATTTGTGGGGCACGGTCATGCCCGACAGCGTGATCGCGCGCCTGGAACAGGCGACCGACGCGCGCGCCGAGGGTGTGCGTATCTGTGCCGAGCTGATGCAGGAGCTGGCCGAGGTGCCGGGCATCGCGGGCGTGCACCTGATGTCGCCGCGCGGCGCCGAGACGATTGCCGAGGCGGTCGCCGAGTCGGGTATCATGGCCCGTCGCGGAGCAGCCAGGGCATAGCGTTCCATGAGTGAAATCGGTATCGGGCCGGTCGCGTCACCGCCGGCCGCGACGGAAACGCGTCGGTACGTCCTCCGCCTCGCCTGCCCGGATCGCCTCGGCATCGTCGCCGCGGTCGCCGGCCTGCTGACCCAGCTCGACTGCAACATCCTCGAATCGCACCAGTTCAGCGATGCGCTGACGGGGCATTTCTTCCTGCGGACAGAGTTCGCCGCCGGCCCCTCGGCGCCGTCGCACGAGGCGCTGACGGCGGCCTTCGCGCCGACCGCGCAGCGCTTCGCCATGACCTGGCGGATCCGCGATGTCGCGGCGCGGGCGCGTGTGCTGGTGCTGGTTTCGAAGGCCGGGCACTGCCTCAACGACCTGTTGTACCGCGTCTCGATCGGGGCGCTGGCGATGGATGTCGTCGCCGTCGCCTCGAACCATCCCGACCAGGCCGCGCGCGCCGCCTTTTACGGCGTACCGTTCCACCACATGCCGGTCAGCAATGCCAATCGCGCCGAGCAGGAAGCGGGCATCCTGGCGCTGGCAGAAGAGACGCAGGCCGACCTCGTCGTGCTCGCGCGCTACATGCAGATCCTGTCCGACGGGCTCAGCGCCAAGCTGGCCGGCCGCGCGATCAACATCCATCACTCCTTCCTGCCCGGATTCAAGGGCGCCCAGCCCTATCACCAGGCGCACGCGCGCGGGGTGAAACTGATCGGCGCCACGGCGCACTATGTGACGGCGGACCTCGACGAGGGGCCGATCATCGAGCAGGAAACGGTGCGCGTGACGCATGCCGACACGCCCGAGCGGCTCGCCGCGATCGGCCGTGACCTGGAAAGCCTCGTGCTGGCTCGCGCCGTGCGCAGCCACATCGAGGACCGTGTCCTGATGCATGGCAACCGGACGGTGGTGTTCACCTAGGCAGGTTGTCGCCGCGCGCTTCTGTCACCGATGTCGTGCCAGCCAGCCGAGCGTGACGGCGTTGAATTCCGCCGGCCGCGTCACGGTGACTCCGTGCCCGCCATCGGCGAAAACGTGCAGGTCGGCGCCGGGAATGTTGTGCGCCAGTTCCTGCGAAGCATAGAGCGGCGTCAGTATGTCGTCGCGCGCGCAGCAGACCAGCGTCGGCGTGGCGATGCGCGCGAGGTCGGCGCGGCGGTCATAGCCGACGACCATGTCCATGCGCGCCTGCAGGATGTCGGCGGATGGGAGATCCTTTTCCGCCGCCGCGGCGCTCGCGGCGAGGACCGCCGCGTTGTCGCGGACGTATTGCGGTGGAAACAGCAGGATCGCCGCCATCCGCGCGTAAGCCACGGGGCCGCCGGCGCGCAGCAGATCGCCACGGATGCCGAACACGAGGCGCAGATGGTCGTCCGGGCCGGCCCAGGAATCGGCCAGCACCATGGCGCCGAGGCGGCGCGGATAGGCCAGCGCCATGACCTGGCCGATGGCCCCGCCGGTCGAATGCCCGACCAGCAGGCAGCGATCGATGTCGAGCGCGTCGAGCACGGCGATCGCATCTTCCGTCATCAACTCGACCGTGTATCGGCCCTTCCAGCGCGTGCTGCGGCCGGTGCCGCGGTGGTCCCATCGCACCACCCGGTAACCGGCGGCGAGATAGGCCGCCACCTGCGGCGTCCAGTAGACGGCGGTTCCGCCGAGCCCGGTAGCGAACAGAACGACGGGCCCCTTGCCTTCGTCCTCGACCCACAACTCGATGTCGCCCGAACGTATGGCCGGCATTGTGTCACTCCATGTCCCGGCGACGCGCGTCGATCAGAACTTCAGCGGATGGAAATCGTACGCCCCGACACCCTGCACGAGCGCGAAGGCTGCCGGTGCGCCGCCGACGTTGCGGATGCGGTGCGGGCGCCGCGCCTGCACGTTGGCCATGCCGCCCGGCGCCAGCTCGGTGACGCTGTCCGGCCCGCGCGTCTCGACCAGCATCCTGCCTTCGCGGCAGATGTACCAGTCGTTCACGACAGAATGCATGTGCCAGGGTATCTCCGCCCCGGGTGCGAGGCGATAGACGACGAGCCGCATCTCGCCATGCCCCAGGACCGTGCTGTCGATACCCGGTCCCTGGGGCCCTCCGCCTGCCTGCCGGTTCGCTTCAGCCATCGCGCGATCCTCGCTTCAGCCGCCCCGGGACGAGTCAAACTCCTCCCGGGGCGGGATGCAAGGGCGCGCATGCAAAAGTGTCAGCGGGCCAGCGGTACCATAGACAGGTTGGCGTCGGTCGCCGGGATCGGCGCCTCCTCCAGCCCCAGTTCGCGGCGCACGATATTGGCGCCACGGACCATCGAGACCATCTTGTAGAAGGCGTGCATCCGGCTCATCGACTGGCGGCCGAAGCCGCAGTCGGAGGTAAGGATCAAACGCTCAGGTTCGATCGACTTGAGGCACAGGCGGATCATCGCCGCCACTTCCTCGGGCCGCTCGACCTGCAGGGTGCGATGGCTGATGACGCCGATGGCGAGCTTCTTGTCCTTGCCGATGGCCTTGCCGATGAGCGGTATGTCCTTGCCGCCGTTGGTCGCCGCCTCGAAGGTCAGGACGTCGCAATCGAGCTGGTCGAGCCAGGGCAGGGCCTTCTCGTAGGAAACGTCGGCCGCGTACATCTTCTGCGCGCCCGGGCTGCCCCAGCAGGTGTGGCACCACACCTCGGTCTTGGCACGCAGGCCCTTCACCTCGCGGTTGAAGGCGGCGACGTACTGCGCCGGCGTGATCGGCGGGTTCTCGACATGGATGTTCTGGTGGATGCCTGGCTCCTCGACCTGCACGATCGGCGCGCCGGCGTCGGCGAGGGCGTGATACTCGCGGTTGAAGGCATCCGACAGGGCATCGAGGAACTCGACGCGGTCGCGGTAGAAGCCGTTGTCGATCATGTGCACGAGGACCTGGGCCGAGGCCGTGCCGATCTTGACCGGCCGGTCGGTCATCGGCGCGATGGCCTTCCAGGCGCGGTCGAGCTGCAGCGTCGTTTCGCCGACGGCGCTTTCGACCTTCGGCGTCTGTCGCGTCTCGATCACTTCCCAGATGAAGTCGCCGGGGCCGCGGTCGCGCATGGCGGCGGCCGGCTGGACCTGCACGCGCGGCGCGCCGACGCCGCCGATGCGCTCGTAGACGTAACTGACCCAGGCGCGGCCGGCGACGTCGTCATCGAGGCGGGTATCGCCGTCGACCATGATGTCGATGCCGGCGCGGTGCTGCGCGGCGACATGACAGGCCAGGCAGTCGAAATGCTGCTCGCGGTAGGCGCGCTGGGAGAAGCCGGTCGACAGCGGGGCGCCGCGGAGATTCTCGGTGTACCAGGACGGGCGCGGCAGGGCGCCGGTGGTCGTGGTCAGGAGGGCTTTGTCCTTCGTTGCCGTGAACATTTTTCTGTTCCCCTTCTTGATTAGGGCACGCGGGCTTTCACGCGAGTGGGAGCACCGTAATGCGCCGCAGCGCGCCCGTCGACCGGGCGCGCGGCCGGTGCTCAGCCCACTGCCCACACGGAAAATCGGCCCGAGCGGGCGCGGTCAGCGCGCCAGCGGCACCATCGACAGGTTGGCCTCGGTGGCCGGGATCGGCACTTCGTCCAGCCCCAGTTCGCGGCGGACGATGTTGGTGCCGCGCACCAGCGAGACCATCTTGTAGAAGGCGTGCATGCGGCTCATCGACTGACGGCCGAAGCCGCAGTCGGAGGTGAGGATCAGGCGCTCCGGCTCGATCACCTTGAGGCAGCGGCGGATGAGGGCGGCCACGTCCTCCGGCCGTTCGACCTGCAGGGTGCGGTGGCTGATGACCCCGACGGCGACCTTCTTGTCCTTCGAGATCATCAACCCGAACAGTTCGATGTCGGCGCCGTTGTTGGATGCGGCCTCGACGGTCAGCACGTCGACGTCGAGCTGGTCGTAGTACGGCAGCGAGTCGCGGTAGGAGAGCTGGCCGTGCTCGACGCGCTGGGCGCCCGGGCTGCCCCAGCAGGTATGGCACCACACCTCGGTCTTGGCGCGCAGACCCTTCACCTCACGGTTGAAGGCCTCGACGTACTGGGCCGGCGAAATCGGCGCGTTCTTGTAGTGGATGGTCATGTGCACCGTCGGCTCCTCGATCTGCACGATCGGGCAGCCGGCGTCGGCCAGCGCGTGGTACTCGCGGTTCATGGCGTCGGACAGGTCGTTCAGCAGCTCGACGCGGTCGCGGTAGTGCTCGTCGATGCACATGTACTCGACGAGCTGGGCGCTGACCGTGCCGAGCTTCACCGGCCGGTCGGTCATGCCGGCGATGGCCTTCCAGGCGCGGTCGAGCTGCAGCGTGGTGGCGCCGATCTTGCCCACGACATGCGGCGTCATGCGCGTCTCGATCACCTCCCACATGAAGTCGCCGGGGCGCTTCTCGGCCGTGTAGGGGGCCGGCTGGATCTCCGTGCGGCGCGGCGCCCCGATGCCCTCGACGCGCTCGTAGGCATAGGCCTGCCAGCTTCGCCCGGCGACGTCGTCGTCGAGGCGGGCATCGCCGTCGACGAGGATGTCGATGCCGGCCTTGTGCTGGGCCGCCACATGGCAGGCAAGGCAGTCGAAATGCTGCTCGCGGTAGGCGCGCTGCGAGAAGCCGGTCGACAGCGGCTGGCCGCGCAGATTTTCGGTGAACCACGACGGCCGGGGCAGGGCGCCGGTGGTGGTGGTCAGCAGCGCCTTGTCCTTCGTCGCGGTAAACATGGAGCCCTCCCTAGACGGCCTTCGCCGCGTAGCCCGGCCGCATCCACGAGATGCGGGCGCCAGGATAGTACGCCGCGGCAAAGGACGGACGCTCCTGAATCCGCGCATACCAGTCCGCGACGCGCCGATAGCGGCCGTCCCACATTTCGGCCATGCCAAGGTCCTCCATCCGCACGATGACCGGCGTGATGCAGATGTCGGCGATGGAGAAGCGGTCGGCGACCAGCCAGTCGTGGCCGTCAAGCGCTGCCTCCATGCGGGCGAGGGAGCGGTCGAGCTGCTCGACGGCGGCCTCGTACTCCTCGTCGCTGAAGCCCTTCTGGCCCATGCGCCTGAAGAAGTGCTTGCGCAGCGGATTGGCCTCGACGAAGGCGGCGAACTCCTCCGGCGTCTTCTTCTGGAAATGCGGCAGGAAGACGTTGCGGAAGGATGGCACGCGGATCGCCATCGACGGCACCTCGTCGATCCAGCGCAGCCAGGCGCGCATCAGCGCACGGTCGACGAGGTCGTCCGGGGCGATGCTCGGCCCGTCCGGCCAGCGCTCGTCGAGGTACTCGCACATCACGGTCGACTCGTAGATCGGCTGCCCGTCGTGCACGAAGGCGGGAACGACGCCGTTGGGATTGATGGCGAGGAAGGCCGGCGTCAGGTTCTCGTGCTTCGACAGGTCGACCGGCCGGGAAATCCAGTCGATGCCCTTCTCGGCAAGGGCGATGCGGACCTTCTGCGAACAGGTCGAGATGTGGCTGTGATAGAGCTCGAGCGCCATGACGGGCCTCCTGCCGTTCAGTGCGCGGCCATCCAGTCGATCGCGCGCGGGACCCACGGGCCGTCCGCCTCGCCGGCGGCGTAGCAGGCGGTGAAGTGATTGCGGTCCGGCAGGACCAGCCGCTCGACGTCGCCGCCGGCCGCGCGCACCTCGCGCTCGAAGCGTTCGGCCTGGGCGCTGAGATGCGGGAAGTCGGCACTGCCGTGCGCCAGCAGAATCGGCGGCGGGGGCGGGGCGAGATGCAGGCCGGGGCTGGCGGCCGCATCGTTGCCCGCCTCGGCCGGGCCGAGGAAGCGCGGGCGCATCGACAGGCCCGAGCCTTCGCCGAACCAGTAGATGCCGGAGATCGGCAGGCAGCCGCGCACGACATCGGCGGGAAGGCCCAGCCCGGCCTGCCAGTCGCGCCGCGTCGCCAGCAGGGCGGCGTAGTGGGCGCCGGCCGAGTGGCCGCCGACGAACAGGCGCGCGGGATCGCCGCCCCAGCGGGCGACATTGCCGTGCAGCCACTTCAGGGCGTGCGCGGCGTCCAGCCAGCCGGCGGGAAAGGTGTGCTGCGGCGCATGGCGGTAGCCGAACGTGGCGAAGGTGATGCCCGCCGCGTTCAGCGCCGGCGCCATGAAGCTCATCATCTCCTTGTAGCCGTTCGTCCAGCCGCCGCCGTAGGTGAACGCCAGCACCGTGCCGTTGGCGCGCGCGGCCGGGTGGACGATCAGCCGCTGGTGCGGGTCGTCGCCATAGGCGTACTCCTCGCCAGCCGGCACGCGCGACGACAGGTAGAGCGTGACCGCCTTGTAGCCCGCGCCCTGCTCGCTCAGCGGCTCCTGGGGCGCGTAATCCTCGATCCTCATGGCAATACTCCGCCGCGGCCGCCGGACACGCGGGCGGCCGCGGTGATGGCGGACACTCAGCCGAGATGGGCGGTGGAAGCGATCTCGACGAGGAACTCGGGCTTCACGAGATCGGCGCGGATGCAGTAGCGCGCCGGCGGGTCCTTGGGAAAATACTCCCGGTAGACCTCGTTCACGGCGGCGTAGTCCGCGAGGTCCTTGAGGAAGATCTGGTTGAAGGCGATGTCGGCCATGCTGCCGCCGGCGGCGGTGATGACCGACTTGATCGCCTCCAGCACGGCCCGCGTCTGGGCGCGGGCATCACCCTCGCCGACGACCTTGCCCTGGGCGTCCATCGCCAGCGTGCCCGAGACGTAGACGACGTTGCCGGCGCGGACGCCCGGCGAATAGGGGGCGAGCGGCGGCGGCGAGCCCGGCGGAATGATCGGCTTGTGCGGCATCGGGAGGAATCCGTTCACGGTTGCGGGACAGGCAGGAGCGCGGCGGGCCGGCGCGCACCGGCCCGCCATGCCGGCATCAGGCGGCGACCAGCAGCGGCTGCGTCGGCTGCACGATCATGCCCTGGTCGACGATGCGGCCGTCCTCGACGACGACTTCGTTGTCGAGGATGACGGTGCAGCCGAACAGGGGAGCATCGACATGCGCCTTGGTCTTGTTCGTACCGCCGCCCTGGTCGTTGGGGCCGGTGGAGAACAGGAAGCTGCCCGGCCAGGCGCGGCCGGTACCGCCGATGCGCTCGATCGCCGGGCCATGCACGGCGATCTGGTCGAGCACGGCGTTGGGGTTGAGGCCCCAGCCGAGATGCGAGACGTGGAACGGCTCGTCGTCGCCCGGATGCTGACGGTGCGCGTTCATGAAATCGCGCATCAGCTTGGCGTCGGTCTTGCCCTCGATGTTGACGATGACGCCCTTCTCGATGTCGAGACGGCAGGTGTCCTCGAAGTAGCGCACATAGGGCAGGATCCAGCAGTCGCCCGGCTGGTAGACGATGGTGCCCTCGGCGGTGCCGATATTCGGCCAGGTCGAGAAGTGGCCGGCGCCCCAGTGATCAACCCGTCCGGGCTCCTCGGCATAGCCGTACTGGCACGAGGTGAACATGTCGCCGAGCTTGCAGCGGAAATCGGTGCCGGCCTTGGAGATGACGCGCATTTCCTTGGCCTTGTGCACCTTGTCGCGGGCATAGGTGGCGGCTTCCTTGAGGCCCGGCGGCGACATCAGGCGGGCGAGATCGTCCGGCGCGTCGTAGATCATGAGGAAGCGCGTGCCGGCGGCGATGCCGCGCGCCATCCACTCGGAGCCGAGCGGAATGTGATGCGCGACGACGAGGTCGGCGGCCTCGATGGCGGCAATCGAGCCCTTGGTGTCGAACACCCACTCGCCGCCGATATGCGTGGTGGAGAACTTGCGGTTCACCTTCATCTCGTAGATGCCGGCGCCGATCTCGGCTGCCGCGGCGAAGGCCGCCTCGACGTATTCGCGCCGCGTCGACAGGTCGGTGACGAGCACGATCGTCTCGTCGGGGCGGACGCGGCACAGCTCGAACTCCTTCCGGTAGAGGAAGGCGAGCTGCATGGTGTTGATTTCCTGCGGGCGAAGCATGGGGAACCTCCTGCTTGTCAGGCGGTGGCGAGAAACTCCAGCACCAGCTTGTTGAACGTGTCGGGGTGGACGCGGGAGGCGGCGTGTCCGCCGCCCTCCAGCAGCACGAGGCGCGCGGCGGGGATGGCCCTGGCCAGCGCCTCGGAGAAATACGCGGGGGTCTGGTTGTCGTCCTTCGCGCAGACGACGAGGGTGGGCGCGCCGATGCGGCCGAGTTCGCCGCGGCGGTCGAAGGCCTGCACCGCCTCGATGCGGCTCGCCTGCACCTCGGCCGCGGGCAGCATGCGCATCTGCGCCGCCTGCTGCTGCATCAGCTCGTCGTAGTGTTCGGCGATCCAGGCCGGCGGATAGAGCATGATCGAGGCCATGTCGGCGTAAAGCTCGGGCCCCAGCTTCTCGAGGATCGCGCGGCGCACGCGCCACACCAGCGTGCGGTACGGGTCGCCGTGTGTCGTCGTGGAGTAGAGCACCAGCTTGCCGATGCGCTCCGGATGGTCGAGCGCCATGACCTGGCCGATGTTGCCGCCCGTCGAATGGCTGACGAAGTCGACGCGTTCGAGCTTGAGCGCATCGAGCAGCGCGATGAGATCCCCGGCGAGCTGCTCGATCGACGTCACGTGCGCGTGCGTCGTCCGGCCGGTGCCGCGCTGGTCGTAGACCAGAACGCGATGGCGCGCGGAGAAGGCCGCCATCTGCTCGCGCCAGTAATTGGCGGTGCCGCCCATGCCGGCGACGAGGACCACCGGCGGGCCCTCGCCGGAGATTTCGTAGAACTGGTCGATACCGGCGGCATGCAGGACGGGCATCGCGCTACTCCGCTGCAACGGGCATGAAACGGTCGGTCAGCAAGCGCTGCATCGCGGCGACGAGGCCGTCGACGGTGTAGGGCACCAGGGCGTCGAGCACGGGTGCCACGGCGGTGCCGTAGACGTGTTCGCGGATGGCGCGATAGTTGAGGCCGCCGTGCCAGTGCCAGACCAGTTCGAGTTCGAGGGCGCTCACCGGCGTACGCTCTGGAATGGCGACGCCGCTGGCGGCGCGCAGCTCGCGGCAGATGCGTTCGAGCAGCGGCCGCGTCACCTGCTGGAAGTAGCGCTGGTTGATGCCGTCGTCCTGGCGCGAGGCGGCGAGAAACAGGCGCATCCACTGGCGGCCGTGCGTCGCCGCGGCGTGCTGGCGGGCGAAGGCGACGAGGCGCTCGGCGATCGGCACGTCGCGGTCCGCCAGCAACCGCTGCCAGTCGCCGCGGCCGTAGCGCAGCCAGGCCTCGTCGATGACCCGCTCGATCAGTGCCTGCTTGGTCGGGAAGTAGCGGAACAGCAGCGGGTGGGTCACGCCCATGCGGCCGGCGAGGCCGCGCAGGTCGGCGTCGAAGCCGACCTCGGCGAAATAGCCCATCGCCGCCTCGACGATCTCCTGCTCGCGGTCGGCGCCCGAAAGGCGTCGCCGCCGCGGCCCATCGGCGGCCTTGGCGGCCGCTGGCGTGGCCGGCGGCCGTGGCCGGGCAGGCATCGATTTTGGGCGTGCGGACAATGTGGCTTCCTTCGTCGGCCGGGAGCTAGGGCAGTGCGTCGTAGCCGCGGGTGAAACCGTTCAGCGAGACCGGCACGTCGACCGGACGGTCGGGCTGGCCGTATATGACGAAGGTCGCGACCTTGCCGGCCTTGAGGCGCCGCACCAGGGCGGCGTCGAGGTTCGTCTCGGCGACGCAGCCGTTCTGCAGGCAGCGCAGGAACGGCATGCGGCTGAGCTGGTCGCCGTCGACCTTCAGGGTCACGCCCGTCTCGAGCAGGACGCCGAGCGGCGCCAGCACCCGCAGCACCGGCCCGGCCTTCACGACGATGACCGAGAAGTGCACGTTCTGCTGGCCGGTCATCGTCAGCTTCTGGGTCAGGACGCAGATCTTCTGTTGCGTATCCGGCGTGGTGTCGCAGAGCGTATCCCAGTCGCCGCTCCGGTTCGGCTGCGCGGTCTGGGCGGTGGCCGTCCCGGCAACCGCCAGAAAGGCCAGGACGAAGGCGCCGGCGATGGCCCGGACAAGCGTCGTGACAACGAAAGACATGACGTTCCTGTTCAGTAGAGATTCTCGACGTACTCGCGCTCGATGCGCTCATGGTTCGAGGCCTCGTCGACCCCATACTGGTCGGCGGAGATTTTTGCCAGTGTCGGGAAGCTCTTGCGTTCGACGCGCTTTTCCGGGTTCCACAGATCGGCCCGGATCAGCGCCTTGCCGCAATGGAAGAACGCTTCGGCGATGTCGATGACGATGGCCGCGAGCGGCGGCTTGCCGTTGGCGGCCATGCGATCGAGCAGCGCCGGATCGGTCGTCAGCCGGGCCTTGCCGTTGACGCGCAGCATCTCGTTGATGCCCGGCACCATGAACAGCATGCCGACCTGAGGGTTCGACACGATGTTCTGGTGCGTGTCGACGCGGCGGTTGCCGGGGCGGTCCGGGATGGCGATGGTGCGGTCGTCGAGGATGGCAACGAAGCCGGGCGCGTCGCCGCGCGGGCTGCAGTCGGCCGGGCCGTCGCCGGCGGCCGATGTGGCGACCAGCACGAGCGGCGACATCTCGATGAAGCGCCGGCTGTGCTGGTTCAGGGCCGGCAGTTCCTTGTGCTTGAGAAAGCCCTTCGGCTCGCCGTAATGAGCGCGCAGCGTCTCGATATCGCCGATCTCGTGCCCCGGCATGGCGTCCTCCAGTCCGTCCGGCCGACGGTCAGTAGAGATTCTCGGCGTAGTCGCGTTCGAGCATCGCCTTGTGCCGCTCGCGGTCGACGCCGAACTGGTATTCGGTGATCTCCGACAGCGAGGCGAAGTCGGTGCGCGCGATATGCTTGTCCGGGTTCCACAGGTCGGCCCGGATCAGCGCCTTGCCGCAGTGAAAGAAGGCCTCGGCGATATCGACGACGATGGCCGCGAGCGGCGGCTTGCCGTTGGCCACCATGCGGGCGAGCAGCGTGGGGTCGGTCGTCACCCGCGCCTTGCCGTTGACGCGCAGCACCTCGTTGACGCCCGGCACGAGGAAGACGATGCCGACCTGCGGGTTGGCGACGATGTTCTGATGGGAATCGACGCGCTTGTTGCCTGGCCGGTCGGGGATGGCGATGGTGCGGTCGTCGAGCACCACGACGAAGCCGGGCCCGTCGCCGCGCGGGCTGTTGTCCGCCGCTCCGCCATCGGGCGCGGCGGTGGCGAGGAACAGGATCGGCGACAGCTCGATGAAGCGCCGGCTGTACCTGTTGAGCGCCGGCAGCTCCTTGTGCGCCACATATCCCTTCGGTTCGCCGAAATGCGCGCGCAGGGCGGCGAGGTCGCCGAGATCGTGCTGGCTCATGGCGGCCTCAGGACGCGACGTTCATGGCGTGGGTCGGCTTGACGATCATGCCCGGGTCGACGATGCGGCCCTCGTCGATCACCACCTCGTTGTCGAGCAGCACCGTCGTGCCGAACATCGGCAGGTCGATATGCGCCGAGGTGTTGTTGGTGCCGCCGGCCTGGGCGTTCGGGCCGGTGGAGAACAGGAAGCTGCCGGGCCAGGCGCGGCCGGTGCAGACGAGCTTGTCGATCTCCGGGCCGTAGACGGCGATCTGGTCGAGCACCGCGTTGGGATGGATGCCCCAGCCGAGATGCGAGACGTGCCAGGGCGTGTCGTCCTCCGGACCCTTGCGGTGGGCCTGGCAAAAGTCGCGGATCAGCTTGGCGTCGGTCTTGCCTTCGACGTTGACGATGACGCCCTTCTCGATGTCGAGGCGCACCGCGTCCTCGACGTAGCGCACATAGGGCAGGATCCAGGCATCGCCGGGCTGCAGGACGACCGTGCCCTCGGCCGAGCCGATGTTGGGCCAGGTCGAGACATGGCCGACGCCCCACTGGTCGACGTGCCCCGGCTCGTCGGCATAGCCCCACTGGGTGACGGTACGCAGGTCGCCGAGGCCGCAGCGGAAATCCGTTCCGGCGCGCGACATCACGCGCAGTTCCTTCGCCTTGGCGACCTTCTCGCGCGCGTAGACGGAGGCTTCCTTGAGCCCCGGCGGCGACTGCATCCGCGCCAGCACGTCGGGATGGTCGAGTATCATCAGGAAGCGCGTGCCGGCGGCGCGACCGCGCGCCATCCATTCGGTGCCCAGCGTGATGTGGTGGGCGATCACCATGTCGGCGGCCTCGATCGCCTCGACGGCGCCCTTGGTGTGCCAGACATGCTCGCCGCCGATATGGGTGGTCGAGAAGGCGGCGTTGAGCTTCATCTCGTAAATGCCGCAGCCGATCTCGGCGGCGGCGGCGAACGCCGCCTCGACATACTCGGCCGGTGTGGCGAGACTGCTGACCACGACGATGGTCTCGTCGGGGCGCACTTTGCAGAGTTCGAGTTCCTTCCGGTAGAGGAAGGCAAGGCTCATCGGATTGGTTTCGCGCGGGCGCAGCATGGCGTTCCTCCGACGCTTAGTGACCGAGTGGTAACTTAATGGGCGTCGGCGGCCGCTGTCAAGCCGGCGGCGGCGGCAGCAGGCGGCGGTAGAGCGGTCGCTGGATGAGCGGCAGAAGGTACATCGGAAGCTGCACCGCGGCGGCCATGCTGGCGATTTCGGGCGTTGCGGCGGCGCCGAGCACGGCAAACAGCAGGGCATAGTTGCGCGCCGCCGTGTTGAGGCCGACGGCGAGCGCCACGTCGCGGCCGGCGGGCAGGAACAGGACCGTGCCCGCGACGAGCCAGGCGAGGTAGACCGCGCAGGCGACGGCGACGATCAGGGCCATGCCGGCCGGATCGGCCTCGGTGCGCGCGCGGGTGCCGGCCATGACGGCGATGGCGACGATGCCGAAGACGATCGAAAAGGCGCCATCGAGTTCGACCCGGGCACGCATCAGCCGTTCGACGCCCGCAAGCCACCGCACGATGGCTCCGATGGCCAGCGCCACGGCAACCACGCCGGCGAGGCGCAGGCCAAGAACCTCCGGAGCGATCGGGATTTCGATGCCGAGCAGCACGAGCGCCACCGTCGGCATCGTCAGCGGCGCGAGCAGGCTGCACAGCACCAGGCCGGCCAGCGCCATCGCGGCGTCGATGCCGAACAGCAGGGCGAGGCCGGGGGTCGCGGTCATCGGGCCGATGGCGGCGAACAGCACGATCGCCTCGGCGAGGCGGGGCGGCAGCGGCAGCACGCTGACCACCGCGAGCGTGGCCAGCGGCGCCAGCAGCAACAGCCACGCCGTCTGCAGCAGCGCCGCCTGCGGCCGCCGCACGAGCCCGGCGAGCCGGGTCCAGTCGGTCCGCGCGATCGACAGGCCCAGCATCGCGCACAGCATCGGCAAGAGCACGCTGCCGAGCGCGTCCGACAGGGCCGGCACGAAATAGCCGATAGCGATGCCGGATGCCGCCACCCAGGTGCCGTGGCGGCCGGCGAAATGCAGCAGCCGCATGCGTGGCTAGACGCCGGCCTGGATGGTCACGCCGCCATCGACCAGCAGCTCGATGCCGGTGATGTAGCGCGCCTCGTCGGAAGCGAGGAACAGCGCGGCGTTGGCGGTATCCCAGCCGTCGCCGAAGCGGCGCAGCGGCACGATGCGGGCGCGCTCGGCGAAGAAGGCGTCGGGGTCGTTGCCGGCCAGCGACTGGAACACCGCGCCCTCGACCAGCGGCGTGCGCATCAGGCCCGGCAGGATCGAATTGCAGCGGATGCCGTCCGGCCCGTATTGCGCGGCGAGCGCCCGCGTCATCGCGTTGAGGGCGCCCTTGGTGGCGTTGTAGGAGATATAGGCGGCGCCGAGCCAGCGCTGGCTGGCGATCGACGAGACGTTAAGGATCACGCCCGTGCGCTGCCGCTTCATGTGCGGCAGGACATGGCGGCAGGCGAGCATGACGCTGGTCACGTTGACCTCGTGGCCGCGCGACCACGCCTCGTCCGAGACCTCCTCGGGGCCGCCGCCGACGACGATGCCGACATTGTTGTGCAGGATGTCGACGCGGCCCCAACGCTCGACGCATTCGGCCACCATGCGCGCGACATCCTTGTCGCGCGACACGTCGGCGGCGCAGGCTGCCGCCGTGCCCTTTTCGGCCTCGATCAGGGCCACCGTCTCCGCTGCGGCCTCGGCGCGGTTGTCAACGACGAGCACCCTGGCCCCTTCGCGCGCGAAGGTGACGGCCGTCGCCTTGCCATTGCCCCAGCCGGGGCCGATCGAGCCGCCGCCGGTGACGATGGCAACCTTGCCGTCGAGACGTCCTGTCATCCTGCGCTCCTCCAGACGATCGGCCGCACGTTTTTGTTCCGGCCGGTGAACCGGCATCGCGGTTGCACTGGCGTCGTTGTGCCCCGGACCGTACCCTTCGGCAACGTCACAATGTCGTTTCGCTCAGGACGGGAGACGCGGATGGGTACGCCACTCAAGGCCGAGGAGCTTGCCGGCAAGGCGGCCGGCCGGCAGTCGACACGGCGCGTGCTGGTCGACGACGAGAAGATGCAGCTCACCTACTACAACTTCGCGCCGGGCGAGGAGACGGGCTGGCACACCCACCCCTACGACTACGTCGTCGTTACCTTCGACGAAGGGCAGTTCGAGCTGCAGACGACCGACGGCAAGGTCAACCGCATCCGCTCGAACGGCCTCAACCACTATCTCGTGCGTGGCGGCATGCGCCATTGCGCGAAGAATATCGGCACCACCGACATCACGCTGATCGAGATCGAGCTGAAGCAGGCGAAGGCCGGCGAGAACACGCCGGTCGGCAACAGCTCGCCCTGGGCCGAGGCCGTGGCGGTTCTGGCCAAGGCATAACCGCCGGCCGCGCGGACGCGGTGCGACGCGGATGCCCGTGCTAGAAGCGTCGGCATAGCATCGACCTGCCCGGGAGCCTGTGCCCGTGCGGCCACGCACCGCCATCCGCCTGCGCCTGTTCCTGCGCCATTTCGCGCGCAGCGAGCAGGTCGTGCTCGTCCTGCTCGCGGTCGTCGTGGGCATTGCGGCGGGGTACGGGGCGCTGGCGTTTCGCCTCGCTGCCGGGGCCGTGCAGTGGCTCGGCTTCGGCGTCTCCGGCGATACCCTGATCGGCGCCATCGAGGCGCTGCCGCCATGGCGGGTCATCCTCGTGCCGACGGCCGGCGGGCTCATCGTCGGCCTGTTCCTGTGGCGCTTCCTGCCGGGCGGCCGACCGCACGGAATCCCCCACATCATCGAGGCGGCGACCCTCGACAACGGCCGCATGCCGGTGCGCGCCGGCATCGTCACGGCGGTCGCGCACGCGGCGTCGGTCGGTGTCGGCGCCTCCACCGGCCGCGAGGGGCCGGTCGTCCACCTCGGGGCCTTCCTGGCGAGCTGGGCGGCGCGGCGCCTGCGGCTCGACCGTGGCGCCTCGCGCACGCTGCTCGGCTGCGGCGCGGCCGCCGCGACCGGCGCACTGTTCAACGCGCCGATGGCCGGCGTGCTGTTCGCGCTCGAACTGGTGATCGGCCACCACGCCCTGCGCGCCGCGGCGCCGGTGGTCGTCGCCGCCGTCGCCGGCACGGCCATCGGGCGCTACTACTTCGGGCCGGCGCCGGCCTTCGCGGTGCCGGCCCTCCACCACGTCTCGTTCTGGGAGTTTCCCGCCTTCCTGCTGCTCGGCCTCGCCAGTGCCGTCGCGGCGGGAATCTTCATGCGCGCCATCCTCGCGGCCGAGGCCGTGGCGGCGCGCAGCCGCCTGCCGGTCTGGCTGCGGCCGGCCGTGGCGGGGCTCGGCGTGGGGCTGCTGGCGCTGTGGCTGCCGCAACTGCCGGGCGCCGGCTACGAAGCGACGGATACCGCGCTGCATGGCGCCTACGGGCTCGACCTCTATCTCATCCTGATCGTGGCGAAGATCGTGGCCACCGCGCTGTGCCTCGGCTTCGGCTTCGGCGGCGGCGTGTTCGGCCCGGCGCTGACCGTCGGCGCCATGGTCGGCGGCGCCTTCGGCACGATCGCCGGGTCGGCCTTTCCGGACCTGTTCTCGGGCATCTCGGCCTATGCACTGATCGGCATGGCGGCGGTCGGCGGCGCCGTGCTGGGCGTGCCGCTGACCACAATCTTCATCGTCTTTGAGCTGACCGGCAGTTCGGCCATGACCATTGCGGTCATGGTGGCGACGGTGATCGCCTCGCTCTCGACCCGCGCGCTCGTCGGCCGTTCGATCTTCCATCTGCAGCTCGCGCGCCGCGGGGTGATGATCGACGGCGCCGACGAGGCGGGCGCGCTGCGCGCGGTGACCGTCGCCGACGTCATGCACCGCGGCTACGTCACCGTGGCGCCGGACGCCGACCTGGCGACCTTGCGCGAGCGCGTCGCGCGCTCGCCCGAAGGCGAGGCCTTCGTGGTCGACGCCGGAGGACGCTTCGCGGGCGTCGTGAGCTGGCGCGACCTGCTCGCGGCCGACGGTAGGCCGGATGCCACCGCGGGCGCCCTGGCGCGCGCCGGCACGGTCGTACTGCTCGCCGGCGACACGCTGTCGACGGCCATCGACGCGGTGCGCGGCGAAGGCGACAGGACACTGCCGGTGCTGCACGACCGCGCCGACATGAAGCTGGCCGGGGCCGTCCGCGAGGCCGACCTGCTGCGGGCCTGGAACCGCGCCCTGCGACGCGCCCGCGAGGAAGCCGCGGGCTAGAGCCCCTTGTCGGTGCGGAACCAGGAATTGCGGCCGACCGAGCCGAGGGTCACCTCGCGGGTCTTGCCGCCGGCGTCGAGCACGGTGATCGGCACCGCGACGCCGGCCGGGCCGATGGCCCAGACGGCGCGGAAGAATTCGACGAGGTCGCTGACCGGCTTGCCGGCCACCGCCAGCAGCATGTCGCCCTCGGCGATGCCGGCCTTCGAGGCCGGGCTGTCCTCGGCGACGCGGCCGACGAAGACGCGGCCACGATAGGGTTCGGCCGTGATGCCGAGCCACGGGCGCTCGGGGCCGGCGCGCTTGCCGGTCTTCCGCAGGTCGGCGAGGATCGGCGTCAACTCGTCGATCGGCACGAACATGTTGCCCGGCGAGGGCCGTCCGGGCGAGGCGGCGTCGGTGACCAGCAGCGAGCCGATGCCGACCAGCTTGCCCTCGGTGTTCACCAGCGCGGCGCCGCCGAAGGCCGGATGCGGCGGGGCGGTGAAGATGGCGCGGTCGAGCACGTACTCCCAGCCGCCGGCGAAGGTGCGGCGCGACACGATGTAGGCGCCGAGCGCCTGGGCCGGGCCGAGGCGCGTCGCCACCAGTACCTGGTCCGAGACGCCCAGCCCTTTGGCCTCGCCGAGCGCCAGCGGCCGCAGGTTGAGCGGTGCCAGCGAGCGCACGAGGCCGAAGCCCGAGGCGTGGTCGTATCCGGCGACGGTGCCCGGAAGCGTCCGGCCGTTGTGCAGGACGATCTGCACCTTGCTCGATTCGACGATCAGGTAGCCGATGGTCAGGATCAGGTCGTCGCCGATGACGACGCCCGAGCCTTCGCGCGCGGTGCCGAGGAAGCGGGCCGTGCGGGCCTCCGCCGGGACCTCGACGTCGAGGCCGACGATGGCCTCGAAAATCCGCTCGCCGTCGATCGCGCGCGCCGCCGGCGCCGTGGCCGCCGCGGCCAGTGCCACCAACAGGACCGCCAGTGCCTTCGCCATCTGCCGCATCGACCCGGCCTCCGTGCCGACCAGCCCCCGCACGCAGCATAGCACGGCGGGCCGGCGGCCGGCCGCGCACCTTCGCGTGAGGCCGTGGCGGGCAGGGGAGGCCGCTCGACTCGCCCGTGCTATATAACGCCGCAATGAGCGATCCCTTCGATCTGGTGGACGAGCCGTCGCCCGAGGACGCCGCCGTCGCGGCGGCGATTCCGCCGTGGCTGGCGGCGCTCAACACCGGCCAGCGCGCCGCCGTCGAGGCGCTCGACGGGCCCGTGCTGGTACTGGCCGGGGCGGGCACGGGCAAGACCCGCGTGCTGACGGCGCGGCTGGCGCTGGTGCTGCACGAGCGGCGGGCGCGGCCGTGGGAAGTCCTCGCCGTCACCTTCACCAACAAGGCGGCGCGCGAGATGCGCGAGCGCGTGGCGGCGCTGGTCGGGCCGGCGGCGGAAGCCGTGTGGCTCGGCACCTTCCACGCCATCGCCGCGCGCATCCTGCGCCGCCATGCCGAGACGCTGGGCCTGTCGCCGGACTTCACCATCCTCGACGCCGACGACCAGATCAGGCTGCTGAAGCAGCTCCTCGAGGCGGAGAACATCGACGACAAGCGCTGGCCGGCGCGCGTGCTGGCCGGCGTCATCCAGCGCTGGAAGGACAGGGGGCTCACGCCCGACAAGGTCGGCGTCGCCGAGGCCGGCGATCTCGCCGGTGGCCGCCTGCTCGATCTCTACGCCGCCTACCAGGAGCGCCTGAAGACGCTCAACGCCGTCGATTTCGGCGATCTCCTGCTGCACAACCTCGCGCTGTTCACGGCCGATCCCGAAATCCTCGAGAAGTACCAGCAGCAGTTCCGCTACATCCTCGTCGACGAGTACCAGGACACCAACGTCTCGCAGTATCTCTGGCTGCGCCTGCTCGCCCAGCACCACCGCAACATCGCCTGCGTCGGCGACGACGACCAGTCGATCTACGCCTGGCGCGGCGCCGAGGTCGGCAACATCCTGCGCTTCGAGGCGGACTTTCCCGGCGCCACGGTGGTGCGGCTGGAACAGAACTACCGCTCGACGCCGCACATCCTCGGCGCCGCCTCGCAGCTCATCGCGCGCAACGAGGGCCGCCTCGGCAAGACGCTGTGGACCGAGCGCAACGAGGGCGAGAAGGTGCACGTGCGCGGCGTCTGGGACGGCGAGGAGGAGGCCCGCGTCGTCGCCGACACGATCGAGAGCCTGATGCGCCGCAAGGAGGCGACGCCGGGCGAATGCGCCGTGCTGGTGCGCGCCGGCTTCCAGACGCGCGAGTTCGAGGACCGCTTCCTCACCGTCGGCATGCCGTACCGCGTCATCGGCGGCCCGCGCTTCTACGAACGCCAGGAAATCCGCGACGCGCTGGCCTATCTGCGCGTCATCGCCCAGCCCGACGACGACCTCGCCTTCGAGCGCATCGTCAACCGCCCGCGCCGCGGCATCGGCGACGCCACGGTGCAGCAGCTCTACCGCCATGGCCGCGCGCGGCAGATCTCGCTCTATCGCGCGGCGGCGGAGCTGGTCGAGACCGACGAGATCACGGGCCGGGCGCGCAAGTCGCTGCGCGATCTCGTCGCCAGCTTCGTGCGCTGGCGCGCCATGGTCGCCGGGATTCCGCATCCCGAGATCGCCGAGGCGGTGCTCGACGAGAGCGGCTACACCGGCATGTTGCAGGCCGACCGCTCGCCCGAGGCGCCCGGGCGGCTGGAGAACCTCAAGGAGCTGGTGACGGCGATGGCCGAGTTCCCGTCGCTCGGCGGCTTCCTCGAGCACGTCGCCCTGGTCATGGAGAACGTCGAGGGCGCCGGCCACGACGCCGTCTCGGTGATGACGCTGCACGCCGCCAAGGGTCTCGAATTCGATACCGTGTTCCTGCCCGGCTGGGAGGAGGGACTGTTCCCCCATCCGCGCAACATGGAGGAGAACGGTGCCGCCGGGCTGGAGGAGGAGCGTCGGCTGGCCTATGTCGGCCTCACCCGTGCGCGGCGGCGGGCGATGGTGCTGTTCGCCGCCAACCGCCGCATCCACGGCCAGTGGAACAGCTCGATCCCGTCGCGCTTCGTCGAGGAGTTGCCGCCCGAGCACATCGCCGTCGAAAGCGAGCCCGGCCTGTGGTCGGGCGCCCGCGCGTCCCGCGAGGCCGGCGGCGTGGCGCAGGCGGCGACGGCGTTCCGCGGCCGCCGCGACTGGGCCTTCGCCCGCACCGCGCCGCCGCCGCGCGACACCGAGCCGGGCCTCGTGCTGGCGCCGTCGCGCGGCTTCGCCACCGGCGCCCGCGTGTTCCACCAGAAATTCGGCTACGGGAAGGTGCTTTCGGTGGACGACAACAGGCTGGAGATCGCCTTCGACAAGGCGGGCATCAAGAAGGTGCTCGACAGTTTCGTCGTGAAGGCCGAGGCGCTGTGAACGCCGGGCCGGGCTGGAAGGTCGAATGCGTCGTGCCGGCGGCGGCCGCCGACGCCGTGGCCGGCGCGCTGGCCGATATCGTCGACGCGCTGGCCGTGTTCGAGGTCGGCGGGCCGCAGACCATGCGCGTGCGCGGCTATGGCGAGGGCACGCTCGACACCGGCACGGAGACGGCGGTGCGCGCCGCGGTCGAGGCCGGCGCGCGGCAGGCCGGCATCGCGGTGCCCGCGCTCGACATCGTCTGGCTGCCGGCGGTCGACTGGCTGGCCGAGAACCAGGCGAGCTTCGCGCCGATATCGGTCGGCCGCTTCTGGGTGCACGATTCCGCGCATCGCGACGGCATCCCGGCCGGTCGCATCGCCATCGAGGTCGACGCCGCGACGGCCTTCGGCACCGGCGAGCACGCGACCACGAAGGGCTGCCTCGCCGCCATCGACCGGTTGGCGCGGCGGCGCTGGCGCGGCCGCGCGCCGCGGACGCTCGACATGGGCTGCGGCACGGCGATCCTGTCGATCGCGGCGGTGCACGCGCTGGGCGCGAAGGCGCTGGCGGTCGACATCGACGCCGATTCGGTGCGGGTGGCGCGAGACAATCTGCGGATCAACCGCGCCGCCGGTCGTGTGCGGGCTATCGCCGGCGACGGCTACCGCACGCCGGAGGTGGCAAGGGACGCGCCCTATGGCCTGATCCTCGCCAACGTGCTGGCCGGGCCGCTGATCCGCATGGCCGGCCAGTGCGCGGCCGCGCTGGCCCCCGGCGGCATCGCCGTGCTGTCGGGGCTGCTCGACCATCAGGCGCAGGCGGTGTTCGCCGCCCATCGCGCGCGCGGCCTCGTGCTGGCCGGCCGCGATTCACGCGACGGCTGGACCACGCTGACCCTTCGCAAGCCATGAACAAGCCCTGAAAAAGCGGCGGCCCGCCCCCGGGGGAGAGGGCGGGCCGCGTACGTCGACGCCTGGAGGGAGGAGATCAGGCGGCGGCGCGCAACTTGTCGCTGTTGGCGTTGGCCGGCTTGCGCTCGACGTAGCGCAGCGGATTGCCCTGCCGGTCGACGCCGATGTCGCGCAGCGTGCGCTCGTCGAGGCCGGCGAGGGCGACGCGGGTCGCCTGCTCCGTGCGCCATTCGACGTAGGCCCGGGCGACGCGGCCGAGGCCGCGACCGAGAGCCTGCAGGGGATTGAACGTGGCCATGGTACGTACCCGTGACAGGGGTTGATCCGCTGGGGACGGCCCGTGACGGCGCCGTCCGATGTCTGTGATTTAGGTAAGTATTGCTGCCGTACCAATCTGGATTGTGCACTGCAGCAATGCAGGGTGTGCATGGCAACAGGGGTGGCAGCGGCAGGTGCTTGCGCCCGGCGCAGGGCGACCCTAGCTTCCGGCCCGGTGGATCGTTCGGAGGCAGAATGGCGACGGCGACGGAGCGGCTGGCGTCCTTGCGCGGAGCGCTGGCCGCGGCCGGCGTGGACGGTTTCGTCGTGCCGCATGCCGACGAGCACCAGAACGAGTACCTGCCGGCGCGCGCCGAGCGCCTGGCCTGGCTGACCGGCTTCACCGGCTCGGCCGGGGCCGCGGTGGTGCTGGCGGCGCGCGCGGCGGTGTTCGCCGACGGCCGCTACACCCTGCAGGTGCGCCGCGAGGTCGACGCCGGCCAGTGGGAAATCTGCCATCTCGTCGAGCAGCCGCCCGCCGACTGGCTGGCCGCCGCTGCGCGGCCCGGCATGCGGATCGGCTACGATCCCTGGCTGCACACGCCGGCCGGGCTGGAGCGCCTGGCCGAGGGCTGCCGCAAGGCCGGCGCGTCGCTGGTCGCGCTCGCCGCCAACCCCGTCGACGCCGTCTGGGCCGACCAGCCGCCCGCGCCGGTGACGCCGGCGAAGCCGCACGATCTCGCCTATGCCGGCCGCGCGAGCGCCGACAAGCGGGCCGACATCGCCGGCCGTCTCGCCGCCGACGGGCTCGACGCCGCGGTCATCACGCAGCCGGACTCGATCGCCTGGCTGCTCAACGTGCGTGGCAACGATGTCGGCCACACGCCGCTGGTCCTGAGCTTCGCCGTCCTGCACGCCGACGCCACCGCCGACTGGTACGTCGATGCCGCCAAGCTCGGGCCGGAGATGGCCGCGCATCTGGGCAACGCCGTGCGCGTCAATCCGCCGGCTGCCTTCGGCGCCGGGCTCGACGCCCTCGCCGGCCGGCGCGTGCGCGCCTGCCCCGACACCGCCGCCGCCTGGGTGTTCGAGCGTCTCGCCGCCGCCGGCGCCGAGATCCGCCGCGGCGCCGACCCGGTGACGCTGCCGAAGGCGATCAAGAACGAGGTCGAGCTGGCCGGCACGCGGGCCGCCCACCGCCGCGACGGGGCGGCGTTGAGCCGTTTCCTCGCCTGGCTCGGTCCGGCCGCGGCTGGCGGCGACCTGCTCGAAAGCGCCGCGGCGGACAAGCTGCGCGCGCTGCGTGCCGCCGTGCCCGGGTTTCGCGACGACAGCTTCGACACCATCTCGGGCGCCGGGCCGAACGGCGCCGTCGTCCACTACCGCGTCACGCCGGCGACCGATCGGCGGCTGGCGCCGGGCGAACTCTATCTCGTCGATTCCGGCGCCCAGTACCCGGACGGCACGACCGACGTGACGCGCACCGTCGCCGTCGGTACGCCCGACTCGGAGATGCGCGATCGTTTCACCCGCGTCCTCAAGGGCCACATCGCCGTCGCCACGGCGCGTTTCCCGGCGGGGACGACGGGCGGCCAGCTCGACACGCTGGCGCGCCAGTACCTGTGGCAGGCCGGGCTCGACTACGACCACGGCACCGGCCACGGCGTCGGCAGCTACCTCGCGGTTCACGAAGGGCCGCAGCGCATCTCCAAGGTCGCCTCAGGTACGCGGCTGGCGCCGGGCATGATCGTCTCGAACGAGCCCGGCTACTACAAGGAAGGCGCCTGGGGAATCCGCATCGAGAACCTCGTCGCCGTCGCCGCTCTCGGCGGCGTTCCGGGCGGCGAGCGCCCGCTCTACGGCTTCGAGACGCTGACGCTGGCGCCCATCGACCGCACGCTCGTCGACACGGGGCTGATGACGCCGGCCGAGATCGGCTGGCTCGACGCCTACCACGCGCGCGTCGCGGCGGAGATCGGCCCGCTGGTCGATGCGGCGACGCGGGCCTGGCTCGACGAGGTCTGCCGGCCGCTGGCCGCCTAGGGGGTACCCACGATCAGCAGGACGCCGTCGCCGGCGCCGATGTTCCTGTATGTGCGGACGACGCCCGCTGCCAGGGGCAGGGAGTCGTAGCGGTCCAGAACGATCCTGCTCGATCCGCTCTCCACTTCGATGCGACCCGCGAGGCAGGTCAGCAATTCGCGGCCCCGCGTCGTAGCCGTCGCGGAGACGGCGCCCGGGCGCGACTCGGCGAGGGCCATCGTCAGGTTGTGCGGTGCCGTGATGGCGGCATGGGGTCCGCTGCTGTCGATCACCCGGCGCAGCACATGTTCGCCGTCGCGCTCGTCGTCCGGCAGGTCGGCATGGAGGCCAACGTAGGATGCGACCTGCTGCGGCGTCATCGGGATGCCGTCGAGCGCGCGCCGCCGATAGGCTTTGCCGCTCGCCTGCTCGGCGGCGATCACATGCGCCGGCATGGTGATGCCCTCGTTCGGATCGACGCGCGTGGTATCGAACAGGACGAGGCAGCGGCCCGGGCCGCTGCCCGTATTCACCACCTGCCGGTTGATGCCAGGCGGCACCGCGAAGGTGTCGAGCGGCCCGAGCGTAACGCAGTGCTCGCCATGGTCACCCCAGATGATCCCGTAGGTCCCTTCCTGGCAGAAGAAGATTTCCGGATAGTCGTGGGCGTGCAGCTTCGGGCCTTTGCCCGGCATCGACTCCAGCATCGCGACCGTCAGATTGTCGCGGTCGCGGATCGCGGCGAAGCGCGAGTGGCGGGCGACGAGATACTTGACCACCCGCCGGTTCGACGGATCCTGCACGTCCTGAAACGCTTCGGTATCCTCACCGATGGCGGCAAAGCGGGCCACGAGGCCAGCGAGGTCGGGTGCGCTTGCGACAGTGTCCATGGTGGCCTCCGTCGGCATGGTGCCGCGACCTTAGGGCGAGACGCCGACCGGGCGGCATCGCAAGTGGCGTCGATTTCATGCGTCGAGACAGGCCGCCGGCGTCAGGCGTCCGGCGCGGCGCCGATCAGCGCGAGCCAGCCGTCCTCGTCGATGGTCTCGATGCCGAGTTCGGCGGCTTTCGCGGCCTTCGAGCCGGCGCCCGGCCCGGCGACGACGAGGTCGGTCTTCGCCGACACCGAGCCGGCGACCTTGGCACCAAGCGCCTCGGCGCGGGCCTTGGCCTCGCTGCGGGTCATCTTCTCGAGCGTCCCGGTGAACACGATGGTCTTGCCGGCGACCGGCGAGCCGTCGCTGCGTGGCGCCTCCACCGGCCGGACGTCGAGCGCCGCCTCCAGCTTTTCGAGGACGGCGAGATTGTGAGGTTCGGAGAAGAAGGCGGCGAGTTCGTCGGCGGCGGCGAAGCCGATGCCGTCGATGTTGCACAGTTCGGCCCAGGCCTCGCCGACCTTGTCGGGCTTCTTCATCTCCTCGGGATTGGCGGCGCGCTCGGCCGCGGCCTTGCGCATGGCCGCGTGCCAGGCGGCGAGGCTGCCGTAGGTGCGGGCGAGCAGCCGCGCCGTGGCCTGCCCCACGTCGCGGATGCCGAGGGCGGCGATGAAACGGTCGAGGCCGATGCTGCGGCGGGCCTCGATGCCGCGCAGCAGGTTGTCGACCGACTGCTCGCCCCAGCCATCGCGCTCGATCAGCGCGTCGCGGTGGGTGGCGAGGGCGAAGATGTCGGCGGGGTCGCGCAGCAGCCCGTCGCGCCAGAACGCCTCGACGTGCTTCGCGCCGAGGCCGTCGATGTCGAAGGCGTCGCGGCCGACGAAATGCTCCAGCCGCTGGAGCTGCTGGTACGGGCAGGCGAGTTCGCCGGTACAGCGGGCGACGACCGCGTCGCCCTCGCGCGCCACCGGCGTATGCAGGTCGCACGGGCAGACGGTCGGAAACTCGTAGGGGCGCGCGTCGTCGGGGCGGCGCTCGGCGACGACGCCGACGATCTGCGGGATCACGTCGCCGGCGCGCTGCACGATCACCGTGTCGCCGACGCGCACGTCCTTGCGGGCGATCTCGTCGGCGTTGTGCAGGCTCGCGTTCTGCACCACGACGCCGCCGACATTGACCGGCTGCAGGCGGGCGACGGGCGTCAGGGCGCCGGTGCGGCCGACCTGGATGTCGATGGCGCGTAGCACGGTCGTCGCCTGTTCGGCGGGAAACTTGTGCGCGATGGCCCAGCGCGGCGCGCGCGAAACGAAGCCGAGCCGCGATTGCCAGTCGAGGCGGTCGACCTTGTAGACGACGCCGTCGATGTCATACGGCAGCGCGCCGCGCCGCTGGCCGATCTCGCGATAGAGTTCGAGGGCCTCGGCGGCGCCGTTGCACAGCCGGCGCTCGGGCGCGACCTTGAAGCCCCAGGCCACGAGGCGGTCGATGAAGCCGCTCTGCCGGTCGGCGACGGTTTCCGACAGCTCGCCCCAGCCCCAGGCGAAGAAGCGCAGCGGCCGGCTGCGCGTGATGTTCGTGTCGAGCTGGCGCAGGCTGCCGGCGGCGGCATTGCGGGGATTGGCGAACAGGCGCGCCTCGGCCGCCGCCTGCCGCTCGTTGAGGGCGAGGAAGTCGGACTTGGCCATGTAGACCTCGCCGCGCACCTCCAGCACCGCCGGTGCGTCGCCGTGCAGGCGCTGCGGCACGTCGGACAGCGTGGCGAGGTTGGCGGTGACATCCTCGCCCTCGCTGCCGTCGCCGCGCGTCGCGCCCTGCACGAAGCGGCCGTTCTCGTAGCGCAGCGAGGCCGAGAGGCCATCGATCTTCGGCTCGGCCAGCAGGTCGACCGGATCGTCCGCCTTGAGGTTGAGGAAACGGCGGATGCGCGTCTCGAACTCGACGACGTCCTCGGGCGCGAAGGCATTGCCCAGCGACAGCATCGGCACCCGATGCACGACCTTGGCGAAGCCGCCCGCCGGCGCCGCCCCGACGCGTCGGCTCGGGCTGTCGGCGGTGGCAAGGTCGGGAAACCGCGCCTCGATCGCCTCCAGCCGCTGCCGCAGGGCATCGTACGCGGCATCGCTCACGCTTGGCGCATCGTCCTGGTAGTAGCGGCGGTCATGCGCGGCAATCTCGGCGGCGAGGCGGGCGTGTTCCTCGCGCGCCGCCGCGGCGTCGAGCGCGGCGATGTCGTCGTTGCCGGTCATGTCGCCACCGCCGCCAGCCGGCGCCGGCGTTCGGCCGTCGCGGCGGCCCAGCCCGTCGCCAGCAGCCCGCCCGAGACGAGTGCGACGCCGGCGAGGCACAGCGGACCGACCGGTTCGTCGAGCAGCAGCCAGGCCAGCAGGGCGACGCTGCCCGGCACGACGACGATGGCCATGGACGTCGCGGTCGCGCCGAGGTTCAGGGTGGCGCGGCTGTAGCCGACCAGCGAGACGAGGTAGCCGAAGAAGCCGTGATAGATCGCCTGTCCGGCGATCTCGACCAGCTCGGCATGGACGAAGTGGGAGGGCAGGAACAGCAGGTTGAACGGCGCCACCGTCAGCAGCGAGCCGACCGAGACGATGGCGGCGGCGCGCAGGGGTGCGACGTTCCACGTCTTCACCAGCACCGCGAACAGCGACCACGAGAACGCGCCGAGCACGAACAGCGCGTCGCCGCGCCAGGCGCCGGGCCCGCCGCCCGACAGCGCATCGGCGACGAGCGTGGCGCCACCGGTGAAGATGGCGAGCAGGCCGATCAGCCGCGGGCCGGACAGTTTCTCGCCCGCCAGCCACCAGGCGAGCGGCGCCGTGAACACCGGCAGGGTTCCCGCGAGGATCGAGGCGCCATGCGCGGCCGGGGCGAACTGGTAGCCGCCGAAGGCGCTGTAGGCGAAGGCCGGTCCGCCGGCGGCGAAAAGCAGGGCCGCGCGGCCGAGGGACAGCCCGCCGAGGCCCTGCCGCGCCAGCCACGGCAGCAGCACGATGCCGGCGATGCCGAGGCGCAGCGTCACCAGGTCCCACGCCGTCAGGGCGTGCTGCACGCCGTAACGGGTGACGATATGGAAGCTCGTCCAGACGATCACGACGACGACGAGCCAGATGAGGCCGGTGGTGGTTTCGCGCGACAGCGACGGCATTGCGGCGGTGTGTCCGGTACGGGTTCAGGCGCGCCGGCGGGCCGTGGCGGGCGCGGCGGCCGGCATCAGGCGGCGCGCGGCGGCGCGCGCCTCGTCGGTCACGACGGCGCCGGCCAGCATGCGGGCGATCTCTTCCTCGCGCTCCGACGGCTCGAGCGGCTGCACGCGGGTCAGCGCCGATCCGGCGGCCTCCTGCTTGCTGACCCGCCAGTGCTGATGACCGAGCGCCGCGACCTGCGGGCTGTGGGTGACGACGAGCACCTGGCGCGCCGCCGCCCCGCCGGCCAGTTTCGCCAGCCGCTCGCCGACCGCGGCCGCCGTGGCGCCGCCGATGCCGGCATCGACCTCGTCGAACACCAGCGTCGCGGCACTGCCCTTGTCCGCCAGCACGACTTCGAGGGCGAGCATGAGGCGGGCGAGTTCGCCGCCGGACGCGATGCGTTCGAGCGGCCCCGGTTCGGCGCCCGGGTTGGTCGCCACCAGGAAGTTCACGCGGTCGAAGCCCTCGGGGCCCCACTGCGCCTCGGCCAGCCGCTCGACGCGGGTGGCGAAGACGGCACGGTCGAGGCGGAGCGGCGCCAGCTCGCCCGCGACCGCCGCGTCGAGCCGCCGTGCCGCGGCGCTGCGCCGGGCCGACAGCGCCTCGGCCGCAGCGATCCAGTCGGCCCGTGCCGCTTCCGCCGCGCGCGCCAGCGCCGACAGACGGGCGCCGCCGTCGCCGATCGCGGCGAGCATGGCCGCCAGCCGCGCATGGGTCTCGGGCAGGGCGTCGACCGTCGTGCCGTGGCGGCGGGCGGCCCCGCGCAACGCGAAAAGCCGTTCCTCGATCTTCTCGAGCGCGCGCGGGTCGGGATCGATGTCGCCCGCGGCGGAACTCAGGGCACGGGACGCCTCGGCCAGTTCGGCGGCCGCGCGGTCGAGGGCGGCGAGCGCCTCGTCGAGCCGGCCGCCGGCCTGCGGCGCGACGCGCGCGAGGGCGCGCGATGCGGTGGCGACGCGCGCTGCCGCGCCGGTATCGCCGTCGAGGCTGCCGGTGGCCGTGTCGAGCGCCTCGCCCAGCCGCCCGGCGTTCTGCATCAGGGCCCGCCGGGCGGCCAGCGCCTCTTCCTCGCCGGCGACCGGCGCCAGCGCGTCGAGTTCGGCGCAGGCCTCGCGCAGGCGGGCCTCGTCGGTCCGTGCGCGTTCTCCCTCGGCGGCGGCGTCGGCATGGGCCGTGGCTGCGTCGCGCCACGTCCGCCACGCCTCGGCGGTCGCGGCCAGCGCGGCCTCGCTGCCGGCGAAGGCGTCGAGGACGCCGCGATGGCTGCGGGCATCGAGCAGGCCCTGCGCCTCGTGCTGGCCGTGCACCTCGACCAGCATGGCGCCGATCTGGCGCAGCAGCCCGATGCTCGCGGGCTGGTCGTTGACGAAGGCGCGCGAGCGCCCGTCGCGCCCGAGCGTGCGGCGGAGCACGACGCCGCCATCCGTCGTGTCGATGCCCTGTTCGGCGAGCAGCGCGAAGACCGGATGATCGCTCCGCGGCTCGAAGGCCGCGGCGACGGAGGCCTGGGCCGCGCCGGCGCGGACCAGCCCGGCGTCGCCGCGTGCGCCCAGCGCCAGGCCGAGCGCATCGAGCAGGATCGACTTGCCCGCTCCCGTTTCGCCGGTGAGCACGGCGAGCCCCGTATCGACGGCGAGGTCGAGACGGTCGATGAGGACGATTTCGCGGACGGACAGTTGTCTCAGCATGGCTGGCAACGCCAGACGAAGGTCGGCACCACCGCGGTGCCGGAGCCGGGCAAGCCGGTCAGAACGGCCACAGCCGGCCGAAGAAACCGGGCTCGTTGTCGGTCGGGACGCCCGGCCGCTCGACCTTCTTGCCCTCGACCATCTCGTAGCTGTCGATGTACCAGTCGCTGCCGGGGAAGTTGTGTCCGAGCACGGCGGCGCTCTGGCGCGCCTCGGGGGCGATGCCGAGGGCCGAATACGCCTCGGCCAGGCGGTGCAGGGCCTCCGGCGCGTGGGTCGTCGTCTGGTACTTGTCGACGACGTTGCGGAAGCGGTTGATGGCGGCGAGGTAGTAGCCGCGCGTCAGGTAGTAGCGCCCGACCTCCATCTCCTTGCCGGCGAGATGGTCGCGCACGAGATCGAGCTTGAGGCGGGCGTCGCGCGAATACTTGCTGTCCGGAAACCGCCGCGTCACTTCCTCGAGCGAGGCCAGCGCCCGCTCCGTCATGCGCTGGTCGCGGCCGACGTCGCTGATCTGCTCGTAGTAGGCGAGGGCCTTGAGATAGTAGGCGTAGGAGACGTCGCGGTTGCCCGGATGCAGTTCGATGAAGCGGTCGAGGGCCAGCACGGCATCGTCGTAGCTGCCGCGCACATAGGACGCGTAGGCCGCCATGAGCTGCGCCTTCGTCGCCCACACCGAATAGGGGTGCTGTCGCTCGACTTCCTGGAACAGGTCGTTGGCCTCGACGTATTCCTCGACCAGCACCGCATCCATGGCGTCGTTGTAGAGGTCCTCGGCCGGGCGCTCGACGTAGGGCTTTTCCTTCTTGTCGCAGCCGGCGAGCGCGAGCACCACGACGGCGCCGATCAGCGCCGTGCGCAGGCTGGTGAGACAGGCGGAGCGAAGCATCGTCACGGGGTCGACCAATGGCATTCGGGCCGCATGGCGGGCCCACGGCAACAGGCGGCCGGACTATAGCATCGGCCGGCCCGATTCCAAACGCGGGGCAGGAGCGCTACAGCGTCGCGGGCGCCGCCGCGGCGGCGGCCGGCGTGGCCCCGGCCGCGATCCCCGAACCGTCGCCGCCGGTCCAGCGCCAGGCGCCGCGGTCGGCCAGCAGCGTGCGCACCAGCAGGTGGTTCAGCGCGTGGCCGGAGCGATAGCCGTGGAACCGGCCCACGATCGGCGCACCGGCGAGATAGAGGTCGCCGATGGAGTCGAGAATCTTGTGGCGCACGAACTCGTCGGTCCAGCGCAGGCCGTCGTCGTTGAGCACGCGGTCGCCGGCGACGACGACGGCGTTGTCGAGGCTGCCGCCGCGCGCGAGGCCGGCGGCGCGCAGGCGGTCGACCTCATGGGCAAAGCCGAAGGTGCGCGCGCGCGCGATGTCGTTCTTGAAGGTGCCGTTGACCAGCGAGACGGTCAGGCGCTGCCGGCCGATGGCCTGGCTGGCGAACTCGATCTCGCAGCCGGCCGAGAAGCCGGCGCCCGGTACCAGCGTGGCCTCGGCACCATCTTTGGCGACGCGGACCGGCCGCAGCACCTCGATGGCGCGGCGCGGCGCCGACTGGGCGGCAAGGCCGGCGCATTCGAGGAGGAAGACGAAGGGCGCGGCGGAGCCGTCCATGACCGGCACTTCGGGGCCGTCGATGACGATCTCCGCATTGTCGACGCCCATGCCGCGCAATGCCGCCATCAGATGCTCGATGGTGGCGACCGACGGGCCGCCGCGGAAGCCGACGGTGGTGCACAGGCGGTCGTCGATGACATGATCGATGGTGGCGGGGACGAGCGGCGCGGCGTCGCCGAGGTCGCTGCGGCGGAAAACGATGCCGCTGTCGGGCGCGGCGGGCAGGAGGGTCATGCGGACGGCGGCGCCGCTGTGCAGGCCGGTGCCGCTGCAACTGATGGCATGGCGCAGCGTCTGCTGACGCCCTGTGCCCCCCGCGCGGCTGTCCACGGCACTGAAATCCACTGGTCCCGCCCTTGTTCTAAGGCCCCCAACGCGGCGGATTCCGCCACGTCCAGCTTGGATGTATCAGGCGGCTCGGCGGCCTCTCAAGTCACTCTTTATTGCACTTTGTTGCGGTTCCGGGGCCGCAGTTCCGCCATTTGCGGCGCTGCGGCCCCGGACCCTCGGTCAGTTGGTCCGCCGGCGCAGGAAGGCCGGGATTTCCAGCTGGTCGTCGTCGGCCGCGCCGGTCGACGGCGTGCGCGGACGATCGAGGTTGGCCAGTTCGCGCTGCGCCACCGGCTCGGCCTGCGGGGCCGCCGGCGCCGCGGGCGGTACCGGCAGCGGCGGGGCGGCACGACGGACCGTCGGCTCGGCCTTGGCGGCCGGGCGCGGCGCCGCATCGTCGCCGACGAAGCCGCTGACGGCGGCCGTCGCGCGCTGGAACAGGCTGCGGCCGCGCTTGCGCTCCGGCCGCGGGGCGGCATTGACCAGCGCCGCCTCCTCGAACGGATTGCCGGTGCGGCGCGGCATCGCAGGCTCGCGTGCCGGCATCACCGGCGGCGGGGCGATGAACGGCGCCTCGGCGGCCGTCGGCATGGCGGCGGGGGCCGGCTGCTCGGCGACCGGCTCGGGCGCCGCCTCGGCGACCGGCTCGGGCTCGACCGCTTCAGGCATTTCCACCGGCGCGGTCTCGGCCATCGGGGCCATCGCCGTGGCGGCGCTGGCTACGGGCGCGTAGGCCGGCACCGGCTGGGCGATCGCCATGGCGTTGGCACCCATCGTCGCCGGGATGCCGCCGCGCGGCGCCGGGCTGCCGGCCGGACGCGCCTCGGCCGTGCGGCGGGCGCGCTCGCCGTCGGCGTTGTGGACCAGCGAGATCGCCGGGCGTGGATTGCTCTGCGCGGCGGCCTCGATGCCGGTCGCCACGATCGACACCCGCATGATGCCCTCGAGCTTCTCGTCGAAGGTGGCGCCGAAGATGATGTGCGCCTCGGGATCGACCTCCTGGCGGATGCGGTTGGCCGCCTCGTCGACCTCGTAGAGGGTCATGTCGGGGCCGCCGGTGACGTTGATCAGCACGCCGCGCGCGCCCTGCATGGAGACCTCGTCGAGCAGCGGGTTGGCGATCGCCGCCTCGGCCGCCTCCAGCGCGCGGCGCTCGCCGCCGGCCTCGCCGGTGCCCATCATCGCCTTGCCCATCTCGCCCATGACGGTGCGGATGTCGGCGAAGTCGAGGTTGATCAGGCCCGGCATCACCATCAGGTCGGTGACGCCGCGCACGCCCTGGTGCAGCACGTTGTCGGCCATCTGGAAGGCCTGGGCGAAGGTCGTCTTTTCGTTGCAGATGCGGAACAGGTTCTGGTTCGGGATGACGATCAGCGTGTCGACGAAGTTCTGCAGCTCGGCGATGCCCTCCTCGGCCATCCGCATGCGGTGGTTGCCCTCGAAGGAGAACGGCTTGGTGACGACGCCGACGGTCAGGATGCCCTGCTCGCGCGCCACGCGGGCAACGACCGGCGCCGCGCCGGTGCCGGTGCCGCCGCCCATGCCGGCGGCGATGAAGGCCATGTGCGCGCCCTGCAGGTGGTCGACGATGTCGTCGAGCGCCTCCTCGGCGGCGGCGCGACCGATGTCCGGCCGGGCGCCGGCGCCGAGCCCGTGCGTGATGGTCACGCCGAGCTGGATGCGCCGCTCGGCGCGCGCCAGCGCGAGGGCCTGCGCGTCGGTGTTGGCGACGACGAATTCGACGCCCTCGAGGTTCTCCGCGATCATGTTGTTGACGGCGTTGGAACCGGCGCCGCCCACGCCGACCACGACGATGCGCGGCTTCAGCTCGTGATCGACCGAGGGGGTACTGAGTGTCAGGGTCATGGGAACCTCCTGTCGAGTAGGGCACTGCCGGACGGGACACCCCGCGCCCGGCCGTTGGATGCGTCCCGCCGTCCGTGTGGGTGCGGCCGGGGCGCGGGGGAAATGCGTTCAGAGGTGCTCACGGAGCCATGAGCCGACGCGGCCGATGAGGCCGGTGGCTTCCCCTGTCGGAAGTGGAGCGGGAACGCCGAAGTCACCGCTGTGGTCGGCGGCATAGGCGACGAGGCCGGCCGGCACGGCGAAGGCCGGTCCGGCGAGCGCGTCGGCGAGGCCGCGCAGGCGCAGCGGCCGGCCGAGGCGGACCTGCTTGTCGAGCACCAGGGCGGCGAGTTCGCGCACGCCGGCGAGCTGCGAGGCGCCGCCGACGAGGACGAGGCGGCGGCCGGCGAGGGGGGCGGCGCCGCTGTCGGCGAGCCGCGCGCGCACCAGCTCGAACGTCTCCTCGATGCGCGGGCCGATGATGCCGTTGAGCAACGAACGCGGGATGTGGTTGGCGGCGTAGGCGTCCGGTTCGCCGACCTGCGGCACGTCGACGACGTCGACGTCGTCGTGGGCGCCCGGTATCGCGCTGCCGTAGAGCGTCTTGAGCCGCTCGGCGTGCGCCAGCGGCGTCGACAGGCCGCGCGCGATGTCGTTGGTGACATGCCCGCCGCCGATCGGCACCTGGTCGGCATAGACGAGGCGGCCGTCGGTGAAGACGGCGATGTCGGTGGTGCCGGCGCCCATGTCGAGGACGGTCGCGCCGAGATCCATCTCGTCCTCGACCAGCGTGGCGAGACCGGCGGCGACCGGCGGCGCGACGATCTGCTCGATGTCGAGATGGCAGCGCTCGACGACGGTACGCAGCGTGCGCAGCGCGCCGGCGCGCACGCTGACGAGATGGGCGGCGGCGCCGAGCCGTTCGCCGTGCATGCCGCGCGGCTCGTCGACGCGCTGCCCGTCGAGGGCGTAGCCGAGCGGGATGGCGTGCACCAGCTCGTGCTCGCCCGTCCGCGCCGTGCCGTTGAGGTGTCCGTTGCCGTTGACGCGGCCCGGCGCGGTATCGCCGGCCGCGGCGATCTGCACCTGCACGCGACGCAGGTCGGTGTCGGCGACGGCCTGGCCGTCGATCGCCACCTCGACGTCGAGGCGGCGCGACAGCGGCCCGCCGGCGGTGGCGGCGACGACGACCTCGCGCAGCGTTTCGCCGGCCATCGCCTCGGCGGCGTGGACGGCGTTACGGATGGCCTGCTCGGCCGCCTCCATGTCGACGATGACGCCGGCACGCACGCCGGCGCTGACCTGATGGCCGGCGCCGACGACGCGCGGCGGCCCCTCGCCGTCGAGGCGCGCGATCAGGCAACAGACCTTGCTGCTGCCGACGTCGAGGACGCCGACCAGTCCGCTCCTGGATTTGCCGTTGCGCCGCGCCACGTGCTGCCGCCTCCGCGCTTCAGGTGTCTTCGCCGCGCGCGCGCACCTTGCGCACGCCGGCCGGCGAGGTTCGGACGATCAGGCGATCCGGCAGCCGCAGGTCGACCGCCATAACGTCGCGGTCGAGCAGCGCGTTCTCGCGTTGCAGGCGGTCGAGGCGCGCCAGCGCCCCGGCGACCTCGCCCTCGGGCAGCCGCACGTCGATGCCGCCGTTGAGCTTGAGATCCCAGCGGCGACCCGATACGCGCACCGCCGCCTCGACGTGGCGGGCCACCTCGGGCACCGCCTTCAGGGCATCGACGAGCCGGGCCGCCTCGACCTCGGCACCGTCGCCGACGACCAGCGGCAGGTGCGCCCAGTGCGCGATGTCCTCGCGGCCGATGACGACGCCGTCGCGGTCGATCAGGGCGAGCTTGCCGTTGCGCTGCCACAGCGCCAGCGGCGCGCGCTCCTCGATGCGGACATAGACGACGTCGGGCAGGCGGCGGGCGATGGTCGCCTCGCGCACCCAGCCGAGGGCGCGCAGGCGCTCGCGCGCGGCGCCAAGGTCGACCCCGAGGATCGGCTGGCCGCGCTCGATGCCGAGGGCGGCGTCGACGTCCTTGCGGTCGGTGAACTGGCGGCCCTCGACGAGGACATGGGTGACCGCGAGGCCGGCGTCGGCGCTGAGCGAAAGGGCGCCGTCGTGCAGGCCGGCCAGCAGCGTGCCGTCGCGCGCGTCGTGCCAGAGCACGGCGGCCGCGGCACCGCCGGCGGCGACGGCGAGGGCGGCGGTTGCGGCGCGCAGCCAGACCCTGCGCCGGCGGACCGGCGGGCGGCGGCGGGCGCCCTCGCGCCCGGCGGGTGCGGAGAGGTTCAGTCGCATCGCGCGTGCTCCACCAGCCAGGTGACGAGCGCGCCGAACGACAGGCCGCAATAGGCGGCCTGCTCGGGCACCAGCGACAGCGGCGTCATGCCCGGCTGGGTGTTGACCTCGAGGAGGACGAGACGGCCGGGCTCGCCGGCGAGATCGTCGTAGCGGAAGTCGGACCGCGTGACGCCGCGGCAGCCGAGCAGGTCGTGGGCGGCGACGGCGCAGTCCATCGCGGCGCGGTAGGCGCCGGCGTCGATGGGTGCCGGCACGATATGGCGCGAGCAGCCTTCGACGTACTTGGCCTCGTAGTCGTAGAAGCCGTTCTGGGCGCGGATCTCGGTCACGGCGAGAGCGCGCGTGCCGGCGCCGTTGCCGCTCATCACCGCCACGGTCAGTTCGCGGCCCGGGATGAATCGCTCGACCAGCACGTCCTCGTCGCCGTAGGGCCAGTCCTCGGGGCCGAACGGCAACGGCTCGTTCTCGCGCACGATATGGACCCTGACCGACGAGCCCTCGCTGATCGGCTTGACCACATAGGGGCGGTCCATGGCGCGCCCGGCGAGGACGGTCTCGCGGTCCGCGACAATGCCGTCGGCGATCGGCAGCCCGGCGCTGGCGAACATGCGGCGGGCCATCGCCTTGTCCATCGCGAGAGCCGAGGCCAGCACGCCGGAATGGGTGTAGGGAACGCCGAACAGGTCGAGCAGGCCCTGGATGCGGCCGTCCTCGCCATAGCGCCCATGCAGGGCGTTGAACACCACGTCGGGCCGCTCCGAGCCGGACAGCGCGGCCACCAGCGGCGCCGGGTCGGCACCGAGGTGCAGTTCGCTGACCGCGTAGCCCTCGGCGCGCAGCGCCTCGGCGCATTGCCGGCCGCTCACCAGCGACACCTCGCGCTCGGCCGAACGGCCCCCCATCAGCACGGTAACGCGCCGGCTCATGGCCGCACCTCGCGCGGTCCCGGTGCGGCGGGCACGCCGAGGCGGCGGATTTCCCACTCCAGCGTCACGCCGCAGGTCTCGGCGACGCGGCGGCGCACTTCCTCGCCCAACGCCTCGAGGTCGGTCGCGGTGGCGCCGCCGTTGTTGATGAGGAAGTTGCAGTGCTTTTCGGAAATCTGCGCCGCGCCATGCCGCAGCCCGCGACAGCCGGCACGGTCGATCAGTTCCCAGGCCTTGGCGCCATCCGGGTTCTTGAAGGTCGAGCCGCCAGTGCGCGAGCGGATCGGCTGGGCCTCCTCGCGCGCCGCCTGCACCCAGGCCATGCCGCGTGCGATCTCGACGGAATCGCCGCGCACGCCGCGCATCGTCGCGCCGGTGAAGATCCAGCCGTCGGGCACCGCGGCGTGGCGATAGCTCGGCCCCCATTCCTGCTTGCTCAGGCGCCGCAACGCGCCGTCGTCGGTGACGACCTCGACCTCGACCACGACGTCGGCCAGTTCGCGGCCATAGGCGCCGGCATTCATCCGCAGGCCGCCGCCGATGGTGCCGGGGATGCCCGAGAGGAACTCGAAGCCGGCGATGGCGGCGTCGCGGCAGGCCTTGGCGACGTTGTAGTCGAGCGCCATGCCGCCGGCCGTGACGGTCAGGCCGTCGACGACGATCTGCGCGAACGGCCGGCCGAGGCGGATGACTACGCCAGGCACGCCGCCGTCGCGGACCAGCACGTTCGAACCGGCGCCGAGCAGGGTGACGGGCACGTCGGCCGGCCGGCCGGCCATGAAGTCGGCAAGGTCGGCGGCGTCGGCCGGGCGGAACAGCACTTCGGCCGGGCCGCCAGCGCGGAACCAGGTCACGCCGGCCAGCGGCGCGTCCTCGACATAGGCGCCGCGCACCCGCGGTAGGCGGTCGACGAGGCTGGCGGCGGTGGGTCGGATGGCCATTCTCATGCCTCCGTCCCCGTGCGGCGCTCGGCGAGCGCCGCCAGTTCGCCGGGCAGCGCCTGCGCCCAGTTGGTGACGGTGCCGGCGCCGAGGCAGACGACGAGATCGCCGGGCCGCGTGGCGGCGGCGGCGAGTGCGGCGAGGTCGGCCGGTCCCGGGAGTGGACGCACGTCGCGATGGCCGTGGGCCCGCAGGCCCCGTACCAGCGCGTCGCGGTCCACTCCCTCGATCGGGCTCTCGCCGGCCGGATATATGTCCGCCACGATCACCGTGTCGGCGTCGTTGAAGGCGGTGCAGAAATCGTCGAACAGGCTGGAGACGCGGCTGTAGCGGTGCGGCTGGAAGACGGCGACGACGCGGCCCCGTGTGGCGCTGCGCGCGGCGCGCAGAACGGCGGCGATTTCCACCGGGTGGTGGCCGTAGTCGTCGACGACGGCGACGCCGGCGCCCTCGCCGGTGCGGGTGAAGCGGCGCTTGACCCCGGCGAAGCCGGCGAGGCCGCGGCGCAGCGCCTCGTCGGACACGCCCATCTCCGTCGCCACGGCGACGGCCGCGAGCGCGTTCTGCGCGTTGTGGACGCCCATCATCGGCAGCTTGAGGCCGGCGACCGTCCGCACCTCGCCGTCGCGGGCGGTGATGACAGCGTCGAAGGCGACACCGTCGGGCCCGGCGTTGACGTTGACGCCGCGCACCTCGGCCTGCGGCGAGAAGCCGTAGGTCACGATGCGGCGGTCCGACAGCGTCGGGATCAGCGCCTGGACGGCCGGATGGTCGAGGCACATCACGGCGAAGCCGTAGAACGGGATGTTCGAGACGAAGGTGGCGAAGGCGTCGCGGATGGCGTCGAAGTCGCCGTAGAAGTCGAGGTGCTCGGGGTCGATGTTGGTGACGACGGCGATGGTCGCGGGCAGGCGTACGAAGGTGCCGTCGGACTCGTCGGCCTCGACCACCATCCAGTCGCCCTTGCCGAGCCGCGCGTTGGTGCCCCAGGCGTTGATGATGCCGCCGTTGATGACCGTGGGATCGAGCGCTGCGGCGTCGAGCACGGCGGCGACGAGCGAGGTCGTCGTCGTCTTGCCGTGCGTGCCGGCCACCGCGATGGCCCATTTCAGGCGCATGATCTCGGCCAGCATCTCGGCACGGCGCACGACCGGTATGAGGCGGGCGCGGGCCGCCGCAACCTCGGGGTTGTCGTCGTGCACGGCCGACGAGATGACCAGCACGTCGGCGTCGGCGACCTGCTCGGCGCGGTGGCCGATATCGACGTGGATGCCGAGCGCGCGCAGCCGGCGCACGTTGGCGCTTTCCGAGACGTCGGATCCGCGCACCTGGTAGCCCAGCGCGTGTAGCGTCTCGGCGATGCCGCTCATGCCGATGCCGCCGATGCCGACGAAATGCAGCATGCCGATGTCGAGCGGAAGCGCCCTCATGCCACCGCCTCCCGGTGCTGCGTGTTGGTGTCGGCCGGCGTGCCGCGGCCGGCGTTGCGGGCCGGGCGGAGCTGCGTCTGCGCCACCTCGTCGACGAGGTCGGCGAGGCGCTGGGCGGCATCAGCCGGGCCGGCGCGTCGCACGGCGGCGGCAGCGGCGGCGAGGGCGGCGGGATCGGCGATCAAAGTCCGCAGGCAGCCGGCCAGCGCGGCCGGGGTGAAGGCGTCCTCGGCGAAGGCCCAGCCGCCGCCGGCCGCCGTCAGGGCCGCCGCGTTGGCCGTCTGGTGATCGCCGGCGGCATGCTTCCAGGGGACGAGGATGGCCGGCCGGCCGGCGGCGATCAGCTCGGCGACTGTCGAGGCTCCGGCGCGCGCGACGACGATGTGGGCGGTCGCGAGGCGTCGCGGCACGTCGACGAAGAACGGCGCCATCTCGGCGGCCACGCCGGCCTTGCGCCACGCCGCCTCGGCGGCGGCGCGATCGTCGGCGCGCACCTGCTGGGCGACCGACAGCCGCGCGCGCAGGGCGGCCGGCAGCATGGCCACCGCCTCGGGCACGGTCACCGCCAGCTGGCGAGCGCCGAGACTGCCGCCGATGACGAACAGCGCGACGCGGCCGCCCGGCGCCGGCGGCGCGTAGGGCGCGTGGACGAGGGCGGCGATGTCGGCGCGCACCGGGTTGCCGACGACGCGGACGCGGCCGCGCGCGACGGCCGGCAGGCCCGCCGTGTCGGCGAAGGTCAGCGCGCAGGCGCTGGCGCGGGTGGCGAGGAAGCGGTTGGCGGCGCCGAGGAGGGCGTTGGCCTCATGGACGATCATCGGCACGCCGGCGAGGCGGGCGGCGAGCAGCGGCGCCACGGTCGGGTAGCCGCCGAAGCCGATCGCCGCGGCCGGCCGTTCGTCGCGTACGAGGCGCCGCGCCGCAAGGAAGCCACGGGCGAGACCGGCGAGCGCGCGCGTCTTGGCGGCCACGCCGCCGGCGAGATGGCCGGCCGGCAGGACGATCCGGCGAGCGCCGTCGGGCAGCGCGATGCCGCGATCGAGCAGCGCCGCGCCGCGCGGATCGGTGACGAAGGTCACGGCGCGGCCGCGCGCGACGAGGGCCTCGGTCAGCGCGACCGCCGGGAAGACATGGCCGCCGGTACCGCCAGCAGCGACCAGCACGGGGCGGGCGCCGCTCATGCGGCCCCCCCGTCGCCGACCCGCTTGCGCGTCAGCGCCAGCACCATGCCGATGGCGAAGCCCATCGCCAGCAGCGACGAGCCGCCGTAGCTGACGAAGGGCAGTGTCATGCCCTTGGTCGGCAGCAGGTGCAGGGCGGAACCCATGTTGATCAGCGCCTGCACGCCGAATTGCACGAGCAGCCCGGCGACGGCCAGCAGCACGAACAGGTCGCGCTCGGAAAAGGCCCGCGCGAAGCCGCGCAGGACGACGACGGCGAACAGGGCGACGACGCCGACAGCCGCCAGCGAGCCGAACTCCTCGCCGAGCACGGCGAACACGAAGTCGGCGTGCGCGTCGGGGAGCTGGTTCTTCACCGCGCCCTCGCCGGGACCGCGGCCGAACAGGCCGCCATGCACGAACGCCTCGAGGCTTTTCGTGATCTGGTAGTTGTCGCCGCTCGAGGGGTCGAGAAAGCGGTCGATGCGGCTGGTGACGTGCGGCAGGAAGAGGTAGGCGGCGACGAGGCCGCCGGCGCCGGCGACGACGAGGAAGCCGACCAGCCACAGCGACAGGCCGGCGAGGAAGAACTGCGCCATCCACACCGCCGTCAGCACGACCGCCTGGCCGAGGTCGGGCTGCAGGATGATGAGGCCGAGCACGATGGCGAACAGGATGGTGGCGAGCAGGCGTCCCGGCAGGCGGTCGTCGCGCACCCGCTCGGCGAACAGCCAGGCGCAGACGACGGCGAAGGCGGGCTTGGCGAATTCGCTCGCCTGCAGCGAGAAGCCGGCGAGGTAGATCCAGCGGCGCGCGCCCTTGATCTCGACGCCGATCACCAGCGTCGCGGCGAGCAGGAGCAGCGACGCGGCCAGCGCCACGAGCGCTGCCCGCCGCACGCCGGCGGGCGTCAGCAGCGAGGTCGCCAGCATGAGCGCGAGCGACGGCGCGATGAGCGCCAGATGGCGGGTGAAGAAGTAGCTGTCGGCGAGGCCGATGCGGCTGGCGACCGCCGGGCTCGCCGCCATCACCAGCAGGGCGCCGACGGCGACGAGGGACAGGACGGCGGCGAGCAGCAGGTGGTCGACCGTCCACCACCACCGCGACAGCAGCGAATTGTCGGCGCGCGAGAAGGAGTAGCTGGTCACGAGGCCGCCCTCCCGTGCGCCCGGCGGCCGTCGATGGCGCGTGCGACGGCGGCGCGGAAGGCCTCGCCGCGCGCCTCGAAGTCGCGGAACTGGTCGAAGGAGGCGCAGGCCGGCGACAGCAGCACGGTGCCGCCGCCCGCCCGCCAGGCCATGTCGGCGGCGAGCGCGACCGCCGTCGCAAGGTCGCCGGCGCGGGTCGTCGGCGTCCTGCCGGCCAGCGTGGCGGCGAAGGCGTCGGCGGCCTCGCCGATCAGGAAGGCGTGGCGGATCGCCGGGAAGTGATTGGCGAGCGCGGCGATGCCGCCTTCCTTCGCCCGCCCGCCGGCGATCCAGAAGATGTCGCGCCAGGCGTCCAGCGCGTGCGCGGCGGCGTCGGCGTTGGTGGCCTTGGAATCGTTGACGAAGCGCACGCCGCCGCTGTCGGCGACGAGTTCCTGGCGATGGGCGAGGCCGGGGAAGGTGGCGAGGCGCGCCGCGGCGACGCGCGGGTCGAGGCCGAGGGCCGTCGCCGCGGCGTAGGCCGCTGCCGCGTTCTGCGCGTTGTGGCGGCCGGGCAGGGTCGGCACGCGGGCGAGGTCGATGACCGCGCGCGGCGTCCCGTCGCGGCCGTCGATCAGCGTCGTGCCGTCGAGCCACATTCCGCCCTCGGCCGGCCCGAGCACGGAGACCGGCACGACGTGCTGGCGGCCGGCGGCGACGAGGCCGGCGTGGATGCCGCGGCACTCGGCGTCGTCGATGCCGATGATGGCGGTGTCGTCCGCGCCCTGTCCGGCGAAGACGCGCCGCTTGGCGGCGACGTAGCCGGCCATGCCACCGTGGCGGTCGAGATGGTCGGGCGTGATGTTGAGCAGCACAGCGGCGCGGAACACCGGCGTCGGCAGCAGTTCGAGCTGGTAGGACGACAGTTCGAGCACGTAGATGCCGTCGGCGCCGAGCGCCGGCAGCGTCGTCGCCGGCGGGCCGAGATTGCCGCCGACGGCAACCGGCCGCGCGCCGCCGCCCAGCAGGTGGCCGAGCAGCGCGGTGGTCGTCGACTTGCCGTTGGTGCCGGTGATCGCGGCGAAGGTCGCCAGCGGTTCGGCGCGCGCCAGCAGGTCGACCTCGCAGACGATCGCCGCGCCGGCGGCGCGCGCCTTGTCGACGGCCGGGTGGCGGCGCGGATGGGTGTGCGGGATGCCCGGCGACAGCACCAGCGTGCCGACGCCGTCGAGGTCGCTGTCGGCGAGGTCGACCAGCAGGTCGAGCCGCTGCAGCGCCGCGGCACGCGCCGCCGGCGTGTCGTCCCAGGCGAGCACGCGGGCGCCCGCCGCCGCCAGCGCCGTCGCCGCCGCGAGACCCGAGCGGCCGAGCCCGAGCACGGCGACCGGACGGTCGCGGAAGGCGGAGAGATCGAGGGCGCGGGCGGTCATCGCGTCACCGGATCTTCAGGGTGGCGAGGCCGGCCAGCGCCAGCACCGTGGCGATGATCCAGAAACGGATGACGATGGTCGGCTCCTGCCAGCCCTTCTGCTCGAAGTGGTGGTGCAGCGGCGCCATGCGGAAGACGCGCTTGCCGGTGAGCTTGAACGAGGTGACCTGGGCGATCACCGAGACGGTCTCGAGGACGAACAGGCCGCCGATGATCGCCAGCACCAGCTCGTGCTTGATGACGACCGCGACGGCGCCCAGCGCGCCGCCCATCGACAGCGAGCCGGTGTCGCCCATGAAGACCATCGCCGGCGGCGCGTTGAACCACAGGAAGCCGAGCGCGGCGCCGACCAGCGCGGCGCAGAACACCGCCAGCTCGCTGGCGCCGGGGACGTGGAAGACCAGCAGGTAGTTGGCGAAGACGGCGTGGCCGACGAGGTAGGCGATGAGGCCGAGGCAGGCGGCGGCGACGAGCACCGGCACGATGGCCAGGCCGTCGAGCCCGTCGGTGAGGTTGACCGCATTCGAGGCGCCGACCATGACGAACGCCGCGAAGGCGAAATAGAACCAGCCGAGATCGACCAGCAGGTCCTTGAAGAAGGGCAGCGCGAGGCCGGTGTCGAGGGGCATCCGCGTCAGCCAGGAAATCCACACGGCGGCGAGCAGCCCGACGGCGACCTGCAGGACGAACTTGCTGCGCGCCGACATTCCCTTCGAGTGGCGCTTGGTCAGCTTGCGGTAGTCGTCGACGAAGCCGATGGCGCCGTAGGCCAGAGTGACCAGCAGGGTCGCCCAGACGTAGCCGTTGGCGAGGTTCGACCAGATCAGTGTCGAGGCGATGCCGGCGAGCAGGATGAGGAGGCCGCCCATCGTCGGCGTGCCGGCCTTGGCGAAGTGGCCCTTGGGGCCGTCCTCGCGGATCGGCTGGCCATGCGGCTGCTGGCCCTTGAGCCAGGCGATCACGCGCGGCCCGATGACGAAGGCGACGACCAGCGACGTCACCGCCGCGCTGCCGGCGCGGAAGGTGATCGAGTTGAGCAGGTTGAAGAGGATGAAGTCGGGGCCGAGCGGCGCCAGCAGGGCGTACAGCATGACCTATCCCTCCGCCAGCGCGGCGGCACGCCGCATATCGGCACCCGCGCCGCCGCCGCTGGTGGTCGCGAGGGCGGCGGCCAGCGGACCCATGCGGCTGCCGTTCGAACCCTTGACCAGCACGACGTCGCCGTCGCGCAGGGCCGCCCGCACGTGCGCCAGCAGCGCGGCGGCGTCCGGCGCGTGGTGGCCGCGCATCGCGGCGGGCAGCGCCTCGGCGAGTTCGGCCATCAGCGGCCCGGCGGTGAAGACGAGATCGACGCCGGCCGCCTCGACCGCGGCGGCGAGGCCGGCATGCAGCAGCGCGGCATGGGCGCCGAGTTCGAGCATGTCGCCGAGCACGGCGATGCGCCGCCCGCCCGCACCGGTGCGCGTCTCGCCGAGCACGGCGAGCGCGGCGCGCATCGAGGACGGGTTGGCGTTGTAGCTGTCGTCGATGAGCAGGGCGCTGCCGCCGGCGGCCGGCACGCGGACGCGGCGGCCGCGGCCGGCGGGTTCCGCCAGCCGGGCCAGCGCCTCGCCGGCCCGCGCGACGTCGCCGCCGAGCGCGTGCACGGCGGCGAGCACCGCCAGGATGTTCTGCGCCCAGTGGCGGCCGACGACGCCGAGCGTCAGCGACAGGCGCGTCCCGGCGGCATCGGCGTCGAGGCGGCTGCCGTCGCCGGCGGCGGCATAGGCGACGAGGCGCACGTCGGCGTCGGCGGCGGCGCCGAACGACATGATCCGCGCAGCGCCGGCCGCGCGGGCCGCCGCCGCGAGACGGCCGTGGTAGGGGTCGTCGCGGTTGACGATGGCGGTGCCGCCGGGTTCGAGGCCGAGGAAGATTTCCGCCTTCGCGTCGGCGATGGCGTCGAGCGAGGCGAAATGCTCGAGATGGGCCGGGGCGATGATCGTGACGATGGCGGCGTGCGGCCGGACGAGGCGCGACAGCGCGGCGAGTTCGCCGGCCGCGCTCATGCCCAGTTCGAACACGCCCCAGTCGCTCGACGCCGGCATGCGCGCGAGCGACAGCGGCGCACCCCAGTGATTGTTGAGGTTGCCGGCGCTGGCATGCGCCGGCCCGAGCGCGCCGAGCGCCAGCGCGAGGGCCTCCTTGGTGCCGGTCTTGCCGGCCGAGCCGGTGACCGCGGCGATCCGTGCCGCGGTACGAGCGCGGGCATGGCGCCCCAGCGCGGCGAGCGCCGCGGCCGTGTCGGCGACGGCCAGGGCGCCGAGGCCATCGGGCAGCGTCGTGCCATGCCGCACCACGGCGGCGGCGGCGCCGGCCGCGCGCGCGGCGTCGAGCCAGGCATGGCCGTCATGGTTGGGGCCGGCGAGGGCGATGAACAGGTCGCCGGGCGCGAGCGTGCGCGTGTCGATCGACACGCCGCGCGCCTGCCATGCGCCGCCGAGCGACGTGCCGCCGGTTGCGGCGGCGGCCTCGGCCGCTGTCCACAGCGCACTCATGCCACGACCTCTCCGCCGAGCGCGCGCACGGTATCGCGCGCGACCTCGGCGTCATCGAACGGCAGGACGCGCAGGCCGACCGTCTGGCCGGTCTCGTGGCCCTTGCCGGCGATGACGAGGCCGTCGCCGGCCTGCAGCAGCCCGATCGCGCGGGCGATGGCCTCGCGGCGGTCGCCGATCTCCTCGGCGTCGGGGCAGCCGACCAGGATCTGGCGGCGGATCGACAAGGGGTCCTCGCGACGGGGATTGTCGTCGGTGACGATCGCGCGGTCGGCGAGCCGCGCCACGACACGGCCCATCTCGGGTCGCTTGCCGGGGTCGCGGTCGCCGCCGGCGCCGAACACCACATGCAGCTTTCCCGCAATATGTGGCCGCACTGCGGCGAGCACCGTCTCCAGCGCGTCCGGCGTGTGCGCGTAGTCGACCCAGACCGGGGCGCCAGCCGTGCTCCGCGCCACGAGCTGCAGGCGGCCCGGCACGCCGCTCAGGTGCGCCAGCGCGGCGAAGGCGGCCTCGGGATCGGCGCCGCTCGCCACGGCCAGCGCCCACGCGGCGACGGCGTTCCACGCCTGGAAGGTGCCGGCCAGCGGCAGGCGCGTCTCCCACGGCCTGCCGCGCAGCGACACGACGAGGCGGATGCCGTCGCCCGACGCGCCGACTTCGTCGATGCGGATGTCGTCGCTGGCGTGGCCATAGCTGCGCACGTCGTGCCCGGCCGCCCGGCAGGCATCGAGGAACACGGGGAAGTGCACGGCGTCGGCGTTGAGGACGGCCGTGCCCTCCGGCGGCAACAGCTCGCGGAACAGGCGCAGCTTGGCCGCGACGTAGGCGGCCTCGTCGCCGTGGTAGTCGAGGTGGTCGCGGCCGATATAGGTGAAGGCGGCGGCGCGTAGCACGACGCCGTCGAGGCGGTACTGGTCGAGGCCGTGCGACGAGGCCTCGATCGCCACATGCTCGATACCGCTGCCCTGCAACTCGGCCAGCGTGCGGTGCAGTGCCACCGGATCGGGCGTCGTCAGGCTCGGCCCGGCGGGGAAGCCCGGCGCCTCGATGCCGAGCGTGCCGAGGCTCGCGGCCTTGTGACCGAGATGGCTCCATATCTGACGCGTGAAGCCGACCGTCGAGGACTTGCCGTTGGTGCCGGTGACGGCGACGACGCGGCGCGGCTGCGGGCGATGGAAGCGGGCCGCGAGCAGGGCCAGCCGGCGGCGCGGGTTGTCGTCGGTCACGAGGCGGACGGCGCGGGCCAGTTCCGGCGCCAGCATCGTGCCCGTCGGGGCGAGCACGGCGACGGCGCCGCGCGCCACCGCGTCGGGGATGAACGAGCGGCCGTCCGTCGCGGCGCCGCGCGTCGCGCTCGGCAGCGCGGCGAACAGGTAGCCCGGCGACACGGTCCGGCTGTCGGCGGCGAGGCCGGTGATGTCGCAGTCGCCGAGAGGGGCGGAGAGGGCGGGCATGCCGGCCATGAGTTCAGTTAACCGCAACGGTTTGCGTCCCGGCGGCCCGCGGCGTGTCGGTCGGCAGCGTCAGCGCGCGCCGCACCTCGGGGGATTCGGGGTCCTGCTGGGGCACGCCGACGAGGGGCGCCATGCGGGCGATGATGCGCTTGGCCACCGGCGCGGCGGTCCAGCCGGCGGTGGCGTAGCCGTAGGTCTCCTTGATGCCCTTGGGCTCGTCGAGCATGGCGACGACGACGTAGCGCGGGGCGTTGGCGGGGAAGATGCCGACGAAGGTCGTGATCAGCGCGTTCTTCTTGTAGCGACCGCCGACCTGCTTCTCGGCCGTGCCCGTCTTGCCGCCGACGATGTAGCCGGGCACGTCGGCGTTCTTGCCCGTGCCCTTCTCGACGACGAGGCGCATCAGCGAACGCATGATGGCGGAGGTGCGCTCCGAGACGATCCGCGTGCCGGGGATGACAGCGTCGGGCTCGCGGTGCAGCAGGGTCGGCGGGTGCATGATGCCGCCATCGACGATGCCGGCCACCGCCGTCGCGAGGTGCAGCGGCGAAACGGCGATGCCGTGGCCGTAGGAAATGGTCATGACGTTGATGTCGCGCCATGTCGACGGCACCATCGGGTCGCCCATCTCGGGCAGTTCCAGCGGCACCTTGCGGAACATGCCGGCGCGCTCGAGGAAGGCGCGCTGCGCCGCGCCGCCGGCGTCGAGCGCCATCAGGGCCGAGCCGATGTTCGACGAGACCTCGAAGATTTCCGTCACCGACAGCGGCCGCTTCTCGGGATGGAAGTCGCTGATGGTGAAACGCGAGACGCGCAGCGGCCGGGTCGCGTCGTAGCGCTTGTTGAGCGTCGCGACGCCACGCTCGAGCACCATCGCGTGGTTGAAGATCTTGAAGACGGAGCCGAGTTCGTAGACGCCGAGGGCGATGCGGTTGAAGCGGTTGTCGGGGTCGCCGCCGGTCGGGGCGTTGGGGTCGAAGTCTGGCAGCGAGACCAGCGCCAGCACTTCGCCGGTGTCGACGTCCATGACCAGCCCGCCGCCGCCGATGGCGCGGTGCTTGGCGATCTGGCGCAGCAGCTCGTCGCGGACGATCTGCTGCACGCGGATGTCGAGCGACAGCGCGACCGGCTCGCGGCCGCCGCGCAGCACCTCGTCGAGGTTGCGCTCGATGCCGGCGATGCCGGTGCCGTCGACGTCGGCGTAGCCGACGACGTGGGCGGTCAGCGCGCCCTGCGGGTAGAGGCGCTTCTCGTCCGGCCGGAAATCGATGCCGGGGATGCCGAGGCGGTTGATCTCGTACTGCTGGCGCGGCGTCAGGTGGCGGTGCAGCCAGACGAAGCGCCGGTCGGTCGACAGCTTCGCCGTGACCTCGGCGACCGACAGTTCGGGCAGCACCGTCGTCAGGCGGCGTGCGGCGTCGGCCGGGTCGAGCACCCGCGCCGGGTCGCCGAAGAGCGAGGCGGTGGCGAGGCTCGACGCGAGCAGCGTGCCGTTGCGGTCGACGATGTCGGCGCGGCCGAGGCGGGCCTGCGTCGCGATCTCGTGCTTGGCGCCGGCCTGCAGCTCCTCGGCTTCGCGCACGATGCTGACGTCGATCAGCCGCACGCCGACCACGGCGAAGGCCAGCGCGAACAGCGAGCCGGCGAGGGCAAGGCGGGCCCGTGCCGTGTTGAGGGCGGCGCTGCCGGCACCTTCGAGATGGACGCGCAGGCTCATTGTGTCCCTCCGTCGGCCACGGCCGGCTGGAGCAGGCGCGAGACGAGGGCGTCCATGGCCGAGCGGTCGGCCGGCGTCGTCGTGGTCGTTGCCGGCGCGACGGCGGCGGGCGCCGCCGCGACGGCGGGTTGCGGCGCGGGCGCGGCCGGCGGGGCTGCCGGCACCGTCAACACGGCCGGGACGACGTGGGGCGCCGCCGGCTTGTCGCTTGGGCGGGCGAGCGCGACGTCGAAGGTGCCGGGGGCGACCGGCTCGGTCGCGACATCGGGGATCTCGGCGCCGTCGGGAACGATGATCTCCTCCGGGCGCAGCGGCAGCTGCACCAGCGTCTGGCCGGCGACGAGCTGGTCGGGACGCACGGGACCGAGCGCGAGATGGCGATGGGTCAGGTCCTCGATGCGGTCGATGCGCGCGAGGTAGGCCCATTCCGAATGCAGCACGCGGATCGCCTCGCGATCGGCGGTGAGGCGCTGGTTGGCGGCGGCGAGGCGCGCCTCCAGCGTCTCGACCTCGCGCGAGACGTGGAACACCAGCGCGGCCGCCAGGGCCGCGAGCAGGAGCAGGGCGATGCTGGCGGGGCGGATCATGCCGCCGCTCCCCAGGCCGGCGCCTCGGTGCGCGCTGCGGCGCGCAGGCGGGCGGAGCGCGCGCGCGGATTGGCCGCCGTCTCGGCGGCGCCGGGGCGGACGACGCCGCGCGTCAGCAGGCGGAAGCTCGGCGCGCGCTCGGCCGACGGCGGCAGGTGGCGCGATGCGCCTTCTCCGCCGGCCCGCTCGCGCAGGAAGTCCTTCACCCGGCGATCCTCGAGCGAGTGGAAGGCGACGACGGCGAGCCGGCCGCCGGGCCGCAGCAGCGCCTCGGCGGCGGCGAGGCCGCGGTCCAGCTCGCCAAGCTCGTCGTTCACGTGGATGCGCAGGGCCTGGAATGTGCGCGTCGCCGGGTCGATGGCCGGGGCACCCTTCGCGCCGCGCGGCCGGCCGAGCACGCCGCGCACGATCTCGGCCAGCTCGCCGGTCGTGCGCAGCGGCGCGCGCAGGCGGGCGGCGACGATGGCGCGGGCGATGCGGCGCGAGGCGCGTTCCTCGCCGTAGCGCCACAGGATGTCGGCGAGCGTGGCCTCGTCGGCGCCGTTGACCACGTCGGCGGCCGTCGGGCCCGAGCGCGACATGCGCATGTCGAGCGGACCCTCGCGGCCGAAGGAAAAGCCCCGCGCGGCCTCGTCGAGCTGCGGCGAGGACACGCCGAGGTCGAGCGCCACGGCGTCCACCGCGGCGACGCCGCGGTCGGCCAGAAGCTCTGCCATGTCGCCGAAGCAGCCCTCGACGACCGTCAGGCGGCCGGGATGCGCGGCGACGATCTCCGCCGCGCGGGCGATGGCGTCCGGGTCGCGGTCGATCCCCCACACGGTGCAGCCGGAAGTGGCCAGCAGCGCGCGCGTGTAGCCGCCGGCGCCGAAGGTCGCGTCGACCACGATCTCGCCGTCGCGCGGCGCCAGCAGGGAGACCACCTCGGCGACCAGCACCGGGCGGTGGATGCTGTCGCGGGTGGCGGCCGTCATCGCGGCTCTCCGCCACCGCCGGAGCGACCCGGCAGCGTCACCTTGTTCTCGGCGAGGTAGCGGAGCGCCGATGCGCTCTCGCTGGTGAAGGCGGCGGGCTCCCAGATCTCGAAGGTGGCGCCGCGGCCGACGAAGCTGGCGGTCTCGGTAAGCCCGGCGAAGGCCATCAGTTCGTCCGGCAGGGTGATGCGGCCCTCGGTATCGAAGGCGAGCTGCTGGGCGCTGCCGAAGAAGGCCGCCGTCAGGGCGTCGTTCTCGGCCGAAAACAGGTCATAGGCGTCGATGCGGGCCGCCAGTTCCTCCAGCCAGTCGATGCCGGCGCAGAGCAGGGCGGGGCGGTTGAAGTGCGGGATGGCGACGATGCCGGGGAACGACAGGCCGGCGACCGCGGCGCGGAAGGGTGCCGGGACCGAAACCCGGCTCTTCCGGTCGATCTTGTTCACCGCCTTGCCTGTGAACAGCCTCGCCATTGCCCGTGCTTGTCCGTCCCCGCCGCCCGCAGGCGGCCCCGCGCAGCCGCCGCCCCCGGCCGCGCCATTCCCCTATCTGGGCAGACATGGGATAGCATGGGCTTTTATGGGCCGTCAATTGATCGGCAAGTAAAAATCTGTGGCCTCTCAAGGCATTTGCGGGGAGGTTTCGCAGGACATAAAAGCTCCCGACGAGGCCGCCGCCACCATCATTTGGCGAGTCCGGAATTATCCTCGGCGACCGGCGGGGCAAGATTATGTTCCTGTAATGTTCATGTCGTGACGGCGCGCCCGGCGGGACGGTCGGGCCGACCGGCTGCCCGGCATGGCAACCCAGGCCGTGGCGCACGGTTCGCCCGATCGGGAAGCGAATTCAATAATTTACGCGTCGCGGTCGCGGCAACGGGCGACGTGCCGGCGGAAATGGCGGGCCAGACGGTCTGTAAGCCGGGTTCTGTCGACGTGCCGGAGGCACGCGGATGGCCATTCCTCTGGGACGTCCGTTGCCGGACGCCTCGCGCGACCCACCCGGACGACAGCGCGGAAGCGCGCCATGTGCCGTCCCTATTCGGTCTTGCTCCCGGTGGGGTTTGCCGTGCCGGTCCCGTCGCCGGGCCCGCGGTGGGCTCTTACCCCACCCTTTCACCCTTACCCGCGCGGCCCCGGAGGGCGCGGCGGGCGGTTTGCTTTCTGTGGCACTTTCCCTGGGGTCGCCCCCGCCGGCCGTTAGCCGGCACCGTGCTTCCGTGGAGCCCGGACTTTCCTCGCGCGGACGGGTTTCCCCATTGCCCGCGCGCGGCCATCCGACCGTCTGGCCCGGTCCCCTATTAAGTGCCCGCCGGGCCGGCCGCAAGCCGTGCCAGCAGCGACGCGAGCCGCGCCCGGGTCTGCCGGTCGGCGATTCCGTCGACCCGTTCCGGGCGGAAATGGCGCTGGAAGGCGCTCACCAGCACGTCGGGCGCCACGTCCTCGGTGCGGTAGCCCCAGCGCGCCAGCGCCGGCAGCACGGCGTCGGCGGCGACGGGGACGGTGTCGTCCTCTGGCCACAGGCCGATGCCGGCGGCGGCGAGGCGGGCCCAGGGAAAGCGCTCGCCGGGATCGAGCTTGCGCGTCGGCGCGATGTCGGAATGGGCGACGACATTGCGCGGCGGGATCGGGTGGCGGGCGAGGATGCCGCCGCACAGTTCGAGCAGCGCGGCGATCTGCGGCGCGGCGAAATCGCGATAGCCCCAGTCGTGGCCCGGATTGGCCAGTTCAATACCGATCGACCGCGAGTTGATGTCGGTCTCGCCGCGCCAGCCCGCCACGCCGGCATGCCAGGCCCGCCGTCCTTCCTCGACCATGCGGTAGACCGTGCCGGCCTCGTCGACCAGCCAGTGCGCCGAGACCTGCGCCGCGGGGTCGCACAGCAGGTCGACGGCGGCCTCGGCGCTGGTCATGCCGGTGTAGTGCAGCACCAGCATGTCGACCGGCCCGTCGCCGCGACGTTCCCCGTGATTGGGCGAGGGTCGCTCGACGAGGCGCATCAGGCGCGCGCCGCCGCCGCCTCGCGCCGAGCCTCGAGGTCGAGCCAGCGCTCCTCGCTGCGGGCGATGGTGGCGCGGACCTCCTCCAGCTTCTTCGCCGTCGCCGCCGCCTTCGTCGCGTCCTTCGCCCACACCGCCGGATCGGCGAGCGCGGCTTCGAGCTTCGCCTTCGCGTCCTCGAGGCCGGCGATGGTCGCCGGCAGCGTGTCGAGTTCGCGCTGTTCGTTGAAGGACAGTCGCCCGGTGCCGGCGGGCGCGGCGGGGCGAACCGGCTCGGCCTTCGCGGCCGGCCGGGCGGCGGCCGCGCGGGTCCGCGCGGCGGTCGCCGCCGTGCCGCGTGCGCGCACGTAGTCGTCGTAGCCGCCGGCGTACTCGCCCACCTCGCCGTCGCCCTCGACGGCGATGGTCGAGGACACCGTGCGGTCGAGGAAGTCGCGGTCGTGCGAGACGACGATCAGCGTGCCCTCGTAGTCGTCGAGCATCTCCTGCAGCATGTCGAGGGTGTCGGCGTCGAGATCGTTGGTCGGCTCGTCGAGCACCATCAGGTCGGCCGGCCGCGCCAGCGTCTTGGCCAGCAGCAGGCGGTTCTTCTCGCCGCCCGACAGCGTGCTCACCGGCGCCTTCGCCTGCTTCTCGTCGAACATGAAGTCGCGCAGGTAGGCGACGACGTGGCGCATGTGGCCGCGCACGTCGACGCTATCGCCGCCGCCCGGGGTCAGCGTGCGCCACAGCGTGGCGTCGGGATCGAGCGTCTCGCGCGTCTGGTCGAAATAGGCGACGGCCAGCGTCGGCGCGAGCCGGATCGTGCCGCGGTCGGGGGCGAGGCGGCCGGTCAGCAGCCTGAGCAGCGTCGTCTTGCCGGCGCCGTTGGGGCCGATGACGCCGATGCGGTCGCCGCGCAGCACGCGGGTCGAGAAGTCGCGCACGATGACGCGCTCGCCGAAGGTCTTGCCCAGATGCTCGGCGTCGATGACGAGGCGGCTCGCCACCGGGCCGGTGGAGGCTTCCAGCGCCTCCAGGTTGCGCCCGCCGGTGAGCAGGGCGCGGCGCGCGGCACGCATGGCGGTCAGCTTGGCGAGGCGTCCCTGGTTGCGCCGCCGCCGTGCCGTCACCCCGCGTTCGAGCCAGCGCGCCTCGGCCTTGAGCTTCTGGTCGAGCTTGCGCGCGGCGGCGTCCTCGTCGGCCAGCACGCGCTCCGTCCACGCCTCCCAGTCTGCGTAGCCGGCGTTGTTGGCGTAGACCGTGCGCCGCCAGACCCAGAAGGTCTGGCGCGTGACGTTGGCGAGGAAGCGGCGGTCGTGGCTGATCGTCAGCACCGCCTGGCGGCGCGCGGCCAGCGTCTTTTCCAGCCACAGGATGGTCGGCAGGTCGAGATGGTTGGTCGGCTCGTCGAGCAGCAGTACGTCGGGATCGCCGAGCATCGCGCGCGCCATCGCCGCGCGCCGTGCCTCGCCGCCCGACAGGCCGGTCGTCGAGCGGCCGCCCTCGATGCCGACCAGCGCCAGGATCTCGTCGACGGCATGGCGCGGCGCCGGCGGGTCGGCGCCGGCGGCGACGAAGTCGGCGACCGTCCCGGCCGGCGGCATCGGCACGTCCTGCGGCAGGTAGCCGATGGTGAGGCCGGGCTCGACATAGCGTTCGCCGGAATCGATTTCGACCAGCCCGGCGAGCACCTTCATCAGGGTCGACTTGCCCGAGCCGTTGCGGCCGACGAGGCAGGCGCGGGCGCCCGGCTGCAGCGCCAGTTCGACGTCGCGGAACAGCGGCTCGCCGCCGAAGGTCAGCGAGGCACCGCGCAGCGCCAGGATGGGTGGTTCACCGGCCATACGGCAGAGGACCCGCGCAGGCGTTCTATCGCGGCGGCGCGCCCCAGGCCGAGACGTCGCCGCTTTCGAACCCGTCGGCGAACGGCGTCCGCGAGTCGAAGGCGTCGACTGCGCCGCCCAGGGCCTGCTGCGTCGTCACCTGTCCGCCCGACGGTCGCGGCACGGGGGTGCCGTCGAAGTTCCAGCCGAAGCCCGACCGGTCGGGCCGGACGAGGCCGTAGTCGTGGGCGGTCAGGGCGTCCAGCGCGTGGTGCTTGCCGTCCTCGGTGCGGACGATCCTCACCTCGGCCGCCTCGCCCTGGATCAGTACGTTCAGGGTGGCGACGGTCTCGCCGGCCAGGAACGGCGCCGGCGCCGGCGCCATGCCGCCGCCGGTATCGAGCACGACGCGCGGGATGCCGCCGGCCGTGGTGGCCGCCGGCCCGTCGGTCGCGATCGTGAACCTGTACACACTCTCGAACGCGCCGTCGGTGAGCTTGAAGTACGCCTGGCCGTCGCCTGTGCCGGCGGTATCTCGCCCCTCCGGCTGCGAAGCGTCGTTCCAGTAGTTGACCGTGTAGTCGGGCGTATTCGCGCTGTCGCGGTCGGTCGGCAGGTTGCGCTGCTCCGTGAAGGTAAACGTTGCTTCGGTGTCGTCGGAGTTCCAGTCGATGTCGAATGACGATTTGTCCCAGATCGAGGAGCCAGTCTCGGCTTCATCCGGATCGTCAGGCAGCGGCCGCTCGTTGGTGAAGAGGAACAGCACGCCGGGGCCGTCGGCCTGGAGCGAGTCGTCGGCGAACGACCGGACGATGAAGTTGTCCTCGACGGTCGCGGTGTCCATCGGCTCGCTGAAGGTCAGCACGAAGGATGTCTTCGAGTTGCCCGGCACCGAACGCAGGTTCGAGGTGAAGAAGTCCGAGAAGCCGGTGATGGCCTGGTTGTTGTTGATGCAGTGGATGGGGTCGTCGGCGCTGCCGGTGCAGGCCAGCGCCGACGGCGCGGCGGCAAGCCCCGCGAACACGAAGGCGGCGACGGTGGTGCAGAGGGTTCGGGTCATGTTCCGCACGCTCAGTACCGGACGGACAGTCCGATCTGGGCGTCCTCCTGCTTGTAGGTGAAGACGTCGAGGTTCGAGCGCGCCCTGGTCTGTGTGAAGGAGGCGAAGGCGCTCACCGTGTCGGTGATGGGCCGCGAGAGGCCGAGGTTGAGGATGTCGACGGTGTCCTCGCGCGCGAAGCCGAAGGCCGTCGGCCCGGGCGGCGTGGTCGGCGCGAGGCTGTTCAGGTTGTCGTAGGTGTACTGTACATGACGCCAGCCGACGGTGCTCGTGACCCGCCATGGCAGGTGGCTGCGCAGGCCGAGCGTTACGGCCCGGCCGTGGTAGTCGTAGTCGCTGCCGGTGGCGCCGTTCTCGAGGCCCTCGAAGCCGGCCTCCACCTCGCTGGCGATGACTGCGAGGCTGTAGATGGCTCGCGCGGCGAAGATACGCAGCGTCGCGTCGCGGTCGAGGAACTGCGGTGTCGCGGTCGGATCGGCGTAATTGAAGCGCGTGGCGCTGTAGGCGCCCTCGATCTGCAGCTCGTCGGTGACGCGGATCTGCAGCACCGGGTTGGCCGTGGCGGTGGTGAAGAAGCGGTTGCCGTCGACATTCACGCGGCTGCCGCCCAGCGTCGCCAGCGCCCGCACGCGCTCGCCGAAGCGATGCTCGTAGGTGGTGAACAGGGCGATCGAGCGCGTGTCCTGGCCGCCGATATCCTGGTAGTCGACGTCGCCGAGCACGCCGCCGAAGGCGAAGAAGCGGCGCGGGTCGACCTCGAAGCGATACTGGCCGCCGAATTCGGCGCGCACGTAGTTGGAGCGCGTGCCGGTGATCGTCGCCGGGCGCACGACGCCGTCGCTGAGCCCGGTGACGTTGGTGTTGTAGCCAGCCGAACCGCTGGCGAAGACGGTCCACGGTTTGGCCGGCTCGCGCGGCGCGGTCCGGCGGCGGATGTCGAGCAGCGTGGCGCCGATCGGTCCGCCGGCATCCTCGTGCTGGAGCCGGTTCAGCGCCGCCACGGCCTGTGCGCGCTCGCCGCGCTGGAAGGCGACGCGACCGAGGAAGTAGCGGACCGACGGCGCGAGCTTCGGGTCGAGCGCCAGCGCCCGGTTGAGTTGCGCCTCCGCATCGTCGAAGCGGCCGAGGCCGAGCAGGGCGCGGCCGAGAAACTCGTGGGCCTTGGCGTTGTCGGGATCCCGCTTCAGGTGGTCGGTGAGGAAGTCCGCCGCCGTCTCGTGGCGGCCGGTGTCGAGGGCGGCCCAGCCTGCCTCGAACAGGATGTCGCGGTGGACCGCCTTGAGCGTGATCGCGCGGCGTAGAGCGGTGAGCGCCGGATAGGGCTGGCCGGCACGGTTGAGCGCGACGCCGAGGTAGAAGAAGGCTCGCCCGTCCTGCGGATCGGCGTTGGTCGCCTCGACCAGCGTCCGCACGGCACTGGCCAGATCGCCCTCGTGCAGGGCGCGCAGGCCCTGGCGCGACAGGTCTTCCGAGCGGGGCGAGGCGACGGCAGGCGGAACGGACAGCGCCGCCGCGACCGCGACGACGCCAAGGACCATCCGGACAAGCATGTGCATTGCCTCGCGCACGGGTGCCAGGTCGCCGCCCGTCACCGAGCCCACCCGTGTCCGGCGGCGGCTCTGACGATAGCAAGAATCCGCGGTTCGGCAATGGCCGCGAACGTCCCGCGGGACGACACAGGTCATGGCCGTACCCGCCAGGCGTGGCCGGCGGGGAGGCGGGACGCGTTCGAAGGGGCTAGCCGATGCCGCGCTGCCGCGAGACCTGGTCCCAGGCGGCGTTGATGGCCTTGAGCTTGTCCTCGGCGACGGCGACGAATTCCTCGGGCAGGCCCTGGGCGATCAGGCGGTCGGGGTGGTGCTCGCGCACCAGCTTGCGCCAGGCGGCCTTGACCTCGTCGTCGCTTGCGTCGTGGGCGACGCCGAGCACGGTATAAGGGTCGTCGCGGTCGGGACCGACGTGGCGGGCGCGGATGCGTGCGTATTCGGCCTCGGTGAAGCCGAAGATGTGGGCGACCTCGGCGAGGTAGGCCAGTTCGTCCGCGCTCACAGCACCATCGGCCCAGGCGATGTGGAACAGGCAGTCGAGCAGTTCCTCGAGCAGCGCCGGCCGGCCGTCGAACATGCCGGCGATCTGGTGGGCGTAGGACTGGTAGCCGTGGATCGAGCGGCGCGCGAGGTTGAACACGCGGGCGACGTTCTTCACCTCCTCGGGCGGCACGTGGAATACCCGCCGGAAGGCCCGGATCTCGTCTTCGGTGACGACGCCGTCGGCCTTCGCCAGCTTGGCGCCGAGGGCGATGACGGCGATGGTGAAGCCGACCTGGCTGGCGGCGGTGTCGCGGGCTTTCGTATCGGTATCGGCGTCACCGCTTGCGGCGGTTTCGTCGCCGTCGCTGCGGTAAGTGTCGAAAAGGTGGCCGGCAAAGCCACCGACCAGCGCGCCGAGCGGCCCGCCGAACGCGAACCCCGCCGCGCCGCCGATGATCTTTCCCCAGATGCTCATGATCGCCCGTCCGCGGCACTCATAATGTCCGGCGGGGGCCGGCGTCTACCGTCGCTCCCGCGGCGGCGGTCCGAAGCGGCCGGGCGGCGGGCCGAACCCGCCCGGTCCACCGGGGCCACCCGGCCCGCCACCGGGCGGGCCATGGCGGAAGCTGGGGTCGGGTTCGCCGCGGAAGAAGCGCGGCACGAACGGGTACGTGCCGGTGAGAAAGTAGGCATAGGTGCCCTGCGGGTACTCCGGCGTCACGCCGTCGCGACCGTTGGCCTCGTCGAGGTCGCCAAGGCCGGCCACGTACTCGAAGTCCTCGACGAAGGTGCCGTCGAAGGGTCCGCCCGGCCCGCCAGGGCGCTGCCCCTGCCGCAGCCGCCATGACGATTTCAGCGCGCGTACCGGTGAAGCGGGGTCGCCGGCGAAGGAGAAGCCATAGGCGAGATAGATCGGGAAGCCGTCGGCGGCCCAGCCGACGACCGCCGAGTGGCGGTCGGGCGACCAGCGTGCCACCAGCCCGTTCGGCACGCCGTGGTAGTGATAGGCGCCGTTCGGCTGGACGTGGGCGTTGCTGTCGTCGAGGCCGAGATCGAGTTTTCCCGTCATCGCCTCGTAGCGCCAGCCGGAATGGCGGTCGCGCTGCCAGAACTCGGCGGTGAACGGATCGAACGGCACGCCGTTCACCGCCACGCCGAAGAGCTGCATGGCGTATGGCCGGGACTCGGGCAGCCGGCGCGGCGCCAGCGGCACGCGGAATTCGTACCGCTGGGCGGCGATGCTGTTGGGATTGTGGCGATTGGGAAACGTGCCCGTGCCGTGGGCCGGTATGCCGTTGGCCCGGATGAGGCGGTAGCCGTCCGCCTCGGTGACCTCGACCGCGTTCGTCAGCGCCCAGGCCGGCGCGTTGGGCCCCAGCACCATCGCCGCCGGGACGAGGCCGAGCGCCGCGAGCACCCCGCGCCGCGTCGCCCGCAAGCGATGCGGCGCCCCGTCTGCGTGGCGATGCGCGAAGTGATGATGGACGTAGCCGTGATTGCCGCCCATGGCCGTTCCCCCGAAGCTGCGGCCACCCTCCGGGAGACGATGCGCGACAACGGTGGCGCGATCAAGGCAAGGCGTCGTTCCGCCGGCCGGGTTGCCGGCCCGGCGCGGATCGGCTACGCCCGGAGAAAGCAGCGGGGACCGCGACGATGGCCGACGGGCTGTGGCAGTTCTGGATCGATCGGGGCGGCACCTTCACCGACGTCGTCGGGCGCCGGCCGGACGGCACGCTGGTCGCGCACAAGCTGCTGTCGGAGAATCCCGGCCACTATCGCGACGCGGCGGTGCAGGGCATCCGCGACCTGCTCGGCCTCGCGCCGGACGCGCCGATCCCGTCGACGCGCATCGCCGCGGTCAAGATGGGCACCACCGTCGCCACCAACGCGCTGCTCGAGCGCAAGGGCGAGCGCACGCTGCTGGCCATCACCCGCGGCTTCCGCGATGCGCTGCGCATCGGCTACCAAGCCCGGCCGCGCCTGTTCGACCGCCACATCGTGCTGCCGGAACTGCTCTACGAAAGCGTCGTCGAGATCGACGAGCGCGTCGACGTCGCCGGCGAGGTGCTGCTGCCGTTCGACGCCGCGGCGGCGCGCGCCGCACTGGCGGCGGCCTACGCGACGGGCATCCGCTCGGTCGCCATCGTCTTCATGCACGCCTACCGATACCCGCGCCACGAACTGGCCTGCGCCGCCATCGCGCGCGAGATCGGCTTCACGCAGGTCTCGCTGTCGCATGTCGCGAGTCCCCTCATCAAGCTGGTCGGACGCGGCGACACCACGGTGGTCGACGCCTACCTGTCGCCGATCCTGCGGCGCTACGTCGACCAGGTCGCCGGCGAACTCGGCGACGTGAACCTGCAGTTCATGCAATCGAACGGCGGCCTCACCGATGCCCGCCTGTTCCAGGGCAAGGACGCGATCCTCTCGGGCCCGGCCGGCGGCATCGTCGGCGCCGCCGAAACGTCGCGGCGCGCCGGCTTCGAACGCATCATCGGCTTCGACATGGGCGGCACCTCGACGGACGTCGCGCATTTCGCCGGCACCTACGAGCGCGACTTCGAGACCCAGGTGGCGGGCGTGCGGATGCGCGCGCCGATGATGCTGATCCACACCGTCGCGGCGGGCGGCGGCTCGATCTGCCATTTCGACGGCGGCCGCTATCGTGTCGGCCCCGACAGCGCCGGCGCCAATCCCGGCCCCGCCGCCTACGGGCGCGGCGGGCCGCTGACGGTGACCGACTGCAACGTCATGCTCGGCAAGCTGCAGCCGGCGCACTTCCCCGCGATGTTCGGCCCGGGCCAGGACCGGCCGCTGGACGTCGACGTGGTGCGCCGCCGCTTCGAGGAGATGCGCGCCGCCATCCGCGCCGCCACCGGCGACGACCGGCCGGCGCACGAGGTCGCCGACGGCTTCCTGCGCATCGCCGTCGAGAACATGGCCAACGCCATCAAGAAGATCTCCGTGCAGCGCGGCTACGACGTCACACGCTACACGCTCGCCTGCTTCGGCGGCGCCGGCGGCCAGCACGCCTGCCTCGTCGCCGACGCGCTGGGCATGACCCGGGTGTTCATCCACCCGCTGGCCGGCGTGCTGTCGGCCTACGGCATGGGCCTCGCCGACGTGCGCGCGCTGCGCGAGCAGTCGGTCGAACGCCCGCTCGCCGCGGAGGCGATGGACGACATCACGCGGACGCTCGACCGCCTCGTCGCCGAGGCGACGGACGAGCTGGTGGGGCAGGGCTTCGATGCCGCGCGCATCGCGCTCGCCCGCCGCCTGCATCTCAAATACGCCGGCACCGACACCGCGCTGGAGGTCGACTGGGGCACGCGGGAAGCGATGACCGCGGCCTTCGACGAGATGCACCGCCAGCGCTGGGGCTTCGTCATGTCTGGCCGCGGCCTCGTCGTCGCCACCTGCGCGGTCGAGGCGGTCGGTCGCGGCGAGGGCGCCCAGGGCGAGGCGACGTTGGCCGCGCCGCCGTCCGGATCGACGGCGCCCATCGACACCGTCGAGGCGTGGATGGACGGCGCCTTCCGCGCCACGCCGGTGCATGACCGCGCGGATCTTCCGGCCGGCGCCGCCATCGCCGGCCCGGCGGTGATCCGCGAGGCCGGCGCCACCACGGTCGTCGAGCCCGGCTGGCGGGCCACGCTGGCGCCGGTCGGCCACCTCGTGCTGGAGCGCGTCGTGGCGCTGCCGCGGCGCCATGCGGTGGGCACCGACAGCGACCCGGTGATGCTCGAGGTCTTCAACAATCTCTACATGTCGATCGCCGAGCAGATGGGGGTGGCGCTGCAGAACACTTCCTACTCGGTCAACATCAAGGAGCGGCTCGACTTTTCCTGCGCCATCTTCGACGCCGGCGGCGGTCTCATCGCCAATGCGCCGCACATGCCGGTGCATCTCGGCTCGATGAGCGAGAGCGTGCATGCGGTGCTGCGCGACAACGCGGGCAACATCCGTCCCGGCGACGTGTTCGTGCTCAACGCGCCCTACAACGGCGGCACGCATCTCCCCGATGTCACCGTCATCACGCCGGCCTTCGACGAGAGCGGGCGCGAGCTGCTGTTCTTCACCGGCTCGCGCGGCCATCACGCCGACATCGGCGGCACCACCGCCGGCTCGATGCCGTCCGACAGCCGCGTCGTCGAGGAAGAGGGCGTGCTGATCGACAACTTCAAGCTGGTCGAGGCGGGGCGGTTCCGCGAGGAGGAGTTCCTCGCGCTGCTACGCTCCGGCCGCTACCCGTCGCGCAACCCGGCGCAGAATCTGGCGGACCTGCGTGCCCAGGTCGCGGCCAACGAGAAGGGCGTGCAGGAACTGCGGCGCATGGTCGGCGAGTTCGGCCTCGACGTCGTGCAGGCCTACATGCGCCACGTGCAGGACAACGCCGCCGAGCAGGTGCGCCGCGTCATCGAGGTGCTGAAGGACGGCACGTTCGAGATGCAGCTGGACGAGGGCGGCTGCATCCGCGTGGCGATCGCCATCGATCGCGCCACGCGCACCGCCACGGTCGACTTCACCGGCACCAGCCCGCAGCGGCCGAACAACTTCAACGCGCCCACCGCGGTCTGCCGGGCGGCGGTGCTCTACGTCTTCCGCTGCCTCGTCGACGACGACATCCCGATGAACGAGGGCTGCCTGCGGCCCATCCGCATCGTCGTGCCCGAGGGCTCGATGCTGGCGCCGCGCTACCCGGCGGCGGTCGTCGCCGGCAATGTCGAGACCTCGCAGGCCGTCACCGACGCGCTGTTCGGCGCGCTCGGCGCGATGGCGGCGGCGCAGGGCACGATGAACAACGTCACCTTCGGCAACGCCCGCTACCAGTATTACGAGACGGTGTGCGGCGGTTCGGGCGCCGGGCCGGGCTTCGACGGCACCTCGGCCGTCCACACCCACATGACCAATTCCCGCCTCACCGACCCCGAGGTGCTGGAACTGCGCTTCCCGGTGATCCTCGAGTCCTTCGAGATCCGCCGCGGCTCGGGCGGGCGCGGGCGCTGGAACGGCGGCGACGGCACGCGGCGGCGGCTGCGCTTCCGCGAGGCGATGGAGGTGGTGATCCTGTCCAACCATCGCCTCCACGCGCCCTACGGCATGGCCGGCGGCCAGCCGGGCGAGAAAGGGCGCAACTGGATCGAGCGCGCGGACGGATCGGTGGACTCGATGAGCGGTATCGATCGCCGCGACATCGGTCCGGGCGACGTTTTCGTGCTGGAGACGCCGTCCGGCGGCGGCTGGGGGCCGCCCGCCGAGCGGCAGGAAAAGCCGCTTGCCGCGCAATAGGCGCACTCGTCCCCGATTTATTCGTGATTGCCGGCAATTTCTGCTTGCATCGCGCGGTCAGTGCCATATGTAGCGGAACGCTCCGCAACGGTCACCCGACGGGCTCGCGAACCGAGCCGCCGGCCCGCCAGGGAGGGCGTGGCGCGTCACGCCCCGGGCATGGGGACAGGACCACCGCCGCGTCTTCGGATCAGGGCACTCGGACTATGTCGCTGCCGCGCCGCGATGCGCCGCACGACCGGGAGTAGAGATGGAAAACGAAGCGCCGCGCGGCCGCGGGCCGCAGACCACGACCGAGCGCAAGGGGCGTCCCGCGCCGCGCACTCTCGGCCCCGTCCCCGACCTCGAACGGCACCTGCCGGCGGAGTGGTGGCGTACCCTGTTCAACGCCGTCTATCTCAAGACCGACGGCGACGTGGTCGAGAACGGCGACAACACCGAGGCCGAGATCGACCTGCTGGTGAAGGCCGCCGGCCTCGAGGCCAACGACCGTGTGCTCGACCTGTGCTGCGGCCAGGGCCGTCACGCGATGGCGCTGGCGCGGCGCGGTTTCCGCAGCGTCGCCGGCATCGACCGCTCGCGCTATCTCATCCGCCTCGCCCGCCGGCGCGCCCGCGAGCTTGGTCTGACCATCGACTTCCACGAGGGCGACGCCCGCCGCTTCCGCGTCGCCCAGGGCGGCTTCCACTGCGTCGCGCTGATGGGCAACTCGTTCGGCTACTTCGAGAGCGAGAACGACGACCTCGCGGTGCTGCAGCAGGTCCGCCGCGCGCTGGCGCCGAACGGCACCATCGCCATGGACATCGCCGACGGCGACTGGATGCGCGGCCACTTCGAGAAGCGCTCGTGGGAGTGGATCGACGAGAACCATTTCGTCTGCCGTGAGCGCGAGCTGTCGGCCGACCGCCAGCGCCTGATCACCCGTGAGGTGGTGGTGCACGCCGAGAAGGGCGTCATCGTCGACCAGTTCTACGCCGAGCGCCTGTATACCCGCGAGAAGCTGTCCGAGCTGCTGACCGAGGCCGGGTTCCAGAACGTGCGCGTGCACGGCGATGTCGCCGCGCGCTCGTCGCGCGAGCAGGACCTCGGCATGATGGCGCATCGCTTCTTCGTCACGGCCTCCTCGCCACGCCTCGCCGCGGTGCAGCCGGCGGCGCGCGCACCGTTCCGCAACGTCACGGTGCTGCTCGGCGATCCGCGCCTGCCCGACCAGGTGAAGCTCGACGGCCAGTTCAACGAACTCGATCTCGATACGGTGCAGAAGCTCAAGGACGCGCTGGGCGAGTTGCCGGGCTTCCGCTTCGAGTATCTCGACAATCACGGCGCGCTGCTGACGCATCTCAAGAACCAGCGGCCGGAATTCGTCCTCAACCTCTGCGACGAGGGCTTCAACAACGACGCCCAGATGGAGCTGCACGTCGCGGCCTATCTGGAAATGCTCGGCGTGCCCTATTCGGGCGCAGGGCCGTCGACGCTGGGGCTTTGCTACAACAAGTCGCTGGTGCGGGCGATCGCGCACGATGTCGACGTGCCGGTGCCGCTCGAGACCTACGCCGATCCGGACGACATGGGCGCCTCGGTGCCGTCGGTCTATCCGGCGCTGATCAAGCCGGCGCTGGGCGACAGTTCGATGGGCATCACCAAGCATGCCGTCGTCAACAACGCCAGCGAGGCGGCCGACTACCTGAAGGAGTTGCGCGAGCTGTTCCCCGGTCGTCCGGTGCTGATCCAGGAGTTCCTGTCGGGCGCCGAGTACACGGTCGGTCTGATCGGCAACCCCGGCCAGGGCCTGACACCGCTGCCGATCCTCGAGGTCGACTATCGCGGCCTGCCGGACGGCCTGCCGCACATCCTGTCCTACGAGTCGAAGTGGGATCCGCAGTCGCCGTACTGGGACCGCATCGCCTACCGCGAGGCGCGTCTCGACGAGGACGTGCGGCGCTCGCTGGTCGACGCCTCGGTGCGGCTGTTCGAGCGCCTCGGCTGCCGCGACTACGCGCGCTTCGATTTCCGCGCCGATGCCAACGGCACGGTGAAGCTGCTCGAGGTGAACCCGAATCCGGGTTGGTGCTGGGACGGCAAGCTTAACCTGATGGCCGGGCTCGGCCGCATGCGCTACTCCGAGATGCTGCGGCAGATCATCGAGTCCGCCCAGTCGCGCTGCGTCCAGGCGAGCCAGCCGGCGGCCGGCCGCGAGGCGGCGGAGTAGACCGCTCGCCACGCGTCCTGTCGGCAGAGGAAAAGCCCGCGTCACCGGACGGTGACGCGGGCTTTCTTTAGTCCGAGCCGGCTGGCTGCTGCCCGGCTGTCGCGCCGGCGCCCGCGATCCCGGTGACGGACTCCGACCTCCCGCGGGGACCGGCCGCCGACGGACATGCGGCCGATCCCCGCTCATCGGCTGGCGACTATTGCGCCGGAGCCGTGGCCGCCACGTTGGCGTCGGTGCCGGCGTCGGCGCTGACGCCCGCATCGCCATCGTCGCCGTCGTCGTCGCCGTCGTCGGCGGTGTCAGCCGGCGCCTCGGCGGTCGGATCGTCGGTCGTCGGAGCGTCGTCGTCCGGCGCCTCGGCGGTCGGGTCGTCGCCCTCCGGGGCTTCGGTCGCCGGGTCTTCGGCCGAAGGATCCTCGGCCGGCGGCACCGCTGTCACGCTCGCCTCGGCATCGGCGTTCGCCGTGGCCGACGCGCCTTCGCCGACTGCCTCGGCCGCCGTGGTGGCGTCCGCCGTGCCTTCGTCGCCGGAGACGCTCGCGTTCGCGTCGGCCGCCGCCGAGGCGCTGGCATCGCCCTCGCCGTCGCCGCCGCTGACGGCAGCACTGGCTTCGCCGGAGGCGCTGGCGGTTCCATCGCCGGCGCTCGCCGTGGCGCCGGCGTCGCCGGAGGCGCTTCCGCCGCCGCTGGCGGTCGCGCCGGCCTCGCCCGAGGCACTGGCGTCGTCGCCTGACGCACTCGCCGAGGCGCTGCCATCGGCCGAGGCACTGGCGCCGTCGCCGCCGCTGGCGGATGCGCCGGCATCGCCCGAGGCACTGGCATCACCGCCGGATGCGCTGGCCGACGCACTGCCGTCGGCCGCCGCGCCGCCGTCGCCCGAGGCGCTCGCCGACGCGCTGCCGTCGGCCGAGGCGCTGCCGCCGTCGGCGCCGCCGCTGGCGCTCGCGCTGGAACTGGCCGACGCGCTCGCATCCGCCATCAGCACGGGGGGCGTCCCGGCCGGGACGGGCGCAACCGACCGTTCGGACGCGGGCGCGGCGTTCAGGCTGCCGATCGACACCGCGATGGCGATGGCGCTGGCGGATGCGAGCAATGCAACGTGCTTGGATACGGGCATCATGACCTCCAGACGGGTTGTTGCCGGAAATGGCTCGTCGAGGCCGGAGCAGTGCGCGCGATCCGCAGCCGTGTTCTCCGCTCTCACTCCGTCGACCGCGCGGGGGCGGACATATTCCCGACGATCGACGGCATCCCGCGGGGCAGGAGCCTGCTATAACGGTCGTGCAGGGCCGGAAACCGGCGGACTGGGCGGCAACGGGGGCTCGCGTGGGGAAGGGCCGGGGCGACCAGCGCGGAGACGGCGGCAATGCGCCCGCCGCGCCGGTGCCATACGACAAGAAGCGCTACCGCGCCGAACTGCGCGCGCTGCAGATCGAACTGGCGCGGCTGCAGCGCCATGTCATCGCCGAGGGCTGGCGCGTGCTGGTACTGCTGGAAGGGCGCGACGCCGCCGGCAAGGACGGCGCCATCAAGCGCATCGTCCAGCACCTGTCGCCGCGCGACACGCGCGTGGTGGCGCCAGGCAAGCCGTCCGACCGCGAACGCCGCGAGTGGTATTTCCAGCGCTTTGTCGAACATCTGCCGGCGGCCGGCGAAATCGTCCTGTTCAACAGGAGCTGGTACAACCGTGCCGGCGTCGAACGGGTGATGGGCTTCTGCACCCCCATCGAACTCGACGCCTTCATGGACGCCGTGGGGCCGTTCGAAGCGCTGCTGGTGCGCGACGGGATCCGGCTGTTCAAGTATTACCTCGACATCGACCGCGACGAGCAGCGCCGGCGTCTCGCCAGCCGCCGCAAGGACCCGCTGAAGCAGTGGAAGATCAGCCCGGTCGACGCCGTCGCGCTCAAGCACTGGAAGGCCTACAGCGAGGCGCGCAACGCCATGCTGGCGCGCACCCATCATCCGGCGGCGCCGTGGCATGTCGTCCGTGCCAACGACAAGCGGGCGGCGCGCCTCAACCTGATCCGCGACCTGCTGATGCGGCTGCCTTACGACGGCCGCCAGGAAGCCGTGGCGTTGCCCGACCCGGCGGTGGTGTTCCCCTACGACGCTCTCGCGGTGGAGAACGGCACGCTGGCGCGCTGACCCCCGCGGTGCGATTGTCATGCACGCAACGCATGGCTGAATGCCCGGGGGACGCGCTTTTGCTGCATCGCAACATGGGCGATAGAGGCGCCGTCCGCGCGCCGCTTCCGGCGCGCCGCGAAGGCCATCGATCATGCCCCGTGGCGATACGCCCGCCGACAGCCGGTCAGCACCGGCAATGAACGAGGATCCGCTCGCCCGCGCGCGGCGGCGCGCCACCGACCGGCTGTGGCTGTTCGTGCTGGTTATGGCGCTGGTCAACGCCGCCGGGCCGTTCTCGATGCAGATCGTCGGCCCGGCCCTGCCGGCCATCGCCGTCGCCTTCACGGTACATAACGAGACGGCGCAGCTCGTGCTCAGCCTGTCGCTCGTGGCGATCGCCGTGTCGACGCTGCTGTGGGGACCGGCCGGCGACCGCTGGGGACGGCGGCCGGTGATGATCGCCGGCCTCGCCATGTTCGCGCTGGGCAGCGTCATCGGCGCGCTGGCGCCGTCGGTCACCGTGCTGGTGATCGGCCGCGTGCTGCAGGCGGCGGGCGCCGCCGCCGGCATGGTGATGTCGCGGGCGATGGTTCGCGACCTGTTCGAGCGCGAGCGCGCGGCGCAGATCCTCGCCTACGTCGTCACCACGCAGGTGGTGGCGCCGATGCTGGCGCCGGCCATCGGCGGCGTGCTGACCGACTGGAGCGGCTGGCGTTCGATCTTCTGGTTCACCGCCGTGTTCGGTCTGGTGCTCGGCGCCATCGCCCTGCCGCAGGTGGCCGAGACGCACGCCGCGCGCGCCGGCGAGCGGTCGCAGCCGATGTTCGCGGCCTTCGGCACGTTGATGCGCTCGCGCGAATTCCTCGCCTACGCGCTGTTGCTCGGTTCGGGCTTCGGCACCTTCATGGCCTTCCTCGGCGCCGGCCCCTATGTGATGACCGAGGCCCTCGGCGTCGACGCCACCGAGATGGGGCTGTGGTTCATGCTGCCCTCTGCCGGCTTCATGGTCGGAACGTCGATGACATCGCGCCTGACGCCGCGCTTCGGCGTCGACCGCATGATGCGCGTCGGCGCCGTGGTCGCCTTCGGCGCCTCGCTGCTCGGCATCGCCGTGATCGCTGTCGGCCACTGGACGCCGCTCGGCCTGTTCGCGCCGTCGACGGCGGTGGCGGTCGGCCTCGGTCTCGTCATGCCGAACGCACAGGCCGCCGTGGTCAGCGTCAACCCGCGCGTTGCCGGCTCGGCAGCCGGCCTGACCTCGTTCCTGCAGATGGGTTCCGGCGCGGCGTTCAGCCAGATCGGCGGTTCCATCGGCCATGCGACGCCGTGGCCGATGGTGCTGCTCGTGGCGGTCGCGTCGGGCCTCGGCCTGCTGGCGATCACCGTCGTGCCGCGCCTCGGACGTCGCCGCGCCGCCTGACGGCGGGCTTGCCGCGGCGGGCCGGCTGTCCGACCCTGCGGGGTCGCAGCAGCGAACCCGGATCGCCCCGGCCATGCAGCAGGCCCTTCGTCGACCCGTCGCCGCCTTTCCGGCCTACACCGCCGCCGAACGCCGCGCCGACGCGATCGTGCACGTCGCCGGCGTCGCCGCCTGCGTGGTCGCCGCGGCGCTGCTGCTGACGAACGTGACGCCCCGCCTGCCGGCCTTTTCGGCCTCCGCGGTGATCCTCTACGGCGCCAGCCTGGTCGTCGCCTTCGCCGTCTCGGCGGCCTACAACATGGTCGCGCGCGCGGCCTGGAAGGATGTGCTGCGCCGCCTCGATCACGCCGCCATTTTCGTCCTCATCGCCGGCACCTACACGCCCTTCGGCGCCGTCGCCATCGAGCGGCACGGCGGCGGCGGCGAGGTGCTGGTGGTCGTCTGGGCGGTGGCGGTCACAGGCGTCGTGCTCAAGCTGGCCCTGCCGCGCCGCCTGGAGCGGCTGTCGATCGTACTCTACCTGCTGCAGGGCTGGGCGGTGCTCGCCGCGCCGGAGGCGTTCGTCGCGGCGGTGCCGGCGCCGGCCGTCGTGCTGCTGGGCGCCGGCGGCGTGCTCTATACCGCGGGCGTCGCCTTCCACCTCTGGCGCCGCCTGCCGTTCCAGAACGCCGTCTGGCATCTGTTCGTGCTGGCCGGCGCGGCCTGCCACTTCGCCGCCGTGCTGGCGACCTTCGCCTGACCCTATCGCGCGTCGTGGAAGATAAGGCCGAGCGTGGTGCGGGTGCCGGCGCGGAGCCGGCTGACGCCGTGCCGCATGACCGTCCGGTGGACGCCGCGCGCGCCCCGCACCGGCCGGTCGCGCACGGGGAACACGACGGCGTCGCCACGGCTCAGTGCCACGACCTCTGTGCGCGACTGGCGCCGTGGCCGTTGCTCGACGAGGACGAACTCGCCGCCCGCGAAGTCGGCGCCCGGGGCCGACAGCAGTACCGTCGCCTGCAGCGGAAAGACGTGCTCGCCGTAAAGGTCCTGATGCAGGCAGTTGTAGTCGCCGGGCCCGTAGCGCAGCAGCAGCGGCGTCGGCCGCGTCTGGCCGTCGCGGTGGCAGCGCGCGAGGTAGTCGGCGTGGCCGGCGGGAAAGCGGCGATCCTCGCCCAGCGCCGCGGCCCAGCCGTTGGCGATGGCGGCAAGGGGCGGATAGAGCGCCGCCCGCAACGCGGCGACGATCGGCGGCAGGGGATAGGCGAAGTAGCGGTACTCGCCCTGGCCGAAGCCGTGCCGCGCCATGACCACGCGGCTGCGGAACAGCGCATCGTCGGCATAGCTCGCCGCCAGCGCGGCGCATTGGCCGGCATCGAGCAGGCCCGGCAGCAGCGCCGCGCCGAACGCGTCGAGATCGGCGGCGACGCGGTGCCAGTCCTGATCGGCCGTTCGGACCGCCGGTGATGCCATGGGCCTCGTTCCCTTCCGCTGCGCCGGCGACCCCGCCGGCACCGCGCACCCTGTCACGGCCGCCCGCCCGGCGCGGCCCGCTTCTTGCGCTTTCCTCTGCGGCGTCTGCATTCGCGAGGTTTAGGGCGACGAACCGGTCTCAGTCGCCCAGCGCCACGCCCTCGCGCCGCCGGTCGGCGCCGCCGGCGAGGCTGCCGTCGGGCAGCACGGCGATGGCGGCGAGGCCCGATTCCATCGCCAGCACTTCGACCGCGTGGCCGCGCCGCCGCAGTTCGCCGGCGAGGGTGTCGGCCGCGGCGCCGGCCTCGACCTCGGTGCGGCCGTTGCGGTTGATGACGTGCGGCAGGTCGATCGCCGCCTGCACGTCGAGGCCCCAGTCGAGCAGGCCGAGCAGCGTCTTCTCGACATAGCCGGCGATGCGCGGCCCGCCCGGCGCGCCGAGGGCGAACAGCAGTCGGCCCGCGCGGTCGAGCACGAGGGTCGGTGCCATGGTGCTGCGCGGCCGCTTGCCGGGCCCGGGCCGGTTGGCGACCGGCCTGCCGTCGGCCGCCGCCGGGACGAAGGCGAAGTCGGTGAGCTGGTTGTTGAGCAGGAAGCCGGCGGCGACGATGCCGCTGCCGAACGCCGCCTCGACCGAGCTGGTCATCGACACCGCATTGCCCGCCGCGTCGACGATGGCGAAATGTGTGGTGCCGCCGCTGCCGCCGGTGACGCCGCCGGGCGGGATCGGCGCGCCGGCGCCGGGCGGCAGGCCGGGCGGCGCCGGCACCGGCAGCACGGCGATCGGCGAGACGAGCGTGGCGCGGCCTTTCAGATAGACGGGGTCGACCAGCCCGTCGGTCGGCACCGCGACGGCGTCGGGGTCGGCGACCCAGCGGTCGCGGTCGGCGAAGGCCAGCTTCTGCGCCTCGGCGAAGAGGTGCCAGGCGTCCGGCGAACCCGGCCCGAGTGCGGCGAGGTCGTGCGGCTCCAGCAGTGCGAGGGTCTGCGCCACCGCGAGGCCGCCGGAACTGGGCGGGCCCATGCCGCAGATGACGACGGCGCGATACGGCCGGCACAGCGGCGCCCGCTCGACGGCGCGATAGGCGGCGAGGTCGCTCGCGGCGAGGGCGCCCGGATCGGCGGTCCCGGCGACGGCGGCGGCGATCGCGCCGGCCAGCGCGCCGCCGTGGAACGCGTCCGGTCCGTCCGCCGCCACCCGCGCGAAGGTCTCGGCCAGCGCCGGGATGGCGACGATGTCGCCGGCAGCCACGGGATCGCCGGCGGGAAACCAGATTGCCTCGGCGTCGGGGCGGCCGCGCAGGCGCGCGCCACCGCGTCCCGCGAGGGCGGCGGCGAGGCGCGGCGAGACGGCGAAGCCGTCGCGGGCCAGCGCCTCGGCGGCGCGGAACAGATGCGCCCATGGCAGCCTGCCATGACGGGCATGGACCGCGCCGAGCATGCGCAGCACGCCCGGCACGCCGACGGCGCGCCCGCTCGCGGCGGCGGTCGCGAAATCGAGCGGCCGTCCGGCGGCGTCGAGGAACAGGTCGGGGCCGACGGCGGCCGGCGCCGTCTCGCGGCCGTCCCAGGCCGTGACGCGGCCGTCCGTGCCGGCGTAGTGCAGCAGGAAGGCGCCGCCGCCGATACCCGAACTCTGCGGCTCGACGAGCGTGAGGACAGCCTGCACCGCGACGGCGGCGTCGACCGCACTGCCGCCGGCGCGCAGTACGTCGAGTCCGGCGGCGGCGGCCAGCGGATGCGCCGCGACGACCATCTGATGGCGCGCGCGTACCGGAGCGTCCGCCGCCGCCGGCGTTGTCGCGGCGAGCAGCGCGACGGCGAACGCGGCGAGTGCCGGCACGGCGATGGCGGATCGTGGCATGGGCATCGTCTCGCCTCCCCGGCGAACGGCGCCAGCGTGACACGCGCGGTCGGCCCGTCCAAGGCACGGCGGCACGGGGATTTGATCTCGCGGCGCCCATGCCTTAGCTTCCGCGGCGCGCGGGTCCCGGGGGAGAACCGCGCACCCGGCCGGTGGTCGAACGAGGGGACGCACGGGGTGCGCACGCTCCTTATCGCGCTCGCGGTACTCGCGGCCGCGCTCGTCGCGGCGGTGCTGCTGGCGCCGAGCCTGATCGACGGCGACGACCTCAAGCGCACGCTCGCCGCCGAGGTCGAGGCCGCGACCGGGCGCAAGCTGACGATCGACGGCGATGTCTCGGTCGAGCTGCTGCCGACCCCGGCGCTCGAACTCGCCAGCGTGCGCCTCGCCAACCTGCCCGGCGCCGCGGCGCCCGACATGGTGCGGCTGCGCGCGCTGCGCGTCGAGGTCGCCCTGTGGCCGCTGCTGTCGTCGCGCGTCGAGGTGCGGCGGCTCGTGCTGGTCGAGCCGGTGGTCGAACTCGAGCGGCTGGCCGACGGACGCACCAACTGGGTCTTCACGCCGCCGTCGCGGCCGGCGACGCCGGCGGTCAACGAGGGTGTGCCCGGCCGCGCTGCGGGCAGCGACAAGGGCTTCGCCGTCCAGCTCGACGACGTGCGGATCGCGCGCGGCGCCGTCGTCTGGCGCACGGCCGGCGCGGTGCAGCGCATCGAGGGCATCGATGCGACGGTCGCCGCCAGTTCGCTCGACGGTCCGTTCCGTTTCGACGGCAAGCTCGGCATCGCCGGCGTCCCGGCGGACGTCCGGATTTCGGTCGGCCAGTTGCGCGTCGACCGCGCCGCGCCGGTGTCCGTGAATGTTGCGGCGGCGGGTGCGACGGCGGAGCTTCAGGGCCTGCTGTCGGGCTGGCCGGTGGCGCCCAAGGTCGGCGGCCGCATCGCTGTTCGCGCCGTCGATCCGGCGGTCGTCGCCGCCGTGACCGGCGCCGGCGCGCTGCCACCGGCGATCGGCTCGACGCCGCTGGAGATCGACGCGCAGCTTTCGGCCTCCGCCGACGCGGTCGCCGTCAACGACATGACGCTGCGCTTCGGCGCCGTCAGCGGCACCGGCGCCATCGACGTGGCCCTGGGCAACCGCCCCTCGGCCAACGTCGTGCTCAACCTCGCGCGCGTCGATCTCGACGCGCTGCTCGCGCCGGGCGCCGCGCCGTCGCCGACGGCCGGCGGTGCCCCCGCCGCGCCGCGCCCGCCTGTGACGCCGGCACGGCCGGAACGGCCGCTGCCGACGCTGCCGACGCTGCCGAAGGACTTCGACGCCACGGTCGAGCTCAAGGTCGACGCCATCACCTGGCGCGGCGCCATCGTCCGCCAGACCCAGCTCGTCGCCTCGCTGGCGGCGGGCGAGCTGACGCTGTCGCAGGCGGCGGCGCTGCTGCCCGGCAGTTCCGACGTCTCGGCCTTCGGCTTCGTCACGCTGGGCGAGTCCGGCCCCGCCTTCGACGGCCAGATCGAGGCCAACTCCGACAATCTGCGCGGCCTGCTCGGCTGGCTCGGCACCGATGTCGGCGCCGTCCCGGCCGAACGCTTGCGCAAGCTCGCCCTGGCGGCGACCGTCAAGGCGACGCGCACCGATCTCACGCTCACCGATGTCGACGTGACCGTCGACACCTCGCGCATTCGCGGCGGCGTCGCCGTGGCGATGCGCGAGCGGCCGGGCTTCGGCGTCGGCCTGTCGGTCGACCGCGTCAATCTCGACGCCTACCGGCCGGCGGCCGGGCCGGCCGGCGCGACCGCCGGCGGCGGCGCCGGCACGCCGGGCGCGGCGGCCGCGGCCGCGACGGCGTCGGACAACCCGCTGGCCGTCCTCGACCGCTTCGACGCCATCGTGCAGATGAAGGCTGGCGCGGTGACGTGGAACGGCCAGCAGTACGCCGGCCTGTCGCTCGACGGCACCCTGCAGGGCGGGGCGCTCGACCTGCGCGACGCCTCGGTCGAGGATTTCGCCGGCGCGAGCGTCAGGCTCGCCGGCACGCTGTCCGGCGTCGAGACCGGGGCGCCGAGCGCCGATGTCCGGCTGGCGGTGAAGGCGCCCGACCCGGAGCGTGTGGCGCGGGCGCTGGGCGCGGCGCTGCCGTTGCCGCTCGGCGCCGCCGACCTCGATGTCGGCCTGCGCGGCAGCCTCGCCCAGGGCGCCGACATCGACGCCAAGCTCGTCGCGCAGGGTGCCGAGGCGACGGTGAAGGGCCGCGTCGGCGACCTGCTGACGGCGGCGCCGTCGCTCGACCTCACCGTCGCGCTGAACCATCCCGACGGCAGCCGCCTGCTCGGCGCGCTGACCGGGGCGGCGGTCGCCGAGGGTGCCGGCGCGCTCAAGTTCGCCGGCACCGCGAAGGGCACGCTCGCCGCCCTCGACCTCGATACGACGCTCGCCCTCGGCGCCGCGAACCTGGCCGTCGCCGGCCATCTCGACGGCCTGCAGCAGGGCGCCCCCGCCGGCAGCCTGCGCGTGTCGGCCGCCCATCCGGACTTCGCGGCGGCGGCCCGGATGCTGGCGCCGGGCTGGCGTCCGGCACTCGCTCGCCCGGGCGCGCTGAAGCTCGCGGCCGACGTGAAGCTGGCCCCCGGGCGCATCGACGCCGGCGCCATCGACGGCGAGTTCGGCCCGGTCAAGGTCAACGGGCAGGCGACGTGGGACACGACCGGCCCGCGCCCGAAGCTCGTCGCCGACCTGCAGACGAGCGAGGTCGTGCTCGACTGGTTCCTCGCGCCCGTGGCGCCGGCCGGCGCGGCCGGTGGCGGCGGAGCCGGCGGCGGAACGGCGCCGGCCGCGAACGCGCCGAGCGACGATGGCGAACGCTGGCCGCGCACGGCGATCGATTTCGGCCGCCTGCGGGCGGTCGACGCGTCGCTCACGCTTACCGCGCCGGCGGCGTCCCAGGGCGACCTTCGCATCGAGACGCCGAAGGTGGTGGCGACGCTCAGCGACGGCGTGTTCGACCTGCGCGAACTGACCGGCAAGGTCTATGGCGGCACGCTCGCCATGCAGGCGCGCGTCGACGCGAAGGCGGCGCCGGCGCGGGTATCGGCCAGCATGCGCATCGCCGGCGCCGACGCCGCGGCGATGGCGGACGCCGGCCACGGCGGCGGCGCGCGCACGATGGGCGGCCTGCTCGAACTGGTCTTTCCCGTCTCCGCCGTCACGCTCGCGGCGGGCACGCTGGGCGCCGATTTCAACATCGAAAGCCGGGGCGGAAGTCCGTTCGAGCTGGTGTCGAACCTGTCGGGCAAGGTCGGCGTCTCGTTCGTCGACGCCGTCGTCAGCGGCATCGACGCCTGCCGCGTGTCGAAGCAGCTCGACAGCATCAGGGGGCTGCAGGGCTTCCTTGACCTCGCCGGCTCGACGCGCGGCGGCCGCACGCGCATCGGCAACTTCGAGACGTCGTTCGGCATCGCCCGCGGCGTCGCCGTGCTGCCGGAGCAGACCATCACCGCCGAGTGCTCGGCCGTCACCATCAAGGGCACGGTCGACCTGCCGCGCTGGCTGGTCGACATGCAGACGCGCGCGCGGCTGACCGAGCACAGGAATTTTCCCGGCGTGCTGGTCGAGGAGAAGGGCACGCTCGACCAGCCCAACATCCGCGTCGTCAACCTCAACGAGCTGCAGCAATACGTCGCCGGCAAGGGCGTCGAGACGATCATCCGCAACCTCGCTCCCGGCCAGCAGCAGGCGCCGCAACAGCAGGCGCCCCGGCAACAGGCCCCGCAGCAACAGGCACCGCAGCAGTCCCCCCAGCAGCAGCGCCCGGCCGACCGCTTCAACGACATCCTGCAGGACTTCCTGAAGACGCCGCGCTGACGGTCGTGCCGGCTGGGCGCGACCGCGCCGGCATGGCAGGATCGGCGCAACGATCGGATGCCCGTTTTGCGGAGGACGCCATGTATCCCGAGGTCCAGCTTCACATCGACGGCAAGTGGTGCGCCGGTTCCGGCGGCAAGAGCGAGCCGGTGCTCAACCCGGCGACCGGCGAGGCCATCGGCCGCGTGCCGCACGCCTCGCGCGACGATCTCGACCGCGCTCTCGCGGCCGCCGAGAAGGGCTTCCGCGACTGGAAGAAGGTCTCGGCCTACGACCGCTACAAGACGCTGCGCAAGGCTGCCGACATCATCCGTTCGCGCGCCGACGACATCGCCCGCGTCATGACCCAGGAGCAGGGCAAGCCTCTGGTCGAGGCCAAGGGCGAGACGCTGCTGGCCGGCGACCTGATGGACTGGTTCGGCGAGGAGGCGCGGCGCGCCTATGGCCGCGTCATTCCGGCGCGCGCCGAGGGCGTCTACCAGCTCGTCGTCAAGGAGCCGGTCGGTCCCGTCGCCGCCTTCACGCCGTGGAACTTCCCGATCAACCAGGCGGTGCGGAAGATTTCCGCCGCCGTCGCCACCGGCTGCTCGATCATCCTCAAGGGCCCGGAGGAGACGCCGGCGAGTTGCGCCGAGCTGGTGCGCGCCTACGTCGATGCCGGCGTGCCGGCAGGGGTGGTGCAGCTCGTCTACGGCGTGCCGTCGGAGATTTCCGAATATCTCATTCCCCACCCGACCATCCGCAAGGTGACGTTCACCGGCTCGACGGCGGTGGGCAAGCACCTCGCCATGCTCGCTGGCCAGCACATGAAGCGCATCACCATGGAGCTGGGCGGCCATGCGCCGGCCATCGTCTTCGAGGACGCCGACGTCGACGTCGCGATCAAGGTGCTGTCGGCCAACAAGTATCGCAACGCCGGCCAGGTCTGCGTCTCGCCGACGCGCTTCCTCGTCCACGAGAAGGTCTACGGCAAGTTCGTCGACGGCTTCGTCGCCGCAGCCAGGGGCCTCAAGGTCGGCGACGGCCTCGACAAGGACACGCGCATGGGGCCGCTCGCCAACAGCCGCCGGCTGGAGGCGATGGAGGCCTTCGTCGCCGACGCGCAGCAGCAGGGCGCGAAGGTTGCGACCGGCGGCCGGCGCATCGGCAACAAGGGCAACTTCTACGAACCGACGGTGCTGACCGACGTGCCGCAGTCGGCGCGCATCATGAACGAGGAGCCGTTCGGGCCGGTGGCGCCGATCGTGCCCTTCTCCGACTTCGATGCCGTCGTCGCCGAGGCCAACCGTCTGCAATACGGCCTTGCCGCCTACGCCTACACGAAGTCGGCCAAGACGGCGGCGGCGATCGGCGCCGCCTTCGAGAGCGGCATGGTGTCGATCAACCACCACGGCCTCGCCCTGCCGGAGGTGCCGTTCGGCGGCATCAAGGACTCGGGCTTCGGCTCGGAGGGCGGCTCGGAGGCGATCGAGGCCTATCTCAACACCAAGTTCATCACCCAGGTTGGCCTGTAGTCCGGTCCGTAAGCGCAGCGTTGGGAAGTCCCTGCCCGGGCCCGCCGGGCAGGGGTGCCGGCGGACGTCTCCGACGGCGTGGAGCCGGCGGACATGACCATCGAACAGATCGCGGTTGCGCTCATCCTCCTCGGCGCACTCGTCGGCTTCATGTGGGGCCGCGTCCGCTACGACATCGTGGCGCTGGCGGCCCTGCTGGCGGCCGTCTTCGCCGGCGTGGTGCCGACGGCCGAGGCGTTCTCCGGCTTCGGCCACCCGGCCGTCATCACCGTCGCCTGCGTGCTGGTGATCAGCCGGGCGCTGCAAGCCTCGGGCTTCGTCGACCACATCGCCGACTGGCTGGCCCGCAAGGTCGCGGGCGAGACCGGCCGCCGGGCCGCCCTCTGCACACTCGGTGCGGCACTGTCGGGCTTCATGAACAATGTCGGCGCGCTGGCCCTGTTGCTGCCGGTGGCCGTGCGGACGACGACCCGGCCGGCGGCGATGCTGATGCCGCTGTCCTTCGCCACCATCCTCGGCGGCATGGTGACGCTGATCGGCACGCCGCCGAACATCGTCGTCGCCAATGCCCGTCGCCTGACCGGCGAGGGTCCGTTCGCGATGTTCGACTTCGCCTTCGTCGGCCTGCCGCTGGCCATCGTCGGGCTGGCCTTCGTCGTGCTGATCGGCTGGCGGTTGATTCCGAACGACCGCCAGGGCCGTCGCTCGGCCGAGGACCTGTTCGAGATCAATACCTACATCGCCGAAACGCGCGTCAAGGAGGACGCGGCCTGCGCCGGCAAGACGGTGCGCGCGCTGGAGGGCATGGCCGAGGGCGCGGTGGTCGCCGGCATCGTGCGCGACGGTACGCGGCGCCTGTTCAACCTCTGGCTCGAGATCCTGCGGCCGGGCGACATCGTGCTGCTGCGCGCCGATCCCGCCGTGCTCGACCGGCTGGTCTCGGCGGCCGGCCTCGAAATCGTCACCGACCTCGAACTGACCGACGAGACACTGCGCTCGGACGACGTCTCGGTCACCGAGGCGGTCATCCAGCCCGGCTCGCGGCTGGAGGGGCGGCGCGTCTACTCGGTGCCGTTCCGCCGCCGCTATGGCGTCGCCCTTCTCGCCCTCGCGCGGTCCGGCGAGGCGCTGGGCGAGCGCATCGCGCAGGCGCGCCTCACGGCCGGCGACGTGCTGCTGCTGCAGGGCGACAGCGACGGGCTGGCCGACGCCGTCGCCGAACTCGGCTGCCTGCCGCTGGCGCAGCGCGGCCTGTCGATCGGCCGGCCACGCCGCGCGCTGCTGGCCGTCGGCCTGTTCGCCGTCGCCATCATCGCCACGGTCGTCGGCGTGCTGCCGGCCTACATCGCCTTCGCCGCCGCCGTGCTGGCGCTGATCGCGCTCAACGTCGTCGGCACGCGCGAGGCGTACGAGGCGGTCGACTGGCCGATCCTCGTGCTGCTCGGCGCGCTGATTCCCGTCGGCAACGCCTTGCAGACGACCGGGACGGCCGGACTCGTGGCCGATATCGTTGCGGCCTTCGCCGGCGCCGTGCCGGCCATCGTGCTGGTCGGGCTGGTGCTGGTGGTGACGATGACCCTGTCCGACGTGATGAACAACGCCGCCACCGCCGTCGTCATGTCGCCCATCGCCATCGGCATCGCGGAGCGGCTGAGCCTCAATCCCGAGCCGTTCCTGATGGCCGTGGCGATCGGCGCGTCCTGTGCCTTCCTGACGCCGATCGGCCACCAGAACAACGTGCTGGTGATGGGGCCGGGCGGCTACCGCTTCTCCGACTACTGGCGCATGGGCCTGCCGCTGGAGATCCTGATCGTTCTCGTCTCGCTGCCGCTGATCGCCGTGTTCTGGCCGCTGGCGGCTTGACGCTGCCCGGGACGCCATCCCATCTGCTAGACTTGGCCGCAGCAGCGTGAGGGGCCATGCAGACTGTCCGCGCCGTGCCGACCGACATCCGCCCCGCCGCCGTCGCCGGCGCCTTCTACCCGGCCGATCCGGCGGAGTTGCGGCGCGTCGTGACGGCCTGCCTCGACGCCGCGCCGGTGCAGCCGGTGGCGCCCAAGGCGGTGGTCTCGCCGCATGCCGGCTTCATCTATTCCGGCGCCATCGCCGGCAGCGCCTTCAAGCCGCTCGCCGGCATGGCCGGGAAGATCCGGCGCGTCGTCATGCTCGGCCCGCCGCATCGCAAGCCGGTGCAGGCGTTCTGCGTGCCGTCGGTGCGCGCCTTCCGCACGCCGCTCGGCGACGTGCCGCTCGATCCCGAGTTCATGCGGATCGTGCGCGCCCATCCCGGCGTCGTCGTTGACGATGCGCCGCACGCGCAGGAGCACGGCATCGAGGTGCAGCTGCCCTTCCTGCAGCAGGTGCTGGGCAACTTCGCGCTGGTGCCGATCCTCGTCGGCGGCGTCGCGCCGGCCGCGGTCGATGCCCTGCTGGCCCGGCTGTGGGGCGGCGACGAGACCCTCGTGGTGATCAGCTCCGATCTCTCGCACTACTACGACTACGCCACGGCGAAGAAGCTCGACGAGGAGGCGCGGCGCACGCTCGAGGTGCTGCGGCCCGACCAGTTGCGCGAGGAGCAGGCCTGTGGCCGGCATGCGCTGCGCGGCCTGCTTGCCCGCGCCGGCGCGCTCGACCTGCGGGCGACGACGCTCGACCTGCGCTCGTCCGGCGACACGGCCGGGCACAACCAGCGCGACCGTGTCGTCGGCTACGGGGCGTGGTCCTTCGAGTACGCGGCGACGGCGCGCCTGCCCGACGCCGAGCGCCAGCGCCTCGCCGACATCGCGCGCAAGGCCATCGGTCTCGGCATCGAGCACGGCAAGCCGGCGCAGGTGAAGTGGGAGACCTTTCCGCGGCCGCTGCAGGCGCTGCGCGCGACCTTCGTGACGCTGACCCTCGATGGCCGGCTGCGCGGCTGCATCGGCTCGGTCGTGCCGCACCAGCCGCTGGTCGCCGACGTCGTCGCCAACGCCCACAAGGCGGCCTTCCAGGACCCCCGCTTCAAGCCGCTGACGCAGGAGGAGTCGCAGCGCCTCGATGTCTCGGTGTCGATCCTGTCACATCCGCGGCCGCTGGCCTTCCGCTCCGAGGCCGAGGCGATCGAGAGCCTGCGGCCCGAGGTCGACGGCATCATCCTCGAGGCGCGCGACGCTGCCGGCCAGCAGCGGCGCGGCCTGTTCCTGCCGCAGGTCTGGGAGCAATTACCCGATCCGAAGACCTTCTTCCGCCACCTCAAGGCCAAGGCGGGACTGCCGGGCGATTTCTGGAACGACAGCGTCAAGCTCTGGCGCTACCGCACCGAGACCTTCCACTGACGGCGGGAGCGGCGCCGGGTCAGCGCGTCTGACCGATCAGGGACGGTTCCGGCGCACGCGGCGCGAAGTCCTTGAGCCGCACCGGTTCGCGGCGGCGGCCCCAGTCGCCGGGCTTGCCGTCGAACACGCCGGCGCACGGCGTGCCGCAGGCGCGACAGTGGCCCGTCCCGTCGAGCCGCCACTCCGACAGCATGTACCAGTCGCGGCCGATCAGCCGCTCGCCGCAGTGATGGCAGTAGGTCGACTGGCGCGCCTTGTCATGGACATTGCCGACATAGGCGTAGCGGATGCCATTGGCCATCGCGATATGGCGCGCCCGAATGAGCGTCGCATGCGGCGTGCGTGTCTTGTCGCGCATCTTCCAGTCGGGATGGAACGCGGTGAAATGCACCGGCACGTCCGGCCCCAGCTCGTCGACGACCCAGCGCGACAGGCGCTCGATCTCGGCGGCGCTGTCGTTCTCGTCGGGAATCAGCAGCGTCGTGATTTCGAACCACACCTTGGTTTCGTGCCTGAGGTAGACCAGCGTGTCGAGCACCGGGGCGAGCCGCGCCGAGCAGAGCTGCTGGTAGAAATCCTCGGTGAAGCCCTTGAGGTCGACGTTCGCCGCGTCCATGCCGGCGAAGAATTCGCGCCGCGCCGCCGGCGAGACGTAGCCCGCCGTCACCGCCACCGTGCGGATGTCCTGCGCGCGGCACGCCGCCGCGACGTCGAGGGCGTATTCGAGGAAGATGACGGGATCGTTGTAGGTGAAGGCGACCGAGCGGCAGCCGAGCTGCCGCGCGGCGCGGGCGATGGTCTCGGGGTCGGCGGCATCGGCCAGCGTGTCGATCTCGCGGCTCTTCGAGATGTCCCAGTTCTGGCAGAACTTGCAGGTGAGGTTGCAGCCGGCGGTGCCGAACGAGAGAACCGGCGTGCCCGGCAGGAAGTGGCTGAGCGGCTTCTTCTCGATCGGGTCGACGCAGTAGCCGGACGAACGGCCCCAGGTCGTCAGCACCATTTGCTCGCCGGCCCGCGCCCGCACGAAGCACAGGCCGCGCTGGCCGTCGTTCAGCTTGCACTCGCGCGGGCAGACGTCGCACTGGATACGGCCGTCGGCGAGGCGGTGCCAGTGACGGCCCGGCACCACGCCGTCGGCGGTCGCGAGGTCCGGTTCGGCAGCGTTCATGTCCGGCTCCCTGACGCGTCACCATAGCATAGCGGGCTTGGTCGCGGGCCCGCCGGTCGCCTATGATCCCGGCGCATTCGCGCACACGTATCCCAACCCGAGACAAGAGGCGCTGAGATGGGTCAGTTCGGCATTGGCCAGGCGGTTCCGCGCACCGAGGATTTCCGGCTGCTGTCGGGAGGCGGCCGCTATACCGACGATGTCCAGATCAAGGGCCAGGCCCACTGCTTCGTGCTGCGCTCACCGCACGCCCATGCCGAGATTCGCGGTATCGACACCGCGGCGGCGAAGCGGGCGCCGGGCGTGCTGGCGGTGCTGACCGGCGCCGATGCCATCGCCGACGGGCTCGGCGCCCTGCCGGTGCTGCCGCAGGTCAAGAACATCGACGGCAGCACCAACTTCAAGTCGACCCGGCCGGTGCTGGCCCACGGCAAGGTGCGCCATGTCGGGGACCCGGTCGTGGCGGTCATCGCCGAGACGCTGGCGCAGGCACGCGACGCCGCCGAACTGGTCGTCGTCGACTACAAGGAACTGCCGTCGGTGACCGACGCGCGGCGCGGTTGCGAGGCCGGCGCGCCGCTGGTGTGGGACGAGTGCAAGTCCAACCTCTGTTTCGACTGGGGCAAGGGCGACCGCGAGGCGACCGAGGCGGCCTTCAAGAAGGCATCGCGTGTGGTGTCGCTGGAGCTGGTCAACAACCGCGTCGTGGTCAATCCGATGGAGACCCGCGCGGCCGTGGCCGACTACGACGCGAAGAGCGACCGCACAACGCTCTACACGTCGAGCCAGGGCGTGCAGATGCTGAAGGGCCACCTCAACGAGGTGGTGAAGCTGAAACCGGAGCAGGTGCGCCTCGTCACCGGCGATGTCGGTGGCGGCTTCGGCATGAAGATCTTCCTGCATCCCGAGCAGCCGCTGGTGGTGTGGGCCTCGCGCAAGCTGAAGCGCCCGGTGCGCTGGACGGCCGAACGCGCCGAGGGCTTCCTGTCGGACGCGCAGGGCCGCGACCACATCAGCCGCGCCGAAATGGCGCTCGACGACGAGGGCCACTTCCTCGGCCTGCGCGTCACCACCTGGGCCAATCTCGGCGCCTACCTGTCGGTCATGGCGCCGTACATTCCGACCGAGGCCGGCACGGCGATGCTGAACGGCCTCTACCGGCTTCCGGCGATCTGGGCGAACGTCAAGGGTGTGATGACCAACACCGTGCCGGTCGACGCCTATCGCGGCGCCGGGCGGCCCGAGGCGATCTATCTGATCGAGCGCCTCGTCGACAAGATCGCGCGCGTCATGAAGATCGCGCCGGACGAGCTGCGGCGCCGCAACTTCATCCCGCCCGAGGTGCTGCCCTACACGACGGCGCTCGGCGATGTGTTCGATTCCGGCGAGTTCACGGCGATCATGGAGCAGGCGATGAAGCGGGCCGACTGGGCCGGCTTCCCCGCCCGCCGCGCCGAGGCCGCCAGGCGCGGCAAGCTGCGCGGCATCGGCCTCGCCACCTATGTCGAGCGCTGCGGCGGCGGCGGTGCCGAGACGGCCGACGTGCGTTTCGATCCGGCCGGCGAGCGCGTCAGCATCATCATCGGCACCATGTCGAACGGGCAGGGCCACGACACCTCCTACAAGCAGATCATGTCGGCCAAGCTCGGCATCGATACCGACAACATCACGGTGGTGCAGGGCGATACCGACATCGTGCCGGGCGGCCTCACCGGCGGCTCGCGCTCGGTGACGGTGGGCGGTCCGGCGGTGGCCTTCGCCTCGGAGAAGATCATCGCCAAGGGCCGCGCCGTCGCGGCGCATGTCATGGAGGCGGCCGAGGCCGACATCGAGTATGCCGGCGGTACCTTCACCGTCGCCGGCACCGACCGGCGCATGAGCCTGTTCGACGTGGCGAAGGCCGCGCTCGACCCGAAGAACCTGCCGGAGGGCGCGACGCCGGGGCTCGACGAGAAGCACGCGCACCAGCCCGACGTGCCGACCTTCCCCAACGGCGCGCATATCTGCGAGATCGAACTCGACCCGGACACCGGCGACGTGTCGCTGGAGCGCTACACCGCGGTCGACGATTTCGGCGACGTCATCAACCCGCTGCTGATCGCCGGCCAGGTGCATGGCGGCGTGGCCCAGGGGGCCGGCCAGGCACTGTGGGAGCACACGGTGTACGACGAGGCCGGCCAGCTCGTGACCGGCTCGTTCATGGACTACACCATGCCGCACGCCGACCACCTGCCATATGTCGACTTCACCATGCGCAACGTGCCCTGCCGCACCAACCCGATGGGCATCAAGGGTGCGGGCGAGGCCGGGGCCATCGGCGCGCCGCCGGCGGTGATCAACGCCATCGTCGACGCCGTCGAGCCGGTCGTCGGCACCGTCGACATCGACATGCCGGCGACGCCCGACCGGGTGTGGAACCTCCTCGCGGCGCGGCGCATGGCGGCGGAGTGAAGGCTCTCGACGGGACTGACCTGTCCGCGCTGCTGCCGGCCGTCGCGCGCATCGCGCGCGCGGCCGGGGCGGCGATCCGTGCGATCGCCGTGGACGACATGGCGCGCGCGCGCAAGACCGACGGCAGCCCCGTGACGGCCGCCGACCACGCCAGCGAGCGCGCCATCCTGCCGGCGCTGGCGGCGCTGACGCCCGCCATCCCGGTCGTCTCCGAGGAAGCCGTCGCGGCGGGGCGCATCCCCGACGTGTCCAGCGGCACCTTCTGGCTGGTCGATCCGCTCGACGGGACGCGCGAATACGTCGCCGGCAATGGCGAGTATGCCGTGTGCATCGGCCTCGTCGACGGCTTCGTGCCGGTGCTCGGTGTCCTGCACGGCCCGGCGCGCGACGTGACCTGGGCCGGGGCCGGACCCGGCACGGCGACGCGGGCCGAGGGTGACGGGGCGCCGGCCGCCATCGCCTGCCGCCGTCCGGCGGGCGACGGGCTCGACGTCCTCGCCAGCCGCTCGCACGGCCGCAACGACCGTATTGCCGACTTCATCGCCGCGCGCGGCCTTGTCGTGCGGCAGCGCGATCCGCTCGGCAGCGCGCTCAAGTTCGCGCGCGTCGCGGAGGGTGGCGCCGACCTCTATCCGCGTCTCGGCCCGACCAGCGAATGGGATACGGCGGCCGGACATGCGCTGGTGCTCGCCGCCGGCGGCCGCGTCGAGACGCTCGACGGCGGCGCGCTGCGCTACGGCAAGCCCGGCTTCCTCAATCCCGACTTTCTCGTCTGGGGTGCACGCTAGCGGACGCCGGCGGCGCCCAGCGCCTCGGCGGCGAGGGCGCGGATTTCCTCCGCCGCGGTGGTCGTGCCGGCGGCCTCGGTGATGCCGTAGCCGCCGGCAAGGCTGCGCGCGAAGGCGGTGCGCGAGCCGAGCCGTGCGCGGGCCACCGCCACGCCCATGCGCGCCAGTTCGTCGGCTGCCTCGTCGGCGACGCGACCGCGCGCCGGCACGCGGTTGAGCACCGCCACCGCCTTGCGCCGCTCGGCCTTCGCCACGTCGAGCGTCGGGCCCGCCGCCCACAGGTCGAGCGGGCTCGGCTGCACCGGCACCAGCACGAGGGCGGCGGCGCGCACGGCGATGCGCGCCTCGGTCTCGGCATGCGGCGGGCTGTCGACGACGACGATGTCGTGGTCGCCGGCAAGGCGCGCGAGCACCGTGGTCAGGCGATGGCCGGGCACGGCGACGAAGTGGAAGCCGGTCGCGGCCTCGCCGAGACGCGCGGCGCGCGCCGCGTGCCAGGCGCCGAGGCTGCCCTGGGGATCGACGTCGACCAGCGCCACGCGCTGGCCCATGGCCGACCAGGCAACGGCCAAGTGCGCGGCCAGCGTGGTCTTGCCGGCGCCGCCCTTTTGCTGTGCCACGGTGATGACCGCTGCCGCCATCGCCTGCCTCCGGCTGCCACCGCGATAGTGCGGCTGCGAACGAGTCTTCGCAATTGCGAAAGGGATGCGTCGGGCCGGGCATCGTGGCACAAGGCGCCGCCATGACCGCCGAGCCGACCGTCCGTCCCGCCGACCCCGCCGCCATCGACGTCGCGGCAGGGGTTCTGCGCGCGGGCGGGCTGGTGGCCTTCCCGACCGAGACGGTCTACGGCCTCGGCGCCGATGCCACGAACGAACGGGCCGTGGCGGCCATCTTCGCCGCCAAGGAGCGGCCGCGCTTCAACCCGCTGATCGCCCACTACGCGACGGCGGACGGTCCGGGCCGCGATGTCGTGATCGACGGCCGCGCCCGCCGCCTCGCCGCCGCCTTCTGGCCCGGGCCGCTGACGCTGGTGCTGCCGCGCCGCCACGACACGCGCCTCGCCGCGCTGGCCAGCGCCGGCCTCGCCAGCGCCGCCGTGCGCGTGCCGGCGCATCCGGTGGCCCGGGCGCTGATCGCCGCCGCCGGGGTGCCGCTGGCGGCGCCCAGCGCCAACCGCTCGGGCGAGCCGAGCCCGACGATGGCGGAACACGTCGCCGTCTCGCTGGGGCGCCGCGTCGGCATGATCCTCGACGGCGGCGCGTGCGCGGTGGGCCTCGAATCGACGGTGGTCGACCTCACCGGGCCGCTGCCGGCGATCCTGCGCCATGGCGCCGTGACGGCCGAGGCGGTGGCGGCGCTGGTCGGGCCGCTGGCCGCCGCCACGGACGAGGACGGCCGGCCCAAAAGCCCCGGCCGCCTCGCCCGCCACTACGCGCCGCGCGCCCGGCTGCGCCTCGATGCGTGCGAGGTGCGTGCCGGCGAGGCGCTGCTGGCCTTCGGGCCGGACGTGCCCTGCGGCGCCGCCGCGACGCTGAACCTGTCGCCGGCCGGCGACCTGACCGAGGCGGCGGCCAATCTCTTCGCCATGCTGCGCGCGCTCGACGCCACCGGCTGCGCTGCCATCGCCGTCATGCCGGTGCCCGCCATCGGCATCGGCCGCGCCATCGACGATCGCCTGCGCCGCGCGGCGGAGGGTTGAGGCCGGCTACGCGCCCGGCGTCGTCCAGGCCGAGGGGCCGCGCACGTTTTCGTCGAGGCCGAGACGGCGCGAGACGGGCGGAAAGGCGCGCTGGCGGCAGTCGAGGCGCGGGCAGGTCCGGCACGACACGCCCGCGGGCACCGCCACGTCCGGGCTGGCGAGGTCCATGCCGTCGGCGTAGACCAGCTCGCGCGCGTGCTCCAGCCGGCAGCCGAGCCCGATCGACACCCAGCTCTGCGGCGCGCCGTGGCCGGCGGTGCCCTTGCGCACGCTGCGGGCGATGCAGAAATAGGCCTCGCCGTCCGGCATCAGCGAGACCTGCGCGATGATCGTGCCCGGACGCAGGTAGGCGGCGTGGACGTTCCAGCGCGGGCAGAGGCCGCCATGGCGCGGAATGTGGATGCCCGACAGCGAGATGCGCTTGGAGATGTTGCCGGCGATGTCGGTGCGCAGCATGTGGAACGGCACGCCGCGCCATCCCGGCCGCTGCAGGTTGGTGAGGCGGTGGCAGACCTGCTCGAAGCTCATCGAGAAACGGTGCGCCAGCAGTTCGACGTCGTAACGCAGCGCCTTCGCCGCCTCGAGGAACGGCACGTAGGGCATCAGCACCGCGCCGGCAAAGTAGTTGGCGAGGGCGATGCGGCCGAGCGTGCGGGCCTCACCGTCTTCCGCCAGTCCGCCGGCGTCGAGGGCGCGGTCGATTTCCTCGTCGGCGGCGAGCAGCGCGAGCTGGTGCGCCATCTGGAAGGCGCGGCTGGCGCCCGGCAGCATCTCCGACAGCAGCAGCGTGCGCGTCTCGGGATCGTAGCGGCGCATCGCGCCCTGGCCACGGGCCGACGGCAGCACCGCGATGCGCACGCCGAAGGCATTGGCGAGGAAGACCGACAGGCCGCCGACCGCGCCCTCGCCGGTCAGCGCCACGTCATGGGCGACACGCTCGGCCGCCGCCTCCAGGGCGGGGAAGTGGTTGCCGGCCGCCTGCAGGAAGTCGGATACCAGCTCGGCCGGCTGGCGCGGTTCGCCCGGCACCGGCTCGCTGCCGTCGCCGTCGCGGATGGCGAGGCTGGCGGCGTCGCTCTTCGCATGGCGCCAGGCGTCGTGCAGCGCGACGATCGCGCGGGCGATCGCCGGGTTGCCGGCGACGAGGTCGCGCACGTCGCCGCCGCGCACCTCGCAGGCATCGAACACCGGGTCGGCGAACACCTCCATCAGCTCGGCGACCAGCCGGCCGTCGTCCTCGCCGGTGGCGACATCGGACAGTTCGAGTTCGAACAGTTCGGCAAGCTTGAGCAGCAGCGGCACCGTCACGCTGCGGCGATTGTGCTCGATCAGGTTGAGGTAGCTGGCCGAGATGCCGAGCCGGCCGGCCAGCGCCGTCTGCGACAGGCCGCGCTGGCGCCGCAGGCGGCGAATGCGCGCGCCGAGCCGGTCGGCCGCCGCCGACGGCTTTACCGCCTTTACGGATTCGTCGCTGGACATTTACGGTTCTTTACGGATTTTCTAACGATAATTCATGTACTTATTGATTTCATGTCTGTGATTGTCAAGATTTTCAAGACGACATTTCCGAGAGGAGCAAGTGCCATGCCCGACGACATGATCCTGCGGACGGCGCAGCCCGCCGCCAGCCACGACAGCCGCGAGGACGACCTCGCGCTGACCTGCCACGGCGCGGCCGGCGCCGATGCGGCCGGCTGGCCGGCGCCCTGCTGGGCACCCGACCGCTGGGCCGGGATTCGCCGCGACTACGCGCCGGCCCAGGTCCGCCGCCTCGCCGGCTCGCTGCCGGTGGCCCATACGCTGGCCGAGAACGGCGCGCGCAAGCTGTGGCGCCTGCTCGCCGACCGCGACTTCGTGCCGACGCTCGGCGCCTACACCGGCACCCAGGCGGTGCAGGCGGTGCGTGCCGGGCTGGAGGCGATCTACGTCTCCGGCTGGCAGGTGGCGGCCGACGCCAACAGCGCCGGCGAAACCTATCCCGACCAGAGCCTCTACCCGGCGGACTCGATGCCGGCGATGGTGCGCCGGCTCAACCGGGCGCTGTCGCGCGCCGACGTGGTCCAGACGCTGGAACGCGCCGACGGCAAGGACACCGGGCCGGCGCTGGACTTCCATGTGCCGGTCATCGCCGATGCCGAGGCCGGCTTCGGCGGCCCGCTCAACGCCTTCGAGCTGATGCGCGGGCTGATCGAGGCCGGCGCCGCCGCCGTCCACTTCGAGGACCAGCTCGCCGCGGAGAAGAAGTGCGGCCATCTCGGCGGCAAGGTGCTGGTGCCGACGGGCGCCTTCATCCGCACCCTCAACGCTGCCCGCCTCGCCGCCGACATCGCCGGCGTGCCGACGCTGATCATGGCGCGCACCGACGCCGAGGCGGCGAAGCTGGTGACCAGCGACGTCGACGAGCGCGACCGCCCGTTCCTCACCGGCGAGCGCACGGCCGAGGGCTTCTACCGCACGCGGCCGGGCTTCGAGGCGGCGATCGCCCGCGCCATCGCCTACGCGCCCTATGCCGACCTGCTGTGGTGCGAGACCTCGACCCCGGACCTCGCCCACGCCCGCGCCTTCGCCGAGGCGGTGCAGGCCGCGCATCCGGGCAAGCGGCTCGCCTACAACTGTTCGCCCTCGTTCAACTGGGGCAAGCACATGGACCGCGCGGACCAGGCACGCTTCCAGCGCGAGCTTGGGGCGATGGGCTACCGCTACCAGTTCGTCACGCTCGCCGGCTTCCATGCCACGAGCTACGCCGCCTGGTCGCTCGCCCGCGCCTACCGCACGGACGGCATGGCCGGCTACGCCCGCCTGCAGGCCGAGGAGTTCGCCGCGCAGGACGAGGGCTACAGCGCGGTGCGCCACCAGCGCGAGGTCGGCACCGGCTGGTTCGATGCCGTCGCCGACACGCTGAGCGGCGGCACCAGCGCCACCACCGCCCTCGCTGGCTCGACCGAGGCGGCGCAGTTCTGAGGTCGGACGGCCGGCGCGGGGTCAGCCCCGCGCCGGCCGCCGCGGCAGCAGCAGCAGGGCGGCGACCGCGCCGGCGGCCATGACGAGGCAGGTCAGCGCCATCCAGCGCATCGTGTCGGTCGGCAGGGCGGCGATGATGAAGGCAAGGACGGCGCCGCTCGCCAGCTGGATGAAGCCCTGGAAGGACGCCGCCGAGCCGGCGATGCGCGGGTCGACCGAGACGGCGCCGGCGATGGCGTTGGGGAAGACCAGTCCGGAAGCGACGCCATAGAGGCACATCGGCCCGACGATGGTCAGCGCCGAGGGCGCGAACGAGCCGGCGAGCAGCAACGACATGGCCAGCAGGTTGAGCAGCGCGCCGTAGCGCAGCACGCGGTCGGCGTGCATGCGCCGCAGCAGGCGGCTGGTGCAGTAGTTGCCGACGGAAAACATCGAAGCGACGGCGAACAGCATGAGGCTGAACTCGAGGCGCGAATGGCCGAGCACGCCGATCAGCACCGCCGGGCCCGCCGACAGGAAGCCGAACAGGCCGCAGGTGGCGAAGGACAGCAGGATGACGTAGCCGACGTAGCGGCGCAGGCCGAGCAGGCGCAGGAATCGCGCCGCGATCTCGCCCCAGCTCGCGACCGTGCCGGCCGTGCGATACGGGTTGGTTTCCTGCAGCCGCCACGCCGACAGCGCCAGCAGCAGCAGGCCCGATGCCGCGAGGATCGCGAAGATCGCGCGCCAGCCGGCCAGCGCATCGACGACGCCGCCGAGGATGGGGGCTACGGCCGGCGCGATGGACTGCAGCATGGCGACGAAGGCCATGGTCGCGGCGACGCGCGCCGGCGGAAAGGCGTCCTGCACCACGGCACGGGCGACGATGATCGCCGCGGCGGCGCCGGCGGCCTGGCCGACGCGCGCGGCGATCAGGGTGTCCGCGGTCGGCGCGAAGGCGGCAATCGCCGCCGCCGCGGTGAACAGCACCAGGCCGCCGAACAGCACCGGGCGTCGCCCGAGCCGGTCGGAGATCGGCCCGACCAGCAGCATGCCGAGGCCGAAGGTGGCGAGAAACAGCGAGACGGTGAGCTGAACCGTCGCGTAGTCGGAGCCGAGGTCGGCGACGATGACCGGGATCGACTGCACGTGCATCGACAGGGCCAGCGGCCCCAGCGCGCACAACGCCCCGAGCATGCCCACGAGCAGGACATGCCGGGCGTGCGGCGGGTCGGCGGGGGCGGTCATGGGGACGATCCGGTGCGGGAGGGCGATGCGGCCGCGGCTGCGGGCCGCTCATGGCACATGAGGCGCGCCGCGGCAATCGCGGGCCTGTGCGGCCCGTTCAACAGAGTTTGCCGGCGCGGCGGGTTGCCCGGCGCGTGGCGCCGGGTTGAGGTGTGATCCGGCAGACCCGTGGAGGCTCCGATGACGGCGATCGACCCGACGATGCGCTACGCGAAGAAGACGGTCGAGGTGCTGGGCAAGCGCATGGCCGTGGTCGACGAGGGGCAGGGCGACCCGATCGTCTTCCTGCACGGCAACATCACCTCGTCCTACATGTACCGCAACATCATGCCCTACGTGCAGGACGCCGCGCGCATCGTCGCCGTCGACAACATCGGCCAGGGCGACAGCGCGAAGCTCGACGGCAGTGGCCCCGGCCGCTATCGCCTCGCCGAGCATCAGCAATACATCGATGCGCTGCTCGATGCGCTCGACCTCGGCCCGCGCGTGACCCTGATGGTCCACGACTGGGGTTCGCAGACCGGCTTCACCTGGGCGCGCAACAACGCCGACCGGATCAAGGCCGTCTGCTACTTCCAGGCGCTCGTCGGCGACTTCTCGTGGGACCACTGGCCGCCCGAGGTGCAGGCGCTGTTCCGCAAGTTCCGTGGCCCCGAAGGCGAGGAGATGGTGCTGCAGGGCAATTTCTTCGTCGAGAAGGTGCTGCCGGCGATGGTGCTGCGGAAGCTGACCGAGACGGAGATGAACGAATATCGCCGGCCCTATCGCAATGCGGGCGAGGACCGTCGCCCGACTCTGACCTGGCCGCGCGAGATCCCCATCGAGGGCAGCCCGGCCGACGTGCTCGCCGTGGTCGAGGCGAACAGCGCGTTCATGGCCGGGGCGCCGTTCCCCAAGCTGTTCATCAATACCGAGCCGGGCGCCGTCCTCGTCGGCCGCCATCGCGACATCGTGCGCCGCTGGCCGAACCAGACGGAAGTGACCGTCAGGGGCCTGCACTACGTCCACGAGGACTCGCCGCACGAGATCGGCCGTGCGCTGTCGGGCTGGTACCGCGCCCTGGGTTGATGCCCCGCGCCGCGTTCACGCAGCGAAATGGCCTGGTGGGACGGCGGCGACAGGGCCGGGCCGGTGGCTATAATCGTCGCCTGCAAACCTGTTGCACGAGGGAACTCCTGACATGGCGCACCCCAAGGTCTGGGACGACATCCATTTCTATTCGAACGACCTGAAGATCGCCGCCTTCCTCTATCGCCCGCGCGACTGGAAGAAGGGCGACAACCTGCGTCCCGCCATCATCGTGCCGCACGGCTATACCGGCATGAAGGACGTCTACGGCATGGACGTGCCGCAATGGCTGTGGGAGGAGGGCTACTTCGTGCTGTCGCCCGACTACCCCGGCTTCGGCGTGTCGGAAGGCCCGCGCGGCCGCCATCGTCCGTTCGACCAGGCGCAGATGGTCTATGACGGTGTCACCTACCTGCAGACGGTCGAGGGCGTCGATCCCGAGCGCATCGGCGTCTACGGGTCGTCCTGGGGTGGCGCCAACGCCATCTGGTGCGCCGCTTTCGACGAGCGCATCAAGGTTATCGTCTCGGCCGTCATGGTCGCCGACGGCGAGCGCTGGATGCGCACCGTGCGCCGCCCGCACGAATGGGCCACATTCAAGGAGAAGGTGATGGAGGCCGAGCGCAAGCGCGTCGTCACCGGCGAGAAGACGATGGTCAAGCTGCCGGAGATCATGCTGACCGATCCGCACACGCAGATGGTGATCGACCAGTTCCACGTGAAGGACGGACGCTTCAATCCCGAGTACGACATCGAGAGCGCGGCCCATTGCTGGCGCTTCAAGCCGGAATGGGTCGCCTCGCGCATCTCGCCGCGGCCGGTGCTGATGGTCTACGCCGAGCACGACACGCTGTGTCCCGTGAACGAGCAGTTGTCGTGCTACGAGGAACTGGGCGAGCCCAAGCGCCTCGTCTGCATTCCGAAGGCGCAGCACTACGAGAGCTACGCCTTCTGTTCGCCGGAGAAGCACGAGGTGCAGAAGCGCGAGGCCATCGCCTGGTTCCGCCAGTATCTCTAGGGCTGGAGCGGTCCTCATGGTTCGACAGGCTCACCATGAGGATGCCTCCGGGCTTCATCCACAAGCAGCCCTCGTCCTGAGCCTGTCGAAGGACGAGGTTGCGCCCGGGTGGCGGCGATGAGCGGATTCGCCGCCATCGAGCATGGCGGCGATCTGTCCGCCGCCCGCCGCCGCTTCCCCGGTGCGCCGGAGCCCTTCATCGATCTTTCGACCGGCATCAACCCGGTGCCGTGGCCGGTGCCAGTTCTGCCGGCGGACGCGCTGATGCGCCTGCCGGGGCGGGACGCGCTCGACCGTCTCGCGGCGGCCGCCGCCCTGCGTTACGGCGCGCCCGGCGCGGCCTGCGTCGTCGCCGCGCCAGGCACCCAGATCCTGCTGCCGCCGGTCGCGGCGTTGCGGGCGCCCGGCCGTGCCGCCGTGCTTGGGCCGACCTATGCGGAGCACGCGCGGGCGGCGGCGCTGTCGGGCCACAGGGTCGACGACGTGATACAGGTTTCCGACCTCGCCGGCGTCGCCCTCGCGGTCGTCACCAACCCGAACAATCCCGATGGCCGGGTCGTGCCGCGCGCCGAGCTGCTGGCGCTGGCCGGTCGCACCGGCCTGCTGGTCGTCGACGAGGCCTTCATGGATGTCGGTCCCGCGGGGGAGAGTCTCGCCGGCGACGTGGCGCGGGGCGGCATCGTCGTGCTGCGCTCCTTCGGCAAGTTCTTCGGCCTCGCCGGTCTGCGGCTGGGCTTCGCCATTGCCGCGCCGGATATGGCCGCGATACTGCGCGACCGGCTGGGACCGTGGGCGGTGTCGGGGCCGGCGCTGGCCATCGGCGCGGCGGCGCTGGCCGATACCGAGTGGATCGCTGCCACGCGCCGGCGTCTCGCGGCCGATGCGGCGCGCCTCGATGGGCTGCTCGCCGGCGCGGGGCTGACCGTGGCGGGCGGCACGGCTCTCTTCCGCTACGTCGGGACGCCGGACGCCGACGGCCTGTACGAGCGTCTCGGGCGGCGGGGCATCCTCGTCCGGCGCTTCGCCGGACGGCCGGATCGCCTGCGCTTCGGCCTGCCGGGCGAAGAGGCGGAATGGCGGCGGCTCGGCGAAGCGCTGGCCGCGCGGGATTGACTTCGGCCGCGCTTGCACCGGGACCGCTTTTGGGGCTAGTCCGCACGCCTGAACGCAAGGCAGACGGACCAAGAAGATGCAGAGCCGGTGGCGCGCGGACGAGGCGGCGGCGACGGTCGCCCGCTGGGCCCAGCAGGGCGTCGCGGAGGACGTGTCGCTGGCGGTCTACGGCACGCGCCTGCTCGGCGGCGAGCCGTCGCTGGTGCTGCACGGCGGGGGCAACAGTTCGGTGAAGGCGACGGCGCACGACCTCGCCGGCGATCCGGTCGAGGTGCTGTGCGTCAAGGGCTCGGGCTGGGACATGGGCGCGATCGAGCCGCCGGGCCTGCCCGCCGTGCGGCTGGAGCCGCTGCGCCGGCTGCAGCGCCTGCAACGCCTGTCCGACGAGGACATGGTCAACGCGCTGCGCATCAACCTGCTCGACGCCGCCGCGCCCAACCCCTCTGTCGAGACGCTGCTGCACGCCTTCCTGCCGCACAAGTTCGTCGACCACACCCACGCCAACGCCGTCCTCGCGCTGACCGACCAGCCCGACGGCGAAGCGATCTGCCGCGAGACCTTCGGCGATGGCGTCGCCTATGTGCCCTACATCATGCCCGGCTTCGCACTGGCGCAGGCCTGCGCCGCCGCCAGCCGGGCCGAGCCCGAGGCCGACGCGCTGATCCTGCTGAAGCACGGCATCTTCACCATGGGCGAGACCGCCGAGGCCGCCTACGAGCGGATGATCGAGCTGGTCTCGAAGGCCGAGGCGCGCGTGGCGAAGGCGGCGCGACAGGTGTTCGTGCCGGCGGCGCCGGCCGGGCCGGTGATGACCGCCGCCGAGGTGGCGCCGGTGCTGCGCGGCCTGCTGGCGCTGGAGACCGACCGCAACGAGGGGCTGTGGCGGCGCTTCGTGCTGGCCCATCGCACGGGGCCGGGGATCCGTGCCTTCGTCGATGGTGCCGAGCTGCCGCGCTACGCCCTGCTCGGTCCCGTGACGCCCGACCACGCCATCCGCACTAAGCCGCTGCCGCTGATCGCGCCGGCGCCACTGGCCGGAGACCTCACGGGCTTCCGTACCGGGCTCGCGGCCGCCATCGCCCGCTACAAGGACGACTACCGGGCCTACGTGACGCGCCATAACACCGACTCGGTGGCGCCCAAGACGCCGCTCGACCCGGCGCCGCGCATCGTGCTGGTGCCCGGCCTCGGCATCTTCGCCGCCGGGGAGAACGCCAAGGCCGCCGCCATCGCCGCCGACCTCTACGAGGCCAACATCGAGGTCATCGCCAACGCCGAGGCCATCGGCCGCTATGCGACCATCGACGAGGCCGAGCAGTTCGACATCGAATACTGGTCGCTCGAACAGGCCAAGCTGGGCAAGGGCGCGGAGAAGCCGCTGGCGCGCCAGATCGCCGTCGTCACCGGCGGCGGCGGCACCATCGGCGCCGCCATCGGCAAGGCGTTCCGCAACGCCGGCGCCGAGGTGGCGCTGCTCGACCGCGACGGCGACGCGGCGGCGAAGGCGGCGAAAGCCATAAGTGCGCTCGCCGTCGCCTGCGACGTCACCGATGGCGCCTCGGTCGCGGCGGCGATGGCGCGCGTGGTCGAGGCCTTCGGCGGCATCGACATCCTCGTCTCCAACGCCGGCGCCGCGTGGCAGGGGCGCATCGGCGAAGTCGACGACGCGACCCTGCGGGCGAGCTTCGAGCTGAACTTTTTCGCCCACCAGACCGTGGCCAAGGCCGCCGTCGCGGTGATGCGGGCGCAGGGGACGGGCGGCGTGCTGCTGTTCAACGCCTCCAAGCAGGCGGTCAATCCCGGTCCCAACTTCGGGCCCTACGGCCTGCCCAAGGCGGCGGCGATGGGCCTCGCCCGGCAATACGCCATCGACTACGGCGCCGAGGGCATCCGCTCCAACGCCGTCAATGCCGACCGTATCCGCAGCGGCCTGCTGACCGACGCCATGGTGGCCAGCCGCTCGCAGGCGCGCGGCGTCTCGGAGCACGACTACATGGCCGGCAACCTGCTCGGCCGCGAGGTCACGGCGGGGGACGTGGCGGAGGCCTTCCTCGCCCTGGCGCTGGCCCGCAAGACCACCGGGGCCGTGCTCACCGTCGATGGCGGAAACGTCGCCGCCGCGCTACGCTGACTTGTGGCGGTCATGCGGCCGCCCGCAGGTTCAGGGGGCCCCATGATCGTCGAGATGCGTACCTACCGGCTGAAGCCGGCCGCCACCGCCACGTTCTTCAAGCTCTACGAGAGCGAGGGCATGCCGATCCAGCTGCCCATACTCGGCATGATGGTCGGCTACTATGCGACCGAGCTGGGTCCGCTCAACCAGGTCGTCCACATGTGGGGCTACAAGGATCTCGCCGACCGCACCAAGCGGCGCACGAAGCTGGCCGCCGACAAGCGGTGGCAGGCCTTCGCGCCGAAGGTGCAGGCGCTGATCGAGGAGATGGAGAACAAGATCCTCATTCCGGCACCGTTCTTCACGCCGGGGGAGATCAAGCGCGCCTGACGACAACGACACGAGCAGGAAGGGAGACGCCATGAAGACCATCGTCGTAACGCCCGACGAGATGGCGAAACGCACCGCCCGCTTCGCCAGCCTGAAGCCGTACAGCCAGCAGAGCAATTCCAGCCACGGCATCCCCGTCGCGGCGATCGAGCGCGTCAGCGCGCGCCGCGTCTACCCGGTGATGGCGCCGACCGGCTACAAGGGCCGCAGCGCGCAGGCCCCGGTGCACGCCGGCAAGCGCATGGTGCTGTCGATCCCGGAATCGCCGCCGGGCGACGGTGCCGGCCTGCACGTCCATGCCCGCACCACCGAGAGCTTCCTCTGCCTGTCCGGCCGCTTCGAGGTGAGCTGGGGCGACAAGGGCGAGCAGTCGGTGGAACTGGGGCCGCTCGACTTCATCTCGATGCCGAAGGGCGTCTACCGCGCCTTCAAGAACGTCGGCGACGCCACCGGCCGGCTGCTGGCGATCGTCGAGTGCGACGACGACCAGGATGCCGCCGACCCGGTGTATCACGCCCGCTCGACGCACGAGCGCGTCGAGCGCGAGTTCGGCCGCGAGGTGGTCGAGAAGATGGCGACGCTCGGTTTCGACTTTGCCAACGAGAAGACCCAGGTCCGCACGCCGACGGCCGAGGAGATGAAGAAGCGCATGGTGCGCTTCGCCGACCTGCAGCCCTACAGCCGGCAGAACGCAGACAAGCACGGCATTCCGCCGGCGGCGATGGAGCGGCTGACGGCGCAGAAGGTCTATCCGCTGATGGCGCCCGAGAACTATGTCGGCCGCAGTGCCGCCGCGCCCGTCCATGCTGGCGACCGCATCGTGCTGGCCATCGCCGAGTGCCCGGCGGGCAACGGCCCGGGCCTGCACTGCCACGAGACCACGATCGAGAACTTCTTCTGCCTCAACGGCCGCTTCGAGATCACCTGGGGCGACGAGGGCGAGAACCGCGTGGTGCTGGAGCCCAACGACTTCGTCTCGGTGCCACCCGGTGTCAGCCGCGCCTTCCGCAACCTGTCGGACGAGACGGCGCGGCTGTTCGTGGCGATCGAGACCGAGGGGCCCGGCAGCCAGGACCGCGTCGCCTACGCCCCGTCGCTCGGCGACGAGGTGGCCCAGAAGTGGGGCAAGCAGGCACGCGCCAAGTTGGAGGAGATCGGCTTCCGTTTCGATGCGGGGGTCGAGGCGTAGGGTGGTGCCGCCTCTCCCGGGGGAGGGGCGGGGCGTGAGGCGATGTCCGGCCAGCGGGCCGGCGCAACAGGGGGAAACGGGAAAATGATCGTCGAGATGCGTACCTATACGCTCGTCGCCGGCAAGACGGCCGAGTTCCTGAAGATCTACCAGTCCGAAGGCATGGCCATCCAGTTGCCGATCCTCGGCACCATGGTCGGCTACTATTCGAGCGAGATCGGCCCGCTGAACCAGATCGTTCACATGTGGGGCTACAAGGACCTCGAGGACCGTCGCAAGCGGCGCGCCAAGCTCGCTGCCCACAAGGGCTGGCCGAACGTGATCGCCAAGGTGCGGCCGCTGATCCTGACGCAGGAAAGCAAGATCCTGATTCCGGCGCCGTTCTTCGACCCGATGAAGGCGAAGACCGCCTGAGCGGATCGTCCGCGCGTCACCGGCGGGCGCTCCGGCAACCGGGGCGCCCGCGGTCGTTTTTCCGCCCGACTGCACGAGGTTTCCAGCCGTGAACACCCGCCCCAACACGCGCACCGGCGGCCGCATCCTCGTCGACGCCCTCAAGATCCACGGCGTCGACACGGTGTTCTGCATTCCCGGCGAGAGCTACATCGCCGCCATCGACGCCTTCTATGACGACCGCGACACGATGCGGATCATCGTCGGCCGCCACGAGGGCGGCGTCGGCTTCATGGCCGAGGCTTACGGCAAGCTGACGGGCAAGCCGGGCGTCGCCTTCGTCACGCGCGGTCCGGGCGCCTGCAACGCCTCGATCGGCGTGCACACGGCGATGCAGGATTCGACGCCGATGGTGATGTTCGTCGGCCAGGTGGCGCGCGAGGCCGAGGGCCGCGAAGGCTTCCAGGAGGTCGACTACCGCTCGATGTTCCGCGACGTCGCCAAGTGGGTGACGCAGGTCGAGACGCCCGACCGCCTGCCCGAGGTCGTCAGCCGCGCCTTCCACCTCGCCATGTCGGGGCGGCCGGGGCCGGTGGTGGTGGCGCTGCCGGAGGACATGCTGGTCGAGACCTCGTCCGTGGCCGACGCCGCGCGCTACCGCGTCGTCCGTCCCAGCCCCGGCGCCGTCGAGATGCTGGCCATGCGCAGCGCGCTGCAGGCGGCGGAACGGCCGCTGGTCATCGCCGGCGGCGGCGGCTGGTCGGCCGAGGCCTGCGCCGACCTGCGCGCCTTCGTCGAGGCCAACCGCCTGCCGCTCGCCTGCGCCTTCCGCACGCTCGACCTGCTCGACAACACCAACCCGCACTACGTCGGCGAGGCCGGCGTCGGCATCAATCCGAAGCTGGCCAAGCGCATCACCGAGGCCGACCTGATCCTCGCCATCGGTGCCCGCCTCGGCGAGGCGACGACCAGCGGCTACACGCTGCTGTCGGTGCCGACGCCGAAGCAGAAGCTGATCCACGTCCATGCCGATCCCGACGAGCTGGGCAGCGTCTATCGCCCCGACGTCGCCATCAACTCCGGCATGGGCCAGTTCGCCGCCGCCGCGCGCCTGCTCGACCCGGTCGATCCGTCGGCGTGGCGCGACTGGCTGGCCGCGGCGCGCCAGGACTGCGTCGAGTGGACGACGCCCGGCAGCTATCCCGGCAAGCTCGACATGGGCGTGGCGATCGCGGCGATGCGCGACGCCTTTCCGCCCGAGACGATCATCTGCACCGACGCCGGCAACTTCGCCGGCTGGGCCTCGCGTTTCTGGCCGTTCCGCCGCTTCCGCACCCAGCTCGGCCCGACCAACGGCGCGATGGGCTACGGCGTGCCGGCGGCGGTGGCCGCGGCGGCGGCGCGGCCCGACGTGCCGGTGGTCTGCTTCGCCGGCGACGGCGGCGTCATCATGACCGGCAACGAGCTGGCGACGGCGCAGCAGTTCGGCCTCAAGTTCCTGCTGGTGATCGTCAACAACGGCCTCTACGGCACCATCCGCATGTACCAGGAGCGTGACTATCCGGGCCGCAACTACCTGACGGACCTCGTCAACCCGGACTTCGTCGCCTGGGCGCGGGCCTTCGGCGCCCATGCCGAGCGCGTCAGCGCCACCGCCGACTTCGCGCCGGCGCTGGCGCGCGCGCAGGCGGCGCCCGGCGTGGCGGTACTGGAACTGATGATCGACCCCGACCAGCTTTCGCCGGCGATCACCGCCACCGGCCTGCGCGCCATGCACGAGCGGCGGCGGGCCGAGGGGCGGCGCTGACGGTGGTGGCGACGGATCGCGCGCTGTTCCTCGACCGCGACGGCGTCATCAACCGCGATCCCGGCTACGTCCACCGCATCGAGGACTTCGTCTTCCTCGACGGCGTCTTCGCCGCCTGCCGGCGGGCACGGGCGCTGGGCTATCGCCTCGTCGTCGTCACCAACCAGGCCGGCATCGGCCGCGGCCTCTACGACGAGGCCGCCTTCGCGCGGCTGACCGCGTGGATGCGCGCGCGCTTCCGCGACGAGGGGGTCGAGATCGCCGCCGTCTACCACGACCCGACGCACCCCGCGGCCGCGCAGGGGGCGTACCGCCGCGCCTCGCCCGACCGCAAGCCGGCGCCCGGCATGCTGCTGCGCGCCCGCGACGACCTCGGCCTCGATCTGCGGCGGTCGGCGCTGGTCGGCGACCGCATCCACGACATCATGGCCGGCCGCGCGGCGGGCGTGCCGGTCAATCTCCTCGTGTCGGACGCGGCGGACGTGCCGGACGCGGCGCTGGCGACGGCGGTGGTCGGCTCGCTGGCGGCGGCGGTGGACTGGCTGGACGCACACGGCGGCTGATTACGGGCGCCACCGGTCGCGCCCCGCGGCCTTGCCCTGAGGAGCCAGCCGCAGCCTGCGTCTCGATGGATGACAGCGAAGCTGCGGCGCTTGCGCTACCGCCCGCGCGCCTTCCGCACGACCTCTTCGACATAGGCCGGCACGGCGAAGGCGCCGCGATGGAGCGTCGGCGACCAGTAGCGCGTGGCGATGCCGGACGCCGCCTGGCGGCGCGCCAGCATGTCGGCGTCGATGGTGCGCTTGGCCGGATCGTCGGAGGCCCAGCCGAAGGCCATGTGGGCACCGGTGTAGGTCGGCACCGTCGCCATGTAGCAGGCGACGTCGGCGAAATGGCGCGACAGCAGCGTCATCGCCTCCTCGAGTTCGTCGGTCTGCAGCAGCGGGATGCCGTTCTGCCGCACGACCACGCCGCCGGGGCGCAGCACGCGCTTGCAGTTGATGTAGAACGGCTCCTCGAACAGCACCTTCGCCGGGCCCATCGGGTCGGGCGAGTCGATGATGATGACGTCGAAGCGCGCGTCGGTGTCGCGCACATAGGCGGCGCCATCGGCGATGACGAGGTCGGTGCGCGGATCCTCGAAGGCCTTGCCGCAGATGCCGGGGATGTACTTGCGGCAGAGGTCGACGACATGGCCGTCGATCTCGACCATGGTCGCCCGGCGCACGGAACGGTGCTTCAGCACCTCCTCCAGCATGCCGCCGTCGCCACCGCCGATGATCAGCACGTCGGTCGCGCCGCCATGGGCGAAGATCGGCGTGTGGGTCAGCATCTCGTGATAGACGAACTCGTCGCGCTCGGTCGTCTGGATGATGTTGTCCATCACCAGCGCGCGGCCGAAGTCGGTCGTCTCGTAGATGGCGAGGTCGTAGAACGCGGAGGTCTCGCGGTACAGCTCGCTGCCGATCCGCAGCCCCGTGGTCAGCCCGACCTCGAGGCCCTCGTCGAAGCGCTGCCAGCGCCCTTCGGCGCCGCTCAAGGGACGAGGCCCCGGCGGGTCTCGTTGAGCGAGATGGCGGTGGCGCCGAAGGCGCGCTTGAACACCGGCACGGCCAGATGCGGATTGCACTTGCCGCACATGAAGACGTCGAGCGCGGCAAAGCCGCGCTCCGGCCAAGTGTGGATGGAGATGTGGCTCTCGGCCAGCACCGCGACGCCGGAGACGCCGCCCTCGGGCGAGAAATGGTGCAGGTGGATGTGGAGCAGGGTGGCCCCGGAAGCCTCGACGGCCTCGCGCAGGGCGGCCTCGATATGGGCCGGGTCGTCCAGGCGCTTGGCGCCCCACAGGTCGAGCAGCAGGTGCCGACCGGCGAAGGACACGCCGTCCTGGGTGATGAAATAGTCGGGTTGCGGCTCCGTCTGCGGCCGGCTGGCAGAAGCCTCCGGCACCATGTCGGCAGCGACGTGCAGCTTGTTCATTTCGTCGGGAACCCCCGTTCGCGAGGCCGATGCGCCAAGGGTTGCGCGCAAGGGGGGCCTTTTGACGGAATTGCCCCCCCCATGCAAGGAGTTTTTGGGACCGTGGCCCCTCGCCTCAGAATTCATCCGGCGCCAGCGCCAGCACCGAGGCGGCGCCGTCGGTGATGGACGGCAGGTAGGCGGCCGTGCGCGGCAGGATGTGGTCGGCGAAGAAGCGGGCGGTGGCCAGCTTGGCGGTCAGGAACGCCCGGTCGCCGTCGCCGTCGTCGAGGCGTTTGCGAGCGGCCCAGGCGGCCCGTGCCATCTGCCAGCCGCCGGCCACCGTGCCGGCGAGGTGCAGATAGGGCACGGCGCCGGCATATTTCTGGTCGATGTCGTTGGCGGTGTTGTCGAGCAGCCAGGCGGTGGCCCGTTCGAGGTCGGCGCGGCCGCGGTCGAGGGCGTCGGCGATGGCCGCGAGGTCGCCGTCGCCGTTGCCTTCCCGGCGCAGGTTGCGCGCCGTCACGGCGATCTCGGAAACCAGTGCCACCATGCCGGCGCCGCCGTCGCGGAGCAGCTTGCGGCCCAGCAGGTCGTTCGCCTGGATGCCGTTGGTGCCCTCGTAGATCGGCGCGATGCGGATGTCGCGCAGATGCTGGGCGGCGCCCGTCTCCTCGATGAAGCCCATGCCGCCATGCACCTGGATGCCGATCGAGGCGCTGTCGACGCCGAGGTCGGTCGACCACGCCTTGACGATCGGCGTCAGCAGGTCGGTCCTGACCTGCCAGCGCCGCCGTTCGCCCTCGTCCTCGTCGTGGTGCGCGCGGTCGAGGCAGGCATTGGCGTAGTAGGCCAGCGCGCGCGACGCCTCGGTCTGCGCGCGCACGGTCATCAGCATCCGTCGCACGTCGGGATGGTTGATGATGGTCACCGACTTGTCGCCGCCCGACACGGGAACCGACTGCACGCGCTGGCGGGCATAGGCCAGCGCCTGCTGGTAGGCGCGGTCGCCGATTGCGACGCCCTGCAGGCCGACATTGAGGCGCGCGTTGTTCATCATCGTGAACATGCAGCGCAGGCCCTGGTTCTCCTCGCCGATCAGCCAGCCGATGGCGCCGCCGTTGTCGCCGTACGACATGACGCAGGTGGGCGAGCCGCGCAGGCCCATCTTGTGTTCCAGCGAGACGGCGCGCAGGTCGTTCTTCTCGCCGCGGCTGCCGTCGGCGTTGACGAGGTATTTCGGCACGAGGAACAGGCTGATGCCGCGCACGCCCGGCGGCGCGTCGGGCAGGCGGGCGAGCACGAGATGGATGATGTTGTCGGCCAGTTCGTGTTCGCCGTAGGTGATGAAGATCTTGGTGCCGGTGATGCGGTAGTGGTCGCCTTCCGGCACCGCGCGCGTGCGCAGCAGCGCGAGGTCGGTGCCGGCCTGCGGCTCCGTGAGGTTCATCGTGCCCGACCACTCGCCGGTCACGAGCTTCGGCAGGTAGGTTTCCTTGAGCGCGTCCGAGCCGTGCGCCATCAGCGCCTCGACGGCGCCGAAGGTGAGCAGCGGACAGGTCGACCACGACAGGTTGGCCGCCATGATCATTTCCTGCATCGCCGTGGCGACCGCCCAAGGCAGGCCCATGCCGCCGATCTCGGTCGGGAACGGCATGCCGTTCCAGCCGCCCTCGACGAACGCCTTGTAGGCGTCGGCGTAGCCCGCCGGTGTCTGCACCTTGCCGTCCACCAGCTTCGCGCCCTCGATGTCGCCGGAGCGGTTGAGCGGCGCGATGGCGCCGGCGGCGAAGCGCCCGGCCTCCTCGAGAATCTGGGCGACCGTGTCGCGCGTCGCGTCCGGGAAGGCGGGCAGGCGTGCCAGCCCGTCGAGGTCGCACAGTTCCTCGAGCACGAAGCGCATGTCGCGCACGGGTGCGGCGTAGTCGGTCATCGGCGTCCTCCGCCCCGGCCGCCTAGAGCACAGCGCCGGGGTTCATCAGCCCGTCGGGGTCGAGCGCCCGTTTGATCGCCCGCATCATGTCGAGTTCGACCGGGTTCTTGTAGGTCCGCAGGTCGGCGACCTTCAAGCGGCCGATGCCATGCTCGGCGCTGAAGCTGCCGCCGAGCGCCGCGACGACCTCGTTGACCGCGCCGGTCAGTTCGTCCCAGCGGGCGAGGAAGGCGGCGTTGTCGCCGCCCTCCGGCTGCTGGATGTTGAAATGCACGTTGCCGTCGCCGACATGGCCGAAGGGCAGGGGCCGCGCCTCCGGGCAGCGCGCCAGGACGGCCGCCGTCGCCTCGCGGATCAACTCCGGCACGCGCGAGACCGGCACCGAGACGTCGTTCTTGATGCTGGCGCCTTCGGGCGTCTGGGCCAGCACGAGCGCCTCGCGCAGGTGCCAGAAGGCCCGCCGCTGCTGTTCGGACTGGGCGATGGCGGCGTCGGCGATGATGCCGTCCTCCAGCGCCCTGCCCAGCGCCGTCTCCAGCGCGGCGGCGAGGCCGCCGCCGGCCTCGGCGGCTTCGGCCTCGACCAGCGCGTACCAGTCGTGGCGGCCGGCCAGCGGATCGATGGCGACGGGGTTGTGCTTGCGGGCCAGGTCGATGGCGAGGCGCGGGATCAGTTCGAAGCCGGAAAGCGCGTCGGCGGTGGCGCGGCGCAGGCGCGACAGCAGTTCCAGCGCCTCGTCGAGGCCGGCCAGGGCGACGAACGCGGCCGGCCGCTCCTTCGGCAGCGGGAACAGGCGCAGGACGGCGCCGGTGATGATGCCGAGGGTGCCCTCGCCGCCGATGAGGAGGTGCTTGAGGTCGTAGCCCGTGTTGTTCTTGCGCAGCGCCCGCAGCCCGTCCCAGACACGGCCGTCCGGCAGCACGGCTTCGAGGCCGAGGCAGAGTTCGCGGGTGTTGCCGTAGCGCAGGACCTGGGTGCCGCCGGCATTGGTCGAGAGATTGCCGCCGATCTGGCAACTGCCCTCGGCGCCGAGCGACAGCGGAAACAGACGGTCCTGCGCGACGGCGGCGGCCTGGATGTCGGCGAGGATGCAGCCGGCATCGACGGTCATCGTGTAGTCGACAGGGTCGATCGCGCGGACGCGGTTCATGCGGCCGAGCGCGACGATCACCTCGCCCTGCGCCACGGCGCCGCCGACGAGGCCGGTATTGCCGCCCTGCGGCACGATGGCGACGCGGCTGGCGGCGGCGAGGCGCACCACCTCGGCCACTTCCCCGGTCGAGGCCGGGCGCACGACGAGCGGGCTCGTGCCGCGATAGAGGCCGCGCGTCTCGGCGAGGTATGGCGCCATCGCGTCGGACGCGTCGACGAGGCCGGCCGGCCCGACGATGGCCGCGAAGCGCTCGGCGAGGCCGGGCGGCAGCGGTGCGGCGGTGGCGGGGCGAAGCGAGGGCGCGGCCATGGCCCGCGTCATGTAGCGCCCGGCCGGGCCGGGGGCAACCATCGGGGGACGCGCACGGCTGGGTTGCAGGCGACGCTGGGCCGGCGTCGTGCCCCGCGCCTATAGTGCGCCCGCCGCCGCGGTTGGCCCCGTGCGCGGGGCGGGAGCGCGATGGATGTCGGCGATGGCGGACAGCTTGCGGCAGGGCGGCACGCTGCGGGGCGTGCTGCTGATGACGCTCGCCGGCGCCTTCTTCGCCGCCATGCACAGCGGCATCAAGTACACGGCGGGCGAGATCCACCCGATCGAGATCGCCTTCTTCCGCGCCTTCCTGTCGCTGCCGATGCTGTTGCCGGTGGTCTGGAAGCTCGGCTTCCGCTCGATGTGGCCGCGCCGGCCCGGGCTGGTGCTGACGCGCGGCCTGCTGCAGTCGGTCAGCATGATGGCCTGGTTCAGCGCTCTGGCCCTGATCCCGCTTGCCGAGGCGACGGCGCTCAACTTCACCGTGCCGGTCATCACCGCCGCCGCCGCTATCTTCGTCTACCGCGAGGCGCCGAAGCCGCATCGATGGATCGCCATCGCGCTCGGGTTCGCGGGCGCGCTGATCGTCATCCGGCCGGGCTTCGAGGTGGTGAACACGGGAACGCTGCTGGTCCTGACGGCCGCCATCTCGCTGACCTTCGCGCGGCTGATCGTCAAGACCCTGCTGAAGACCGAGTCGAACGCGGCCGTCGTCGTCTGGCTCGGCCTCATCGTCTCGCCGGTCACCTTCGTCGCCTCGCTGTTCGTGTGGACCTGGCCGACGCCCGAGCAGTTCGTCCTGCTCATCTTCATCGCGGCCATGGGGACGGGCGGGCACCTGTGCTGGAACCAGGCCTATCGCGACGGCGACATCGCGGCGGTCGAACCGCTGACCTTCGTGCGCCTGATCTTCGCGGCGCTGTTCGGCTACCTGCTGTTCGCCGAGGTGCCGACGCTGTGGACCTGGCTCGGCGCCGGCACGATCATCGCCGGCGCGACGCTGCTGGCCGTGAAGGAACGCAAGCCCTCCGCCCCTTGACGGCCGGCGACGTCGCGCCTTGACTGGCGCGGTCGCGTCTGGAGGTTGGCATGATCACCAAGGGTATCAAGGAACTCTGCGCCGAGGCCGAGCGCGAGATCGAGACTATGACCATCGAACAGGTCATGGCCGTGCGCGACGATCCGCAGGTGCAGCTCGTCGACATCCGCGACGTGCGCGAACTGTGGCGCGACGGCACCATTCCCGGCTCCGTTCATGCGCCGCGCGGCATGCTCGAATTCTGGGTCGACCCGCAGAGCCCCTACTATCGGGACACCTTCGGCTCGGGAAAGAAGTTCATCTTCTTCTGCGCCGGCGGCATGCGCTCGGCGCTGGCCGCGCAGGCGGTGCACCGGATGGGCCTCGCCCCGGTCGCGCACATGGCCGGCGGCTACGGCGCCTGGGCCAAGGCCGGCGGCCCGACCGAGCCGCGCGAGGCGAAGCTGCCGGAGCCGAAGAAGTAGGGGCGGCAGGCGGTCAGGCGCCGCTCCGCGACTATTCCGCGGCCTTCGCGGCTTCGCGGGCGCGCTGCTTCTCGGCGAGCTGCGGGAACAGTTCGGTCATGCGCGTTCCGGGATAGAAGGCCGCCTTGTAGGCCGGCCGGGCGCGCAGGCGCGCGTACCAGTCGGTCACGCGCGGCGCCTTGCCTTCCCACACCTGCCACATGCCGAGGTCGTCCATGCGCTGGAAGACCGGCACGATGCAGATGTCGGCGATGGTGTACTGGTCGCCGACCAGCCATGGGCCGTCCGCCAGCGCCGCCTTCATGCGCTCGACCGTCTGGTCGAGCTGCTTCATGGCGATGTCGTATTCCTGCGCGCTGAAGCCGGCGCGGCCCATGCGCAGGAAGAACTGGCGGCGCAGCGGGTTGGCGTCGGCGAAGCGGGCGAACTCGGCCTCGTTCATGCGCTGGTAGCTGGGCAGCAGCAGATCGTTGAAGGTCGGCACGCGGATGGCCATCGACGGTACCTCGTCGATGTAGCGCAGCCAGGCGCGCATGCGGGCGCGGTCGACGGGGTCGGCCGGCGACAGGCGCGGCTCGTTCGGCCAGACTTCCTCGATGTACTCGCACATCACCGTCGACTCGATGACGACGCGGCCGTCATGCGCCATCGCCGGCACGACGCCATTGGGATTGATGGCGAGGTATTCGGGGCCGAGGTTCTCGCGCGCGCCGAGGTCGATGTTGCGGCTCTCCCACGGCACGCCCTTCTCGGCGAGGCAGATGCGGACCTTCTGCGAACAGGTCGACGCGTGGTTGTGATAGAGCACCAGGGCCATGATCGCCTCCTTAACGCGCGTTAAGTAAGGCCACCGGATAGCATGGCAAGGGCGCGCGGGTCGAGCGTCGAGGCCCCCGTTACTCCGCGGCGGCGGCCAGCGTCGCGTCCTCGGGATCGGCGAAGGCCGGGATGATCTCGCGCGCGAAGGTGCGCAGGCCCTCGATGCCGCTGCCGCCGTCGGTCACCAGCATGTAGCGGACGCCGGCCTTGTGCAGGCGCTCGATGCGCGCGGCGATCTCGTCGACGGTGCCGAACAGAACGCCGTCGCGCACCGCGTCGCCGAGGTCGAAGGACAGAAGCGAGGCGGTGTTCTTGCCGTCGGGGCGCTGCGCCAGCGCGTCGATACGGGCGCGCGCGGCGATGCGCCGCTCGATCGCTGCGTCGCGGTCGGCAGCGTCCTTGGCCACATAGAGGCCGCGGCTGAGGCCGACCTGATAGGGATTGAACGTCCGGCCCAGCGCCTGGACGCGGCCGCGGTAGTAGGCGAAGCGCTCGATCGCCGCGTCGATCGGCGAGATCTGGTCGAGCAGCAGGTTGAATCCGCGCTGCGCCACCATGTCGAGCGACCGCTGGCTGCCGGCGCCCATCCAGATCGGCGGATGCGGCTTCTGCACCGACGGCGGTTCGACGACGACATCCGCGAATTCGTAGAACCGGCCCTTGTGCGACCAGCGCTCCTCGCTGGTCCATGACCTGAGCAGCAGTTCGAGCGATTCCTCGAAGCGCGCGTCGGCCTCCTCCATGGGAATGCCGAAGCCGGCGAACTCGTTGTAGCGGTAGCCCTTGCCGATGCCGAGGTCGAGCCGGCCGCCGGTCATCAGGTCGATGGTCGCCGCCTGCTCGGCGAGCAGGATCGGGTTGTGCCAGGGCAGCACGATGACGGCGGTGCCGAGCCGCAGCGTCGTGGTGCGCGCGCCGAGCCAGGCCAGCAGCGTCAGCGTCGCCGAGACCTGGCCGAAGCCGGTGAAATGGTGCTCGACGACGAAGGAGGAGTGGAAGCCGAGCGCCTCGGCCTCGACGTTGTAGTCGATGAAGCGGGCGAAGCCGTGGCTGCCGTCGAGCGAATCGCCGCGCTTGACCTGGGTCGAGCCGAACAGACCGAACCGCATGCCGCCCTCCTCGCGTCGTGCCGGCCGAGACTAGCCGCCCTGGTGCCGGCGACAAAGAACCGAGGTGACCCGTCTCGTCGGTCGAGACGCGTCACAAGACCTGTTCGTGCCATTCTCCGGAAGTCCCGACGCGATGGGCAGCGCGCCATCGGGCCCGCGCCTGTTATGCTGCGCGACGTATCGGGGTATGGGGAAGTGTGGGATGCTCAACGTCGCCGTCGTCGGCCTCGGCTGGTGGGGCCGCACGCATGTTCGCTCGCTGCACGGCAAGAGCGACAAGGTCCGTATCACGCGTCTGGTCGACGCCAACCTGGATGCCCACCGCGACTTCGCAAGCGAACTGAACCTGCCGCTGTCACGCGACTATGCCGAGGTGCTGGCCGACCCGCGCATCGACGCCGTGATCCTCGTCACGCCGCATTCGCTGCACACCGACCAGATCGTCGCGGCGGCGGCGGCCGGCAAGCACGTGTTCACGGAAAAGCCGTTCGCCCTGTCGAAGGCCGAGGCGGAGCGCGCGGTGGCGGCGGCGCGAAAGGCGGACATCCGGCTCGGCCTCGGCCACAACCAGCGCTTCAGCCCGCCGCAGCGCGAGATCAAGCGTCGCATCGCCGATGGCGCGCTCGGCACCGTCACCCTGCTCGAGGCCAACACCAGCCACGACACGCTGATGAACGTGCGGAGCTGGCGCGCCGACCCGAAGGAGGCGCCGGGCGGCGGCCTGTGGCACATGGGCAGCCATTCGATCGATGTCTTCCAGCACTGGGTCGGGCGCGCGACGCAGGTCTACGCCCGGCGCGCCAGCACGGTGCAGTTCGCCGACACCGGCGTCGCCGTCATCTCCTACGCCGGCGGGCAGACGGGCACGGTGAGCAACGTCCTCGTCACGCCGCCGTCGCGCCATATCCAGGTCTTCGGCACCGGCGGCTGGGCGCGCTTCACCGGGCCGACCGAGCTGGTCGTCTGCGCCAGGGGCGGCACGCCGGAGGCGCTGTCCTTCGCGCCCGAGGATCCCGTGCGTAACAACGTCGAGTGCTTTGCCGATGCGGTCGCCGGGCGTGGCGACTACCTCATCGCGCCGGACGAGATGATCCACGACGTCGCCGTGCTCGACGCCACCGCGCGCTCGCTCGACAGCGGCCGGCCGGAGGACGTTCTCTGAGTCTCGCCCCCGGGCGCCGGCAGGCGCGCCGCGGGGGCCTTTGTCACCGCCTGCGGCATCACGGGCCCGGCGCGTCCGGTGCCCCAACAACAAGCAAGACAAGGGGTTGGACATGATCAATGCAGCCATCGTGGGGTTTGGCTGGTGGGGTCAGACGCATGCCCGGGCGATCGCGGGCAGCGGCAAGATCCGCTGCGTGAAGGTGGTCGACGCGCTGCCCGACAAGGTGCGCGAGGCGGCGAAGTCGTTCGGTCTCAAGGTCACCGACAGCTACGACGAGGTCCTCGCCGACAAGGCGGTCGACGCCGTCGTGCTGGTCACGCCGCATTCGCAGCACACGCCGCAGATCATCGCCGCCGCGAAGGCCGGCAAGCATGTGCTGACGGAGAAGCCGTTCGCGCTGTCGAAGGCCGACGCCGAGCGCTCGGTGGCGGCGGCGAAGGCGGCCGGCATCCAGCTCGGCCTCGGCCACAACTCGCGTCATTCGAGCGTCATCCAGGCGATGAAGAAGCTCATCGACTGCGGCGAACTCGGGCACATCGTGCATGCCGAGTTCAACATGAGCCACGACGTGCTGGTGCCGGTCGAGGGCTGGCGCAAATCGGCCGAGGAGGCGCCCGCCGCCGGCCTCTACCACATGGGCATCCACACCATCGACAACTTCCAGTACATGCTGGGCCGCATGACCGAGGCCTTCGGCCAGACGGCGACGGTCGGCATGACCAACGACAGCGCCCTCGCCGTGCTGCGCTTCGCCAACGGCGCGACGGGCTACATCTGCAACGTCACCAACACGCCGCCGACGGTGCACATGCAGATCCTCGGCACCAAGGGCTGGGTGCGCCGCACCGGGCCGGACCAGATCCTCGTCGGCTTCAAGGGCCAGTCCCCGGAGCTGCGCGACCTGCCGCCGCTGACGCAGGAGGAGCAGGTGCGCCGCAACGACGAGAACTTCGCCGGCGCCTGCGCGGGCAAGGAGACCTACCTGATCACGCCCGAGCAGATGGTCCACGACGTCGCGGTGCTGGAGACGATCACCGCCGCCATCCAGGCGCGACGGCCGCTGCCCGTGCCGCAGTAGAAGATTCACGCCGCCGTCGCCACCGGACCGCGGCGGGCCAGTGCACGGGCCAGCGCGCCGTGGCGGGGGGCGAAGAGCATGGCCGCCACCTGCAGCGCGCCGGCGACGACGGCGATCATCCCGGCCGCGTTGAGGGAGGCCGTGCCGCCGGTCCACAGCGGCGCGAAGGCGGCCGCGAAGTAGCCGCCGGCGGCGGCGAGCACGGCGATGGCGGCGCTGGCCCGGATCTGCTGTCCCAGACGGTCCGTCAGCATGCGCGCCGTCGCCGCCGGGCAGATGAACATGGCGATCGGCAGGATCGAGCCGACGGCATCGAAGGCGGCGACGGCGACGATCGCCGTCCACGCCATCACCGCGCCGCCGACGAGGCGCGGCCGGTAGCCGAGCGCCGCCGCCAGCCCGGCGTCGAACGTGGCGAGGCGCAGCTCCTTGAAGAAGATGGCCGTCAACGCCGCGGTCGCCAGCGCCACGGCGGCGAGGGTCGTCACCTCGCGCGGCAGGGCGGCGAGGTTGTGCGCCGCCAGCACGTCGTCCCAGCCGGTCGGTCCCAGCCACAGCGCCAGTTCGAGCGCGCCCATCAGGGCGTGGGTGGTGTCGAGGTGGACGTCGCGCGCCGGGCTCCGCTCGATCAGCACGACGCCGATGGCGAACATGGCGGTGAAGACCACGCCCATCGCCGCTCCCGCTTCCAGACGCGCGAGGTGGCGAACGGCGGCGATCAGCCCGGTCGCCAGCAGCGCCGCGAGCAGGCCGCCGGCCATCATTGCGAGGGAGTCGATGGTTCCCGCGACGAGCCAGGCGACGACGATGCCGGGCAGCACGACATGCGACATGGCGTCGCCGACCAGCGCCTGTCGTCGCAGGACGAGGAAATTGCCGGTCAGGCCGCAGGCGAGGCAGGCGCAGACCGCCAGCGCGAGCGCCGGCAGGTCGACGGTGATGAAGGCCGCCGCCGTCGGCATCAGGCAGCCTCGCCGCGCATGGCCCGCCCGGCCAGGGCGCGCCGCTGGCGGGCGGTGCGCAGCAGCGTGGCGACGGCACCGCGACGGGGGGCGAGGAGCAGGCTCGCGCCGAACATGCCGGCGGCCACCAGCACGATGACGGCGCCGGCCGGCAGGTCGGCGAACAGCGCCGATGCCGCCGTGCCGGCCCAGCCGGCGATGCCGCCGAAGGCGCCGGCGAGCAATGTCATCGGGCCGATGCGACCGTACCACAGCCGGGCCGTCGCCGGCGGCACGATGACGAGGGCGATCACCAGCACCAGGCCCACCGCCTTGAGCCCGATGACGACGACGAGGACGAGCAGCGCCAGCAGCGCGAGATCGAGCCGTGCGGTGCGCCAGCCGCGCGCCGCTGCCCAGTCCGGATCGAAGGCCAGCACCGCGAATTCCTTGTGCAGCAGCGCCACGGCGGCGAGGGCGGCCGTGGCCGCGACGGCGATGGTGACGGCCTCGCCGCGGTTCATCGTCGCCGCGGCGCCGAGCAGGAAGGTCTCCAGCCCGGCCTGGCCACCGCCCGGCAGCGTCTGGATGTGGCTGAGCAGCACGATTCCGGCGCCGAAGAAGACCGACAGCACGGTGCCGATCGCCGCATCCTCGGGCAGGCGCGTGTGGTCGCGGATCCATTGCACGGCGAGCACCGCCAGAATGCCGGTCGCGGTGGCGCCGGTGAGGAGGACGGGCAGGGAACGGCCGTCCATGCCGAGCGCCACGGCCCCGAGGAAGGCCAGCGCGACGCCGGGCAGGGTGCCATGGCTGACGGCGTCGGCGACCAGTGCGCGGCGGCGCAGGACGACGAAGACGCCGACGATGCCGGCGGCGATGCCGAGCAGTGTCGTGCCGGCGGTAACGACCGCGGTGTTGAAGCCGGCCTGGAACAGCAGGATGTCGGCGAGGTGCGCCAGCATCAGCCGGCGCGGGCGAGGGCGCGCAATTGCGTCGGCGCCAGCCGGCCGCCATAGGCGCGCTGCAGCGCTTCCTCGGTCAGCACCTCGCCGACCGGGCCGGCGGTGATGCGGCGCACGTTGAGCAGCAGGGCGTGGTCGAAAGTGTCGGCCAGCGTCTCGAGATCGTGATGCACGGCGACCACGGTGACACCCGTCGCGGCCAGGCGGCGCAGTGCCGTGACGAGGGCGTGTTCGGTCGCGGCGTCGACACCGGCGAAAGGTTCGTCGAGCAGCACCAGCCGTGCCTGCTGCGCCAGCGCGCGGGCGATGAAGACGCGCTGCTGCTGGCCGCCGGACAGCTCGCCGATCTGGCGGTCGGCGAGATCGGCCATGCCGACCTCGGCCAGGCGCGCGCGCGCCGCCTCGCGGTGCCTGCGCCGTACCGGCCGGCACCAGCCGATCCTGCCATAGAGGCCCATGGCGACGACATCGAGCGCGCTGGCCGGGAAATCCCAGTCGACGGCGCTGCGCTGCGGCACATAGGCGACATCGCCGCGCGCGCGGGCGAGTGGCGCGCCGAAGACGCGTACCTCGCCGGCGAGCGTCGGCACGAGGCCGAGTATGGCCTTGAGCAGCGTCGACTTGCCGGCGCCGTTCGGCCCGACGATCGCCGACATGGCGCCGGGCGGCACATCCCAGTCGACGTTCCACAGCGCCGGGGTGGCGCGGTAGGCGACGGTGAGGCCACGCACGGCGAGCGGCACCTCCGGCGCCGACGTCCAGGGGGCAGGCCGTTCGCCATCGACGACGGTGACGGTCGGCGGCGTCATCGCCGGCCTCCGGCCTGGACCGGCGCGGCGAGGCGGCCGGCGAGGCCGCCCGCCGGCGCCGTGCCGCCGAGGGCACGCGCGAGAGTCGTCGCATTGTGGTCGAGCATGCCGATATAGGTGCCTTCCCAGCTTCCGGGCGCGCCCATGGCGTCGGAGAACAGGGCGCCGCCGACGATCACCGTGTGGCCCTTCGCCGCCGCACCCTCGATCAGCGCACGAACGTGGCGCTCGGGCACCGACGTTTCGACGAACACCGCCGGGATACGGCGCTCGACCAGCAGTGTCACCAGCCCTTCCACGGCGGCGAGTCCGGCCTCGCTCTCGGTCGAGATACCCTGGATGCCGATGACGTCGAGACCATAACGGGCGCCGAAATAGTTGAAGGCATCGTGCGCGGTCACGACGGTACGGGCGCTTGCGGGAATGCTGGCGATGACGGTGCGGATATAGGCGTCGAGTTCGCCGAGCCGGGCGAAATAGACCTGCGCGCGGGCGCGATAGCCCTCGCCGCCCTCGGGATCGGCGCCTGCCAGCGCTTCGACCGCCACGGCCAGCGCCTGCCGCCACAGGTCGGGATCCATCCAGACATGCGGATCGTGGGCCGCACCCGGCGTGGCCAGCAGGCGGGACGGGGGCAGACGCTCGGCGATTGCGAGGACTGGCCGCGTCGCGCCGAGGCGGCCGAGCGTGTCCTTCATCTGCGCTTCGAGGTCGAGCCCCGACCAGAAGACGACATCGGCGCCGGCAAGCAGAGCCACATCGGAGCGCGTCGGACGATAGAGGTGCGGATCGACGCCCTCGCCCAGCAGCGATTTCACCTCGGCGCGGTCGCCCGCGATGGCGCGCAAGGGCTCGCCGATCTGGGCGATGGTCGTCACCACGGCGAGCGGCCGGTCGCGCGCAAGCGCCGGGCCGGCCGCCATCGCGGCGAGCAGCACCAGCGCGGCGACGAAGCGCGCGATGGCGGTGCCGAACCCCCTGTTGGCGCTGCTGGACATCCTTCGAAATCTAGGCCAGCGCTATTCTAGTAACAAGTTGCTACATAATGTAGTTAATACTACATTTCGGCATGGCCGGAAAACCTTGTTATGGATTCGCCGGCGCCGCTACTCTGTCGCACGGCAAGCCGGGGGAGGGCAGGTGAGTACCGCCAGTGGACGCATCGTCGACGCCGACCGCCAGGCCGCGCAGTTCCGGCGAGTCCGCGACGCGCACCAGACCGAGATGGCCGAGGACTACGTCGAACTGATCGACGATCTCATCGCCGCTTATGGCGAGGCGCGCGTGGTCGAGCTGGCGGCACGCTTCGGCGTCTCGCACGCCACCGTCAACAAGGTGGTCGGACGGCTGCAGCGCGACGGCCTGGTGACGACGCGGCCCTACCGCTCGATCTTCCTCACCGACGAGGGCAGGGCGCTGGCCGAACGTTCGCGCCGGCGCCATCGCATCGTCGTCGACTTCCTGCGCGCCATCGGCGTGTCGGAGAAGAGCGCCGAGTCCGATGCCGAGGGCATCGAGCACTATGTCGGCGAGGAGACGCTGGCGGCGTTCGCCCGCGTCACCGCCGCGCGGGGCCGCAAGGACGCCGCCGAGTGATGCGACGGAGGCAGAGCCCTGCCGGCGCGGCCATGGCTGCCGCCATGGCGCTCGCTGCCGCATGGCCCGCCGCCGCGAAGGACACGCTGACCATCGGCGTCTCGCAGTACCCGACGAGTCTCAATCCGGCCATCGCCACGCATGTCGTGCTGTCCTACGTCCACGGCATGACGCGGCGGCCGTTCACCGTCTACGACCCCGACTGGAAGCTCGTCTGCCTGCTCTGCGTCGAACTGCCCGACCGGGCGAAGGGCACGGCGCGCGACTGGACGACGCCGGACGGCAAGCCCGGCATGGCGACCGACTACGCCATCCGCACCGACGCGCGCTGGGGCGACGGCACGCCGGTGACGACGCAGGACGTGCTGTTCACCTGGAAGCTCGGTCGCACGCCGGAAGCGGGCTTTGCCGGCCAGGAAACCTTCCGCCGCATGGAGGAGGTCGTCGTCCACGACGACCGCCGCTTCACCGTGCACTGGAACAAGCGCACCTGCGACTACCAGGGCCTCGGCGACTTCGAGCCGTTGCCGGCGCATGTCGAGGCGAAGGCCGCCGCCGCGCCGCAGACCTATTCCACGCAGAATGGCTACGACCGCGATCCGACCAATCCCGGCCTCTACAACGGCCCGTACCGCGTCGTCGCCGTGCAGCCGGGCGCGTCGATCACGCTCGAGCCCAACACCCACTGGCAGGGCACGAAGCCCTGGTTCAGGCGCATCACCGTCCGCACCATCGAGAACACCGCCGCGCTGGAGCAGAACCTGCTGGCCGGGGAGATCGACATGATCTCCGGCGAGGACGGCATCTCGCTCGACCAGGCCCTCGCGCTCGAGGCGCGCAAGGACGGGCGGTTCGCGGTGGTCTTCCGCACCGGCCTGTTCTACGAGCACATCGATCTCAACCTCGACAATCCGCTGCTGGCCGACGTCCGCCTGCGGAAATCCCTGCTGATGGCGATCGACCGCGAGGCGATCAGCCAGCGCCTGTTCGCCGGCAGGCAGCCGGTGGCGCATGGCCAGGTCCATCCCGACGACAAGCACCACTGGGCCGACGCGCCGAAGACGCCCTACGACCCGAAACGGGCGAAGCTGCTGCTGGTCGAGGCCGGCTGGACGCAGGGACCGGACGGCTTCCTGCGGACGCCGCAGGGCGAGCGCGCGACGCTCGAACTGCTGACGACGGCCGGCAACCGCACGCGCGAGCTGGTGGCGCAGGTGCTGCAGAGCAACTGGCGCACGCTCGGCATCGACGTGCGCCTGCGCGGCGAGCCGGCGCGCGTGATGTTCGGCCAGAGCGTCCGCGAGCGGCGCTTTCCCGGCATGGTGATGTTCGCCTTCTTCTCCTCGCCGGAGAACGTGCCGCGCACGACGCTGCACTCGACCATGATCCCGACGGCGGAGAACAACTGGGCCGGCCAGAACTATACCGGCTACCGCAATGCCGCGATGGACGAGGCGCTCGATCGCGTCGAGCTGGATTGCGCGCCCGAGGACCAGACGCGGCTGTGGCGCACCATCCAGCGTCTCTACGCCGAGGATCTGCCGGTCCTGCCGCTCTACTTCCGTGCCAACGCCTTCGTGCTGCCGCGCTGGCTCAAGGGCGTGACGCCGACCGGCCACCAGTTTCCGTCGACCCTGTGGGTCGAGCACTGGACCGGGCGCTGAGGGCGGCGCATGGGGGGATGGCTCGCCGGGCGGCTTCTCCAGGCGCTCGTCGTCCTCGCCGTCATGTCCTTCGTCATCTATGCCCTGATCGGGCTGATGCCGGGCGATCCCGTCGACATCATGATCGCCTCCGACCCGCGTCTCGCGCCGCAGGACGCGGCGCGGCTGCGGGCGCTCTACGGCCTCGACCTGCCGATCTGGGAGCGCTACCTCAACTGGCTCGGCGCGGCGCTGTCGGGCGATTTCGGCTATTCGCGCACCTATAACCGGCCGGTGCTGGAAATCCTGCTGCCGCGCCTCGGCAACACGCTGCTGCTGCTCGGCATCGCGGCGACGCTGGCCATCGCCGTCGCGGTGACGGCCGGCATCGTCGCCGCGCTGCGGCCGCGCGGTCTCCTCGACACGACGATCAACCTCGCCTGCTTCGCCGGCGTGTCGGTGCCGCCGTTCTGGCTGGCGCTGGTGCTGATCATCGTCTTCGCCGTCACGCTCGGCTGGCTGCCGGCCGGCGGCATGGGCGAGGCCGACGCGCCGTGGAGCGCGCGCGCCGTCCATCTCGTGCTGCCCGTGGCGACGCTGATGGCGGCGAGTCTGGCCGCCTACACTCGGTTCGCCCGCGGCGCCATGATCGAGGCCCTGCGGCAGGACTGGATCCGCACCGCCCGCGCCAAGGGCGCGGGGCCGGCGCGCGTCGTCGCCGGGCACGCGCTGCGGAACGCCATGCTGCCGCTGGTCACCGTCATCGCGCTCGACTTCGGCACGCTGTTCTCGGGCGCGCTGATCACCGAGACGATGTTCGGCTGGCTCGGCATGGGCAAGCTCATCTACGACTCGATCCTCGGCAACGACTTCAACACGGCCCTGGTGGCGCTGCTGTTCGCCACCGGCGTGGTCCTGCTCGCCAACGTGCTGGCCGACATCGCGTACGCCGCCCTCGACCCGCGCATCAGCTACCGCGCGCAGGAGGCCCGACAGTGACGGCCATCGCCGATCATGCCGCCTCGTCCTTCGACAAGCTCAGGACGAGGATGACAATTCTCGTCTTTACCCGACGGCCTCATCCTGAGCCTGTCGAAGGAGAGGCCGTTCAGGCGAGGCCGGGGGACAACCGGCCATGAACCGCCAGGCCCGCTTCCGCCGCCGCTTCGTGCGCCACCGCGCCGCCGTCGCCGGTCTCGTCGTGCTGGTCGCGATGGCCCTCGCCGCCCTGGCAGCGCCGCTGGTGGAGGCGGCCCTCGGGCTCGACGCCACTGCGGTCGACCTGTTCGGCCGCTACGCGCCGCCCGGCAACGGCCACCTGCTCGGCACCGACGAGGCGGGACGCGACGTTCTGCTGCGCCTGCTCTATGGCGGGCAGGTCTCGCTCGCCGTCGGCCTCGCCGCGGCGCTGGGGGCGGCGCTGATCGGCACCGTCGTCGGCCTCGCCGCCGGCACGCGCGGTGGCCGCACCGACGCGCTGCTGATGCGCGTGACGGACGCGGTGATCGCGCTGCCGGTGCTGCCGCTGCTCATCGTGCTGGCGGCGGTCGACCTGACGCGCCTCGGCGTGCCGGCCGGCGTGGCCCAGAGCGAGCAGGCGGCGCTGTTCCGCATCGTCGTCGTCATCGCGCTGGTCGGCTGGACGACGGTGGCGCGGCTGGTGCGGGCGGGTGCACTCTCGGTGCGGGCGCGCGACTATGTGCGGGCGGCCGAGGCGCTTGGCGCCTCGCGCCTGCGGGTGGCGGTGCGCCACGTGCTGCCGAACGTCGTCGCGCCGGTGGTCGTGGCGACCACGCTGGCGGCGGGCAATCTCATCCTGCTCGAGTCGGTGCTGAGTTTCCTCGGCCTCGGCATCCAGCCGCCGGTGCCGAGCTGGGGCAACATGCTGACCAATGCACAGGAGACCATCGCCCGGGCGCCCGCGCTGGCGCTCTGGCCGGGGGCCTGCATCTTCGCCACGGTGATCGCCCTCAACTTCCTCGGCGACGGCCTGCAGGACGCCCTCGACCCCCGCGCCGGGCCGGGATAAATCGACGGTTTGCGGGCCTTGGCAGGGCAGGGGGCCTGTGTTAGACACTCGCCCCACTGCGGCCGGTCATTCCGGCCGCCCGTGTTTCGGCCCGCCCGGCAGCTCGACTGCGCCGGCGGTTCCCGGCAGAAGGAGGCCCTGACAATCGTTCAGGTCGTAGTCCGCGACAACAATGTCGACCAGGCCCTCAAGGCGCTGAAGAAGAAGATGCAGCGCGAGGGTATCTTCCGCGAGATGAAACTGCGTCGGAACTACGAGAAGCCGTCGGAGCGCCGCGCGCGCGAGAAGGCCGAGGCCGTGCGCCGCGCGCGCAAGCTGGCCCGCAAGCGCAAGGAGCGCGAGGGCTACTAGCCGTTCTGTCGGGTTTTCCGGTTACCCAGCCGCCGCGCCCTCAGCGCGGCGGTTTGCGTTCGGGGGCATCGTGCGTGCCTCGTCCTTCGACAGGCTCAGGACGAGGAGGGGGAAAGGGAGTTCACCCTGCAGGATGTTTCCAACCCGCCTCACCCTGAGCTTGTCGAAGGGCGAGGCGGGCAGCGCGCGAACAGGCGTCTCAGTGCCCGCCGCCGCCCTCCAGCGCCTTGACGATGTCCTCGCACATCTTCTTGGCGTCGGCGAACAGCATCATCGTGTTGTCGCGGTAGAACAGCGGGTTGTCGACGCCGGCGTAGCCCGAGGCCAGCGAGCGCTTGACGAACAGCACCGTCCCTGATTCCTCGACGTTGAGCACCGGCATGCCGAAGATCGGCGAGGACTTGTCGGTCTTCGCCGCCGGGTTGGTGATGTCGTTGGCGCCGATGACGAAGGTCACGTCGGTGCCGGCGAAATCACGGTTGATCTCGTCGAGTTCCAGCACGTCCTCGTAGGGCACGCCGGCCTCGGCCAGCAGCACGTTCATGTGCCCCGGCATGCGACCCGCCACCGGGTGGATGGCGTAGCGCACCGTCACGTTGCGCTTCTTCAGCTGGTCGGCCATCTCGCGGAGCGCGTGCTGCGCCTGCGCCACCGCCATGCCGTAGCCCGGCACGATGATCACGGACGAGGCCTCGCCCATGATGAAGGCGGCGTCGGCGGCAGCGCCCTGCTTCACCACGCGGTCGCCCATGTCGCCCTGCGGCCCCGCCACCTCGCCGCCGAAGCCGCCGAGGATGACGTTGAGGAAGGAGCGGTTCATCCCCTTGCACATGATGTAGCTGAGGATGGCGCCGGACGAGCCGACCAGCGCGCCGGTGACGATGAGCAGGGGGTTGCCGAGGGTGAAGCCGATGCCGGCGGCGGCCCAGCCCGAGTAGGAGTTGAGCATCGAGACGACGACCGGCATGTCGGCGCCGCCGATCGGCACGATGATCAGCACGCCGAGCACCAGCGCGAGGGCGACGATCAGCCAGAAGGCCACCGGCGACTGGCCGATGCACAGCCAGACGACCAGCGCGATCAGGCACAGGCCGAGGGCCAGGTTGACCCAGTGCTGGCCGGGGAAGACCAGCGGCTTGCCCGACAGGAGGCCCTGGAGCTTGCCGAAGGCGATGATCGAGCCGGTGAAGGTGATGGCGCCGATGGCCGTGCCGATCGACATCTCGACCAGGCTGCCGGCATGGATGTGCCCGGCGGTGCCGATGCCGTAGGCCTCGGGCGCGTAGAAAGAGGCGCCGGCGACGAACACGGCGGCGAGGCCGACCAGCGAGTGGAAGGCGGCGACGAGCTGCGGCAGCGCCGTCATCTGGATGCGCAGCGCGATGAAGGTGCCGATCGAGCCGCCGATCAGCACCGCCACGGCGATCGAGCCGTAGGACAGCACGCCGGGCAGGGCCAGCGTCGTCGCCACGGCGACGACCATGCCGGCGATGCCGATGAAGTTGCCCTGCCGCGCCGTTGTCGGCGACGACAGGCCGCGCAGCGCCAGGATGAAGCAGATGCTGGCGATGAGGTAGGCGAAGGCCGCGAGATTGCTCGACATCGGGGCGGCGTCCTAGCGCTTGCGCCGGAACATCGACAGCATGCGCTGCGTGACGATGAAACCGCCGAAGATGTTGACCGAGGCAAGCACCACGGCGACGAAGCCGAAGGCCTTGGCGAGCGACCAGTCGGTCGGGCCGGCGGCGATGAGGGCGCCGACGACGATGACCGAGGAGATGGCGTTGGTGACGCTCATCAGCGGCGAGTGCAGCGCCGGCGTCACGCTCCAGATCACGTAGTAGCCGACGAACACTGCCAGCACGAACACCGTGAACAGGAAGACGAAGGGGTCGCCGCCGCCGGCCTGCACGGCGGCGAGCCGCGTCGCCTCGCCGGCGAGGCCGGCGGCCTCGGTGGCGAGCTGCTGGGCGTGGGTGGCGAGTGTCGCGGCCTTGTCGGCGAAGCGCGTGGGATCCATGACCTCTATTCCGCTCCCGAAGTCGGCGCGGTGGCCGGTGCGCCGCCGACGCCGGCTTCCTCGACGGCCTTGGCGACGGCGGTGTGGACGACCTTGCCGTCGCGCGTCAGGCAGGTGCCGGCGACGATCTCGTCGTTCCAGTCGATGGCGAGCTGCTGCGTCTTGCGGTCGATCAGCAGCTCGACGAAGTTGTAGACGTTGCGCGCATAGAGCGCCGAGGCGTCGGCGGCGAGCCGCGACGGCATGTTGGTGTGGCCGATGATGCTGACGCCGCCGACGACGACGGTCTCGTCGGGCTTCGCGCCGGCGACGTTGCCGCCCTGCTCGACGGCGAGGTCGACGATCACCGAGCCCGGCTTCATCGAGGCGACCATCTCCGCGGTGATCAGGATCGGCGCCTTGCGGCCGGGGATCAGGGCGGTGGTGATGACGATGTCCTGGGTCTTGACGTGGCCGGCCACCAGCTCGGCCTGCCGGCGGCGGTAGTCCTCGGACATTTCCTTCGCGTAGCCGCCGGAGGTCTCGGCCGCCTTGGTCTCCTCGGACTCGACCATGACGAAGGTGGCGCCGAGGCTCTGGACCTGCTCCTTCACCGCCGGCCGCACGTCGGTCGCCGAGACGATGGCGCCGAGGCGCTTGGCGGTGGCGATGGCCTGCAGCCCGGCGACGCCGGCGCCCATGACGAAGACGCGGGCCGGGTTCACGCGGCCGGCCGCCGTCATCATCATTGGCAGGCAGCGGCCATAGGTCTCGGCGGCGTCGATCACCGCCTTGTAGCCGGCAAGGTTGGACTGTGACGACAGCACGTCCATGGATTGAGCACGACTGATGCGCGGCATGAACTCCATGGCAAACGCAATGAGCCCCTTCCGCGCATAATCATCGACCCCAACCGGATCGCCGTAGGGGTTGTGAAGCGCGATAAGGATGGCGCCGTCCGGATAGTCGGCAAGCCCGTCGGCGCCGCCGTCGGTGCGCGTCCGCGGCCGCTGCACCTTGAGGACGATCCCGGCGCCGGCCAGCGTCGCGGCGCGGTCGCCGACGGTGGCGCCGGCCTCGCTGTAAGCCTTGTCGGGGATATTGGCACCCGCGCCGGCGCCGCTTTCGACGGCGACGGACGCGCCGAGCGCGATGTAGCGCTTCACGGTGTCCGGCGTCGCCGCGACACGGGCCTCGCGCGGCCGCCGTTCCTTGGGAACTGCGATTTTCATGCTGGAACCGACCCCCCGGACGGCGATCGTCGATATGTCGTGCGGCCCCCGCGTCCGGCCGGGCCGGGCGCCGGGACTATGCCCCGCGCGACCGCGCCGGACAAGGCTCGGGGTGGTTCATGCGACGATTTGCCGACTGGACGGCCGGGTGTCACTCGCCCGCCGGCGCGGGCGCCTTCGTGGCCACGGCGGTGGCAGCATCCATGTCTGGCCGGATGCCCGCGGCGACGGCTTCGGCAGCGTCGAAGTTCAGCTCGACGCGCATGCCGTTGGGGCCCTTGATGAAGAGCTGGTAGAGGTCGCCGGCGTTGGCCTGCCGCTTGACGAAGTCGACCCCCTTGGCCTCCAGCCGGCCGATCATGTCGACAAGCCCTGTGCAGCGGAAGGCGACGTGGTCGATGATCCCGGTGCCGGAAACGGCATCGGAATCCTTGAGGCGACCGCCGAGATAGTTCTCCTGGAAGCGCTTGTTGGCGCCGTCGCGCGGCGTCTCGGCGATGTGCAGGACATCCTCGTCGCCGATGTAAAGCCACTGCACCGGAATGCGAAAATTGGGCGTGTAGCCGCGCCGCATGCCGAGGTTGTCGCAGAACCAGTCGCACGTGGCGTCGATGTCCTCGACCAGCATGGCGAGGTGTTCCATATGCTGCAGCGGCATGGCGGCTCTCCCTTGAGGCCGCCAGTATAGCGCGCGACCGTCGGCCGGCGGAACCGGAACGCGGGCCCTACACCCAGCCACGCGAGCCGCCGGGCAGGCCACGTCCGTCCCGTCCGTACCGATGCAGACACCAGTCGTGCAGGTCCCGACGACGAAAGCCGATACCGGCCAGTGTGCGGTCGCCGGGCACAGAAAGGACGGCCCGGGCCTGATGCCGCCACCGGCGGGTCAGCGACACGAGGCAGGGTCGCGCGAGGTGGGCCGAAGTGCCGGCAACGGCGAAAGATCGCCGCCTACGCCACCGCCACTGCCTCACGGGCGGTCAGGTCCGGCTTGATGCCCGCTGCCTTTGCCTCGGCGGCGTCGAAGTTCAGTTCGACGCGCATGCCGCAGGGGCCGTCGCAGAAAAGCTGAAACAGGCCCTCGTCCGCGCCGGCCTGGCGCTTGAGGTAGCGCACCCTGCCGCGGTCGAGACGACCGAGAATCTCGCGCAGGCCGGTGCAGTGGAAGGCGACATGGTCGATCACGCCGGAGCCGGAGAGGGCCGTGCTCTTGCGGCCGCCAAGGTAGTTGTCCTGGAAGCGCTTTGACTCTCCCTCGCGCGGTACCTGGCCGATATGAATAACCGGCACGCCACGGGCGTAGAGCCATACGACAGGCACGTGGAAGTTCGGATGGTCACCGCGTACGAGCCCGAGGTTGGTCTCGAACCAGTCGGCGACGCCTTCGACGTCGTCGGTGTGAAGCAGGATGTGCTGGATGTGTTCGACCGGCATGGCGCGCTTCCTCCACGAATTGCCGCATCAGCATCGCCGTGGGAATGCTGCCCCGCCTTGATTGAGCGCAATTCGTCCGTCAGGACTGGGGATCGAGGCCGTGCCGGTCGAGGGCCGCTTTCTGGCGCTTCGCCAGAACCTTCACGTCGAAATCGGCAATCAGCTCGTGGAACAGCTTGTGCCAGTTGACCTCCGCCCGCAGGCGCAGGAAGACCGAGCCGAGGCCGACGGCGGCGCGGTCCATCAGCACGAACTCGCGCGGCGGCTTGACGCCGCCCTGGCCGCGCAGCGCCACGTGGACCTGCTTGGCCACCTGCGCTCCGTAGAGGCCGGAGTCAGACTCCTGGATGCGCTGGACCTTGTCCTCCATCAGTGGCGAATAGAGGAATCGCGCCCAGACGTTGAGCACGTCGACCAGCTCCTTCGACAGGTTCTTGAAGCCCCAGGTCTCGTAGGCATGGACCGCCAGCGCACGGTCGTCGGTCCGCAGCGCGTTGTAGAGATCGATGACGCCGCCGACGAAGGAGGGCGGGAAGATACGGACGCAGCCGAAGTCGTAGAGGTTGAGGCGGCGGCCGCTGTCGCCGACGGAATAGTTGCCGAGATGCGGGTCGCCATGGATCACGCCGTAGCCGTAGAACGGCACGTACCAGGCACGGAACATGCTGTGGGCGATGCGGTCGCGGTCGGCTTGGCCGCGCGAAACGAAGTCGACGATGGGTTCGCCCTCGAGCCACGTCGTCGTCAGCAGCCGCCGCGTCGACAGGGCCGGCACCACGGTCGGCACGGCCACACCCTTCTCGCCCTTCAGGATGTCGGCCCATAGCGCGGTGTGTCGGGCCTCCAGTTCGTAGTCGAGTTCCTCGGTCAGGCGTTCGCCGATCTCGGCCTGGATTTCGGCCGTATCGACGGCGCGCTGCCAGCGGTCCCAGACGGCGAAGATGAGACGAAGCTGCTTGAGGTCGGCGGCGACGGCGGAAGCCATGTCGGGGTACTGCAGCTTGCAGGCCAGCAGCGCCTCCCTTCCGTCGACCTTTGCTGTGGCGCGATGGACCTGGCCGAGCGAGGCCGCCCGCGCCGCCTCCCGCTCGAAGCGCACGAAGCGCTTCTCCCAGTCCGGCCCCAGTTCGGCGGCCATGCGGCGGCGCACGAAGGGCCAGCCCATCGGCGGGGCGTTGGCCTGCAGTTCGCGCAGCTCGCTCGCCAGCGGCTCGGGCAGGGCATCGGGGATGGTGGCGAGCATCTGCGCCGCCTTCATCAGCGGTCCCTTGAGGCCGCCGAGGGCCGCCTTCAGTTCCGCCGCCTCCTGCGCCGCCGCGTCGCCGCCGCGGCCGAAGGCGCGTCGGCCGGCGACGCGTGCGGCCGTGCTGCCGACGGCGCCGGCAACACGGCCATAGCGCATGAGTTCGCCACCCAGCGTCGCCCGCTCGGCGTCCTTGCGCCGCTTGTCCTTGCTGTCGGTCATGAAGGTCGCCGTGCCGGGGCTCAGTCTTCCATCGCTTCGAGTTCGTCGATCATGCGGGCGGGCACGGCGAGACCGCGTTCCCAGAATTTCGGGTCCGTGGCGTCGAGGCCGAAGGGCGCCAGCAACTCCTTGTGACGGAACTTGCCGCCGGCGGCGAGCATGGCGAGGTACTTGTCGGCGAAGCCCTGCGGCTGGTCCTCGTACTGCATCCACAACGCGTTCACGAGGCAGTCGCCGAAGGCATAGGCATAGACGTAGAAGGGCGAGTGGATGAAGTGCGGGATGTAGGTCCAGAACACACGGTAGTCGTTGTCGAAGGCAAAGGACGGACCGAGGCTCTCGTGCTGAACTTCGAGCCAGAGCGTGCAGATCTCCTCGGCCAGCAGTTCGCCCTCGCGGCGGCGGTCGTGCAGGCGCTGCTCGAACTCGAAGAAGGCGATCTGCCGCACGACCGTGTTGAGCATGTCCTCCACCTTGCCGGCGAGCATGGAGCGGCGCTCGGCCTTGTCCTTGGCCGTCGACAGCAGGCGGCGAAACGCCAGCATCTCGCCGAACACGGACGCGGTCTCGGCGAGCGTCAGCGGTGTCTGCGACAGCAGATGGCCCTGGCCGGCGGCCATCACCTGATGCACGCCGTGGCCCAGTTCGTGGGCGAGGGTCATGACGTCGCGCGGCCGGCCCTGGTAGTTGAGCAGGACGTAGGGGTGAACGGACGGCACGGTCGGGTGCGAGAAGGCGCCGGGCGACTTGCCGGCCCGTACCTCGGCGTCGATCCAGTTGCCGTCGAAGAAGCGCGCCGCGGCATCGGCCATCGGCGGCGCGAAGCCGCGATAGGCGTCGAGGACCAGCGTGCGCGCGTCGTCCCAGGCGAGACGTCGCTCGGCCACCTGCGGCAAGGGGGCGTTGCGATCCCACCATTTCAGCTTTTCGTCGCCGAGCCACTTCGCCTTCAGGCGGTAGTAGCGATGCGACAGCCGGGGATAGGCCCCGCGCACGGCCTCGACCAGCGCGTCAACGACACCGTCCTCGACGCTGTTCGACAGGTTGCGGGCCGAGACGGGCCGGGCGAAATGCCGCCAGCCGTCGTCGATCGCCTTGTCCTTGGCCAGCGTGTTGGTGATGTGGGCGAAGAGGCGCAGATTGCTGCCCAGCCCTTTGGCCAGCGCCCGGCCAGCCCGTTCGCGCGTCGCGCCGTCGGGATCCGAGAGCATGTCGAGCGTCGCCGCGATCGGTAGTTCGCGCGTCTGGCCACCGACCTCGACGGTGAAGCGCAGCGACGCCATCGTCTCGTCGAACAGGCGCTCCCAGGCGGCGCGGCCGGCGACGTGCTTTTCGTGCTGGAACCGCTCCAGCTCGTCGGAGAGCTGGTGGGGCCGCCAGGCGCGCACGTCGCGCAGCCACGGCCGCCAGCGCGCGGCGGCGGGATCGGCCAGCAGGGCCTCCATCGCCGCCTCGTCGATCCCGTTGAGTTCGAGCGAGAAGAACACGAGATCGGACGAGATCGTCGTCACCCGTTCCTGGATCGACTGCCAGAAGCGGCCGACGCCGGGGTCGGCGAGGTCGGCGGCGTGGCGCAGCGAGGCGTAGCTGATGATGCGGCCGATCAGTTCGTCGATGGCCTCGTACTCGGCGATGGCCGCGCCGAGGCCGGCACCGTCGAGCGCGGCGACGTGGCCACGGTGGGCGCCGGCGAAGGCCCGCGTGCGCCGGCCAGCCTCCTCCAGCGCCCGTTCCAGCTCGGGCGAGTCCGGCCCGGGAAACAGGTCGTCGAGGTTCCAGCGCGGCAGTTTGCCGAGATCGGCGGCCGGGGCGGCAGCATCGGGCATCCGGTGGTCTCCTTGCCAGCGCAGTCGAGATACGCTCCATTTGGGGTGGCAACAAGCGCCGGTAAAGGCGCCATTGCGGCAGGGAGGCCCTTCGGTCGATGGATTACGGTGACCGCTACGTCGAGGCGAAGGGCGGCTGGAAGAGCCTGCCGGCGGCGTTCCTCGACAAGGCCGCGCAGCTGGGCGACAAGCCGCTGTTCCGGGCCAGGCGCTATGGCGCCTGGCAGGCCATCTCGTGGAACCAGGCGCGCGACCAGGTCGGCGCTCTGTCGCGCGGTCTTCGCGCCCTCGGGGTCGCGCCCGGCGACCGCGTCGTACTGGTCTCCGAGAACCGCCCGGAATGGGGTATCGCCGACCTCGCCATCATGGCCGCCGGCGCGCTGACGGTTCCCGCCTACACGACCAATACTGTCGACGACCATGTCCACATCCTCGAGGACAGTGGCGCCGAAGTCGCCATCGTCTCGTCCGCGCGCCTCGCGGAGCGGCTGCTCCCGGCGGCGCAGCAGGTCAAGGCCGTGCGCGCCATCGTGGCGCTGGAGGCGCCGCATGGCCAGGTCGGCAACCTCACGGTTCACGGTTGGGACGAGGTCGTCGCCCGCGGCCGCGAGATGCCGGACGACCTCGGCGAGGCTGTCGCGCGCATCGCGCGCAACGACACGGCCTGTCTCATCTATACCTCTGGAACCGGCGGGCGGCCGAAGGGCGTCATGCTCTCGCACGGCGCCATCCTGTGCAATTGCTGGGGCGCCTACTATCTGTTCGACGAGTCCGGGCTGCTGACGCTCGACCGCGAGACGTTCCTGTCGTTCCTGCCGCTGTCGCATTCCTACGAGCACACCGCCGGCCTCTACTTCCCGATCACCATCGGTGCCGAGATCTGGTATGCGGAATCGATCGATCGCCTCGTTGCCAACATGGAGGAGGCGCGGCCGACGATCATGACGGCCGTGCCGCGCCTCTACGAGATGATGCACCAGCGCATCCTCGCCGGCGTCGAGCGCAAGGGCGGACTGTCGGCGACGCTGTTCCATCGTGCCGTGGCTCTCGGCCGCAAGCGCTACGAACAGGGCGCGGCGGCGTTGACACTGATCGAGCGCGTCGAGGACTGGCTGCTCGACAGGCTGGTGCGCCGCAAGGTCGCGCAGCGCTTTGGCGGCCGCCTGAACGCCTTCGTGTCGGGCGGCGCGCCGCTCAACTACGACATCGGCGTCTTCTTCCTCGCCCTGGGCGTGCGTCTGCTGCAGGGCTACGGCCAGACCGAGACGGCGCCGGTCGTCAGCGCCAACCCGCCGATGCGCATCCGCATCGACACCGTCGGCCCGGCTTTCCGCGGCGTCGAGGTGAAGATCGCCGAGGACGGCGAAATCCTCATCGCCGGAGAACTGACGATGCAGGGCTACTGGCGCCAGCCCGAGCAGTCGGCCGAGGCCCTGCGCGACGGCTGGGTGCATACCGGCGACATCGGCGTGGTCGATCCGGACGGCTACATCCGCATCACCGATCGCAAGAAGGACATCATCGTGCTGTCGGGCGGCGACACGCTGTCGCCCCAGCGGGTCGAGGGTGCGCTGGCGTTCGAGCCGGAAGTCTCCCAGGCAATGGTCGTCGGCGACCGGAAGCCGCATCTGGTCGCCGTGATCGTGCCGGACCAGGATTTCGTGGCGCAGTGGTCGGCCGCCAACGGCCGCAGCGGTGGCCTCGCCGCCATCGCCGACCTGCACGACTTCCACGAGGCGATCCGCCTCGCGGTCGAGCGCGCCAACGCGCGCCTGCAGGCGACCGAGCAGGTCCGTCGCTTCATCATCGCGTCGGAACCATTCACCATCGACAACGCGATGATGACTCCGTCGCTAAAGATCCGCCGCCACAAGATCCGCGAAATCTACGGCGCCCGGCTGGAGGCGCTCTACGGCCCGCGGACGCGCGCGGCATAGCCCAGGGGGGATTGTTCGCGCTCGCCTCCCCGTCCCTCGACAGGCTCAGGACGAGGAGGCGCGGCGTTGCATGCCTCGTGAAGCCGGACGGAGAAGCAGCCTCATCCGTCGATGGATGAGGCCGTTCGCGCCGGCTCCGTCGCTCAGTTCTTCGCCTTGTCGACGAGGGCGTTGGCCTTGATCCACGGCATCATGCCGCGCAGGCGCTCGCCAACCTGCTCCAGCGGATGCTCGGCGTTGCGTCGGCGCATGGCCTTGAAGCTGGTCTGGCCGACACGGTTCTCGAGCATCCACTCGCGCGAGAACTGGCCGGTCTGGATTTCCTTCAGCACGCGGCGCATCTCGGCCTTGGTCTCGTCGGTGACGATGCGCGGCCCGCGCGTGTAGTCGCCATACTCGGCGGTGTTCGACACCGAGTAGCGCATGTTGGCGAGGCCGCCCTCGTAGATCAGGTCGACGATCAGCTTCACCTCGTGCACGCACTCGAAGTAGGCCATCTCGGGCGCGTAGCCGGCCTCGACCAGCGTCTCGTAGCCGGCCTCGATCAGCGCGGTGAGGCCGCCGCACAGCACGGTCTGCTCGCCGAACAGGTCGGTTTCGCACTCTTCCTTGAAGGTCGTCTCGATGATGCCGGCGCGGCCGGCGCCGATGGCGGCGCCGTAGGACAGGCCGATGTCGTGGCAGTTGCCCGAGGAATCCTGGTGGATCGCCAGCAGCGACGGCACGCCGGCGCCGCGCTGGTACTCCGAGCGCACGGTGTGCCCGGGACCCTTCGGCGCGATCATGAACACGTCGAGGTCGCGGCGCGGCTCGATCAGGTTGAAGTGGATGTTGAGGCCGTGGGCGAAGGCGATGGCCGTGCCCTCGCGCATGTTGGGCCCGAGGTGGTTGGCGTAGAGGTCGCCCTGCAGTTCGTCGGGCACCAGCACCATCACCACGTCGGCCCATTTCGCCGCCGCTGCCGGGTCCATGGTCTTGAACTTGGCGCCTTCGGCCTTGGCGATGCCGGCCGAGCCGGGGCGCAGGGCCACCACGACGTCCTTCACGCCGCTGTCGCGCAGGTTCATGGCGTGGGCATGGCCCTGGCTGCCGTAGCCGACGATGGCGACCTTCTTGGTCTTGATCAGCTTCACGTCGGCGTCGCGGTCGTAATACACGCGCATGGCGGTGTTCCTTCTCCAGTCCCGGGTTTCCGGGGTCGTCCCGAAAATCGTTGATGCGGCGGGGGTTGTAGCCCCGCCGGGGCGGCGGGGCAACGGGTCGCGCCGGTGCCGGTCAGCCGGCGTTGCGGCCGGCGGCGGGCAGGGCGGCGGCGCCGCGCGCCATGGCGACGACGCCGGAGCGGGCGATCTCGACCTCGCTGCCCAGCGCGTGCATCAGCTCGATGAAGCTGTCGATCTTCTCCGGCGCGCCAGTGATGGCGAAGACGAAGGAGGTGACGGTCGTATCTGTGGCGCGGGCGCGGAAAATGTCGGCGACGCGCAGCACTTCCAGGCGTGCCGCCCCCGTGGCGACGACCTTCACCAACGCCACCTCGCGCTGGATGTGCGGCCCCTCGGCGGTCAGGTCGCGCACGGCCTGCACCGGCACCAGCCGCTGCAACTGCGCCTTGATCTGCTCGATGATCATGGGCGTGCCGGTGGTGACGAGGTTGATGCGCGAGGAGGCGCCGTCGGCCGACACGGCGGCGACGGTGAGGCTCTCGATGTTGTAGCCGCGGCCGGAGAAGAGGCCGACCACGCGGGCGAGCACGCCGGGCTCGTTGTCGACGATGACGGCGATGGTGTGCCGCGCGACGGGTTCGGAGGAGGGTGGGGCCATTGTCGGATTACCTGACGGGCAGGAGAGCGCAGGGAGAGATAGACGCGGGCGGCGTACCGCCCGCGCGGGGCCGCCCGCGGGCGGCCCCCGTCAAACGAGGACCATGCCCTCTTCGCTCTCGAAGGTCTCGCGCCGGCGCGGATCGTTGGTGCCGAGCAGGATCTCGTTGTGCGGCGCGCCGCCCGGAATCATCGGGAAGCAGTTCTCTTCCTTGGCCACGCGCATGTCGCAGACCACCGGGCCGGGATGCGCGATCATCGCCGCGATGGCGCTGTCGACATCCTTCGGCTGGTCGACGCGCATGCCCTTCATGCCATAGGCCTCCGCCAGCTTGACGAAATCCGGCAGGCCGGCCGAGTAGCTCTCCGAATAGCGCGCGCCGTGCAGCAGTTCCTGCCACTGGCGCACCATGCCCATCCACTCGTTGTTGAGGATGAACAGCTTCACCGGCAAGCGGTACTGGGCCATCGTGCCCAGTTCCTGGATGTTCATCATGGTCGAGGCCTCGCCGGCGATGTCGACGACGAGCGAGTCCGGGTGCGCCACCTGCACCCCGATCGCCGAGGGCAGCCCGTAGCCCATGGTGCCGAGGCCGCCCGACGTCATCCAGCGGTTCGGCTGCTCGAACTTGTAGAACTGCGCCGCCCACATCTGGTGCTGGCCGACCTCGGTCGTGATGTAGCAGTCGCGGTCCTTCGTCGCCTCGTAGAGGCGCTGGATGGCGAACTGCGGCTTGATCGCGTCCTTGGCGCCCATGCCCTGGTCGTACTTCAGGCAGTCGACGGCGCGCCAGCGGCCGATCTGCTCCCACCACGCCTCCAGCGCCTTGCCGTCGATCTTCGGGTTTCGCCGCTTCCACGCGGCGAGCAGCAGGCCGGCGACGTGGCCGACATCGCCGACCAGCGGGATGTCGACGCGCACGTTCTTGTTGATCGAGCTGGGGTCGATATCGATGTGAATTTTCTTCGAGCCCGGCGAGAAGGCGTCGAGCCGTCCCGTCACGCGATCGTCGAAGCGCGCGCCGATCGCCACCATCACGTCGCAGCCATGCATCGCGAGATTGGCTTCGTAGGTGCCGTGCATGCCGAGCATGCCGAGGAACTGCGGGCTCGATCCCGGGAAGCAGCCGAGGCCCATCAGGGTGATGGTCGCCGGATACTTCGTCGCTTTCACCAGCTCGGTCACCGCGGCACAGGCCTCGGGGCCGGAATTGATGATGCCGCCGCCGAGATAGAAGATCGGGCGTTTTGCGTTGGCGATGAGATCGACCGCCGCCTCGATGGCCGCCGGATCGACATCTGCCACGCGGCGAAGGCCGCGCGGCTGCACCTCGCCGGGCTCCTTGTACGGCGCCTCGGCGAACATGATGTCCTTTGGCAAGTCGACGACGACGGGACCGGGGCGGCCGGAGCGGGCCACGGCGAATGCTTCGTGGACGATCTCGGCGAGGCGGCTCGAATCCTTCACCAGGTAGTTGTGCTTGGTGCAGGGCCGGGTGATTCCTGTCGTGTCGCACTCCTGGAATGCGTCGTTGCCGATCAGATGCGTCGGCACCTGGCCGGTGAAGCAGACGACGGGGATCGAGTCCATCAGCGCGTCGGTCAGGCCGGTGACCGCGTTGGTCGCGCCCGGCCCGGACGTCACCAGCACGACGCCGACCTTGCCGGTCGAGCGCGCATAGCCCTCGGCCATGTGCACCGCGCCCTGCTCGTGGCGGACGAGGATGTGGCGGACGCGGTTCTGCTTGAACATGGCATCGTAGATCGGCAGCACGGCGCCGCCGGGATAGCCGAAGATGACTTCGACGCCCTGGTCCGCCAGGGCCTTCATCAGGATTTCCGCGCCGCTCAGTGCTCGTTCGCTCATGTTCGTCCGTCCTGCCCCCGCCCGGGGCCCACGAAATGAAGCGCGACGCGAAGCACACCGGCCCGCGCCGCGTAACGCCCGATTCTAGGGCATGGGGCGCGAAAACTATGGTCCGAGTCCGATACGGTCAAGATATTTTTGAAAAGATTTCATCCGAATCAACGACAGAATATTTCAACGATAGTCGGATGGCTGTCTCACCTTCCCTGGGCAGGCGGTGCCGGAACCAGGTGAGTTGACGCTTCGCCAGCCGCCGCGTGGCCTGGCGGGCGGCCGCGACGGCCTCCGGCAGATCGCACCGGCCGGCGATGTGGCGGGCCAGTTCGGCGACGCCAACGGCTTTCAGTGCCGGAGCATCCGGCGGTAGACTGCGGGCCACGAGGGCGCGCACTTCGGCCAAGGCACCGGCCGCGACCATCGCCGCGAAGCGCGTGTCGCAGGTGGCATAGAGGGCTTCGCGCGGCGGCTCGAGCGCGACGATGTCGAACCGCTCCGTCACGGCGGCCTTCGCCTCGGCCCACCAGGCGGCAAGCGGGCGGCCGGTCGCTTCGAGGACTTCCCAGGCGCGCGCCAGCCGCTGTGGATCACTTGGCCGCAGCGTCGCGGCGGTCTCCGGGTCGTCGGCGGCGAGGGCGGCATGAAGGGTCGCGGGGCCGAGGTCGGCGAGGCGGGCGCGCACCCCGGCACGGATCGCCGCGGGCACCGGCGGGATGTCGGCGAGGCCACGGACCAGCGCCTCGACGTACAGCCCGGTGCCACCGACGACGATCGGACGCAGTCCGGCGGCGCGTGCCCGTGCGATCTCCGCCAGCGCCAGCGTGCGCCAGCGTCCCGCCGAGCAGACCTCCGAGGCGTCGAGGATACCGTAGAGGCGATGCGGCGCCAGCGCCTCGTCCTCCGGCGTCGGCCGTGCCGTGACGATGCGCAGGTCGCGGTAGACCTGCAGCGCATCGGCGTTTATCACCACGCCGCCGAGACGGCGCGCGAGCGCCAGCGCCAGTGCCGACTTGCCGCTCGCCGTCGGGCCGGCGACGACGATGACGGGCGCCGTCTCTCCTGCGGTGGGTTTTGGCGACATGGACCTCGTGCTGACGCTGGTGGCCGGCGGTGCCGCGCCGGATCTCGACGATAGCATCGTCGCGCGCGCGGGCGCAGCGCTGCGCGCGGCCGGCGCCACGGTCGGCGTGGCGGACTGGCTGGCGCCGCGGGTCGCCTGCGACCTGCCGTGCGGCGGCGCACCGGCGTCGACGCTGCGCAGTGCGGCACGGTCGGCACTGGCCGGCGCGCCGGTCGACCTCGCGGTGCAGATGGCCGCCGCGCGGCGCCGGCACTTCGTCGTCGCCGACATGGAATCGACGATCATCGAGAACGAGATGCTCGATGAGCTGGCCGAGGCTATCGGCATCGGCCCGCGCATCGCCGCCGTGACGGCGCGGGCCATGGCCGGAGAACTCGACTTCGAAGGCGCGCTGGCCGAGCGCGTGGCGCTGCTCGCCGGCACGCCGACCAGCCTGCTCGACACGGTGGCGGCGCGTATCCGGCCGAATGCGGGAGCGACGGTGCTGGCGGCGACGCTGGCCGCGCATGGCGTCCACGCCGCGCTCGTGACCGGTGGATTTACATACTTCGCCGAACCGCTGGCGCGCCGTCTGGGTTTCGCCGAAGTGCGCGCCAACCGGCTGGAGATCGCCGGCGGCAAGCTAACCGGGCGCGTCGTGCCGCCGGTGCTGGGCCGGGCGGCCAAGCGCGCGGCGCTGGAGGACATCGCCGGCCGTCTCGGCGTCGGCGTCGCGGCGGGGGTGGCCATCGGCGACGGCGCCAACGATCTCGACATGGTCGAGGCCGCCGGCCTTGGCGTGGCATGGCGCGGCAAGGCGGTGCTCGCCGAACGCGCCGCCGCCCGCATCGACCATGCCGATCTGACGGCGTTGCTCTATTTCATGGGCTACCGCGAGGCGGAGTTCGTTCGCCCGTGAGGTGGCGCGGACGAAGATTTTCCGCCAGCCGGCAATACGGCGGATTCGGTATTCCCGCGCCCATGCGAGTGGCTTCCCGCTGGCCTAGACTTGTGTCAACGACCGGCGTGCGGCCGGCGGGAAGCGGGGAAGCGCCATGACGCAGTCGATGGGGTATCGCGAAGGCATGTGGGCGGTCAGCCCCTACAATTTCGACCGCAACGTGCGGGCCGGCATGAACCTGCCGGCCCGCGTGCAACTGATGGACCTCACCTTGCGCGAGGGCCGACAGGTCGACGGCGTCTCGTTGCGCCTCGAGGACGTCGTCGAGTTCGCCCGCCGCATCGACGCCATCGGCATCCCGCTGATCGAGATGCACCATGACGATCCGGAGGAAATCCGGCAGGTCAAGAAGCTCGGCCTGAAGCTCAAGGTGCAGGCGCTGGTGCATCCGACGGCGGCCCTGAACCCGAAGCTGTGCCGGCAGGAGATCGACCACTGCCTTGATGTTGGCACCGACATCATCTGCCTCGCCTTCGCCGTCTCCGACTACAACTACCGCCTCGTCGAGAGCATGGGCGGCCTCAAGGTCTCTCGCGAGGAAGCCGTCGATCTCGCCTGCGAGGCAGTACAGTACGGCAAGTCGAAGGGCGCCACGATCAGCGCCAATTTGATGGACTTCTCGCGCCTCGACCTCGACTGGCTGAAGACCATCGCCGGCCGCATCGCCGGCGCTGGCGCCGACATCATCCGCATGGACGACATCTGCGCGCCTTGCATGCCGGCGGTCTACGAGCACCATGCCAAGCAGATCAAGGGCGTCATCGGCGACGCCATTCTCGGCATCCACAGTCACGACGATTTCGATCTCGCCACGGCGGGCCAGCTTGGGGCGCTGCAGGGCGGCGCCGAAATTCTCGAAGGCTGCATCAACGGCATCGGCGAGCGCGCCGGCATTCCGAACACTGCCGTGCTCGCGGCGGTGCTTGAGCTGTTCTACGGCTACGACACCGGCATCCGGCTCGACGGCTTCCAGGAGCTGGCGGAGTTCGTCGCCGACGTCTGGAACCAGCCGATTCCGGCGCACCTGCCCGGCACCGGCCGGACAGCCTTCTCGCATGCCGCTGAAGTGCATTACGTGCTGCCCGAGTCCGACCTGTGGTCGTTCAATGCCTGGTCGCCGAAGGTGCTGGGCAACACCGACTACGTTCCGCTCTGCCATTACTCGGGCCCGATGGCGATCAAGCGCAAGGCGCGCGAACAAGGCCTCGGCGAGTTGTCGACCGAAACGGCGAATGCCGTGCTGACCCAGGTGCGCAAGGAATTGCGCCATCGCAAGACATCGCTCGGCGACGGCCTGTTCGCCGAACTGGTGCGCGCGGCGTCGCAGGCAGCCTTTACCGGGGCGACCGGCCAGGAGCGGCTGGAAGCGTGGCAGCGGGCTGGAGACGGGGCCTGAAATGACGAACGGCGCGGGAGGGCTCCCGCGCCGTTCTCATCCAACTGGTTGTATCGCCGCGGTCAGCCCTTGCCGAGACGGACGGCCTTGAACGACAGGTCGCCGCCGCGGTTGACGAGCAGCAGCACCGAGCGGCGGCCGCTTTCCTTGGCGTCGCGGACACTGTTGGCGATCTGCGCGGGATTGCTCACGCTTTCCTGACTGACCTCGACGATGACGTCGCCGGGGCGCACGTCTTTCTCGGCCGCCGGGCCGGCGCCGTCGACCTCGGTGACGAGAACGCCCTGGACGGTGTCGGGGATGTTGAACTCCCGCCGTGTCCGCTCGTCCAGCCGCGACAGAGTGATGCCGAGATCGGCGACCTTGCTGGCGGCGGTGGCCGGGGCGTTCTTGTCGTCGCCGGGGGCGGAGGCGAGGACCGTGTTCTCCGCTTCCTCCAGTTCGCCGACGGTGACACGAAGCTTCTTGGAGGAACCCTTGCGCCAGACCTCGAGGTCGACTTCCTTGCCGATCGGCGTCTCGGCGACCACGCGCGGCAGTTCGCGCATCTGGTCGATGGGCTTGTTGTCGAAGCCGATGATGACGTCACCCTGCTCGACCTTGGCCTTGGCCGCGGGGCCGCCCTCGGTGACGCTCGCCACCAGCGCGCCGCGCGCCTTGCCGAGCTGCAGGCTCTCGGCGATCTCGTCGGTCACGGACTGGATGCGTACGCCGAGCCAGCCGCGCTTGGTGCGGCCGAACTCGCGCAACTGCTCGACCACGCGACGGGCCATCGTCGACGGCACGGCGAAACCGATGCCGACGCTGCCGCCGGACGGCGAGAAGATGGCGGTGTTGACGCCGATCACCTCGCCGTTGATGTTGAACATCGGACCGCCCGAATTGCCGCGGTTGATCGAGGCGTCGGTCTGGATGAAGGCGTCGTAGGGCCCGGCGTTGATGTCACGCTGGCGGGCCGAGATGATGCCGGCCGTCACCGTGCCGCCGAGGCCGAACGGATTGCCGATGGCGACCACCCAGTCGCCGACGCGGGCAGTGGTCGAATCGCCCCACTTCGCCGCCTCGAGCTTGCGCCCGGCCTCGATCTTGAGCAGCGCCAGGTCGGTCTTGGCGTCGCGGCCGATCAGCTTGGCCTTGTGGCGCGTGTCGTCGTGCAGGATGACGGTGATCTCGTCGGCGTCGGCGATGACATGGTTGTTGGTCACGACATAGCCGTCGGCGTCGATGACGAAGCCCGAGCCGAGCGAAGTCGCGCGACGCGGCCCGTTGTCGGGCCGCTGTCGGTCGAAGAAATCCTTGAAGAAGTCCTCGAAGGGCGACCCCGGCGGCACCTGCGGCATGTCGGGACGGGCCTGCGGGCCTTGCGGTCCCTGCGGCCCCTGGATCGTCTGGGTCGTCGAGATGTTGACGACCGTCGGCAACAGCTTCTCCGCCAGGTCGGCGAAGGATTCCGGGGCCTGGCGCGCTTCAACCGGAACGGAAGACAGCAGTAGCAGGCCGCTCATGACCGCGAGGCCGACGATGCGCCCGAAACGCGGGCCGCCGGCGGAGGTGCGCGGCCGGGCGGCTCCTGCCCTGATCGGTTGTGCAAGCATGGTCCGTGTCACTCCTGAATTCGCGCTCCGGACTGGATCGCGGTCAGAGCGAAAACCCTGCGAATCCTGCCGCAGGGAATCTGGTTGCTCGGGCTACCCGGTCAAGACCGGGACGGCCCGGCACCGCCCGCCTGACCACCACCGAAGCTCCCTGAGCGTGGCATATGGGCATGGATTGCGGCGGAATTCGGGCCTTACCCCGGCAACACCCCGGCGGCGGTCACATTCGCGTGCCCGCCGGGCAGGCCCCGTTCAGCGCTGACGTTCCTGCGTCGTGGTACGGCCCATGGCGTCGCCAAAGAAGCGGAAGAACTCGCTGTCGGGCGAGAGGACCAGGGAAGTGTCCTCGGGGTGGAAGGTCTCCTTGTACGCTTCCAGCGTGCGGTAGAAGTCGAAGAACGCCGGATCGCGGTTGAAGGCCTCGGCAAGGATGCGGGTCCGCGTCGCCTCGCCGTCGCCGCGCAGCTTTTCTGCCTCGCGCTGCGCTTCGGCGATGATCACGGTCTGCTGGCGGTCGGCCTGGGCGCGGATGCGGCGGGCCACTTCCTCGCCCTCGGCGCGCTCGCGGTTGGCCTCGCGCTCGCGCTCGGAACGCATGCGGGCGTAGACGTTCTGCGAGACCTCGTCTGGCAGTTCGGTACGGCCGATACGCAGGTCGACGATCTCGATGCCGAAGTCCCCGGCCGACCGGATCACCTCATCGCGGATCTTGCCCATGATCTCGTCGCGCGCAGGCGACAGCACGTCGACAAGATCGTGCAGGGCGAGGACGCGTCGTACGGTGGCGTTGAGAATGCGGCCGAAGCGGTCGTCGAATGCCGCGCCGGTGCGGACGGTCTGGTAGAAGCGTAGCGGGTCGACGATACGATAGCGCGCGAAACTGTCGACATTGATGCGCCGCTGGTCGGAGAGGATCAGTTCCTCGGTCGGCGGATCGAGGCCAAGCACGCGCTTGTCGAAGGTTTCGACCGATTGCCACGGCAGCTTGGCATTCAGGCCGGGCTCCTTGATCACCCGCAACGGATCGCCGAACTGCAGGACGATAACCTGCTCGGTCTGACGCACGACGAACAGCGTGCTGACGGCGACGATGCCGAGGGCGATGACGACGATGCCGAGGATCGCGGCGACGAGGCGGTTCATCGCGTGCCTCCCGTCGGCGCTGCTGGCGCCTGTTGCTGCGGTCTGGTCGGTTGCGTAGCCGGCGGCGCGGTCCGGCGCAACTCGTTGAGGGGCAGATAGGGGACTACGCCCTGGCCGCCGGTGGAACTGTCGATGATGATCTTGTTGGTGCCGGACAGCACGTCGCGCATGGCTTCCAAATACATGCGCCGACGCGTCACGTCGGGCGCAAGACGGTAGGCGTCGTAGACCTGCGTGAAGCGTGAAGCCTCACCCTCGGCCTCCTTGGTCAGGCGTTCGCGGTAGGCCTCGGCCTGCTGCAGGACGCTCTGCGCTTCGCCTCGCGCCGTCGGCACGATGCGGTTCTCGTAGGCCTGGGCCTCGTTCTGCAGGCGCTCCTTGTCCTGCCGCGCGCGCTGCACTTCGTTGAAGGCGTCGATCACCTGTTGCGGCGGGTCGGCCTGCTGGATCTGCACGCTGATCACCGCGATGCCGGCGCCGTAGCTGTCGAGGATGCGCTGCAGCAGGTCGAGGGTGCGCTGCTGCACCTGCGTGCGGCCGCCGGTGATGACGGTCTCGAGCGGCGTCTGGCCGACGACCTCGCGCATGGCGCTTTCGGCGGCCACGCGCACGGTGCCCTCGGGATCCTGCAGGTTGAAGAGAAACTCGCCGGCATTCTTGATGCGCCAAAGGATGGCGTAGTCGATGTCGGCGATGTTCTGGTCGCCCGTCAGCACCAGGCTTTCGCGCGGCACGGTGCGGCGCGGCTGGCCGGCGCGGGCGGCGATGTCCGCGGCCGAGCGCGAACCGATATCGGTGCGGCGCACCCGTTCGACGGTCGGCGTGATCGCCTCGCCGATCGGCGCCGGGGGAATCCAGTGCAGGCCCGGCCCCGTGGTCTCGCCGTTCCACGCGCCGAAGATCAGTTCGACGCCCTGCTCGTCGGGAAGGACACGATAGAGGCCACTCGCCAGCCAGATCACCAGCAGCACGACAGCCGCGACTGCGATGCCTTTGCCAGCGCCGAGGCCACCGGGCAGCAGCCGGCGCATCCGGTCCTGGCTGCGGCGGATGACGTCCTCGAGATTGGGCGGCTGACTCCCGCCGCCGCCGGTCGGGCGGTTGCCCCACGGGCCACCACCGCCGCCCCACGGGCCGCCTCCACCACCACCTTGAGTATTCCACGGCATCGGCGGGTCCCCTTTATCCCTCGTCCGGTGCCTGCCGGCCGTCCGGGCGCAGCCCCCCGCCGCCCGCCGGCTTTGCAAGCCGCGCGGCCCGGCTTATATCAACCCCGCCACCGCAGGGGCCAGTACAAACGGGCCAAGTGGCCGTGAATGTGGTGATTCCGGCCGGCGGCATCAAGGAGCACCGATGGCCCTGATCAGCGAAGAACGCGTGCGCGAGGCACTGGACGGGGTGCGCGATCCGTCCACCGGGCGCGGTATCGTCGCGGCGGGGATGGTCACCGGGCTCGTCGTGCGCGACGGAGCGGTCGGCTTCGCCATCGAGATCGATCCGGCGCTCGCTGGCGAACGCGAGCCGCTGCGTCGCGCTGCCGAGGAGCGGGTGCGTGCCCTGCCGGGCGTCACCGCCGTCACCGCCGTGCTGACGGCGCATCGCACGGCACCGCCGTCCGGCGCCGGGCCCCGTCCGGCCGCGCCACACCGCCGCGCGCCCTTGCCCGCGCCCGAACGCGCCGCCGACAAGCCGCTGGTGCCCGGCGTGAAGGCCATTGTCGCCGTCGCCTCCGGCAAGGGCGGTGTCGGCAAGTCGACGACCTCGGTCAACCTCGCGGTCGCGCTGGCACGCCTCGGCCTCTCGGTCGGCCTGCTCGACGCCGATGTCTACGGCCCGTCGCTGCCGCGCATGCTGGGTGCGCGCGGCAAGCCGAAGCCGCTCGGCGACAAGCGCATCGCGCCGCTCGAGGCGTGGGGCCTCAAGGTCATGTCCATCGGCTTCCTCATCGACGAGGACACGCCGATGATCTGGCGCGGCCCGATGGTGATGGGTGCGCTGGAACAGATGCTGCGCGAGGTCGAGTGGGGCGCGCTCGACGCGCTGATCGTCGACATGCCGCCGGGCACCGGCGACGCCCAGCTCACCATGGCGCAGCGCGTGCCGCTGGCCGGCGCCATCATCGTGTCGACGCCGCAGGACATCGCGCTTATCGACGCCCGCAAGGGCCTCAACATGTTCCGCAAGGTCGATGTGCCGGTGCTTGGGATCGTCGAGAACATGAGCATGTTCATCTGCCCGCACTGCGGCGGCCGCAGCGACATCTTCGGACATGGTGGCGCGCGCGACGAGGCGGCACGCCTGGGCCTGCCGTTCCTCGGCGAGGTGCCGCTCGACCTTGCCATCCGCGAGACATCGGACGCCGGCACGCCGATCGTTCGCAGCGCGCCCGACAGCCCGCAGGCGGAAGCCTACATGGCGATCGCCGCGACCCTGCGCGACCGTCTCGCCGGCGGCGCGACACTGCGCCCGCCGCCACGTATCGTCATGGAATAGGGCGCGCGCGCCGCTCGAGGACGACGAGCCGCGCCGGTGGCGCACCCGCCTCGGCCGGGAAGGATTCCGGGGCGGCCACGTCCCTCCAGCCGTCGCGTGCGTATGCCGGAAAGTGTGCGTCGCCGGCGATATCCGCATCGACTTCCGTCAGGTAGAGCCGATCGGCGAACGGCAGCGCCGCCGCATAGATTTCGGCGCCGCCGATGATGAACACCTCGTCGGCCCCGGCCTCCGCCGCCCGCCGGCGAGCCAGCGTCAACGCCGTGTCGAGGTCGGCCGCCGTCTCGACGCCATCGGCGCGGAAGGCCGGGTCGCGCGTCAGCACGATGTTGGCGCGGCCGGGCAGGGCGCGGCCGATGGAGACGTAGGTCTTCCGCCCCATCACGACCGGCTTGCCCATGGTCAGCGCGCGGAAGCGGCGCAGGTCGGCGGGAATGCGCCAGGGCAGGCCGCCATCGGCCCCGATGACGCCGTTGCGCGCGACGGCGGCGATCAGCGAGAGGCGCATCTCGGACTAGACCGCGACGGCGGCTGGAATGTGCGGATGGAAGCGGTAGCCCTCGACCGCTATGTGCTCGAAGCGGAAGGCGAACAGGTCCTTCACAGATGGGTCGAGCACGAGGCGCGGCAGCGGATACGGCGCGCGCTCGAGCTGGCGATCGGCCTGTTCGCCGTGATTGGCATAGAGATGCGCGTCGCCCAGCGTGTGCACGAAGTCGCCCGGCGCCAGTCCGGTCGCCTGTGCGACGAGGCACGTCAGCAGCGCGTAGGAGGCGATGTTGAACGGCACGCCGAGGAAGATGTCGGCGCTGCGCTGGTAGAGCTGGCACGAGAGGCGACCGTCGGCGACGTAGAACTGGAACAGGCAGTGGCACGGCGCAAGCCGCATCTGCGCCAGCTCCCCGACGTTCCATGCCGAGACGACGAGACGGCGCGAATTGGGATTGCGGCGGATCTCGTCGACGACCCAGGCGAGCTGGTCGATCGTGTGGCCGTCCGGTGCCGGCCAGGAGCGCCACTGCCGGCCGTAGATGGGACCGAGATCGCCATCGGCGTCGGCCCATTCGTCCCAGATCGATACCTTGTTGTCGTTGAGGTAGCGAACGTTGGTGTCTCCGGCGATGAACCACAGAAGCTCATGCACGATCGAGCGCAGGTGCAGCCGCTTCGTCGTCACCAGCGGAAAGCCTGCGGCGAGGTCGAAGCGCATCTGGTAGCCGAACACGGACCATGTACCGGTGCCCGTGCGATCGGGCCGGAACACGCCGGCGGAGCGCACATGGCGCAGGAGGTCGAGATATTGCTGCACGCGCGGACGGCCTTCCTCGGCAAGGCGAGACTCGGGCAGGCACCGATTGTACGGCGCGGCGGCGGGGGGCGCACCGGCGAATGCCGGGGACAACCCTTCTAATGCCCCCTTCGACGCCCTATATTGTCCCTTGCCGGGCGCAAGTCCGGCTATGGCGATAAACGTTCTGTGTAATAACCACTGCGGACCCGGGGGCAGTACCCGGCGCCTCCACCAGTTTTACGCGGGACCGTGCGACGGTCCCGCGCCGACGGGGGCGAAACAGGATCGACGCGTGGGTAAAGGCAGCGCTTTTGCCCGGCATGGTACCGCCGTTATCGGGCCAAACCTCAGGTGCCAACGACAACGTTGCGCCTCTCGCTGTCGCGGCCTAACAGCCTCTGACAAGCGCGGTCCGGGGGGCACCGGGCAACAGAAGCCCCCCACTTTCCTGCCCACAGAAAAACCCGTACCGCGCGGCATCAGGTGTTGACCGGGCCGGCACGGGCGCGCTTACCTCGAATCATCATGGTGGATGAAGGACTGCAATACGACCGCATGGTCGAAGGCGCGTTGCGCGGTGTCGTGCGGCAGGCGCTCGACGTTGCCGCGCACAAGGGGCTGCCTGGCGCGCATCATTTCTACATAACGTTCCGCACGCGCGCGCCGGGCGTCGTCATTCCGGACTTCCTGCTGGCGCAGTACCCGGAAGAAATGACCATCGTCCTCCAGCACCAGTTCCGCGACCTCATCGTCGACAAGGAAGGGTTTTCCGTGACGCTGTCGTTCGGCGGCCGTCCGGCGGTGCTCGTGGTGCCGTTCGCCGCGCTCGCGGCCTTCGTCGATCCGTCCGTGCGCTTCGGCCTGCAGTTCGACGCGGCGCCGGAAGCGGCGCCTGTCGACGAAACGGCGCCGCCGGCCAACGTCGAGCGCTTCGAGGGCCAGCCCGCGACCGGATCGCGAACGGCCGAAGGCGACGGGGCTGGAGACGAACAGCCAGTTCCCGCCGCCGGCGCGGAGGTCGTCACGCTCGACCAGTTCCGCAAGAAGTAGCGGCGGTGGACGACGGTTTCATCGCCCATGTGCTCGACCTGATCGGCGATCCCGCGGTATCGCCCCGGCGCATGTTCGGCGCCGTCGGCCTGTGGCGCGACGGGCGCATGTTCGCCATCGTCATCGACGACGAGTTGTACCTGAAGGCCGACGAGGTCACGCAGGCGTCGTTCGAGGATGCCGGATCCGAGCCCTTCGTGTATTCGCGCGGCGACCGGAACATCACCATCGGCAAATGGTGGCGGACGCCGGACGGTGCGCTCGAGGACGCCGAGTCGTTGCGGCCGTGGCTGCGCGCAGCGCTGGATGCCGCGATGCGCGCGCCGGCCAAGACCGTCAAGTCCGCCCGCCGGAAAGGCGCGTTGCGCCGGCGTTGACCGGCACGTCCGGCGTGTTACACCGTCGCCCGCCGGCGGACTCAGGCCGGCAGGGGGCGAGCATGGCGACGAAGACGCGTACCGAATCCGACACGATGGGCCCGGTGGAGGTCGCCGACGACCGCTACTGGGGCGCCCAGACCCAGCGCAGCATCGAGAATTTCCCCATCGGCGGCGAGCGCATGCCGCTCGGCCTCGTGCGCGCGTTCGGCATCCAGAAGCTGGCCGCCGCCCGCGCCAACATGGCGCTCGGCGTGCTCGACGCCAAGGTCGGCGAGGCCATCTGCACGGCGGCGCAGGAAGTGGTCGACGGCAAGTTCGACGATCACTTCCCGCTGGTCATCTGGCAGACCGGCTCGGGCACCCAGACCAACATGAATGCCAACGAGGTGATCGCCAACCGCGCCAACGAACTGCTCGGCGGCAAGCGCGGCGACAAGAAGCCGGTTCACCCCAACGACCACGTCAACCGCGGCCAGTCGTCGAACGACAGCTTTCCGGCGGTCATGCACATCGCCGCCGCGCTGGAATTCGAGGATCGCCTGCTGCCCGGCCTCGCACATCTGCGCGATGCGCTCGACGCCAAGGCGCGGACCTTCGCCGACATCATCAAGATCGGCCGCACCCATACTCAGGACGCGACACCGCTGACGCTGGGCCAGGAATTCTCCGGCTACGTCGCGCAGATCGACGGCGTCATGGCCGGCGTGCGCCGCGCGCTGCCGGACCTGCAGCAGCTTGCCCAGGGCGGCACTGCCGTCGGCACCGGCCTCAACACGCATCCCGAATTTTCCGCCCGCTTTGCGATGGAAGTGGCGCGGGCCACCGGCAAGCCTTTCGCCAGCATGGCCAACAAGTTTGCCGGCCTCGCCGCGCACGACGCGCTGGTCGCCGCCTCGGGGGCGCTCAACGTGGGTGCCGTGGCGGTGATGAAGATCGCCAACGACATCCGCTTTCTCGGCTCGGGCCCGCGCAGCGGTATCGGCGAGCTGCTGCTGCCGGAGAACGAGCCCGGCTCGTCGATCATGCCGGGCAAGGTCAACCCGACGCAGGCCGAGGCAATCACCATGGTCGCCTGCCAGATCATGGGCAACCACGTCGCCGTCACAGTTGCCGGAAGCCAGGGCCATTTCGAGCTCAACGTCTTCAAGCCGGTCATCGTCGCCAACGTGCTGCAGTCGGCCCGCCTGCTTGGCGACGCCGCGCGCAGCTTCGCGGATCGTTGCGTTGCGGGGATCGAGGCGAACACGGTGCGCATCCGTCAGCTCATGGAGCAGTCATTGATGCTCGTGACGGCGCTCAATCCGCACATCGGCTACGACAATGCCGCCAAGGTGGCGAAGAAGGCGCATGCCGAAGGCACGACGCTCAAGGAGGCGGCCATTGCCCTCGGTCTGCTGACGGAGGATCAGTACAACGCATGGGTGAAGCCGGAGAAGATGATCGCGCCGGGCTAGGCCGGCGCGTCGGAATGCCCGGGGCGATCGCGTCGCAGACGAAGAAGCGCTCGGTCGTCGTCGCGGGTCACCGCACCTCGGTTTCCCTGGAGACGGTGTTCTGGGACCGGTTGCGCGACATCGCGTCCGATCGCAGCCTGTCCGTCAACGAACTGGTCACCGACATCGACCGCCAGCGGCCGGGCTCGCTGTCGAGCGCGATCCGGGTCTTCGTGCTCAGGGAACTGCGCGGCTAGGGCTGCCTATTCGAAGGCCTCGTCCCACGAGCCGCGCGTCGCCGCCTTCGAGTACTCGGTCGCCCGGTTCTCGAAGAAATTGGCGTGCTCGATGCCGTTGAGCATCTCCTCCAGCCATGGCAGCGGGTTCTTCTCCAGCCGGTAGAGCGGCTGCAGGCCGAGCTGGGCGAGCCGGCGGTCGGCGGTCCAGCGGATATAGCGCTTCACTTCCGCCGCCTCGAGGCCCTCGACGCCGCCGAGTTCGAAGGCGAGGTCGATGAAGGCGTCCTCGTGCTCGACCACCGTCTCGCAGGCGACGTAAAGGTCGCGCTCCAGCGCCGGCCCGGCGATCTGCGGGTGCTCGGCGACGAAGCTGCGGAACAGGTTGATGATCGAGGCGGTGTGCAGCGACTCGTCGCGCACCGACCACGAGACGATCTGGCCCATGCCCTTCATCTTCCCGAAGCGCGGGAAGTTGAGCAGGATGGCGAAGCTGGCGAAGAGCTGCAGGCCCTCGGTGAAGGCGCCGAACACAGCCAGCGTGCGGGCGATGTCGGCCGGCGTGTCGACGCCGAACTGCTGCATGTAGTCGTACTTGTCCTTCATCTGCTTGTACTGCAGGAAGGCCTGGTACTCGGTCTGCGGCATGCCGATGGTGTCGAGCAGGTGCGAGTAGGCGGCGATGTGGACCGTCTCGATATTCGAGAAGGCCGCCAGCATCATCTGCACCTCGGTCGGTTTGAACACGCGCGCGTAGTGGCGCATGTAGCAGTTGTTCACCTCGACGTCGGACTGGGTGAAGAAGCGGAAGATGTGCGCCAGCAGGTTGCGCTCGCTGTCGGTCAGCGTGCGGTGCCAGTCCTTCACGTCGTCGGCGAGCGGCACTTCCTCCGGCAGCCAGTGGATGCGCTGCTGCTGCAGCCAGGCATCGTAGGCCCACGGATACTCGAACGGCTTGTAGCCGATACGCTCCTCGAGAAGTGGCATCTTGGTGTCCCCGTGCCGAGCCGGCCTACTGGCAGGCGAGGCATTCCTCGTAGTCGTTGCGGCTGGCCGCGGCGCGGTCGGCCTCGGCGTCCTCGGTGACCGGCACGGCGGCGAAGGTCGGCGTCACGCCGGCGATCGTTTCCGAGCGCTGCAGCGACTTCGAGCGCAGGTAGTAGAGGCTTTTCACGCCCTTCTTCCAGGCCTGATAGTGCAGCTGGTGCAGGTCGCGCTTGTGGATGTCGGCGGCGAGGAAGACGTTGAGCGACTGCGACTGGTCGACCAGCGTCGCGCGGTCGGCGGCGAGGTCGATCACCCAGCGCTGGTCGATCTCGAAGGCGGTCTTGAACACCGCCTTCTCGTCGTCGTCGAGGCAGTCGAGATGGGCGACCGAGCCCTCGTTGGCGACGATCGACGACCAGGTCTCGTCGTCGTCGCGGCCCTTGGCCGCCAGCAGGCGCGAGAGCGCGCGCGAACGCACGGTGAAGGAGCCCGACAGCGTCTTGTGGGTGAAGGAATTGGCGGCGATCGGCTCGATGCCCGGCGCGGCGCCGCCGCAGATGATCGAGATCGACGCCGTCGGCGCGATGGCGGTCTTGTTGGAGAAGCGCTCCACGGCGCCGTAGTCGGCGGCGTCGGGGCAGGGGCCGCGCTCCACCGCCAGCCTGCGCGAGGCGGCGTCGACGCCCTTCTTGATGTGGCGGAAGATGTTGTTGTTCCACGCCTTGGCCATGGCGCTCTCGAACGGCACGCCCTGCTCCTGCAGGAAGGAGTGGAAGCCCATCACGCCGAGACCGACCGAGCGTTCGCGCATCGCCGCGTACTTGGCGCGCGCGAAGGACTCGTCGGCGGTGTCGATGAAGTCCTGCAGCACGTTGTCGAGGAAGCGCATGACGTCCTCGATGAAGCGCTCGTCGCCGCGCCATTCGAGGAAGGTGTCGAGGTTGAGCGACGACAGGCAGCACACCGCCGTGCGCTCGTTGCCGAGATGGTCGGGCCCGGTCGGCAGGGTGATCTCCGAGCACAGGTTGGAGGTGCGCACGCCCAGCCCGGCGAGCTTGTGATGCTCGGGCGTGTGGCGGTTCACGGTATCGGAGAAGACGAGGTAGGGCTCGCCCGTCTCGATGCGCGCGGTGAGGATGCGGATCCACAGCGCCCGCGCCTTGATGCGGCGGATGACCGACTGGTCCTTGGGGCTGACCAGCGCCCATTCGCCGTCGGCCGCCACGGCCCGCATGAATTCGTCCGGCACCAGCACGCCGTGGTGCAGGTTGAGCGCCTTGCGGTTGGTATCGCCGCCGGTCGGGCGGCGCATCTCGACGAATTCCTCGATCTCGGGATGGTCGACCGGCAGGTAGACGGCGGCCGAGCCGCGCCGCAGGGAGCCCTGCGAGATGGCCAGCGTCAGCGCGTCCATGACGCGGATGAAGGGGATCACGCCGGAGGTCTTGCCGTTGCGGCCGACCTGCTCGCCGATCGAGCGCAGATTGCCCCAGTAGCTGCCGATGCCGCCGCCGCGCGCCGCCAGCCAGACATTCTCATTCCACAGGCCGACGATGCCCTCAAGCGAGTCCGAGGCCTCGTTGAGGAAGCAGGAGATCGGCAGGCCGCGCCGCGTGCCGCCGTTGGACAGCACGGGCGTCGCCGGCATGAACCACAGCCGCGAAATGTAGTCGTAGAGCCGCTGGGCGTGCGCCGAATCGTCGGCGTAGTGGCAGGCGACGCGGGCGAACAGCTTCTGCGGCGTGTCCTCGTCGGGCAGCAGGTAGCGGTCGGCGAGCGTCGCCTTGCCGAAGCGGGTGAGCAGCCCGTCGCGGGCCCGGTCGATGACGATGCGGACGCGGTCGGTCTGGTAGATATTGGCGGTGGCGCGGTCATGGGCGATGAGGTCCGGCGCCGGCCTCGCCCCGCCCGCGACGTCGACCGCCACGTTGTCCACACCCGCCGCCGACCCCGCAAGCGCCGCTGATCCGTCCATCGACAACCTCCCCAACGGCCCCCATCCACAGGCTGGGGACAGCCCCGCTTCGAAATCCGGGGATAAAAACACTAGATATTGTTATGGCCCCGAGCGATGTTACCAAATATTGCCGCTTCGTGAACCGGAACAATACGTGAACATGCTCTCTTTCCGCGCACGGGTCAAGCTCGCCGGGGACACGGCGCGGCCGCGGCGGCGATAGCGGCCGGCGTGCGGCCATGTGCGGGCGCTATTCGCTGACCACCCCCGTCGAGAGCGTCGCGCGGCTGTTCGGCGTCGACGAACGGCCGAACCTCGCGCCGCGCTGGAACATCGCGCCGACGCAGGAGGTGCTGGCGGTCCGCCTTGCGGCGGACGGCACGCGGCGGTTCGCCAGCCTCGTCTGGGGGCTGGTGCCTGCCTGGTCGAACGACCCGGGCACAAGTGGCCGGCTGATCCATGCCCGGGCCGACACGGTGGCGGTGAAGCCGTCGTTCCGCGCCGCCTTCCGCCAGCGCCGCTGCCTGATGGTCGCAGACGCCTTCTACGAGTGGCAGGAACGGCCCGACGGCAACCTGCCGTGGCGGATCACCCTGGCGCCGGGGCCGGACGGGGTGGCGCCGCCCTTCGCCTTCGCCGGCCTGTGGGAGCGGCGCGCGGCGCGCGATGGCCTGCCGGCGCTGGAGACCTGCGCCCTCGTCACCACCGGGGCCAATGCGCAGCTGGCGCCGATCCACCACCGCATGCCGGTCATCCTGCCGCCGGACAGCCACGCCGCCTGGCTCGACCCGGCGACACCGCTGCCGGCGCTGCTGTCAATGCTGCGGCCCTATGCGGGGGCGATGGCGGCGGCGCGCATCTCGACGCGCATCAACAGCCCGCGCAACGAGGGGCCGGAGGTGCTGGCGCCGCCCGCGCCGGACGAGACGGACAGGCCTGCCGGGCCGCAGCTTCGTCTGCTGTAGCGCCGGCGGGGCGCAACAGCCGCACACAATTTGTGACTTGGGCCGCCCCGCGCGGCCGTGGCATTGAAAGTCGCCATCACCGCAGGGAGGTCGCAAGTGGCCGTCGCCAGCCCCCCGGTCGCCGTCGTCGTGCTCGCCGCCGGCCTCGGCACCCGCATGAAGTCCGACCTGCCGAAGGTCATGCACAGGATCGCCGGCCGGCCGATGGTGACTCATCTGCTGGCGACGGTCGATGCGCTGGCGCCACAGCGCGCCGTGGTCGTCGTGGGTCCCGGCATGGAGACGGTCGCCCGCGCCGTGGCGCCACTGCCGACGGCAGTGCAGGCCGACCGGCGCGGCACCGGCGACGCCGTCAGGGCGGCGATGCCGGCGCTGGCCGACTTCCGCGCCGGCACGGTCCTTGTCCTCTACGGCGACACGCCACTGATCTCCGCCGGCACCCTGCGCCGCGTCGTCGAGATGCGCGCGGCCGGCCACGCCGTCGTCGTGCTCGGCTTCCGGCCGGCCGAACCCGGCGGCTATGGCCGCCTCGTGCTGGACGCGGCCGGCGGGCTCGACCGCATCGTCGAGGCCAAGGACGCCGGGCCGGAACTGTTCGCCTCGGGCCTCTGCAACTCCGGCGTCATGGCCTTCGACGCGGCGGCGCTGCCCGGCCTGCTGGCGCGCCTCGACACGAACAACGCCAAGGGCGAGTTCTACCTCACCGACACGGTCGCTCACGCCCGCGCGGATGGTCGTTCCTGCGCGGTCGTCGAGGGCGGGGAGGAGGAGCTTCTCGGCATCAACTCGCGTGCCGAGCTGGCCGTCGCCGAGGCCGTGGCGCAGCAGGAACTGCGCGCCCGCGCCATGGCCGGCGGCGCCACGCTGCTCGATCCGACGACCGTGTGGTTCGCCCACGACACGCGCCTCGGCCGCGACGTCGTCATCGGCCCCTCGGTGGTCTTCGCGCCCGGCGTCAGCGTCGGCGACAATGTCGAGATTCGCGCCTTCTCGCACCTCGAGGGCGCGACAATTGCCGACGGCGCCATCATCGGCCCCTTTGCGCGTCTGCGCCCCGGCGCGGAGATCGGCGCCAACGCCCATATCGGCAACTTCGTCGAGATCAAGGCGGCGACCATCGGCGCGGGGGCCAAGGCCAACCACCTCGCCTATGTCGGCGATGCCACGGTGGGGGCGGGGGCCAATCTCGGCGCGGGCACCATCACCTGCAACTACGACGGCTGGAACAAGCACCGCACGACGATCGGCGAAGGCGCCTTCATCGGCTCCGACGTGGCGCTGGTGGCGCCGGTGACGGTGGGCAACGGCGCCATCGTCGGCGCCGGCAGCGTGGTGACGCACGATGTGCCCGACGACGCGCTCTACATCGAGCGCGCCGAGGCCCGCACGCAGCACGGCTGGGCCGCGGCCCGCCGCGCCCGCCGGGCGGCAAAGCGCAAGGCGGGCTGAGGAGAGCCATTTGTCCGTGGGCCATGGCGGCGCTAGCATCGCCGGTCTGCCCACGCAGGGAGAGTGTAATGAGTGACAAGACGCCGAACGTCGCCGAGATGGAGAAGCAGTTCATCGCGCGGATCGACCGGATGAAGCCCTTCAAGGCCTTCTTCCTCGACACGGCGGTGCCGGCCTACCAGCGCGACATCTACAACATCATCGGCAAGGCCGCCGGCGAGGACCCGAACGCGCAGCCGGCGATCACCGGCGTGCCCGGCGTCAGCATGAACTACGCCGCGACCGATCCCGGCAAGGGCTCGGGCCTGCACTCGCACCCGGTGACGGAGATCTTCATTCCCTTCAACAGCCGCTGGTCGATCTTCTGGGGCGACAACGGCGAGCACAAGGTCGAGATCGGTCCCATGGACTGCGTCGCCGTTCCGCCGAACGTGATGCGCGGCTTCCTCAATATCGGCAGCGAGCGCGGCGTGCTGATGGCCATCCTGCCGGCCACCGACGTCGGCAAGATCGACTGGGCGAGATCGCTGATCGAGGACGCGCAGAAGCATGGCGCGACGCTCGATGCCGGCGGCAACATGGTGAAGACGGCGGCGGAATAGTCGTCGGTGCCGTCCTCATGGTTCGACAGGCTCACCATGAGGTCCTCGTCCTGAGCCTGTCGAAGGACGAAGACCGGCACGGCGCGCGGCGGCGCCTCGCAGGGGGATGAGGCGTCAAGCATGTGCGGAATCATCGGCATTCTTGGTCGCGGCGAGGCCGCGCCGCTGTTGCTCGAGGGGCTGCGGCGGCTCGAATATCGCGGTTATGACTCGGCCGGCATCGCCACGCTGGTCGAGGGCCACATCGACCGCCGCCGCGCCGAAGGCAAGCTGAACAACCTGGCCGCCGTGCTGGACAAGCGGCCGCTCGGCGGCACCGCCGGCATCGGCCATACGCGCTGGGCGACGCACGGTGTCCCCAGCGAGGCCAACGCCCATCCGCACGCGACCGACCGCGTCGCCGTGGTCCACAACGGCATCATCGAGAACTTCCAGGAACTGCGGCACGAGCTGGAGGCGGCCGGGCACGTCTTCACCAGCGATACCGACACCGAGGTGGTGGCGGTGCTGGTGACGCACGAGCTGGCCTCCGGCAAGACCGCCAGCGAGGCCGTGGCGACGAGCCTCGCGCGCCTCAGGGGCGCCTTCGCGCTGGCCATCCTGTTCGCCGGCGAGGACGACCTGATGATCGGCGCGCGCAGCGGCAGCCCGCTGGCGCTGGGCTACGGCGAGGGCGAGATGTATCTCGGCTCCGACGCCCTGGCGCTGGCGCCGCTGACGCGCCGGCTCTGCTACCTCGACGAGGGCGACTGGGTGGTGGTGCGGCGCGGTGGCGCCGTCATCCACGATATCTCCGGCAAGGTGGTCGAGCGCACCGTGCGCCAGACCGAACTGTCGGGTGCCCTCATCGGCAAGGGCAACTACCGCCACTTCATGCAGAAGGAGATCTTCGAGCAGCCGGCGGTGCTGGGCGACACGCTGCGCGTCTACATCAATCCGGCGAAGCTGGAGATCGGCCTGCCCGAGCTTCCCGTCGACTTCGCCAGACTGACGAAGCTGACGATCAGTGCCTGCGGCACGGCCTACTATGCCGGCTGCGTCGCCAAGTACTGGTTCGAGCAGCTCGCCCGCCTGCCGGTCGAGTGCGACATCGCCTCGGAATTCCGCTACCGCGAGGCGCCGCTCGATCCTGCCGGCGCCTCGCTGTTCGTCAGCCAGTCGGGCGAGACGGCGGACACGCTAGCGGCGCTGCGCTACTGCCGCGCCGGCGGGCTGAAGGCGCTGTCCGTGCTGAACGTGCCCGAGAGCACGATGGCGCGCGAGAGCGACGTCGTCCTTCCGACGCGCGCCGGGCCGGAGATCGGCGTCGCCTCGACCAAGGCGTTCACGACCCAGCTCATCGTGCTGGCCTGCCTCGCCGTTGCCGCCGCGCGGGCGCGCGGGGCGCTCGACCATGACGCGGCGGCGCACCATGTCGGGCTGCTCGCCGAGGTGCCGTCGCGCGTCGCCGACGCCCTCGTGCTCGACGACGCCGTGGCGAAGCTCGGCGCGCGCATCGCCGAGGCCCGCGACGTGCTCTATCTCGGCCGTGGCACGGCCTGGCCGCTGGCCATGGAGGGCGCGCTCAAGCTCAAGGAAATCTCCTACATCCACGCCGAGGGCTATGCCGCCGGCGAGATGAAGCACGGCCCCATCGCCCTCATCGACGAGGCGGTGCCGGTGATCGTGCTGGCGCCGCCCGACCGGCTGATGGACAAGACGCTGTCCAACGTCGAGGAGGTCATCGCGCGCGGCGGCAAGGTGGTGCTGGTGTCGGACGCCGCCGGCTGCGCGCGCATCGGCAAGAAGGCCTTCGCCACCCTGGAGATGCCGACGGTCGATCCCTTCGTCGCGCCGATCGTCTACGCCGTGCCGGTGCAGATGCTCGCCTACCACACGGCGCTGGCCAAGGGCACCGACGTCGACCAGCCGCGCAACCTGGCGAAAAGCGTGACGGTCGAGTAGGCCGGAGACAAAGGAAAGGGCCCGTGCGGCAACCCGCACGGGCCCTGAACAGTCCGGACCGAGAGACCGCCGGGGCCGAGGCCCCGGCGCGGTTCTCAGTAGTCCATGTCGCCCATGTCGGGGGCGCCGTGGTTGTGGCCGCCGGCGGCCTTCTTCTCCGGCTTCTCGGCGACCATCGCCTCGGTGGTGATGAGCAGGCCGGCGACCGAGGCCGCGTCCTGCAGCGCCGTGCGCACGACCTTCGCCGGGTCGATGATGCCGGCCTTCACGAGGTCGCCGTAGGTGCCGCTCTGCGCGTCGAACCCGTAGCTGAGGTCCTTCTGCTCGAGCAGCTTGCCGACGACGATCGAACCGTCGGCGCCGGCGTTGATGGCGATCTGCCGACACGGCGCGGCAAGCGCCTTGCGGACGATCTCGACGCCGACGCGCTGGTCGTCGTTGGCCGTCTCGAGCTTGGCCAACACGCGCTGGGCATAGAGCAGGGCCACGCCGCCACCCGGCAGCACGCCCTCCTCGACCGCGGCGCGGGTCGCGTTCATCGCGTCCTCGACGCGATCCTTGCGCTCCTTCACCTCGATCTCGGTGGCGCCGCCGACGCGCAGCACCGCGACGCCGCCGGCCAGCTTCGCCAGCCGCTCCTGCAGCTTCTCGCGGTCGTAGTCCGACGTCGTCTCCTCGATCTGGGCGCGGATCTGCGCGCAGCGGCCCTGGATGTCCGTCTTCTTGCCGCTGCCCTCGATGACCGTCGTGTTCTCCTTGTCGATCAGCACGCGCTTGGCCTTGCCGAGCATGTCGAGCGTGACGTTCTCGAGCTTGATGCCGAGATCCTGGGAGATCACCTGGCCGCCGGTGAGGACGGCGATGTCCTCGAGCATGGCCTTGCGGCGGTCGCCGAAGCCCGGCGCCTTCACGGCCGCGACCTTGAGGCCGCCGCGCAGCTTGTTGACCACGAGCGTGGCGAGCGCCTCGCCCTCGACGTCCTCGGCCACGATCAGCAGCGGACGCGACGACTGCACGACCGCTTCCAGCACCGGCAGCAGCGGCTGCAGGTTGCCGAGCTTCGACTCGTGGATGAGGATGAACGGGTTCTCGAGCTCGACGTTCATCTTCTCGGCGTTGGTCACGAAGTACGGCGAGAGATAGCCGCGGTCGAACTGCATGCCCTCGACGACGTCCAGCTCGGTCTCGAGGCTCTTGGCCTCCTCGACCGTGATGACGCCCTCGTTGCCGACCTTCTTCATGGCCTCGGCCAGCATGCGGCCGATCTCGGTGTCGCCGTTGGCCGAGATGGTGCCGACCTGCGCCACCTCGTCGCTCGTGGTGATCTTCTTCGCCCGCTTCTTCAGATCGGCGACAACGGCCTCGACGGCGAGGTCGACGCCGCGCTTGAGGTCCATCGGGTTCATGCCGGCGGCCACCGCCTTGGCGCCCTCGCGCACGATGATCTGTGCCAGCACCGTCGCCGTGGTCGTGCCGTCACCGGCGATGTCGTTGGTCTTGGACGCCACCTCGCGGACCATCTGGGCGCCCATGTTCTCGAACTTGTCCTCGAGTTCGATCTCCTTGGCGACCGTCACGCCGTCCTTGGTGATGCGCGGCGCGCCAAACGCCTTGTCGAGCACCACGTTGCGGCCCTTGGGGCCGAGCGTCACCTTGACCGCATCGGCCAGGATGTCGACGCCGCGCAGCATCTTGTTGCGCGCATCGACGGAAAACTTGACTTGCTTCGCAGCCATAATTCGATCCTCTCGCGATCGGTCAGGCGGCCTTGCGGCGCGCCGGTGCGGCGGTCCCGGTGAGGACCCCCATGATGTCGGATTCCTTCATGACGACGAGATCCTCGCCGTCGATCTTGACCTCGGTGCCCGACCACTTGCCGAACAGCACGCGGTCGCCGACCTTGACGTCGAGGGCGACGATCTCGCCCCGCTCGTTGCGCGCGCCGGGGCCGACGGCGATGACTTCGCCCTCGCTCGGCTTCTCCTTCGCGGTGTCGGGAATAATGATGCCGCCGGCTGTTTTCTCGACTTCGTCGATACGGCGCACGACCACTCGGTCCTGCAACGGCCTGAAACTCATGCTTCAACCTCCTCCTAGAGCGTTGAATTCACACACATCGATATGAATTGGCACTCGCCGAAGCCGAGTGCTAGCAGCCATTTAGTCGAGACGGGCCGCGAGTTCAAGGGGGACGACGCCAGCCGACCGGGCGCCGCGTGCTACCGGTCCGGCGGCGCGAAGCATGAACTGTGGGTGCTTCACCGCCCGCCGTTCCTGATGCGTTGCGCCGCCCGGTTCGCCGGGTGGACCTGTCATTCGTCATTGCCGGAGGAGATTTTTCAGGCTTCAATTTCGGCTCGGTTCGGGGTCGTCTTCCTGCAACCGCAGAATACGGTTGCAGGAACAAGGGCAGATCGGCGAAACGTCAGAAAATGATATACTATTTGACCCTTCAATATTCGTGGCTACGTGCGCTGTATGTGCAATGGCTGCAGGGGAGCAAATGGCGCATAATAGGTACTATTTTGTTTGGCCCCATTTGTTTCGTGGGTATTATTTTTATACATACGCACCTTCCTGACAATATTGGAGAAATATTTTGGATTGTGTGGGTGGTCCTGGGAGGGCCCATCTTCTTGCTGATGGGTATTGCGGCGGACGTAGCTCACGATCACTTTACAAACCGTGACGAAGAATTACGGAAGGTAAATAAAGCTTATGAGTACAAAAAAAGGATAAAACGCGGATTTTGACACTGTAAGATCTGATGTATAATTTGTAGTAGGTAATTCATTATTATATTTTGTTTACATTTATTTGTCTTGCGGAAATTCCGCATCCTCTGCTCTTCCGGCTCACGGCAGGCGGATAGAATCGATATCGCCAAGGGATTTGCTCGTCGACGCTCCGGCAAGCTCGGCACAGCACGTTGGCCGGAGGGGCACGCGGGTGGGCTTTGCCTTCGTCGAGGCGCGGGCTAAGTAACGCCCGATGGCATGGAGGGCGGTGCAGTGGCCGGATACGACTACGATTTCTACGTCATCGGCGGCGGCTCCGGCGGCGTGCGGGCGGCGCGCTTCGCCGCCGGGCGCTACGGCGCGAAGGTGGGGCTGGCCGAGGAAGGCCGCATGGGCGGCACCTGCGTCAATGTCGGCTGCATCCCCAAGAAGCTGTTCGCCTACGCCTCCCACTTCGCCGAGGAGTTCGAGGACGCCGCCGGCTTCGGCTGGACGGTGGGCCCGCGCGGCTTCGAGATGGCCACGCTGGTCGCCAACAAGGACAAGGAGATCAACCGCCTCAACGGCATCTACGAGCGCGTGCTGACCGGCGCCGGCGTCGAGGTGCACCATGCGCGGGCGCGCGTCGCCGATCCGCACACCGTCGAGGTCGGCGATCGTCGTGTGACCGCGAAGTACATCCTCGTCGCCACCGGCGGCTGGCCGGTGGTGCCGGACGTGCCGGGGCGCGAGCATGCCATCACCTCCAACGAGGCCTTCTACCTGCCGGCGCTGCCGAAGCGCGTGGCGGTGGTCGGCGGCGGCTATATCGCCGTTGAATTTGCAGGGATTTTCGCCGGGCTGGGGGTGAAGACGACGCAGTTCTACCGCGGGCCGCTGTTCCTCCGCGGCTTCGACGACGACGTGCGCCGGCACCTCGCCGAGGAGATGCGGAAGAAGCACGTCGACCTGCGCTTCTCGACCGACGTGACGCGGATCGACAAGGGATCGCAAGGACTTGTGCTGACGCTCGGCGACGGCTCGACGCTCGAGGTCGACCAGGTGATGTACGCCACCGGCCGTGCGCCCAACAGCCGCGGCATCGGGCTGGAGGAGGCCGGCGTGACGCTCGCCGGCAACGGCGCCGTGGTCGTCGACGAGCATTTCCGGACTTCCGTTCCGTCCATCTATGCCATCGGCGATGTCATCGATCGCATCCAGTTGACGCCGGTGGCGCTGGCCGAGGGCATGGCGGTAGCGCGCACGCTGTTCGACGGCACGCCGACGTCGGCCGACTACACCAACGTGCCGACGGCGGTGTTCAGCCACCCCAACATCGGCACGGTGGGACTGACCGAGGCCGAGGCGCGGGCCCGCCACGGCAAGCTGCGGATCTACCGCTCGACCTTCACGCCGCTGAAGCACACTCTCTCCGGCCGCCAGGAGAAGACGCTGATGAAGCTGGTGGTCGAGGATGCGAGCGACCGCGTGCTCGGCGTCCACATGGTCGGGCCCGAGGCCGGCGAGATCGTCCAGGGCCTCGCCGTGGCGATCAAGGCCGGGGCGACCAAGGCGGTGTTCGACGCGACCATCGGCATCCACCCGACGGCGGCCGAGGAGTTCGTCACCATGCGCGAGCCGGTGGCCGAGCCGGCGCCGCTGCCGAAGGCCGCCGAGTAGGAGCGAAGGGGGAGGACATCATGCCTGGCCTGCGCGTACCGGTCGTGGCGATGGCGGCGATCGTGGCGGGCACGCTCGCCGCGCCGCCGGCCCGGGCCGACGCCATCGACGGCGACTGGTGTCACGGCGATGGCCGGCATCTGGAGATCCGCGGCCCGGCGATCGTCACCCCGGGCGGCAACGCCACCAGCGGCGACTACGGCCGGCACGACTTCGCCTATGTGGTGCCGGCGGGCGAGCCCGGCAGCGGGACGCGGGTGCGGATGGTCCTGCGCGGCGAGTACGACGTCGACATTTCCTTCGGCGACGGGCCGGCCGAGCGATGGAAGCGCTGCGCCCCCAAGGTGAGCTGAGGCTTGGCGCCGCCCGACTCGGGGGTGGCAATCCGGCCCTCTTGGGCGTATAGCGAGGCCCCTCTGGCCCGGCGGACGGGCCGGACATATTTCCGGTTGCGGGTTTCGGGAGCAGGACGATGGGCGCGTGGTCTCCGGCGAGCTGGCGGGAACTGCCGATCCGGCAGGTGCCCGACTATCCGGACGGCGAGCATCTCGGTCGCGTCGAGAGCCAGTTGCGCCGCTATCCGCCGCTGGTCTTCGCCGGCGAGGCGCGCACGTTGCGCGAGAAGCTGGGCCGCGTGGCGCGCGGCGAGGCCTTCCTGCTGCAGGGCGGCGACTGCGCCGAGAGCTTCGCCGAGTTCCACCCCGACAACATCCGCGACACCTTCAAGGTGCTGCTGCAGATGGCGGTGGTGCTGACCTTTGGCGCCGCCATGCCGGTGGTGAAGGTCGGCCGCATGGCCGGCCAGTTCGCCAAGCCGCGCTCGGCGCCGACCGAGAAGCAGGGCGGTGTCGAGCTGCCGAGCTACCGCGGCGACATCGTCAACGGCATGGATTTCGATGCCGACGCGCGCAAGCCCGACCCCGAGCGGCTGATGCGCGCCTACAACCAGTCGGCGGCGACGCTCAACCTGCTGCGCGCCTTCGCCCAGGGCGGCTTCGCCGACCTGCACAAGGTGCACCGCTGGAACCTCGACTTCGTGCGCGACAGCGCGGCGGGCGAGCGCTACGAGGCGCTGGCCGGCCGCATCGACGAGACGCTGTCGTTCATGGAGGCCTGCGGCCTCACCGGCGATACCGTGCCGCAGCTGCGCGAGACCGACTTCTACACCAGCCACGAGGCGCTGCTGCTGGTCTACGAGCAGGCGCTGACGCGGCAGGACAGCCTGACCGGCCAGTGGTACGACTGCTCGGCCCACATGCTGTGGATCGGCGACCGCACGCGCCAGGTCGACGGCGCCCATGTCGAGTTCCTCAAGGGCGTCGGCAACCCGGTCGGCCTCAAGGCCGGGCCGACGATGGAGCCCGACGACCTGCTGCGCCTGATCGACGCGCTCAACCCCGAGAACGACCCCGGCCGCCTGACGGTGATCTGCCGCATGGGCGCCGACAAGGCCGAGGCCAAGCTGCCGGCGCTGCTGCGCGCGGTGAAGCGCGCCGGGCGCCATGTGGTGTGGGCGTGCGATCCGATGCACGGCAACACCACCTCGACCGGCAACGGCTTCAAGACGCGCGCGGTCGACGCCATCCGCCGCGAGGTCGACGCCTTCTTCGCGGTGCACCGCGCCGAGGGCACGCATCCCGGCGGCGTGCATCTCGAGATGACCGGCCAGGACGTCACCGAATGCATCGGCGGCGCCCAGGCGATCACCGAGGAGACGCTGTCGGACCGCTACCACACGCACTGCGATCCGCGCCTCAACGCCCAGCAGTCGATCGAGCTGGCCTTCCAGATCGCGCAGAACCTCAAGCGCGAGCGCGACAGCCGCGGCGAGAGCAAGCTCGCCGCCGCGTCCTAGGGCGGTTTCCACTCAGGGATCGGCGTCACCCTCTCCGCTCCCCTCCGGGGAGGGACCAAAAGGGGAGCAGGTCAATCCCTTTCCGGTCCAGGGACCAGGCGGCTCAGCGATTGTGATCGCCCTCGCAAAGTCTTACCGCAGTCAACTCATCACCAGACCGCCATCCACGTTGTAGCACTGGCCGGTGATGTTCCGCCCCCCGTCCGACGCCAGAAATCTGGCCATGGCCGCGATGTCTTCCGGCGTGTTCATTCTTCCGATCGGGATGGAACTCTCTGCTTCCCTCAGCTGTGTTTCGAAATCCGTACCCCGAACTCTTGCCCGCCCCTCATATATCGCCGAGACCATTTCGGTCATGGTAACGCCGGGACATATCGAATTTACATTGATGTCGTGCTTCGCCAATTCCACGGCAGCGATCTTCGTCAGTGCAATCACGGCCCCCTTGCTGGAAGCGTAGATTGCATTTGCCGCGCGCGCAAAACCACGTCCGGAAATGGACGCGATATTGATGATTCGGCCTCCGGAGCCTTGGGCGATCATCTGTCGCGCAGCAGCCTGCAGACAGAAGAAGACACCTTTGGAATTCAGACGGAAGGTGCGGTCCCAGTCGTCTTCCGTGAGGTCCATTATGCCACAGGGACGGGCGACACCGGCGTTGTTGACGATAATGTCCAGCCGTCCATACTCTTCGATCGTTCGGGCCACCAGGTTCCCGATGCCTGCGACATCCCCGCAGTCTGTAACGATCGCGCTGGCCTTGCCGCCACGAGACCGAAACTTCTCCACCGCCGCAAGCGACCTGGTCTCATCGACATCGGCAACCACCACGATCGCGCCGGCCTCGACGAATGACTGCGATATTGCGCCGCCGATACCGGCCGCGCCGCCTGTCACGATCGCAACTTTCTCCCTCAGCTCATTCATCTTGACCCGCTCCTCTATGATCCCTCGTGGATAGTGATAGTCGGGTTCGATTGATAGTGCCCTTGGGGCGCCGGTGGTAGCGGGCGAGCGGCGGAGCGGTTGGGAGGCACGGCGACGCAACCTCGACCGCCAGCGGCTTCAAGACGCGCGCGGTCGACGCCATCCGCCGCGAGGTCGACGCCTTCTTCGCGGTGCACCGCGCCGAGGGCACGCATCCCGGCGGCGTGCACCTGGAGATGACCGGCCAGGACCTCACCGAGTGCATCGGCGGCGCCCAGGCGATCACCGAGGAGACGCTGTCGGACCGCTACCACACGCACTGCGATCCGCGCCTCGACGCCCAGCAGTCGATCGAACCGGCCTTCCAGATCGCGCAGAACCTCAAGCGCGAGCGCGACAGCCGCGGCGAGAGCAAGCTCGCCGCCGCGTCCGAGGGCGGTTTCCGCTCAGGGATCGGCGCCACCCTCTCCGCTCCCCTCGGGGGAGGGGAGAGGGCAGGGTGAGGGGAGGGGCGCCGCCCGTCATTCCGTGAGGCGGAACGGGACGGGTTTATTTCCGCTTTCGGGTAGAAACTCCGGCCTGCAAACCGTCTCGTCAGGGGGAACACGCGGACGCGGCGACGTGGCGCGGGGGCCTCCCGGCGAGCCAGCCAGCCCATCGCCAGCCCGCTCGCCGTCATTCCTTCACCGCCGCCACGGGCCTCGTCCTTCGCTGTCTTCCCTCTCCCTTTGGGCGAGATGTCCTGGTGGCTCCCTCTCCGCTCCCCGCGTGCGGGGGGCGGAGAGGGTTCCCGGCGGAGGGGCTCAATACAGGTAGATCGCCGGGCCGCCCTCGGTGACGGGGACGGCGGGGCCGCGGCCGTAGAGGTCGGGGTATTTCTTCGGGCCGCCGTAAACCTCGGGGTTGAGCAGCGAGGCCGGCTTCTCGCCGCGGATCAGCGCGGCGATGCCTTCGGAGAGCGTGTTGAGCATGAAGCCGCGCGTCTGCCAGGTGGCGCCGCCGTTGTGCGGAATGAGGATGACGTTGTCCATCTTGCACAGCGCCTCCGGCACCTCGACCTCCCAGCGCTCGGGCGGCTCGGTGGCATAGACGTCGAGCGCGGCGCCGGCGATCTTCTTCTGCTGCAGGGCGTCGATGAGGTCCTGCTCGACGACGATGCGGCCGCGCGCGGTGTTGATGAAGAAGGCGGTCGGCTTCATCAGGTCGAAGTGGCGGGCCGTGATGAGGTCGGCCGTCTCGTGCGTCAGCGGCACGGCGACGACGAGGAAGTCGGCCTGGCGGAACACCTCGTCCATGCTGTCGACCCACTCAACGTCGAATTTCCTCTCGACCTCGGGCGCGAGCCGCGTGCGCTTGTTGTAGATCACGCGCATGTCGAGGGCGCGGAACACCGGCGCCATGTACTCGCCCATGCCGCCGAGCCCGATCATGCCGACGGTGTTGCCGGAGCAGCCGACGCCCATCAGCGCCATGGTCTGGTTCTGCTTGAACTTGCCGGCATGGGTGTAGCGGTCGGCCTCGATGACGCGGTAGGCGAGGTTGAGGACCAGCGCCACGGTGAGGTCGGCGGTGTTCTTGTTCGGCCCGCCGCCGGGAATGCCGTGGCGGCCGATGCTGACCACCGGGATCTTCAGTTCCAGCGCCACGTCGAAGTCGACCATCGCCGTCTTGTTGCCGAGGATGCCGATGCCCTTGAGGTTCGGGTTGGCGCGCATCACCTCGGCCGGGACGAAGTTCTCGTGCAGCGCCAGCAGGTAGTCGTGGCGCTGCGCCGCGCCGATCATCTCGTCCATGCTGATCATGCGGTCGAGGTGGGGATAGACCGTCACCTCGGCGACGGGCAGCAGCGTGTCGATGGCGACCTGCGGGATCGGCTGGAAGACGAACACTCTCGGTTTCATGCGATTGCCCTTCTTCTTGCTTGGTGAGCCACGCGCGGCCGGCTGCCTCAGACGGCCGGGCAGCGTTTCGCGTTGGTCGTCTGGCCGCCGAGGTTGACGAAGGCCATGCGGGCCGGCCGGCCCGAACGGTTCTGCCACGCGTGGTTCGTGCCGCGCTGGACGACGACATCGCCCGTGCGCAGCAGCGTCTCGCCGACATCGAGGACCATCCAGACCTCGCCGGCGAGCACGATGCCGTAGTCGACCGTGTCGGTGCGGTGCATCTCGCGGCGGCTGCCGGCCGGCATGTCGACGAAGCGGATCTCGCTGAAGCCCCCGCCGGCCGTGCCGGGGCCTGTCGCGACGGTCGCCCAGAACTCGGTCAGGACGCGGCGGTCCCCGGCCGTGCCGAGCGTCACCGAAGCCGGCGTGTCGTCGAGGGCGACAATCGAACGGCCGGACGGATCGTGACCGGTAACGACGCGGCGAAAGCCCTGTTCCATGCTGAGTACGGCTCCCGGCTGACGGACCCGGCGAGACTATACGACGGCCTGCCCACCGGTCCCGCGCAGCGTGCGGATGGGGCCGTCCACCCCGGCGCATGGGCGCCGCCGGCCGCGCCCGCCGGCCGCGCGGGGCTTTCGCCGGCGCGCCGGACGCGCGATGATGCCGGCCCCGGGGGAACACGCGGGGCCGGACCCCGCGGCGGGGCGGAGAAGAAGATGGATTCGCTGGAGACCCGCGCGATGCCGCGCCCGGCCGAGGACGACATCGCGCGCCTGACCGACACCTACTTCAACCGCACCCGTGCCACGGTCGGCCGCTTCGGCGACCAGACCGTGACCTACGCCGTGTTCATGCGCCGGCCCGTCGTCGCCGCGCCACGGCTGGCGCTCGACTGGATCCGCGCCGTCAGCGCCGCGCGCAATGCGCCGGTCGAGATCGAGCAGCGCTTCCCCGAGGGCAAGTGGGTCGGCGCCGGCGAGCCGCTGTTCTACCTCACCGGCTCCTTCTACAACCTCGTCGACCTCGAGACGCTGTACCTGCAGAAGCTCGGCGCCGCCTGCGTCGCCGCCTACAACGCCTCGGCGATGTGCATGGACCTGCCGAAGACGGCCTTCCTCGCCTTCGACGCCCGCCACTGCACCGGGGCGGACATGGCCGAGCTGATGGCCTACGCCGCCTCGGTCGGCTCGGCGCGGGCAAAGCGCAAGGTCGGCGCCGTCGGCTTCGTCGGCAACGCCACCGACGCCACGGCGCACTACTTCGGCCGCGAGCGCGGCCTCGGCACCATGCCGCACGCGCTGATCGGCTACGCCGGCTCGACCGTGCGCGCTGCCGAGATGTACGCCGAGACCTTCCCCGGCGAGCCGATGACGGTGCTGGTCGACTATTTCGGCCAGGAGATCACCGATTCCCTCGCCGTCGCGCGCCGCTTCCCGGACCTCGCGGCGGCGGGGCAGCTCTCGCTGCGCCTCGACACGCCGGGCGGCCGCTATGCCGAGGGCCTCGATCCGACCGCGTCCTACGCCGTGCTCGAACGCCACGTGCCCGACGCGACGCGCGGCTACCGCTCGGAAAGCGAACTGCGCAACCTCATCGGCCCCGGCGTCTCGGCCGCCGCCATCTGGCACCTGCGCGAGACGCTCGATGCCGCCGGCTTCGGCGCGGTGAGGATCGTCGTCTCGTCGGGGTTCGGCCCGGCCAAGTGCAAGGTAATGGCCGTCGCCAGCGCCCCCATCGACGTCGTCGGCACCGGCTCGTTCCTGCCGGAAGACTGGCACGAGACCTACGCCACCGCCGACATCGTCGAATACAACGGCGTCAGGCGGGTGAAGGTCGGCCGCGAGTTCCTGCACCGGCGCTGAGGCGCGCGGCTCAGGTCTTGCGGCGGGCCTCGACGGCGAACGCCTCCTCGGGCGAGTAGACCAGGGCGCGGCGGCCGCGCAGCGCGAAGTAGACGAGGCCGAGCGCGAACCAGACGGCGCAGCCGTAGACGCCCACCACATAGGCCGGGTTGAGGAACAGGAACACCAGCGTCACGGCGGCGATGAGGCCGGCGACGACGGCGCCGGCATTGCCCAGCGGGCTGACATAGGGCCGCTCGATGTGCGGCAGGTTGCGGCGCAGCAGCACGAAGCTCGCCATCTGCATGATGTAGGCGATGACGGCGCCGAACACCGCCATGTTCAGCAGCACCGCGCCGACCGGCACGCCGCCGAACCACGCGCCGCCGAACTCGATGACCAGCGCCACGGCGTAGCCGACGACGGCGCCGGCCACGAGGGCGACGTGCGGCGTCTTGCGGGTGTCGTGGGTGAGCGACAGCCAGTGCGGGAAGTAGCCGGCGCGCGACAGCGAGTAGATGTTGCGGCCGTAGGCGTAGATGATCGTGTGGAAGCTGGCGACCAGCCCGGCCACCGCGATCAGGGCCAGCAGCGCCGCCCCGGTGCCCTCGCCGAATATGGTCTTGAAGGCGAGGAACAGCGGCTCGCTGGAGGCGCCGACGGCGGTGGCGCCGGGCGCGATGCCGGCGTTGAGGAACAGCGTCAGCAGCGAGGCGACGATGAGCGTGGCGATGCCCCACAGCAGGCCGCGCGGCATGTCGCGCTTCGGGTCGTGGCTCTCCTCGGCGGCCAGCGGCAGTTGCTCGATCGCCAGGTAGAACCAGATGGCGAAGGGCAGGGCGGCGGCGACGCCCGACCAGCCATGCGGCAGGAACGCGCCATTGCCTTCGGTCGGCGCCACGTCGAGCGCGCGCTCCCACGAGAAATGGGGAATGGCGCCGATCCAGAACACCAGCAGGATCGCCAGCGCGAGGAAGGTGATGAACACGGTGAAGCGGAAGGTGATCTCGACGCCCCAGAAATTGAGGCCGACGAACACGGCGTAGGCGATCAGCCACCACACCGGCGCGGCGATGTCGATGCCGAGCCATTCGTTGAAGATCGCGCCCATGTAGCCGCCGATGCCGACGACGATGACGGCCGGCGTCAGCACATACTCCATGTTCTCGGCGAGCCCGGTGACGAAGCCTCCCCACGGCCCCATCGCCGAGCGGCCGAAGGAGTAGGCGCCGCCGGTGTGCGGCAGGGCCGGCGACATCTCGGCGAGCGAGAAGCACATGGCGACGTACATCACGGCGATGATGCCGGTGGCGATCAGCAGGCCGCCGAAGCCGCCGGCCGCGAGGCCAAAGTTCCAGCCGAAGAAGTCGCCGGAAATGACCGCGCCGACGCCGAGCGCCCAGAGCGACCAGACGCCGGCGTAGCGGCGCAGGCCGCGCCGCTCGAAATAGCCGCTGGCGGCGACGTGGTACTCGACGCTGCCGATGACCTGGCGGCCGTCACCGCCGTCCGCCGACCGATCGCTCATGTCCGTACCCCCGGATGCGCCCCGGCCCCGCGCGATCATAGCCCTGCCGGCCGCGGGCCGCAGCGGCGGACGCGGCTCAGGCGTCCTCGGCCTCGTGCCGCAGCCGGGCGAGGAACAGGTCGAACGGCACCGACCGGCCGTAGAGCCAACCCTGGCCGCGCGGGGCGCCGCGGACACGGAACCATTCCGCCTGTGTTTCCGTCTCGATGCCCTCGACGACCACCGACAGGTCGAAGCTGCGGGCGAGAGCCAGCACCTGTTCGGCGATTTCGGCGCGCGGCGAGTCGGTGCCGGCCGAGGCGGTGAAGCTCTTGTCGATCTTGAGGGCGTCGACTTCCAGCTCGTGCAGGTGGCCGAGGCTCGAATAGCCGGTGCCGAAGTCGTCGATGGTGACGCGGAAACCCTGGCGGCGAAGCTGGGCGATGACGTCGCCGGCGACCACGCGGTCGGTCGCGTCGCGCTCGGTGATCTCGATGGTGATCTGCCCCGGCGCGACGCCGCGCGCCAGCAGGTGCGTGCCGAGCGCCTCGGCGAGGCCGGGGCCGGTGAGGTCCTCCGGCGCGGCGTTGATGGAGATCGACAGGTCGCGGCGCTGCCGCAGCGTGTCCGCCAGTTCCTCGCCGATGCGGATGACGGCGGCGCGCGTCAGTTCCCCGACGAAGCCGCGCTCCTCGGCCAGCGCCACGAACACGTCGGGCCCGATGCGCTCGCCGGTCCGGTCGGTCCAGCGCAGCAGGGCCTCGGCGCCGACCGTGGTCCGCGTGGCGAGATCGACGATCGGCTGGTACTCGACGTCCAGCTCGCCGCTTCGTGCGGCGCGCAGCAGGCGCACATGCATCGCCCGCTCCCGGCGCAGCAGCGCCACGCCGGCCAGTGACAGGCCGAAACCGGCGACCCCGCCGAGGGCGGCGAAGCCGGTCGGCACATAGGGTTCGGACTCAAGGGCCGCCGCGATCGGCAGGCGCGAGACCACGCACATGTAGAAGTGCGGCGAGCAGCCGCTCGACGTCAGCATGCCGTTGCCGCGCGTCGGCAGCCGGCCCGCCAGCACGTCGGCGCTGGCCGTGTCGGCGGTGCCGCCGGCACGCACGCTGTATTCGCTCAGCGGGTCGAACAGGTAGAGCACGAACTTCAGCGGTGGCGTTTCGAGTTCGGCCAGCGCACGCGGGTCGATCACGGCGCTGGCCTCGCCATGCTGGACGACCAGCGCCTGTGTGCCCGGAGCGATCAGCAGGCCGGTGCTGGCGTGGATGCGGTAGTCGTCCGGCGTGATCAGGTCCGGGACGCCTTCCGGAAACGGCTTCTCCAGCACGCCGAGGCCGCTGGTGCAGACGAGGTGGCGGTCGGCGTACTGGCCAAGATCGCGCACGAAGCGGGCGCGGAAGACGAGTTGGCGCAAGTAGGTGAGCTGCGCTTCGGAACAGCGCGGGAGGGCGCTCTCCTCGACATGGCCGAGCAGCTCAATGGCTTCGTGGACCACGGCATGGGCATCGCGCAGGACGCCGGCGTTGTAGGCGTGCAGCCGTTGCATCGCAGCGTCGACAGCCACCTCGCGCCCGCCAAGCCACGCCGCGCCGGCGCTGACGCCCGTCGCCACTACGACCGCCGCGACGACGAGGACGTGGCGCAGGGCGGGCCGCATCAGGGTGCCTCGACCTCACCCGCAACGCGGCCGGGCGGCGCGTGTCTCATTCGGCCGGGGCGGGCGCCGCGGCGGGCAGCACGCGGGTGGTCTCGTTGCCCGGCCGCGGATCGGCCGGCACGAGCCTCGACATCGCGAGGCTGACGCCAGCCAGAACTGCCCCGGAGACGAACACCGCCTGGGGACTCCACAGCCACAGCATGCCGTACAGCGCCGGCAGGAAGACCGCCGCGATGTGGCTGATCGAGAGGGCGACGCCGGCCGACGGCGCGATGTCGGCGGGATCGGCGATCTTGCGGAAGTAGGTCCGCATCGCCATCGACAGCGAATAGAAGATGTGGTCGAGCACGTAGAAGGCGGCGACGACCCACACATTGTCGATGAAGGCATAGGCGGCGAAGATGCCGATCAGGCCGGAATACTCGAACATGAAGGAACGGCGCTCGCCGATGCGGGCGACGATCCACCCCGCCACCGGCGCGAACAGGCTGTTGGCGAACTGGTTGACGAGGAACAGGACGACGATCCACTCAGCCGAGACGCCGAACTTCTCGACCAGCAGGAATGCGGCGAAGACGACGAAGATCTGCCGTCGCGCGCCGCTCATGAAGGTCAGCGCGTAGAACAGCCAGTAGCGCCGGCGCAGCACGAACTGGCGACGCTGCTTGACGGCGCCCTGGTAGCGCGGGAAGGCCAACCAGGCGAACAGCGTCACGGCCACCGTGGCGACGCCGCCCAGCGTCATCACCGTCGCCATGTCGAGCGCGAGCCATTTCAGGCCGACCCAGCTCAGGGCGAAGGCGACGATCGAGCCGATGCCCATCGTCGACATCATGCGCCCGATCAGCAGCGGCGCCCGCTTGGCCTCGGCGAACTGCAGGGCGAGGCTCTGCGAGGCGGTCTCGTAGTAGTGGAAGCCGACCGAGAGGATGAAGGTCGTCGCCAGCAGGCCGAAATGCGTCGGGTAGTTGGCGAAGGCGATGGTGCCGAGGCCGAGCAGGATCAGCGACAGGTAGGCGATGATCTGTTCGCGGAAGACGAACAGCAGGCCGATGAAGGTGAAGGCCAGCAGGCCGGGGATCTCGCGGATCGATTGCAGGACGCCGATGTCGGCGCCGTTGAAGCCGGCTTCCTCGACGGTGAAGTTGTTGAGCAGCGCCATCCACGTCGACGAGGCGAGCGGCATCGCCGCGGCGAGCAGCAGCAGCAGGACTTCCGGACGCCGCCAGCCCGATCCCTCGCGGCCGTCCGTCACCGTCACCATGCCGGCCATGAATGCTGGTCCTCTGGCCCCGTTCCTACCCCGATGGATAGACCCGGCGCGGCCGCCCGTCCATCGCCATGACGCCGCGGACCGCGGCGGGCAGGCGGTGCGGCGGGGCGGCCGATTGACAGGCGCGGGCCCGTTCCCGACATTCCCCCCGACCGCCGGGCCGTCCGGCGCCGCGGAGCCGTATCGCGCCATGCCGGATACCCTGACCATCGCGCTCGCCCAGCTCGACCCGGTGGTCGGCGACATCGACGGCAATGTCGCCCGCATCCTCGCGGCGCGGGCCGAGGCGGCCGCCGGCGGCGCCGACGTGCTGGTGACGACCGAACTTGCGGTGGCCGGCTATCCGCCCGAGGACCTGGTGATGAAGCCGGCCTTCCTCGCCGCCGTGCGGCGCGGGGTCGACAAGCTGGCGGCGGCCACGGCCGATGGCGGCCCGGCCATCATCGCCGGCGCCCCGTGGCTGGAGGACGGACGGCGCACCAACGCCGCCGTGCTGCTCGACGGCGGCAGGATCGTCACCCGCCGCGACAAGTGGGACCTGCCCAACTACGGCGTGTTCGACGAGAAGCGCGTGTTCGACGCCGGCGACCTGCCGGGGCCGATGAACGTGCGCGGCGTGCGGCTGGGGGTCGGCGTCTGCGAGGACATGTGGACGCCCGACGTGGCCGAGGCGCTGGCCGAGACCGGCGCCGAGATCCTCGTCTTCCTCAACGGCAGCCCCTACGACCGCGCCAAGCCCGACGTCCGTCTCAACCTCGCCGTCGCGCGCATCACCGAGACCGGGCTGCCGCTGGCCTACGTCAACCAGGTCGGCGGCCAGGACGAGCTGGTGTTCGACGGCGGCTCCTTCGTGCTCAACGCCGACCACGCCATGGCCGCCTCGGCGCCGATGTTCCGCGAGGCGCTGCTGCTGACGCGCTGGCTGCGCACGGAGGCCGGCTGGCGCTGCGCGGCGGGACCGGTCGCCGCGCCGGCGACGGGCCTCGGCGCCATCTACCAGGCGATGATGCTGGGCCTGCGCAGCTACGTGAACAAGAACGGCTTCCCCGGCGTGGTGCTCGGCCTGTCGGGCGGTATCGACTCGGCCATCACCGCCGTCGTCGCCGCCGACGCGCTGGGGCCGGACCGCGTCCATTGCGTGATGATGCCGTCGCCGTTCACCAGCCAGGACAGCCTCGAAGATGCCGCCGCCGTTGCGACGGCGCTGGGCGTGCGCCTCGATACGGTGCCGATCGAGCCGGCGATGGAAGCCTTCGACGTCATGCTGGCGCGCGCCTTCAACGCGCCGTCTGCCGGCCTGACCAAGGAGAACCTGCAGAGCCGCATCCGCGGCGTCACGCTGATGGCGATCAGCAACACCACCGGCGCCATGCTGGTGACGACCGGTAACAAGTCGGAGATGTCAGTCGGCTACGCCACCATCTACGGCGACATGGCCGGCGGCTACTCGGTGCTGAAGGACATCTACAAGACCGACGTGTTCGCGTTGTGCCGCTGGCGCAACGAGAACATGCCCGAGGGCGGGCTCGGCCCGGCCGGGCGGGTGATGCCCGAGCGCGTCATCACCAAGCCGCCGTCGGCCGAGCTGCGCCCCGACCAGAAGGACGAGGACTCGCTGCCGCCCTACGCCGAACTCGACCGCATCCTGCACGGGCTGGTCGAGGAGGACCTCGGCGCCGAGGAGTTGGTGGCGCGCGGCCACGAGGCGGCGACGGTGCGGCGCATCTGGCGCCTGCTCGAACTGGCCGAATACAAGCGCCGCCAGGCACCCCCGGGGGTCAAGCTGACCAGCCGCGCCTTCGGCCGCGACCGCCGCTACCCCATCACCAACGCCTTCAAGGGCACGGCATGAAGCTTCTTTCTGGCGAGGCGGCACCGGCCCGCTCCCCCACCCGGCCATTCCGAGCATACGATCCCGTGGGTGGCCGGGTGGGGGAGCGGGCCGGCGCCGGGCCCGCGTGAGCGGGCGCTCCGACACAAGGGTTCGCTTCGCGCCGAGCCCGTCGGGACTGCTGCATGTCGGCAACGCCCGTGTCGCGCTGGTGAACTGGCTGTTCGCCCGCGCGCGGGGAGGCGCGTTCGACCTGCGCTTCGACGACACCGCCGGCGGGGCGGAGACGGCGATGTTCGCCGCGGCCATCGTCGCCGACCTCGACTGGCTCGGGCTCGACCGCGACCGCACCCTGCGCCAGTCCGACCGCATGGCGGCCTATGCCGCCGCCGCCGACCGGCTGCGCGCGGCGGGCCGGCTCTACCCCTGCTACGAGACCGAGGCCGAGCTGGCCGCCCGCCGCGCGGCCCGGCGCGTGCAGGGCCTGCCACCGGTCTACGACCGCGCCGCGCTGAAGCTCGACGCCGCCGGGCGGGCGAAGCTGGAAGCCGAGGGACGGCGGCCGCACTGGCGCTTCCGCCTCGGCGACGTGGCGGTCGGCTGGCACGACCTCGTGCGCGGGCCCGTCGAGATCGCCGCCGGCCACCTCTCCGACCCGGTGCTGATCCGCGAGGACGGCAGTGTGCTCTACGCGCTGGCCTCGGTCGTCGACGACGCCGAGTTCGCCGTCACGCACGTCATTCGCGGCGAGGACCACGTCGCCAATACGGCGGCGCAGATCGACCTGTTCCGCGCCCTCGACGCCCCGGTGCCCGACTTCGCCCATCTCTCGCTGCTGGTCGGCGCCGACGGACGGCCGCTGGCCAAGCGGCGCGGCGACCTGTCGCTGGCGGCGCTGCGCGCCGAGGGCGTCGAGGCGACGGCGCTCGCGGCGAGCCTCGTGGCGCTCGGCACCGGCCGGGCCGCGGAGGCCGTCGCCACCGTCGCCGACCTCGCCGCCGGCTTCGAGCTTTCGGCCTATGGCCGCGCGCCGGCGCCCTTCGACCGCGGCGAACTCGACCGTCTCAACGCCCGCACCCTCGCGCTGCTGCCATGGGAAGCCGTGGCCGGACGCCTCGGGGACCTGGCGGGAGCGGGCGAGCCCTTCTGGCTCGCCGTGCGCGAGAATATCGGCCGCCTCGACGAGGCGCGCGACTGGCACCGCGTCTGTACCGGGCCGGTCGAGCCCGTGATCGAGGACGTGCCCCTGCTGGCGCTGGCGGCACCGCTGCTGCCGGACGAGCCTTGGGACGCGGCGACGTGGCCGGCCTGGACGGCCGCCGTTGCGGCGGCCGGCGGCAAGCGCGGGCGGGCGCTGTTCCACCCGCTGCGGCTGGCGCTCACCGGGCGCGGCGACGGGCCGCCGCTGGCCCGTCTGCTGCCGCTGATCGGTCGCGCGCGCGCCATCGCCCGCCTCGCCGGGAAGACGGCCTGACGGGCGCGGAAAATTGCGCGGCGGCGCCCGGCCGGCTATAAGCCCGCGACCACCATGCCGCTCAAGCTTCACAACACACTCACGCGCCGCAAGAGCGCCTTCGCGCCGATCGACCCCGAGCGGGTGCGCCTCTATGTCTGCGGCCCGACCGTCTACGACGACATCCATATCGGCAACGCGCGGCCGCTGGTCGTCTTCGACGTTCTCTACCGGCTGCTGCGGGCGATCCACGGGCGCGACCATGTGCGCTACGTGCGCAACATCACGGATGTCGACGACAAGATCATCGCGCGTGCCCGCGACCTCGGCATCGCCATCGACGAGCTGACGGAACGCACGGTCGCCCGCTTCCACGAGGACACCGCGGCGCTGGGCTGCCTCGACCCCGACGTCGAGCCGCGCGCGACCGAGCACATCGCCGCCATGCAGGCGATGATCGGCAAGCTGCTCGCCTCCGGCCACGCCTATGCCGCCGATGGCCATGTGCTGTTCAACGTGCCGGCGGCGCGCGACTACGGTCGCCTGTCGGGGCGCAATCGCGACGAGATGATCGCCGGCGCCCGCGTCGAGGTCGCGCCCTACAAACGCGACCCGGCCGACTTCGTGCTGTGGAAGCCGTCGGCCGCCGACGAGCCCGGCTGGGATTCGCCCTGGGGCCGCGGCCGGCCGGGCTGGCACATCGAATGCTCGGCGATGTCGGAGGCGCATCTCGGCGAGACCTTCGACATCCATGGCGGCGGCGCCGACCTGGTGTTTCCGCACCACGAGAACGAGATCGCCCAGTCGGTCGCCGCGCATGGCGGCAAGCCCTTCGTGCGCTTCTGGGTGCACAATGGCTGGTTGATGAGCGAAGGCGAGAAGATGTCGAAGTCGCTCGGCAACTTCTACACCGTGCGTGACCTGCTCGACGAATTCCCCGGCGAGGCGCTGCGCTGGGTGCTGCTGGCGACGCATTACCGCCAGCCGCTCGACTTCACGCGCGACGCCCTGCGCCAGGCGCGCGAGACGCTCGACCGCTTCTATGGCGCGCTGCGCGTGGTCGCGCATCTGCGCCCCGTCGAATGGGTGGCGACGCAGCCGGTGCGGACGGCGCTGGAAGACGACCTCAACACGCCGCTCGCCCTGTCGCGGCTGCACGAGGCGCTGGCCTTCCTCAACAAGGCGTCGGGCCCCGAGGCGCAGGCGCTGGCCAAGGGCCGGCTGCTGGCGGCGGGCGCGCCGCTCGGCCTGCTCGCTGCCGACCCGGAGGCCTGGTTCCGCTGGCTGCCGACCGTCGGCGGCGGGGTCGACGAAAGCCTGATCGAGGACATGATCGAGCGCCGCGAGCAGGCCCGCGCGTCGCGCGACTTCTCCGCCGCCGATCGCATCCGCGACGACCTCGCGGCGCGCGGCGTGGTGCTGGAAGACCGTCCGACGGGCACGATCTGGCGCCGGTCCGGCTGAGCCCGGGCCATGGCCGAACGCATCCACCTCTACGACACGACGCTGCGCGACGGCGCGCAGACGCAGGGCGTCGATTTCTCGGCCGACGACAAGGCGACCATCGCGCGTGCCCTCGACCGGCTGGGCGTCGACTACGTCGAGGGCGGCTGGCCGGGCGCCAACCCGACCGACGACGCCTTCTTCGCCGCCGCGCCGGCCCTCGGCCGGGCGCGCCTCGCCGCCTTCGGCATGACCCGGCGGCCCGACCGCAGCGCCGCCAACGATCCCGGCCTGTCGCTCTTGCTCGACAGCGGCGCGGCCAGCGTCTGCCTCGTCGGCAAGACCTGGGACTTCCAGGTCGACGTCGCCCTCGGCATCGCCCGCGACGACAATCTGGCGATGATCGCCGACAGCCTCGCGCGCGTCGCCGCCGCCGGCCGCGAGCCGCTGTTCGACGCCGAGCACTTCTTCGATGGTTTCAAGGCCAACCCGGACTACGCGCTTGCCTGCCTGCGGGCGGCGCACGCGGGTGGCGCAGCATGGCTCGTGCTATGTGACACCAATGGCGGCACATTGCCCGACGATGTGTCACGCATTGTCGCCGCGGTGGCGGCGGCACTGCCCGGCGCGCACCTCGGCATGCACGCCCACGACGACACCGGCAACGCCGTCGCCAACTCGCTCGCCGCCGTCGAGGCCGGCGCGCGCATGGTGCAGGGCACGCTCAACGGCCTCGGCGAGCGCTGCGGCAACGCCAACCTGACGACGCTGATCCCGACGCTGGCGCTGAAATCGGGCGGGCGCTGGCAGACCGGCGTCGACGCGGCCGGTCTCGTCACGCTGACCCGCACCTCGCGGCTGCTCGACGAACTGCTCAACCGCGCGCCCGACCGGCACGCGCCCTATGTCGGCGAGGCGGCCTTCGCCCACAAGGGCGGGCTGCACGTCGCCGCCATCGCGCGCGATCCGCGCACGTACGAACATGTCGACCCGGCGCTAGTCGGCAACCGGCGGCACATCGTCGTGTCGGACCAGTCGGGGCGGGCCAACGTGCTGGCGCGGCTGCGCGAGGCCGACATCGCGCTGGCGCCGGACGACGTGCGGATCGCCCGGCTGGTCGAGGCGGTCAAGGCGCGCGAGCACGAGGGTTACAGCTACGACGGCGCCGAGGCGAGCTTCGAGCTGCTGGCGCGGCGGGCGCTGGGCGAGGTGCCGTCCTACTACGCCGTCGACAGCTTCCGCGTCGAGGTCGAGCGCCGCCCGTCCGCCGGCGGCGCCGCGACGGTGTCGCAGGCGGTGGTGAAGGTGACCGTCGGCGGCGAGAACCGCATGGAGGTCGCCGAGGGCGCCGGCCCCGTGAACGCCCTGGATGCGGCGCTGCGCAAGGCGCTGGTGCCCGTCTATCCCGAGCTGGCCGATGTGCGGCTGACGGATTTCCGTGTGCGTATCGTCACGCCGCGCCTCGGCACGGCGGCGGTGGTGCGGGTGATGGTCGAGCACAGCGACGGCGAGGGCGGCCGGTGGGCCACCGTGGGCCTGTCCGACAACATCATCGAGGCAGCGGCGGAGGCGCTGGAGGACGGCATCGTTCACCTGCTGCTGCGCCGGCGCGGGGGACCGCGGGACGCGCATTGAGGCACTGCGGTTCGCGTCTTGCTGCCTTGTCGGTCCGGCAGGGCTGCGTTACCGTGCGACAAAATGACTGTCTGGCCCATGTGGCTGGCGGCAACGGCCGGATGGCGGACGCTCCCGGACCGAACGCCTGTGGGATCCTTGGGGAGAAAACGATGAAAATCGCGCAATTCATGTCCGCCGGCCTCGCCGCCGGCGCGCTCGTTCTCGCACTTGGCGCAGGCGATGCCGTCGCGCAGGAGCGGGTCAACTGGAAGATGCAGAGCACCTACGGCGGCAAGCTCACCCAGCTCGGCACCGCCGGCATCGACCTCGAGAAGACGATGGACCGCATCTCCGGCGGCCAGTTCCGCATCAAGTTCTTCGAGCCGAAGGCGCTGGTGCCCGAACTCGAGGCCTTCGACGCCGTCGGCAAGGGCGCGGTCGATGCCGCCTGGTCGACGCCGGGCTACTGGTTCGGCAAGGAGAAGTCGCTGGCGATCTACGCCGCGGTGCCGTTCGGTCCGGCGACCGGCGAATACCTCGCGTGGATGTATTACGGCGGCGGTCACCAGCTTCTCGACGAGACCTATGCGCCGCACGGCATCAAGTCGCTGATCTGCGGCGTCATCGCGCCCGAGGCGTCGGGCTGGTTCCGCAAGGAGATCAAGTCGGTCGAGGACCTGAAGGGCCTGAAGATGCGCTTCTTCGGCCTCGGCGCGAAGGTGATGGAGAAGCTCGGCGTCTCGACGCAGCTCCTCGCCGGTGGCGACATCTACCCGGCGCTGGAACGCGGCACGATCGACGCGACCGAGTTCTCGATGCCCGCCATCGACCTGTCGCTCGGCTTCTACCAGGTGGCCAAGCACTACTACTTCCCCGGCTGGCACCAGCAGTCGACCCTGTTCGAGCTGATGATGAACAAGTCAGCGTGGGAGAAGCTGCCGGCGCAGTATCGCGAGTGGGCCGACGTGGCCTGCGGCGAAAACATCCGCCGCACCTTCGTCGAGGGCGAGGCCATCCAGTTCGCCGCGCTCAACGAACTCAAGACCAAGGGCGTGCAGATCCACCGCTGGTCGCCCGAGATCCTGGCAAAGATGGAATCGGCCTGGGGCGAGGTGGTGAAGGAGCTTTCGGCCGAGGATCCCAAGTTCGCCAAGGCGTGGGCCTCGCTGTCGGAGTTCCGCAAGAACTACGCCGTGTGGAAGGACCTCGGCTACCTGAAGTAGCCACCGGCCCGACCATCGGTATTCGGTAGACACGCCGGGAGCGGCCCCAAAGGCCAACTCCCGGCGTCGTTTTTTCGGGGCTCCGTGCGTCTGTCCGGCAGGCTGCGGGAGAGGGAATGGAAACGCTCGTTCGCTGCTGCGACGGTCTTGAAAGAGCCGTCGTGCTCATCGGTCGCATCGCGGCGTGGTTCGGGGTCGCGCTGATCCTGATCACGGTGTTCGACGTCGTGTCGCGGAAGTTCTTCGTGCTCGGCTCGACCAAGCTGCAGGAGCTCGAGTGGCACTTCCATACGGTGCTGTTCATGCTCTGCCTCGGCTTCTGTTACCTGCGCGACGGACATGTACGGATCGACCTGGTCCGCGAGCAGCTGCCGCAGCGCCTGCGCTGGTGGATCGAGGTCTTCGGCTGCCTGCTGTTCCTGCTGCCCTACTGCGCACTGGTGCTGTGGTTCAGCGTCGGCTTCGTCTGGGACTCCTACATCGGCAACGAGGTCTCGAACTCGGCCACGGGGCTCAGCCATCGCTGGATCATCAAGATGACGCTGCCCGTCGGCTTCGCGCTGCTGACGGTCGCCGGGCTGGTGCAGCTCGCGCGCACGCTGGTGATGCTGTTCGGTCCCGCGGCGTTGCGCGACCGCGTCGCGGGAGCGCGCTGATGGGCTTCTACATCGAGGACTATCTGCCGCTGTTCATGTTCGGCGTGCTGGCGCTGCTGCTGTTCTGCGGCTACCCGGTGGCGTTCGTGCTCGGCGGCATCGCACTCGGCTTCGGCTTCGTCGGCATGTGGTTCGACGTCTTCGATTTCGTGCAGTTCTTTTCGATCATCGTCCGCATCTGGGGCACGATCGCCGAGAACCCGGTGCTCACGGCGATTCCCATGTTCATCTTCATGGGCACGATGCTGGAGCGCAGCGGCGTCGCGCACGACCTGCTGCACTGCCTGCAGGTGCTGCTGCGACGCGTGCCGGGCGCGCTCGCCCTCTCGGTGACGGCGATGGGCACGATCCTCGCCGCGACGACCGGCATCATCGGCGCCTCCGTAGTGATGATGACGCTGCTGGCGCTGCCGGTGATGCTCGAGCGCCGCTACGATTCGGCGCTTGCCACCGGCACCATCGCCGCCTCCGGCACGCTCGGCATCCTCATACCGCCGTCGATCATGCTCGTGATCATGGCCGACCTGCTGGCCCGCTCGGTCGGCAACCTGTTCGTCGCGGCGCTGTTTCCCGGCTTGCTGCTGGCGGGGCTCTACGGCGTCTACATCCTCGTCGTGTGCTCGATCGACAAGCGGCTGGCGCCGAAGCTCGACGCCGATGTCGGGCCGCAGAACGCCATCGACCTGGTCGCGATGGTGATCAAGAGCTTCGTGCCACCGGTCCTGCTGATCTTCCTCGTGCTCGGCTCGATCCTCGGCGGCTGGGCGACGCCGACCGAGGCGGCCGGCGTCGGCGGCTTCGGGGCGCTGGTCCTCGCCGGCCTCAAGGGCCGGCTCAACTGGAAGGAACTGCGCGACGTCGTCGAGCGCTCGGCCCTGACCGGGGCGATGCTGTTCGGCATCTTCGTCGGCGCGACGGCGTTTTCCTACATCTTCCGCGCACTCGGCGGCGACGGCATCGTCACCGACATCGTCGAGTCCCTCGGCTTCGGCTCGTGGGGCCTGCTGCTCGTGCTGATGGGGATCGTCTTCTTCCTCGGCTTCTTCTTCGACTGGATCGAGATCACGCTGATCGTGCTGCCGATCTTCGCGCCGATCATCGCCCTGCTCGACTTCGGCGATCACGTGGCCAAGCAGGACGTCGTCTACTGGTTCGCCATCCTCGTCGCGGTGAACCTGCAGACCTCGTTCCTGACGCCGCCCTTCGGCTTCGCGCTGTTCTACATGAAGGGCGTGGCGCCGCCGGAGGTGCGCCTGCAGGACATCTACCGGGGCATCATTCCCTTCGTGATGTTGCAGCTTGTCGGACTCGCCGCCGTCATGATCTGGCCGGAGATCGCCCTCTGGCTGCCGGCACAGGTGCTCGACTGACCGCCACAGACGTCACGCCGCCACGCATCGTCCTGGTCGAACCGCAGCTCGCCGAGAACATCGGCGCCGCCGCGCGGGCGATGGCCAATTGCGGCCTGTCCGAACTGACGCTCGTGCAGCCGCGCGAGGAATGGCCCAATTCGCGGGCGCGGACGATGGCCGCCAGCGCCACGGCCGTGGTCGATGCCGCGCGCCTGGCCGACGATGTGGCCGGCGCGGTGGGCGACCTGCACCGCGTCTACGCCACCACCGCCCGGCCGCGCGAGCTGGCCGCGCGCGTGCTGACGCCGCGCGCGGCGGCGGCCGAGATGCGGGCGGCGGCGGCGCGCGGCGAACGCTGCGGCGTGCTGTTCGGGCGCGAGCGGTCCGGCCTGACCAACGACGACGTGACGCACGCCCAGGCCATCATCACCGTGCCGCTGAACCCGGCCTACACCTCGCTCAACCTCGCCCAGGCGGTGCTGCTGGTCGGCTACGAGTGGTACCTCGCCGGCGACGACACGCCGGCCGAGAGCCTCGAGGTCGGCAGCCAGCCGCCGGCGACACAGGACGAGGTCGAGGCGATGCTGGGCCACCTCGTCGGCGAACTCGACGCGGCGAGTTATTTCCGCGCCGATCACATGCGCCCGACCATCGTGCAGAACCTCCGCGCCCTGCTGCGCCGGGCCCGGCCCACCGAGCAGGAAGTGCGCTCGCTGCACGGCGTCGTCGCGGCGCTGGCGCTGGGCCGGCAGAGCCGGCGGCGCAGCCGCGGCTAGCCGCGCCGTTCCGCCGCCATGCCGACGGCCGCGTTGACGGTCAGCGCGGCGAGGATGATGGCGCCGCCGAACAGCGTCTGGCCGCTCGGCGCCTGGCCGATGCCGATCCACGCCCAGAGCGGCCCCAGCACCGCCTCCAGCAGCATCAGCAGCCCGACCTCGGCGGCCGGCAGCCAGCGCGGCCCCATGGCGATGAGGGCGTGCGACAGCGGCAGCACGACGAGGCCGAGCAGGCCGAGCCAGACGATGTCGTCGCCGGCCACGGCCAGCGTCGGGGCGGTGAAGGCCATCACCAGCGCGATCAGCAGGCCGCCGAGGCCGAGCGCCGGCGCCGGGTCGGCGACGCGGCCGTGGCGCAGCGCCACGAGCATGGCCGCCCAGCACAGCGCCGCGGCGACGGCGATGGCGATGCCGGCGACACTGCCGCGGCCGAAGCCGTCATGGAAGATGACGGCCATGCCGGCCAGCGTTGCGGCGATGGCCGCGAAGGTGCGCCGCGGCACCCGTTCGCCCAGCGCCACCCGGCCGAGGAGGGCGGCAAACAGTGGCGCGGCGGCGACGACGAACAGCGCGGTCGCCACGCCGGCGAGCAGGATCGAGTAGACGAAGGCGGCGGTCGAGGCGGCGAACAGCAGCGAAATCAGCGGGCCGGTCCAGCCGAGGCCGGCGAAGGCCGCCCATGCCCCGGCGCGGTGGCGCAGCAGGGTCCAGGCGAGCAGGGTGGCGCCGAGCAGCAGGCCGCGCCAGAACAGGATGGTCGCCGGGTCGGCGGCGACGAGGGCGGTCAGCAGGCCGTCCGGGCTGAGGACGACCACGCCGGCGGTGACGACGGCGAGGCCGGTGGCGCGCTCGCTCATGGGTCTTGGCATGGGGCGGGAGACGGGGGCTGGCGGCGGGGAGGGCAGACTAGGCCGGCGACGGCGATTCGGCCGGTTTCTGCAGGTTTGACATCGCCGGGCCGATCCCTATAGTGCGCCGCCATTCCCGGGAATGCGGAGGCGCCGCAACAGGTGCCATCCCGTCCGTCCCTCGCGGGGCGGAACTACCAGGACAACAACAACGATCGGAAAGCAACCATGAGCAAGCGGATATCCGCAAAGCACAAGATCGACCGGCGTCTCGGCCTCAATCTCTGGGGCCGCCCCAAGAGCCCGGTCAACCGGCGCGAAAACCCGCCGGGCATCCACGGCAAGCGCCGCCGCAAGCCCTCGGACTACGGCGTGCAGCTGATGGCCAAGCAGAAGCTCAAGGGCTACTACGGCTCGATCGGCGAGCGCCAGTTCCGCCACTACTACGAGGAGGCGGTGCGCCGCCGCGGCGACAACGGCGAGAACCTCATCGAGCTGCTCGAGCGCCGTCTCGACGCCGTCGTCTACCGCATGAAGTTCGTGCCGACGGTGTTCGCCGCGCGCCAGATCGTCAACCACGGCCATGTGCGGGTGAACGGCAAGCGCGTCAACATCCCCTCCTTCCAGGTGAAGGACGGCGACAAGATCGAGCTGGTCGAGAAGGTGCGCGAGCTGCCGCTGGTGATGGAGGCCGTCGCCTCGACCGAGCGAGACGTGCCGGGCTACATCGAGGTCGACCACAACAAGTGCGCCGGCACCTTCGTGCGCGGGCCGAAGCTGGCCGACGTGCCGTACCCGGTGCAGATGGAACCGAACCTGGTCGTCGAGTTCTACTCGCGCTGACCGCCGTTCGGGCCTCCCCGAATGCAGAAGGGCCGCCCACCGGGCGGCCCTTCGTCGTTCGAGGCACGGAGCCGCGGGTGCGGCCGGCCGCTCAGTCCTTGCGCGAGGCCGGGCTGCGGCCCTTGGCGCTGCTCGCCGCTGCGCGGGCGCGGCGCGCCGGCATGGCCTTGCGCGCGACCGACGCGGCGGCGACGCGGGCCGGCTTGCGACGGGCGGACTTGCGCGGCTTCGGCGCCTTCATCGGCGCCGGCGTGCCGAGCTTGGCGTTCGACTTCGAGACCTTCGACTTCGACGCCGAGGTCCGCATCGGCTTCGTCTCGTTGAACTTCATGCCGAGCTTGAAGCGCTTCTGGGCATCGCGCGAACCCATGAACGGCGACAGGTCGTCGTCTGGCGCGCCGGCGAACTGCACCTCGATCTTGTTGCCGTCCGGGTCGAAGACGTTGATCTGGCGCATGTTGAGGTCCTCGATCGAGACGACCTCGTAGGGCGCGTCGTAGCGGCGCAGGCGCTTCTGGAAGGCCGCCATCGGACCGTTGGTGCGGAAGGCGAAGTGCTCGATCTGCGATTCCTTCGTCTTCGGCTGGGCAACCGACTCGACAAGGTGCACGACGGCTTCCTTGCCGCAGTAGTGCCAGGCGCCGCCGAACATGAAGTTGGGGCGCTTGCCGCGGCGCAGGCCGAGGACCTTCTCGTAGAACTCCGACATTTCGTCGAGTTGCGCGGTGCGGATGTTGACGTGGTGGAGCATGACCATCGCCATTGGACGAATCCTCCCGGAAGCCGTCGGTCGATCACTAGCGACGATATTGGTCCGCGGCGTCGCGCCGCGCAAGCGGCGGCCGTGGGAACAGCTTTGCGCGGACGCTCAGGCCTGCGCGGACTCGCGGGCGATGCCGGCGCGGTCGAAGGTCTCGTCCAGCTCGCCGGTCTCGAACATCTCGCGCACGATGTCGCAGCCGCCGACGAACTCGCCCTTGACGTAGAGCTGGGGGATCGTCGGCCAGTTGGAGAATTCCTTGATGCCCTGGCGCACCTCGGGATCCGTCAGCACGTCGTGCGTCGCGTAGTCGACGCCGAGGTGGTTGAGGATCTGCACCACCGCCGCGGAGAAGCCGCACTGCGGGAACGACTTGTTGCCCTTCATGAACAGCATCACGTCGTTCTGCCGGATGGCGTCGCGGATGCGGGTAATGGCCGGGGTGTCGCTCATGACCGTCTTCCTTCCTGGCCGGGGCCGGTGCCTCAGGCGCCGTCCGGCACGCCCGTTTGCAGCGCCAGCGCATGCAGCTCGTTGCCCATGCGCCCGCGCAATGCCTCGTAGACCATCTGGTGCTGCTGCACGCGCGACTTGCCGGCGAAGGCCTTCGAGGTGACGTGGGCGAGATAGTGGTCGCCGTCGCCGCGCAGGTCGTCGATACGCACCTGCGCGTCGGGCAGGGCGGCCCGGATCAGCCGCTCGATCTCGCTCGCCGCCATCGGCATGCTCGGCCCGTCTCCCCCGTTGGCGGCCGGACCGGCGGAGCCCTCAGGCGCCCGACTTGCCCGCCATGTAACCCGGCAGCCACGCTTCGTGCCGCTCGCGCAACAGTGCGAGCGATATAGGCCCGGCCCCCGGGAGTGTCAATTCGGCCCCGCCCGTGGTGCCGATGGCCGCCGCCGCGACGCCGGCCGCCGCCGCGCGGGCGAGAACCGCGGCCGGATCGGCCGTGGCGACGACGAAGCGCCCCTGGTCCTCGCCGAACAGCCAGGCATGTGCCGGCACGTCGCGCGGCGCCGCCGCGAGCTTCGCGCCGGTGTCGCCGGCCAGCGCCATTTCGGCCACCGCCACGGCGAGGCCGCCGCCGGATATGTCGTGGCACGCCGTCGCCAGCCCGGCGCCGATCAGGTCTAGCACCAGCTCGCCGGTCCGCCGGGTCGCGGCGAGGTCGACCGGCGGCGGCGCATGCGGCCCGGCATCGCCGACGATCTCGGCAAGCCACAGCGAACAGCCGAGCCAGCCCTCGGCGACGCCGAGCATCACCAGCGTCTCACCGGGCGCCTTCAGGGCGACCGTCGTCATGCGCGCGAGGTCGTCGATCAGGCCGACGGCGCCGACCACGGGGGTCGGCGGGATCGCCCGGCCGTCGGTCTCGTTGTAGAGCGACACGTTGCCCGAGACGACCGGCACCGACAGCGCCGTGCACGCCTCGGCCATGCCCTCGATGGCGCCGACGATCTGGCCCATGATCTCGGGCCGCTCGGGATTGCCGAAGTTGAGGTTATCGGTGATGGCGAGCGGCCGCGCGCCGGCCGCGACGAGGTTGCACCACGCCTCGGCGACGGCCTGGCGGCCACCGGTCTTGGGCTCGGCGGCGACATAGCGCGGCGTGCAGTCGACCGTCATGGCGAGGCCGCGCTGCGTGCCGTGCACGCGCACGACCGCCGCGTCGCCGCCCGGCCGCTGCACGGTGTCGCCCATGACCATGTGGTCGTACTGCTCCCACACCCAGCGGCGTGAGCACAGGGCGGGCGAGCCCATCAGCACCATTAGCGAGGCCGCGGGATCGAGCGGCGAGGGATAGCTGTCGGCGCGCGCCTCAGGATACCACGGCGCCGGCGCGCGCGCGCGGTCGTAGAGCGGCGCCTCGCCGACCAGCGGGTCGAGCGGGATGTCGGCGGCGATGCCGCCGTCCTTCGCCAGCACCAGATGCCCGCTCGTCGTGGTCTCGCCGATGACGGCGAAGTCCAGTTCCCACTTCTCGAAGATGCGCCGCGCCACGTCCTCGCGGCCGGGACGCAGGATGACCAGCATCCGCTCCTGGCTTTCCGACAGCATGATCTCGTAGGCGCTCATGCCGGTCTCGCGGCACGGCACGCGGTCGAGGTCGAGGCGGATGCCGACGCCGCCCTTGCCGGCCATCTCCACCGACGAGGAAGTGAGGCCGGCCGCGCCCATGTCCTGGATGGCGGCGATGGCGTCGGTGGCCATCAGCTCGAGGCAGGCCTCGATCAGCAGCTTCTCGGTGAACGGGTCGCCGACCTGCACCGTCGGCCGCTTCTCCTCGCTGTCGGCGCCGAACTCGGCCGAGGCCATGGTGGCGCCGTGGATGCCGTCGCGGCCGGTCTTCGAGCCGACATAGACCACCTGCAGGCCCGGCCCCGGCGCCGCCGAATAGAAGATCTGGTCGGCCCGCGCGAGGCCGACGGTCATGGCGTTGACGAGGATGTTGCCGTTGTAGCCGGGGTCGAACTCCAGCTCGCCGCCCACCGTCGGCACGCCGACGCAGTTGCCGTAGCCGCCGATGCCGGCGACGACGCCCGACAGCAGGTGGCGCGTCTTCGCATGGTTGGGATCGCCGAAGCGGATGGCGTTGAGGTTGGCGACAGGGCGTGCGCCCATGGTGAACACGTCGCGCAGGATGCCGCCGACACCCGTCGCGGCACCCTGGTAGGGCTCGATGAAGGAGGGGTGGTTGTGGCTCTCGATCTTGAACACGGCGGCGAGGCCGTCGCCGATGTCGACGACGCCGGCATTCTCGCCCGGTCCCTGGATGACCTGCGGGCCCTCGGTGGGGAACAGCCGCAGCCACTTGCGCGACGACTTGTAGGAGCAGTGCTCCGACCACATCACCGAGAAGACGCCAAGCTCGGTGCGGTTGGGCACGCGGCCGAGGATGGCGACGACGCGGTCGTATTCTTCGGGCGCGAGGCCCATCAGGTCGTTCGGACGCTCGATGGCGGCGGCGGTCATGCGGCGAGCATCCGGGCGAGGGCGGCGAACATCGGCGTGCCGTCCTCGCCGCCGAGCTGCGGGTCGGCGAGACGCTCGGGATGCGGCATCAGCCCGAGCACCGTGCCGGTCTCGTTGACGACGCCGGCGATGTTGGCGCGGGCGCCGTTGGGATTGGCGCCCGGGCCCACCGATCCGTCCGGCGCGGCGTAGCGCAGCGCGACGCGGCGCTCGCCCTCGAGGCGCGCCAGCGTCTCGTCGTCGACGAAGTAGTTGCCCTCGTTGTGGGCGATCGGCAGGCGCACCACCTGGCCCTGCCGCCAGCCGCCGGTGAACAGCGTGTCGGCGCGCTCGACGCGCAGATGCACGTCGCGGCAAATGAAACGCAGGCCCGCGTTGCGCATCAGCACGCCGGGCAGCAGGCCGCATTCGGTGAGGATCTGGAAGCCGTTGCAGATGCCCAGCACCGGCACGCCCTGCGCCGCCCGCGCCTTGACCTCGCGGATGATCGGGCTGGTCGAGGCGATGGCGCCGCCGCGCAGGTAGTCGCCGTAGGAGAAGCCGCCGGGCAGGACGATCAGGCCAGCCTTCGGCAGTGTGCCATCACCGTGCCAGACCATCAGCGGCTTCCGGCCGGTGGCGACCTCCAGCGACACCGCGACGTCGCGGTCGCAGTTCGATCCGGGAAAGACGATGACGGCGGCGTCGGCGGTCATGGGTGTCCGCGAGGGGGGCCTAATGTTCAGGTAGCCCGGCCCGTCGCGAGTCGCAAAGCGGGGCGGGCCGGTGGAATTTGGCCGGTCGCCTCAGCCGGCCTTGCGGTCGCCGCCCGAGCCGTCGACCTCGATCGTCCAGGTCTCGATCACCGGGTTGGCCAGCAGGCGGCGGCACATGTCCTCGACACGTTCGCGCGCGCTTACCGGATCGGTGTCGGCGACGGTGAGTTCCAGCACCTTGCCCTGGCGGACGTCCTCGACGCCGTCGAAGCCGAGGCCGGCCAGCGCATGGGCGATGGCGCGGCCCTGCGGATCGAGCACGCCGTTCTTGAGGGTGATATGGACACGCGCCTTCACGGGAACCTTCGCGGCGGGAAAGACGGGGGGATCACTGGACCGTCGCCGGCCCCTTCATGTCGCGCGGGCCGGCCTCGGGCATGATGCCGAGCCGCCGCGCCACTTCCTGATAGGCCTCGGCGACGCCGCCGAGATCGCGGCGGAAGCGGTCCTTGTCGAGCTTCTCGTTGGTCTTCACGTCCCACAGCCGGCAGCCGTCGGGCGTGATCTCGTCGGCCAGCACGATGCGGACCTGGTCGTTGTCGTCGTAGAGGCGGCCGAACTCCAGCTTGAAGTCGACCAGCTTGAGGCCGACGCCGAGGAACAGGCCGGAGAGGAAGTCGTTGATGCGCAGCGCCAGCGACAGGATGTCGTCGATCTCGCCGGGGGCGGCCCAGCCAAACGCCGTGATGTGCTCCTCGGAGACCATCGGGTCGCCCAGTTCGTCGGACTTGTAATAGAACTCGACGATCGAGCGCGGCAGCGGCGTGCCCTCGGCGATGTTGAAGCGCTGCGAGATCGAGCCGGCGGCAATGTTGCGGACCACCACCTCGATGGGGACGATCTCCACTTCCTTGACGAGCTGCTCGCGCATGTTCAGCCGGCGCACGAAATGCGTCGGGATGCCGGCCTCGGCGAGCTTCAGCATCAGGTATTCGGAGATGCGATTGTTGAGCACCCCCTTGCCGGTGATGACGCCGCGCTTCTGGTTGTTGAAGGCGGTGGCATCATCCTTGAAATACTGGACGAGGGTGCCGGGCTCGGGGCCTTCGAACAGGACCTTGGCCTTGCCCTCGTAGATTTTTCTGCGTCGGGTCATGGCCCTGCCCGCTACGGCCGGGACGGCGAGGCCGCCTGCCCCGCCGGAACGCGCGAACGACGCGGGCCGGCGCGGGCAGATATAACAACTCGCCGGGGCCCGGACAATGCGACCGGCCGGGACCTGTTTCACAGTTTTATCTGTGTATATCCTGTTTCGTCCGGCCGTCCCGCGGCGAACAGCCAGACGGGCGAGCGATCGCCGCCATCGGGCTGGGGCACGGCGATCAGCGACGACGAGACGGTGCCGTAGCCCCAGTCGGTCGCCACCGTCATGGCGTTGCGCGAGTCGGGCTCGTCGGGGTCATGCTCGCGGGCCGACAGCGCGGCGATCCAGCCTGTCCAGTTTCCCGCTTCCGGGTCGGGCGCGGGCAGGCCCTGGAAGCGCGGCAGATAGCGGCCGATGCGGCGGTGGCCGGTGTCGTTGAGGTCGGCCGAGGCCAGCATCGAGACGCCCTCGGGCACCGGCGTCACCTTCGTCAGGCCGGCGCCCAGGCCGCGCGCCCAGAAGGCGTCGCGCGAGTCGGCGATGACGAGGTTGAACGACCGCCAGGCGGCGGCGTCGAGGTCCATGAAGGCGGTCGCGGCATCGACCGCGTCGGCGTGATCGAGGGCGTCGAGCACCAGTTCGCCGCGCGAACGCTTGCCCTCGGCCGGGCCCAGCGAGCCGGTGCGGTTGAGGACCGCCGCGACGACGCCGTGGTCGTTCATCCCGAGCCAGCTTCCGCCGGCCAGCTCGTCGAGGCCGGCCACCGTCTCCGGCCGGTCGGGCCAGTGCCGGGCCGGGGCGCGCCAGGGCCGGCCGGCCATCTCGTCGCGGTTGGCGGCGACGATCAGCGGCCACGTGTCGGCCGGGCGGCGCAGCAGGACCAGTGTGCACATGCGGGGTACTCGATATGGGGGCGGATTTTCCCTACCGCCCGTGGCGGGCCGGCACTATATCTTCGGCGCAACCCAACGCCCACCGCCGCCCGGGAGATCGAGTGCAATGGCTGGCTTCAACGATCGCGAGAAGGGCTTCGAGGCCAAGTTCCGGCAGGACCAGGAGCTGCGCTTCAAGGTCACCGCGCGGCGCAACAAGCTGCTCGGCCTGTGGGCCGCGGGCGAGATGGGGCTCGGCGGTGCCGACGCCGAGGCCTATGCGCGCGAGGTGGTGAAGGCCGACTTCGACGAGCCGGGCGACGCCGATGTCGTGCGCAAGGTGCTGGGCGATCTCAAGGCCAAGGGCAAGGAGACGTCCGAGCATCTGCTGCGCAAGCGCATGGACGAGCTGATGGACACCGCCATGCAGCAGATCCAGGCCGAGGCGGCGCGCTAGCCGGCCTCAGTAGGTGCCGTCGACGAAGGGGTGCCAGCCCTCGCGGTGCTCGATCTCGACCACCCACAGGTCGGGATCGCGCCGCACCGCCCGCTCGATGTAGGCATCGGCCTCCGCCTCGGGCACCGTGGCGCCGTCGAGGGCGCCCATCCAGCCGAGCTTGCCGCGGATGTCGCGCGCCTGCGCCAGCACGCGGAACAGCCTGTCCTGCATCGCCAGCTTGAGCAGCACGGCGCCGGACTGGCGCTCGCCGCGGCGCACGACCGTCGCCGGCACGCCCTGTTGCGAGCAGCGTGCCACCCCCGCGGCGACCCACAGATGCGTCGGCAGGCGGCCTTCAGTCATCGCGGGCCACGCGTCACGCGCGTCCGAACACGCGCGCGAAGATCGTGCCGACGTGCTTCGTGTGGTAGCCGAGGTCGAACAGGGCTTCGAGCGCCGCAGGGGCGACCAGCCTTGTCACGGCCGGGTCGGCGGCGAGCAGTTTCTGGAATGCGCCGGGCCGGTCGGCCTCGGCCATCGCCCAGACCTTCATCGCATTGGCCTGCACGGTGGTGTAGGCGTCCTCGCGCGACATGCCGGCCTGCGTGAGCGCCAGCAGCACGCGCTGGGAATGCACGAGGCCGCCGAGCCGCTCGAGGTTGGCGCGCATCTGCTCGGGGTAGACGAGAAGCTGCTTCACGACACCGGCCAGCCGGGCCAGGGCGAAGTCGAGCGCCACGGTGGCATCGGGCGCCAGCAGGCGCTCGACCGAGGAGTGCGAGATGTCGCGCTCGTGCCACAGCGCGACGTTCTCCAGTGCCGGCACCAAGGCCGAGCGCACGACGCGGGCGAGGCCGGTGAGATTTTCCGTCAGTACCGGGTTGCGCTTGTGCGGCATGGCCGAAGAGCCCTTCTGGCCGGCGGCGAAGAACTCCTCGGCCTCGCGCACCTCGGTGCGCTGCAGGTGGCGGATTTCGGTCGCCAGCCGCTCGATCGCCGAGGCCGTCACCGCCATGGCGGCGAAGAAGGCGGCGTGCCGGTCGCGCGGGATCACCTGCGTCGACACCGGCTCGACGGCGAGGCCCAGCTTGTCCGCGACATACGCCTCGACGCGCGGATCGACGTTGGCGAACGTGCCGACGGCGCCGGAAACCTTGGCCACTGCCACCTCGGTGCGCGCGACTTCCATGCGGGCCCGGCAGCGCGCGAACTCGGCATGGTGGCCGGCGAGCTTGACGCCGAAGGTGGTGGGCTCGGCGTGAATGCCGTGGCTGCGGCCGATGCAGACGCTGTCGCGGTGCTCGCGCGCGCGCGCCTCCAGCGCCGCCAGCACGGCGTCGAGATCGGCCAGCAGCAGGTCGGCGGCGTCGCGCAACTGCACGGCGAGGCAGGTGTCGAGCACGTCCGAGGAGGTCATGCCCTGATGCAGGAAGCGCGCCTCGGGCCCGACATGCTCGGCGACGTTGGTGAGGAAGGCGATGACGTCGTGACGCGTCTCGCGCTCGATCTCGTCGATTCGTTCGACGTTCCACTTGCCGCGCGCTCGTACCGCCTCGACCGCGTCGCGTGGCACCGTGCCCAGCTCGGCCATCGCCTCCAGCGCCAGCGCCTCGACCTCGAACCAGATGCGGTAGCGGTTGTCCGCCGACCAGATGTCGGCCATTTGCTTGCGGCTGTAGCGCGGGATCATCTTCCTCGGGTCCGGACTCGGGCGCCTTGGCGGCGGACGGCGGCACCATAGGCGCGGGGTCCGGGGGCGACAAGCGACGGGCGCGGCGGTAGGCTGCCGGCCATGCTGCGCACGCACGAGGACGACGCCGTCATCGAGGCCCGCCGCGACCTGGCCGCCGCCCTGCGCTGGGCGGCGCGGCTGGGCCTGTCGGAGGGCATCTGCAATCATTTCAGCCTCGTCGTGCCCGGCCGCGACGACCGCTTCCTCGTCAACCCGCAGGGCCTGCACTGGGCTGAGATGACGGCCGGCAGCCTGCTGGTGGTCGACGGCGACGGCCGCGTGGTCGCGGGCGAAGGGACGGTCGAGCCGACGGCGCTGTTCATCCACTGGCGGGTGCATGTGCGCCACCCGCGCGCCCGCTGCGTGCTGCACACCCACATGCCGTGGGCGACGGCGCTGACCAGCCTCGCCGACCCGCGCCTGCGGATGGTCAACCAGAACTCGCTGCGTTTCTTCGGCCGCGTCGCCTGCGACGCCGACTACAACGGCCTTGCGCTCGACGGCACCGAGGGCGACCGCATCGCCGCGGCGCTGGGCGAAGCCGACGTGCTGATGATGGGCAACCACGGCGTCATGGTCGCCGGCCCGTCGGTCGCGCTGGCCTTCGACGACCTCTACTATCTGGAGCGCGCGGCGCAGAACCAGGTGCTGGCGATGCAGACCGGGCGCGAACTGGCCGAGGTGCCGACGCAGGTGGCGCAGGCGACGGCGCGCCAGATGGCCGACGACCCGGCGCAGGCGGTGGCGCATCTCGCCGCGCTGCGCCGCCTGCTCGACCGCGACGAGCCCGAATACCGGGCGCTGTAGCGGCGGTCGTCAGCCGTGCAGCCGCGCGGCGCCGTTACGCAGCACGACGGTGTCGCGGGCGGCGACGCGTGACTGGAACCGCACCGTCTCGCCGTCGCGCCAGATGTCGGTGGCCATCGTCTCGCCGGGAAAGACCGGCGCCGAGAAGCGGGCCGAGACGGCGACGAGGCGGTCGGGCCGCTCGGGGCACAGGGCGCGGATGACCGCCCGTGCCGCCACCCCGAAGGTGCCGAGACCGTGCAGGATCGGCCGCGGAAAGCCGGCCGCGGCGGCGGCGCGCGGGTCGGCGTGCAGCGGGTTCATGTCGCCGGAGAGGCGATAGATCAGCGCCGCCTGCGGCAGCGTCGCGATCTCGACCACGGCATCGGGCGCGCGCTCCGGCGGCGGCGCCGGACGGGGCGCGGGCGGGTTAGGGCCGCCGAAGCCGCCGTCGTTGCGCGCGACGTAGACCTGGTCGAGGGTCGCCAGCCTTGCGCCCGTCGCCTCGTCCGTCACCTCGCGGGAGTTGACGATGAAGGCGCCCTTGCCCGGCCCCTTGTCGATGATCTCGCGAATGACGGTGCGGCCGCGCACCGTGCCGGCGACGGGCAACGGCCGATGGATCGTCACCGCCTGCTCGCCATGGACGATGCCGGCGTAGTCGAGGCCGGTATCGAGTTCGCGCATCCAGAAGACGGGCCGGGCGAGCACGGTCGCCAGGGTCGGGCAGGCGACGAGCCCGTCCTCATAGACGAAGCGCAGCTCGTGCGGGTCGAGCGGGTCGGCGCCGAAGCCCAGGCCCAGCGCATAGAGGATGGTGTCGCGCACCGTGTAGGTGTGCACGACATCCGGAATCTCCAGCGCCATCAGCTTGTCGTAGACGATGGCCATCCCGCGCGCGCTCCCGTGGATCGAAGGCGCGAGTATAGCGGATGGATTCGATGGGGATTTGTATGCGTTGGCCGTCGTCCCGGACGAGGCGCAACACGCGCAAATCGCCCGCCGCCTTGCGCCGGCGGGTCGGGGCTTTGTGCCAGCTCGTAACGGCCTAACGACGGTCACGATACCACGTTACAATCGATCGATGGTCGATCGTGTTTCCTCCCCGGTTCGCAGCGCGATAATGGCCAGCGTCGGTACGCGCAATACCGGCCCCGAGTTGGTTCTCCGCAAATTGTTGCATCGAGCCGGCTATCGATTTCGTCTGCACGTACGAACTTTGCCCGGTTCCCCCGACATCGCGTTTCCTAGGCGAAGGAAGGTCGTGTTCGTCAACGGTTGCTTTTGGCATGGCCACGGATGCCGTTGGGGCCTATTGCCGAAGAGTCGCAGGGAATACTGGATACCGAAGATCGCCGCGAATCGGGCACGCGACGTACGGAAGACAAGAGAGTTGCAGTCGGCAGGGTGGGATGTATTCGTCGTTTGGCAGTGCGAATTGCGGGCTCCAGAGGAAGCCCTATCGCGCGTGGTCGCTTTCCTCGAGTGCTGAGGCTTCGATCCTTGCACCGGGGACGAGTTTCGGAACAAAATAAGAACGATCACGGTCGAGAGGACCAACGATGCGCCGACCGATCGGAATAGACCTGTTTTCCGGGGCGGGTGGCCTCAGTCTCGGTTTCGAGCAGGCCGGCTTCGATGTCGTGGCCGCTGCCGAGTACGACCCCATCCATGCTGCGATCCACAAGTTCAACTTTCCCCGCTGCGCAGTTATTCCCCGTTCGGTCGTAGGATTGACCGGTACCGAAATCCGTCGCACGGCCGGAATAGGCGACCGCCGCGTCGATGTCGTGTTCGGAGGAGCACCCTGCCAAGGGTTCTCGCTGATTGGACATCGTGCCCTCGACGATCCGCGAAACTCTCTCGTCCGCGAGTTTGTCCGCATCGTTGCGGAGCTAGAGCCAACGTACTTCGTGTTCGAGAATGTCAAGGGTTTGACGGTTGGGCGGCACCGGGCGTTCCTCGATGAAGTAATCTGGGCATTCCGGGAAATCGGATACCGCGTGCTTTCCCCCTGGCGCGTCTTGAACGCCTCGTCCTATGGCGTGCCGCAGGATCGGGAGCGCCTTTTTCTTGTCGGCGCGCGGTTCGGTTGCGCGTTGCCGAAGTATCCGGACCCGACGACACGTTCGACGAATCGTCGCTCGCGGACGTCCGATGCATTTCTTTCGGACGGCCCGACGTGCCTCGATGCGCTGTCCGACTTGCCCGATCCCGAGCGCTGGCCCGAGTTGATCGACGGCGACTTCGTGCGGGTCGCCGATTGGGGCGAAGCCAGTCCTTACGCGCGAACTATGCGTTGTCTCGACAATGAATCGTGGGGGTACGGATACCCTAGGCTATGGGATCCAGCTATTCTCACCTCCAGTATGAGAACGGGTCACTCCGAGATATCGCGACGCCGGTTTGCCGAGACCGCGCCCGGCGAGGTCGAGCCGATCTCCCGCTTTTTCCGCCTGTCCGCACACGGAGTATCGAACACTTTGCGAGCGGGGACCGATTCGGCTCGTGGCGCCTTTACGAGTCCACGTCCGATCCACTATCGAGCGCCACGGTGTGTGACCGTTCGCGAGATGGCCCGTTTGCATGGGTTTCCGGATTGGTTTCGCTTTCATGCAACGAAATGGCATGGCGCTCGGCAAGTCGGTAACGCTGTCCCGCCGCCGCTCGCCAGAGCCGTCGCACAAGAAGTTTTATCCGCTCTCGGCGTTCGTCCGACCAGGCCGAGTACGACTCTCGAATTGGGCGATCCGGAGTTGTTGCGTCTAGGTATGTCGGAAGCGTGCGCCTATTTCGGCATTCCCGCCCCCATTGGCCGACGGGATCGGAAGAGCGGCGCACGCAAGCGCAAGCAGGCGGACATCGAAGCCGTTCGCAACGGTTCGACGAGTGGCGTCCATGCCTAAGCGCGACGAGCGCCCTAACATCTACAAGCGACTGATCGAGAAATTTTTTTTTGATCGGTATCGTCGTACTTCCGATCGACTGCCGTTTCGTCGGGTCGATATCGAGGAGGCCGCCTCGACCCTGGAAATCCGTCTTCCGAAGAACCTTGGCGATGTCGTCTATTCGCTTCGTTACCGGACGCCAATGCCAGAAACGATACTTGCGACACAGCCAGCCGGAAAAGAATGGGTTATCAAGGGCACTGGACGAGCGGCCTACGAGTTCGCCCTCGTCACCCTGAATCGTATTCGCCCAAATCCGAATCTCGTTGCGATCAAAGTGCCGAACGCGACGCCCGAGATCGTAACGGCGCATGCGCTGTCCGACGAACAGGCGCTACTCGCAAAGGTCCGTTACAACCGATTGATCGATATTTTCCTGGGTATTGCGTCCTACTCTTTGCAAAATCATTTACGTACGACCGTACGCGGTACCGGTCAGATCGAGATCGACGAGATTTATGTCGGAATCGACCGGCAGGGATGCCAATACGTCATACCGGTACAAGCGAAGGGTGGAACGGACCAACTGTCCGTCCTGCAGACGCAACAAGACATCGATTGCTGCTCGGAGAAATTTCCGAGCCTCGTGTGCCGCGCTATCTCCACCCAATTCATGGCCGACGATCTGATTGCATTGTTCGAACTGACGATCGATGACGATGAGGTTCGGGTCGTCGACGAGCGCCACTACCGGCTCGTTCCCGCCGATCAGATTTCGCCCGAGGAACTGCGAACCTACCGGCGGCGGCGATAGAGCCGCTAATTTTTCGGCTTCTCCATCAGCCCGCCCGCCGCCTCGCGCACCAGCGGCGCGAGGCCGTCGCCGCCGGCGGCGAGGTGGTCGAGGAGCTGGCGGCGCATGCGCGGCTCCCAGAAGTCGAGGATGTGCTTGCGCACACCTTCGACCGCCTCGTCGTGCGGGTAGGCCTGGAAGAAGGCGGCGATCTGGTTGGCCATGTGGACCATCTGCCCGGTCTTCATGCCGCCGCTCCCTCGCGACCCGACGTGTCGAACATGACGATGCCGCCCTCGCCGCGCGCCGCCACGCCCATGCCGGCGCGGCGCGCGGTGCGCAGCGCGAGGCCGGTCGGCGCCGACAGGCTGGCGACGAAGGGCGCGCCGGCCACGGCGGCCTTGTAGACAAGCTCCACCGACAGCCGGCTCGACAGCAGGACGAAGCCGTCGCGTGCGTCCCGGCCATCGCGGGCCAGCGCGCCGACCAGCTTGTCGAGGGCGTTGTGGCGGCCGATGTCCTCGCGCACGCGCTCGATCGTGCCGTCGCGGCGGCAGAAGGCGGCGGCGTGGGTCGAGTGGCTGGCGGCGTTGACCGGCTGGCGTGCCGGGAACGCCTCGATGGCGCGCGCCACGGCGGCCGCCGTCGGGTGCGCGCCCGCCACGCGCGGCGGCGGCGGCACGGCGGCGCCGATGGTCTGGGCGCCGCAGATGCCGCAGCCGGAGCGGCCGGGGATGCTGCGCTTGCGCGCGGCGGCGCGTTCGAGATCGGCAGGGTCGACGGCGATGTTGACGATGAAGCCGTCATGCGCCGGCGCGACGCGCACGGAGGCGATCTCGCAGGCCCGCCGCACGATGCCCTCGGTCAGCGAGAAGCCGACGGCGAAGTCCTCGAGGTCGGCGGGGCTGACCATCATCACGGCGAAGGACTCGCCGTTGTAGAGCAGGGCGGCCGGCGTCTCCTCGGCGAGCGTCCAGCGCACGTCGCGCTCGCCCGACGGCGCGACGGCGTGGCCGTCCGCCGTCAGAGTCGGCGCGTCGCCGGGGATGGGCTCATTCCGCGGCATCGGCCCGCACGGCGTAGTGCGTGCGCTCGATCTCGTCGTGCTCGCGCTGCCAGTCGGACGGCGCGTTGGCCCGCGTCACCTGCACCGCCGTCACCTTGTATTCGGGGCAGTTGGTGGCCCAGTCGGAATACTCGGTCGTCACCACGTTCACGCCGCTGCCGGGGAAGTGGAAGGTGGTGTAGATAACCCCCTGCGGCACGCGCTCGGTAATGACGGCGCGCAGCGTCGTGGCGCCCTTGCGGCTCGCCACCGAGACGCTGTCGCCCTCGGCGATGCCGCGTTCCTCGGCGTCGAAGGGATGGATCTCCAGCACATCCTCGTGATGCCAGCGCACGTTCTCGGTGCGCCGCGTCTGCTGGCCGACATTGTACTGCGACAGGATGCGGCCGGTGGTGAGGATCAGCGGGTAGTAGCGCGTGGTGCGCTCCTCGGTCGGCACGTACTCGGTGATCATGAAACGGCCCTTGCCGCGCACGAAGCCGGCGACATGCATGATCGGCGTGCCGTTCGGCGAGGCGTCGTTGACCGGCCACTGCATCGAGCCCTCGGCGTCGAGGCGGGCGAAGCTGACGCCCTTGAAGGTCGGCGTGAGACGGGCGATCTCGTCCATGATCTCGGCGGCACTGTCGTAATGCATGTCGTAGCCCATGGCGCGGGCGAGGCGGCAGGAAACCTCCCACTCGGGCAGGCCGGTCGCCTCCTTCATCACCGGGCGGACGCGGTTGATGCGCCGCTCGGCGTTGGTGAAGGTGCCGTCCTTCTCGAGGAACGAGGTGCCGGGCAGGAAGACGTGCGCGTAGGCGGCGGTCTCGTTGAGGAACAGGTCCTGCACCACGACGCAGTCCATGGCCGCGAGGCCGGCCGTGACGTGGCGGGTGTCGGGGTCGGACTGGGCAATGTCCTCGCCCTGGACGAACAGGCCCTTGAAGGTGCCGTCGACGGCGGCGGCGAGCATGTTGGGAATGCGCAGGCCGGGCTCCGGCGAGATGCCGACGCCCCAGTCGCCCTCGAACAGCGTGCGCGTCGCGGTGTCGGAGACGTGACGGTAGCCCGACAACTCGTGCGGGAAGGAGCCCATGTCGCACGAGCCCTGCACGTTGTTCTGGCCGCGCAGCGGGTTGAGGCCGACGCCCTCGCGGCCGATGTTGCCGGTGGCCATGGCGAGGTTGGCCATGGCCATCACCATGGTCGAGCCCTGGCTGTGCTCGGTGACGCCGAGGCCGTAGTAGATGGCGGCGTTGCCGCCGGTGGCATAGAGCCGGGCGGCGGCGCGCAGCGTTTCCGCATCGACGCCGATCTTCTCGGCCAGCGCCTCGGGCGAATTGTGCGGCTTGGCCACGAAGTCGCGCCAGCGGGCGAACTCGGCGAGGTCGCAACGCTCGGCGACATACGCCTCGTCGACCAGCCCCTCGGTGACGACGACGTGGCCGAGGGCGTTGAGCACGGCGACGTTGGTGCCGGGACGCAGCGGGATATGGTGCGTCGCCTCGATGTGCGGACTGCGCACGATGTCGGTGCGGCGCGGATCGATGACGATCAGCTTGGCGCCCTGGCGCAGGCGCCGCTTCATGCGCGAGGCGAACACCGGATGGCCGTCGGTGGGATTGGCGCCGATGATCATGATGACGTCGGCCTTGGCCACCGACTTGAAGTCCTGCGTGCCGGCCGAGGTGCCAAGCGTGGTCTTGAGGCCGTAGCCGGTCGGCGAGTGGCAGACGCGGGCGCAGGTGTCGACATTGTTGTTGGTGAAGGCGGCGCGCACCAACTTCTGGACGACGAAGACCTCCTCGTTGGTGCAGCGCGAGGAGGTGATGCCGCCGATCGACTCCCTGCCGTACTGCGCCTGGATGGCCTTGAAGCGGCCGGCCGTGAAGGCGATGGCCTCGTCCCAGGAGACGGCGCGCCACGGATCGGTGATGCGCTCGCGGATCATCGGTGTCGTCACACGGTCCTTGTGCGTGGCGTAACCCCAGGCGAAACGGCCCTTGACGCAGGAATGGCCCTCGTTGGCGCCGCCGTCCTTGTACGGGACCATGCGGACCACCTTGTCGCCCTGCAGTTCGGCCTTGAAGGAGCAGCCGACGCCGCAATAGGCGCAGGTCGTCAGCACGGTGCGGCTCGGCACGCCATGCTCGATGACCGACTTCTCCGACAGCGTCGCGGTCGGGCAGGCCTGCACGCAGGCGCCGCAGGAGACGCACTCGGAGGAGAAGAAGTCGGCGCCGCCGGTGGCGATCTTCGAGGCGAAGCCGCGGCCCTCGACAGTCAGCGCGAAGGTGCCCTGCGTTTCGGCGCAGGCGCGCACGCAGCGCGAGCAGACGATGCACTTGGAGCCGTCGAAGGCGAAGTAGGGGTTCGACGCATCGACCGCCGGCGCCACGTCCGGCTGGAAGTGGTTGTCGCCGTCGTAGCCGTAGCGCACCTCGCGCAGGCCGACCTCGCCGGCGCGGTCCTGCAGCTCGCAATCGCCGTTGGCCGGGCAGGTGAGGCAGTCGAGCGGGTGGTCGGAAATGTAGAGTTCCATGACGCCGCGGCGGATGCGCGCGAGGCGGTCGGACTGCGTCGTCACCTTCATGCCGGCGCGCACCGGCGTGGTGCAGGACGCGGGCGTGCCACGCACGCCGTCGATCTCGACGAGGCATAGGCGGCAGGAGCCGAAAGCCTCGACGGAGTCCGTCGCGCACAGGCTCGGGATGTCCTGGGCGATGCTGCGCGCGGCGCGCATCACGGACGTGCCCTCGGGCACGGTGACAGCGCGGCCGTCGATCTCCAGCGTCACCGTCGCTTCAGCGGCGCGGCGCGGGGTGCCGTAGTCGGGTTCCTTGAGAATGCCCATGGTCACGCCTCCCGCGGCGTCGCGGCGCCGCGCGTGAAGTCGCCGGGAAACAGCCGGATCGCGCTGCGGACAGGCATCGGCGTTAGCCCGCCCATCGCGCACAGCGAACCGTCCACCATCACTTCGCAAAGGTCTTCCACCAGCGCCAGGTTCCGCGCGACGTCGCGGCCGGCGATGATGCGGTCGACGGTCTCGCGGCCGCGCGTCGCGCCGATGCGGCACGGCGTGCATTTTCCGCAGCTTTCGATCTCGCAGAACTCGAAGGCGTAGCGCGCCATCTTCGCCATATCGACGCTGTCGTCGAAGACCACGATGCCGCCGTGGCCGAGCATCGCGGCATTGGCCGCCAGCACCTCGTAGTACATCGCGAGGTCGAGCATGCCGTCGTCGACGTAGGCGCCGAGCGGACCGCCGAGCTGGGCGGCGCGGAAGGGCCGGCCGCTGGCGGTGCCGCCGCCGAAATCCTCGATCAGTTCGCGGATCGTGACGCCGAAGGCCTTCTCGACGAGGCCGCCGCGGCGGATGTTGCCGGCGAGCTGGAACGCCTGGGTGCCGCGCGAGCGGCCGCTGCCGAAGTCGCGGTAGACGGCGGCGCCGCGTGCGAGGATCGCCGGCACGCTCGCCAGCGTCAGCACGTTGTTGATCAGCGTCGGCTTCGCGAACAGGCCGGAGATGGCGGGGATCGGCGGCTTGGCGCGCACCATGCCGCGCTTGCCCTCGAGGCTTTCCAGCATCGAGGACTCTTCGCCGCAGATATAGGCGCCGGCACCGCGCCGCACGGCGACGCGGAAGGCGCGGCCCGAGCCGAGCACGTCGTCGCCGAGCAGCCCGGCCCGCTCCCAGACCGCGATCGCCGCGCGCATGGTGGCGATGGCGTGCGGGTATTCGGAGCGGATGTAGACGTAGCCCTGCGTCGCGCCGATGGCGAGGCCGGCGATGGCCATGCCCTCGAGCAGGGTGAACGGGTCGCCCTCCATCAGGATGCGGTCGGCGAAGGTGCCGCTGTCGCCCTCGTCGGCGTTGCAGCAGACATATTTCTGCGCGCCCGGCGTGTCGGCCGTGGTGCGCCACTTGATGCCCGCCGGGAAGCCGGCGCCGCCGCGGCCGCGCAAACCAGAGTCCGTGATGGCCGTGATCACGTCGGCGGCCGGCATGGCGGCCGCCCTCGTCAGGCCGGCGAGGCCGCCCAGCGCCTTCCATCCGTCGAGGTCGAGCGGGTCGATGAGGCCGGTGCGGGCGAAGATCAGCCGCTCCTGGCGGCGGAACCAGTCGAGGTCGTCGACCTTGCCGAGACGTAGCGCGTGCGCGCCGCCGTCGAGGAGGCCGGCGGCGAACAGCGCGGGCACGTCGCCGGCGGCGACCGGCCCGTAGCCGATACGGCCGGCGGGCGTCTCGACCTCGACCAGCGGTTCGAGCCACAGCGCGCCGCGCGTGCCGGTGCGCACGATGCGGATGTCGGCGGCGCGCGCGGCGGCCTCGCGGGCCACCGCGTCGGCGACGGCGTCGGCGCCGACCGACAGCGCGGCGGCGTCCTTGGAAATGTAGATCGTGACGCTCATCGCGCGCCCCGCAGACGGGCGTCGATCAGCGCGTCGAGGCGCGCCGCATCGAGCCGGCCGTACAGCTCGCCGTCGACCAGCGCCGCCGGGCCCAGCGCGCAGTTGCCGAGGCAATAGACCGGCTCGATCGTGACGCCGCCGTCGATGGCGGTCTCGCCCAGAGTCACGCCGCGGCGCCGGCAGAGGCGCTCGATCAGGTCCAGCGCGCCGACCGCCTGGCACGCCTCGGCGCGGCAGACGCGCACGACGACGCGGCCGGCGGGGGCCTCGCGGAAGTCATGGTAGAAGCTGACGACGCCGAGCACGTCGGCGCGCGACAGGTTGAGCGCCTCGGCGATGTCGGGGATGGCGGCGCGCGGCACGCAACCGGTCTCTTCCTGCAGGTCGTGCAGGATTTCCAGCAATGCCGCCGGATCGTTGCCGTGGCGTGCGCACACGCTGCGCGCCGCAAGGGGCGCCGCAGTCGCCGTATCCGCCGTTGTCATCGCCTTCCACGCCGTTGCCGCCGGGAGCGAACCGTCCCGGAAACCGCGCCAAACTACTGCCGCGCCGGGGACCGACTCCAATCGGCTGATTCGATGTTATGATAGATGTGGACTATCAATAGTGGGATTTTGATAGTTGTTCGCTGTCGTATCCCGTGGGATCGGTTGCCCACTTGCCTGATCCCACGATCTGCCCAACGGAGACATGGCATGGATGTGCGCCAGCTCGAATACCTCGCCGCGCTTGCCGCCGAGCGTCATTTCGCGCGCGCCGCGGCGGCCTGCGGCGTCACCCAGCCGACGCTGTCGGACCGGATCCGCCAGCTCGAACAGGAACTTGGCGTGGCGCTGGTCGAGCGCGGCCGGCGCTTCCACGGCCTGACGCCCGACGGCGAGCAGGTGCTCAAATGGGCGCGTGTCATCATCGAGGATTACCAGTCGCTGCGCCAGGCGCTGGCCGAGCGGCGGGAGGGGGCGGTCGGCACGCTGACGGTCGGTGTCATCCCTTCGGCACTGGCGCCGGCGGCGGCGATGGTGGCCGCGTTGCGCGCGCGGCATCCCGGCCTGTCCTTCAAGGTGCTGTCGCAGAGTTCGCGCGAGATCCAGCGCGGCCTCGAGGATTTCTCCATCGACGCCGGCCTGACCTACCTCGACAACGAGCCGCTGGAGCACGTCGTCGCGCAGCCGCTCTACGAGGAGCGGTACTGCGTCTTCGTGCGCGGCGACCATGCCTTCGCCGGGCGGAACGGCGTCGGCTGGGCCGATGTCGCCGGCGAGCGGCTGGGGCTGCTGACGCCGGACATGCAGTACCGCCGCATCGTCGACGCCGCCTTCGCCGCGGCCGGCGCCCGCCCGGTGCCGGAACTGGAAACCAACTCTCTCGTCAATCTCTGCGCCAGCGTGCAGACGGGCCAACTCGTCAGCGTCCTGCCGGAGCGGCTCGCCGGCCTCGTCGGCGCCAGCGCCGGCCTGCGCGCCGTGCCGCTGACCGGGCCATCGGTGGCCCATAGCGTCGGCATCGTCGCGCTCGACCGCGACCCGATGCCGCCGCTGGTCGCGCGCCTGCTGGCCGGCGCGCGCGCCCTCGCGCCGCTCGCGCCTGGCCCGGCGACGGAGGCGGCCGGCTGAGGCCCCGACGCGGCGGTGTCCCCGGCAACAGTGTTGTGCAGGCGTGCCGCGTACCGGTGGCGCTGGTAGCGGTGGCCATTGCCGCCAAACCCGCCCATCTTCCCTGAAGCGAAAAGCGAAGCCGGCGCGGCGCCCGCGCCGCCGCCAACCCCTGCCGGAGCGAGCCCGCGATGATCGACCTCTACTACTGGCCGACGCCCAACGGCCACAAGATCACGATGTTCCTCGAGGAAGCCGGTCTTCCCTACACGATCCATCCGGTCGACATCAGCGCCGGCGACCAGTTCAAGGCCGACTTCCTCAAGTTCTCGCCCAACAACCGCATGCCGGCGATCATCGACCGCGCGCCGGCCGACGGCGGCGAGCCGCTGACGGTGTTCGAGTCCGGCGCCATCCTCGTCTATCTCGGCGAAAAGACCGGCCGCTTCCTGCCGGCCGATCTGCGCGGGCGCAAGACGGTGCTCGAATGGGTGTTCTGGCAGATGGGCGGGCTCGGGCCGATGGCCGGTCAGAACCATCACTTCTCGCACTACGCGCCGGAGAAGCTGCCCTACGCGATCAACCGCTACGTCAACGAGACCAACCGGCTCTACGGCGTGCTCGACCGCCGGCTGGCGGGGCGCGCCTTCATCGCCGGCGACGACTACTCGATCGCCGACATGGCGGCCTATCCGTGGGTCGTGCCCTACGAGCGGCAGGGCCAGAAGCTGGAGGACACGCCGAACCTCAAGCGCTGGTTCGAGTCGATCAAGGCCCGCCCGGCGACGGTCGCCGCCTATGCCAAGGGCGTGCCGTTCTCGTCGCGCCCGGCGGTGACGGAGGAAGGCAAGAAGCTGCTGTTCGGCCAGACCGCGGCGAGCGTCGCCGCGCGCTGAAAAATCAGGGAAGAACCCGCATGATCCGCTTCTACTACCACCCGACGCCCAACCCGGCGAAGATCTCGCTGTTCCTCGAGGAAGCTGGCCTGCCCTACGAGGTGATCCCGGTCGACACCGCGAAGGGCGAGCAGCACCGGCCCGAATTCCGCGCCATCAACCCGAACGGCAAGGTGCCGGCGATCGTCGACACCGACGGACCCGGCGGCAAGGAGGCGCGGGTGTTCGATTCCGGCGCCATCCTGCTCTATCTCGCCGACAAGACGGGCATGTTCGGCGGCGCGCCGGAGGACCGGCCGGAGATGCTGTCCTGGCTGTTCTTCCTCGCCTCGGGGCTGGGGCCGTTCTCCGGCCAGGCGATCCACTTCCAGTACGTCGCGCCCGAGGGGCTGGAGTACGCCCGCAACCGTTACCGCCGCGAGGCCGAGCGGCACTACCAGGTGCTCGAGGACCATCTCGCCGGGCGCGAGTACATCGCCGGCAAGGGCTACACCATTGCCGACATGTCGGGCTGGGGCTGGGTCGACCGCGCCGCCCGCCTGATGAAGGGCGAGGCCGAGCCGCTCGGCAAGTTCCCCAACATCGCCCGCTGGTTCAAGGCCATCGATGCCCGGCCGGCGGTCGCGCGCGCCCGCAAGGTCGGCACCGACCACGCCTTCAAGAAGGAAGTCGACGAGGAGACGCGGCGCGCGCTGTTCCCGTCCAACTATCCGGCCGCCTGAACCGCGCCGGTGCCCGGCCGGCGCGCGCCGGCCGGGCGTTCCTCAGAGCAGGCCCTTCGCGCGCAGCGAGACGTGGCCCTTGCGGCCGACGACGACGTGGTCGTGCAGCTCGATGCCGAGGGCTGCGGCGGCGCGCGCCACCTCGCGCGTGATGTCGATGTCGGCCTGCGACGGGGTCGGGTCACCCGACGGGTGGTTGTGCACCATGATGATGGCGGTGGCGCCGAGGTCGAGGGCGCGCTTGACCACCTCGCGCGGATAGACCGGCGCCTGGTCGACGGTGCCGGTCGGCTGGACGAAGTCGTCGATCAGCGCGTTGCGGCGGTCGAGGAACAGCAGGTGCAGGCGCTCGGTCGTCTCGTGGGCGAGCCTTGTGCGGCAATAGGCGACGACCTGGTCCCACGACGACAGCACCTCGCGGTCGAGCACCTCCTCGCGGGCGAGCCGCTGGCCGGCCTCGCGCACGGCCTTGAGCAGGGTGGCGGCGCCGTCGCCGACATATTTCACCTCGCGCAGCGCCGCCGGCTCGGCCGCGAGCACGCCGGCGAGGCTGCCGAAGCGGCGCAGCAGTTCCTTGGCCACCGGCTTAGTGTCCCGCCGCGGGATGGCGTGGAACAGCAGCAGCTCCAGCAGTTCATAGTCGGCCAGCGCCGCGCCGCCGCCCGTGGCGAAACGTTCGCGCAGCCGCTCGCGGTGCCCTTCGCGGTCGTCGTTCTCGCCGGTCACCCTGCCGCCTCCGCCGCCACTACCGGGCCGAGTATCCCGGATTTCGGCCCGGCCCGCGAGGAGGGCTGCGCGGCGGCGCGGCACGGCGCTTGCAGCGCATCGCGGGCATGTCGACGCCGATCTCCATCCGCAACGTCAGCCGCCGCTTCGGCGCTACCCAGGCGCTGTTGGCCATCGACCTCGAAATCGCGGCCGGCGAGTTCGTCGCCTTCGTCGGCCCGTCCGGCTGCGGCAAGACCACCCTGCTGCGCATCGTCGCCGACCTCGAGACGCCCAGCGCCGGCACGGTGATGGTGGGCGACGACACGCCCGGCGCGGCGCGGCGCAAGCGCCGGCTCGGCCTCGTCTCGCAGCGGCCCGCCGTGCTGCCGTGGAAGCGCGCGGTCGACGACGTCGCCTTTACCCAGAAGATGGCCGGCCGTGCCGGCTTCGACGCCCGCGCCCTGCTGCGCGACTTCGGCCTCGCCGGCCACGAGGCGAAGCTGCCGCACCAGCTTTCCGGCGGCATGCTGCAGCGGGTGAACTTCGCCAGCGCCATCGCGCACGATCCGCCCGTGCTGCTGATGGACGAGCCGTTCTCCGCCCTCGACGAGATGAAGCGCGAGGAACTCGGGCACTGGCTTGCCGGAGAACTGGGCAAACGCCCAAAAACGGTGCTGTTCGTCACCCACCACATCGACGAGGCGGTGATGCTCGCCGACCGGGTGGTGGTGTTCTCGGCGAGCCCCGGGCGCCTCCTCGCCGACATTCCCGTTCCGGTGCCGCGCCCGCGCGAAGCCGCCTTCCGCAGCGACCCGCGCTTCGTCGAGATCGCCGCGCGCATCCGCGAGCTGCTGTTCGGCCGTCCGGCGGTGGCGGCATGAGCGCGGCCACGGGCGGGGCGGAGCGGCGGCGGCTCGCCGGCATCGCCTGGGCCGCGGCCGCGCGCCGGGCGGGCCAGTTGATCGTCCGCATCGGCGCGCCGGCGGTTTCCATCCTCGGCCTCTGGTATCTCGCGATCTGGCTGTCGGGCCTGCCCGAGTTCGTCATCCCGCGACCGGAACGCGTGCTGGCGACGCTGTTCGAGGATCACGAATTCATCAGCGTCCATCTGCTCGCGACGCTGAAGGCGGCGCTGCTCGGCTTCCTGCTCGCCAACGTGCTGGGCATCGGCCTCGCCTTCCTGTTCGTCGCCTTCCCGGCCGGCCGGCTTCTGGTGATGCCGGCGGCCATCACGATCCGCAACATCCCCTATGTCGCGCTGGTCTCCGTGCTGCTGCTGGCGATCGGCGACGGCATGGAGACGAAGGTGCTGGTGGTCGGCATCGCCGGCTTCTTCCCGGTGCTGGTGAACACTTGGCGCGGCCTGCTGTCGGCCGATCCCATCGTGCTCGACCGCATGCGCATCCTCGACGCCGGCTGGTGGAGCGTGTTCACGCGTGTCCGCCTGCCATACTCGCTGCCGTACATCGTGGCGGCGCAGGAGATCACCGGCTCCGGCAGCATCATCGTCACCGTCGTCGTCGAGTGGATGGCCTCCTCGACCGGCCTCGGCTACGTGCTCAACCGCGCGCTGGTGCAGTACCGCGGCGACCAGGTCTACGCCGTGGCGCTGCTCGCGGCGCTGCTGTCGTTCCTCATCTACACCCTCGTCCACCGCCTCGGTCAGCGCCTCAACTGGCGCGACGAGGCCGCATGACTGCGTGCGAAGGAGAAACCGCGATGACACGTCTGCGTCGGATTCCCGCGTTGCTGCTGGCGGCGATGGCCGCCATCGGTGCGCTCGTGCCGGCGGCCTCGGCTGCCGACCTCACCGAGGTCAAGGTCGCCCTGGCCTGGCTGCGCAACGGCCAGTACGCCTCGCTGATGGTGGCCGACGCCAAGGGCTACTACGCCGAGGAGGGGCTCAAGATCAGCTTCATCGACGGTGGGCCGGGCAAGAACCCGGTGCCGCTGGTCGGCGTCGGCCAGGCCGATTTCGGCGTCACCGGCGGCACCAACGTGTTCCTCGCGCGGCTGGCGCCAGACCCGGTCGGCATCGTCGCCATCGGCGCGATCACGCAGAACCTGCCCTACGCCTACATCACGCTCGCCGATCCCAATGCGCCCGACCCGACGCCGAAGGACCTCGAGGGCAAGACGGTGGGCATGCAGGCGGACGGCGAGATCTTCCTCAAGGCCATCGCGGCGCGCAACGGCGTCGACCTGTCCAAGATCAAGACGCAGACGGTGATGGCCAACGCCGAGCCGCTGCTGGTCGGCAAGGTCGACTACTTCACCGGCATGGTCCACAACCAGACCTACCAGATCGAGACCGAAGCGGCGAAGGCCACCGACGGGCCGCTCAAGGGCAAGGTGTGGAAGGCGATCCGCTTCTCCGAATACGGCGTGCCGTTCTACGCCGACGTCATCTTCGCCTCGACGGAGAAGCTCAAGACCAGTCCCGACCTCGCCAAGCGCTTCCTGCGCGCCGTGGCCAAGGGCCTCAAGTATACCGTCGAGAACCCCGACGATGCCGTCGCCATCCTCGCTGCCTATCCCGACCAGATCGAGAAGGCCGACAAGCTCGCCTGGCGCCTCAAGGTGCAGAACCCGCTGCAGGTCAGCCCGGATACCAAGACCAATGGCATCCTGTGGATGGACCCCAACGCGTGGGAGGCGACGATGGCCTTCTACCACCAGTACGGCCAGATTCCGCGCACGCTGCCGGCCGCCGAGGTGATGACCAACGCCTACAATGGCGGCGTCAAGTCGAAGTAGTCCGGCGCGCGGAGGCGCGAAGCCCATGACCGCAACCAAGCACGCCATCCCGACGATCGACTTCGCGCCCTTCCTCGCCGGCGGTGAGGCGGGGCGCCGGTCGGTCGCCGCCGCCGTCGGCGCCGCGGCCGAGACCTACGGGTTCATGACCCTCGTCGGCCACGGCATACCGAAGGCGACCGTCGACGCCACCTTCGCCGCCGCGGTCGACTTCTTCGACCTGCCCGACGCGGCGAAGCTCGCGGTGCAGGAGAAGCAGACCAACCGCGGCTTCCAGCCGCTGTTCGACAACATCTCGAAGGAGGGCAAGAAGAGCGGCGCCGAAGCCTTCAGCATGGGCCACCCGGTGCCGCCATCCGACCCCTCGCTGCTCGCCCTGCCGTTCTACGCGGCGACGCCGTGGCCCGACCGGCCGGGCTTTCGCGATGGGCTGGTGGCCTGTTACCTCGCCATGTTCGGCCTCGCCGAGCGGGTGCTGGAGGCGATGGCGCTGCACCTCGGCGCGGCGCCCGACTTCTTCGCCAAGGTGTCGCGCAACACCTATTCCAACATGCGCGTCATCCACTACCCGCCGCGCGAGCGCATCGCCACCGTCACCGACATCGGCGTGCAGGCGCACGAGGACCAGGGCCTTGTCACGCTGCTGATCCAGGACATGAACGGCGGCCTGTCGGTGCGCGGACCGGAGGAGGAGTGGCTGCCGGTGGTGCCAAACCCGGACGCCGTCGTCGTCAACGTGGCGAAGCTGATGACGCGCTGGACCAACGGTCGCTTCAAGTCGGCGATGCACCGCGTGACCAACACCTCGGGACGCGAGCGCTACTCGATCCCGCTGTTCGTCCACCCCGACTACCGGCAGGTGATCGACGCCCGCGACCTCGCCGCGCCGGGCGAGGAGATCCGCTTCGAGCCGATCGTCGCCGGCGAGACGGTCTATGCCAACTTCGCCCGCCAGCGGGTGTCGTGGGGTGCAACCGTACCGCCGTCCGCGCCCGGTAGCGCGCCGGCGCCGGTTCAGCAGGCGTAGGGCGGCTTGTCGAGGCCGGCGGGGGAGGCGGTGAAGATCTCGTAGCCCGTCTCGGTGACGGCGACCGAGTGCTCGAACTGCGCCGACAGCGAGCGGTCGCGCGTCACGGCGGTCCAGCCGTCGGCGAGGATCTTCACGTCGTGGCGGCCGACATTCACCATCGGCTCGATGGTGAAGAACATGCCCGGCCGCAGCTCCGGGCCCTCGCCGGGCTTGCCGAAATGCAGGATCGAGGGCGCGTCGTGGAAGACGCGGCCGAGGCCGTGGCCGCAGAAATCGCGCACCACCGAGAAGCGCTCGGCCTCGACATGGGTCTGGATTGCGTGGCCGATGTCGCCGACCGTGGCGCCCGGCTTCACCGCCTCGATGCCGCGCCACATGGCGTCGAAGGTCACGTCGCACAAACGCTGGGCCAGCCGCTTGGGCGTGCCGACCCAGTACATGCGCGAGGTGTCGCCGTGCCAGCCGTCGAGGATGGTGGTGACGTCGATGTTGACGATGTCGCCGTCCTGCAGGCGCTTGTCGGCCGGGATGCCGTGGCAGACGACGTGGTTGATCGAGGTGCAGATCGACTTGGGATAGCCGCGGTAGCCGAGCGGCGCGGGCACGGCGCCGTGCGCCACGATGAAGTCGTGCGCGAGCTGGTCCAGCCGGTCGGTCGTCACGCCCGGGACGACGTGCGGCACCAGCATGTCGAGGGCCTCGGCGGCGAGGCGTCCGGCCCGCCGCATGCCCTCGAATTCGTCCGGCCCGTGCACGCGGATGCGGCGCGGTTCAGTCTCCCAGACGGTCGAGGTGCTGATGTCGTTCATCGGGCGGGTGGTCTCGTTACTCGTAGATCGGCAGCGGGCGGTGGATGTCAATCCTCTCGGGCGACAGCCGGCAGGCCCAGGCGTGGGCCTCCATGCCGGCCGCCCGGGCCGCCGCACAGGCCCCGGCATAGCGCGGATCGATGTCGCGGGCGAGCCGGAAATGCTGGCAATCGTCGCGTTGCACGATCCACAGGGTCGCCGCTCGCGCCCCGGCGGCGGCGATGCGGCCCAGCTCCTCCATGTGTTTGGCGCCGCGCGCCGTGCGGCAGTCGGGGAACTCGGCGCCAGCATCGGCGCCGGAATCGCGCCTGAGATGCACATTTTTTACTTCGAGATAGCACGGCGGCCGGCCGGGGCCCTCGAGCAGGAAGTCGACCCGCGAGTTCGTGCCGTAGCGCACCTCGCGGCGGATCGAGGCGTAGCCGGCGAAGGCGGGCAGGGCGCCGGCGGCCAGCGCCTCGGCGACAAGGGCGTTGGGACGGTTGGCGTCGATGCCGACGAGGCCCTCCGGCGCCGCCTCCAGCACCCAGGTCCAGGCCAGCTTGCGGCCGGGCGCGGCGGCCGGCGCCAGCCAGATGTCGGCCCCCGCCACGGCGAGGCCCATCATGGAGCCGGGGTTCGGGCAATGCGCCACCGCCTCGCTGCCGTCGGCGAGGCGGACATCGGCGAGGAAGCGCTTGTAGCGGCGCAGCAGCGTGGCGCGCACGAGGGGCGGGGCGAAGATCACCGGCCGATGGTGGCGCCGGACGCCGCGCCGCGTCGAGCCGCCATCGCCGGCTTTGACCGCCCCCGGGGGCCGTGATAGGCGTTCCCCGTGACACACGCCGTTCCCAGCCCGATTCTCCGGTTCGCCGCGGTTGCGGCGCTGGCGATCGTTCTCGCCGCCTGCGGCTCCGGCCAGGCCTGGATCAAGCAGGGCGTCAGCGAGGACGTGCGCGACGGCGACATAGCCGCCTGCCGCGAGGAGACGGACTCGCTCGCCGGCCGCAACGTCAACATCGACCGCGACATCCGCGCCGCCCGCTCCGGCGGCATGGACTCGATCGAGGACCTGCGCGACGAGACCCGCAGCTACAAGGACGAGCGCCGCTATACCGGCCTGTTCGACGCCTGCATGGCCGGGCGCGGCTACCGCCGGGCCGGCAGCGGCGGGGGCTAGGCGATGGCGGTGCCCGGGCAGGTCACGGCCGCCGTCCTCATCATCGGCAACGAGATTCTCTCCGGGCGCACGCAGGACGCCAACCTGGCCTGGCTCGCCGTCGAGCTGAACAAGGCCGGCGTGCAACTGCGCGAGGCGCGCGTCGTGCCCGACATCGAGGTCGAGATCGTCGACGCGGTGAACGCGCTGCGCGCCCGCTACGACTATGTCTTCACCACCGGCGGCATCGGCCCGACGCACGACGACATCACCGCCGACTGCGTCGCCAAGGCGTTCGGCCAGAAGCTCATCCTGCACCCGGAGGCCGAGCGCATCCTGCGCGCGCGCATGGCGCAGATGGGCGTCGAAGTGACCGAGGCGCGGCTGCGCATGGCGCGCACGCCCGAGCGCGCCGAACTGGTCGAGAACCCGGTCTCGGGCGCGCCCGGCTTCCGCGTCGAGAACGTCTTCGTCATGGCCGGCATCCCGCGCATCATGCAGGCGATGTTCATCTCGGCGAAGCAGTACCTGAAGGGTGGCGTGACCATCCTGTCGCGCACCGTCGGCTGCCCGCTGCCGGAGGGCGTCATCGCCGACGGCCTGACTGCCGTGCAGGACGATTTCCCCGATGTCGATATCGGTTCCTACCCGCACTTCGTCGGCGGCAAGCCCGGCACCAACCTCGTCGCGCGCGGCCCCGACCCGCTGCGCCTCGACGAAGCCACCGCGCGCATCAAGGCGCTGATCGTTGACCTCGGCGGGGTGCCGACCGAGGTGGTGGACTGAGCGGGGGACAGAATTGGCGAGGATTGAAGGCCATACTCGACTAGATGGAGCAGAATCGCGTGAAATATTGAAAAATGCGCAAAGGTTATTGGCAGATTCTGAGGCACTCAACGAACTTGGACGTTTTCAATCAGCTATCGGTTTGGCTGTGTTAGCGATTGAAGAGTGCGGGAAAGTTTTCATTTTGCGATGGGCCAATGGCAGAGAAGACGATAGCATCCGTAAAATTACTGTCCACACGCATAAACAAAGGGTAGCTGGATCTGTTGCGCTGTCGGAATTGTATGTGCGTTCGATCATAGAGTGGACTGAGGCATATGGATTTGAATTAATTCATAAATCGAAGATGACAAATTCTCAAAAAGAATGGCTTGCGTCCCCGCGTGGCCAAGATTTCAATCGCGACTTTTTTTCGGGTCGATGGTTGGACGAGCTTCATGTGTTGATGGCGCAGAAAGCGAAATCCGAGGGTATCGATGGAATTCTAAGCGAGGCTACAGCTGCTCGTCTCAGTCAATTGAAAAACGCTGCGTTTTACCGTGATGTAGGTGGCGGCGACCTAACCGACAGGCTTGCTCCTCGATTGGACAAGCATGTTTCCGAGCAATGCATATCTCTTGGACGGATGCTCCTGCGACGCGTTGAAGGTACTCTTAGCGACTAACTGACATTGCGTAGGTAAACATGAGGTGGCGTATTTAGAGTACTTTATTGGAGCGGCCCCTTGGCGGAACTGGTAGACGCAGCGGACTTAAAATCCGCACGCTTTCGGCGGTCCGGGTTCGAGTCCCGGAGGGGCCACCAATGCCAGAATTTGGTATCTGCAATTTGATCTTCTCCTTATGCTCCCTCAGTCTCAACGAGATCGATTAGTGTTTCGAACCGGCGAGAAATATAGTCGTTACAAAGGGCCTCTTTCACATGTTTGTCAGCGCGCAGAGCTTCCAAATCAGCTCGGATACTGCGAGCTGATTTGGAAATAATCTCTTTGATCACCGGGGCCGCAGAATTGCTATAGAAAACATGGCGCACATTACCGTATCTTGTGGGCCCTCCTGGGGTGCCCACATAAGTAAGAACAAGCCATTTCAAAATAGACTCCCGAATTTCGCGCGGACAGTTCTCGAGGCCTCCAAAATCAATGAATGAACGAAGAAGATCACCATGATCACCGTGGGCGGTCCAATGTGTGCCAACTTTTTCCATGTTGCCGAAGAATTCTTCGAAAAACGCAAGCCGCGCTGACTGCCGCAGATAGGGAAACACTCCGGCCGCATGGGCTACCCGTGCCATACGCGCATCAATTTTCCTACCAGCTATACTCTGAAGGTGATCCCCTATTCTAGCGGAAACTGCGGCTTGGGTAACTGGTCGAAGGTAGGTAATACAAGTATAGGCATTTTGTTGAACGACATCAGCAACACCTTTGTTTAGTGCATGGGAAACTAGGAACTTTAGAATTTCTTCTTGGCGAGGCTGGGGCGCGTTTCGAAAATCTTCAAGAAAAACTCGATCAGGAACGACTGCGGAAGGCTGCTCAATCAGCCCTTTAAAATCGGTAACCTTGATCAGTTGAACTGGATCTTTTGAAAGAATTACCTCTATACATGTCGTGAATATATACACGCAATCTTCCACGCCTGCTTCGTATTCGTCGTCCTCATGTTCGAGATCACGGCGTATCTCATAACAACGTGAAACCCGACGCCATTCGGAACGGGAAAGCAGGCCCATTCTATATGCTAGATCGATTAACTTCAACGTCGAGTAATTTTCTATATCTTCAGAATTAGTAATAGGAGGAAGTTTGGATTGTTTTGCTGCCTCAGTTGCGATATCAATTCCTGCAATTATGATTTTTTCTCGTAAGTCATGGATGGCGGCGTTCAAGAGTCTTTGACAAGCACTGCTCGGGTCCACATCGAGTAATCGTCGGACGCGATCAATTAGTGCTTTTGCCTGCCATTGGGGCCGGACGCGGGCCAGTAGGGCATGAACATTGGACGCCCGAATAAGCTCCACCGACGGCGCGAGTATAAGGTCATTTGCCATTTTACCGTGTTCCTAGCCGAATCTAAATCTTTTACCATGTCCTGCACTTGACCCTCAAACATTTGCATTCACCGGCGTTGGGGTATGACAGTGGGGCCCCGTTTGGTTTCGGCTGCGATAGCCACCGGATCATGCTTTTCGGTAAGCTCGTCGGGCCCCAGCGCGCCCGCAATGGGCGTGATGTTTCAGGGAGAGACGCATGGCCGACTACCGAATCCTCACCTACACCGGGCTGGACGGGGCGCCGTTGCCGGGGATCGCCGTGGGCGAACGGGTGGTCGACCTCGCCGCCGCCTGCAAGGGGCGCGGCGTCGGCTTCTCGACGGTCTCCAACGTGGCGATGCTGCAGAACTGGGACGCGGCCGAGCCGGTGCTGGAGGAGATCGCCGATGCCGCGTCACGCGACAAGGTCGCGTCGGTCGCGCTCTCGGGCGTGAAGCTGCGCCCGCCGCTGCTCTACCCGAACATCATCTACAACGCCGCCGCCAACTACCACGGCCACCGCGTCGAGATGGGCGTCGGCGGCATCACGCCCGAGCAGAAGGCGGCGATGAAGCCGTACATCTTCCTCAAGGCGCCGGTGCACTGCACGATCGGCCCCGGCGACGCCATCCGCCTGCCGACGCCCGATGTCAGCCAGGCCATCGACTGGGAGGCGGAGCTGGGCGTCGTCATCGGCCGGCGCGGCTCGAAGCTGACGACGAAGAACGCGCGCTCGGTCGTCGCCGGCTACACGGTGTTCAACGACGTGTCGATCCGCGACCGGCGGCGCGAGGACTGGCCGAAGCTCGGCTCGGACTGGTTCGTCTGGAAGAGCTTCGACACCTCGGCGCCGCACGGCCCGTGGATCGTGCCGGCCAAGCAGATCCCCGATCCCTACCAGTGCAAGATCGACCTGTGGGTCAACGAGCGCCACGAGCAGGACGCCATCGCCTCCGACATGATCTTCAACATCGAAGAGCAGATCGAGTTCATCTCGGCGCGCGTCACCGTGCTGCCGGGCGACCTCATCGCCACCGGCACGACGCCCGGCGTTGGCGCCGGCGTCGACAAGGGCCGCTACCTCAAGCCCGGCGACAGGGTGAAGATCACCATCGGCGGGGTCGGCACGCTGGAGAACCCCTGCGTCGCCTGGAGCTGATCCCGGGCGGGCCGGCGCCCGGCGCGGGCGCCGGCCCACGATCCGTGCTATACTGGCCTCGCCCGACGCACCGCCTTGCCGGCTGACGCAGCGGGCAACAGCCGACAGGCATGCACGGTGCGCGGGCGCCGGCCGGGAACCGGTGCCGGCGCACAAGCGTTGCCCGCCCGGGTAGGTGCGCCGTCGCGCGTGCCGCGACGGGCCCTCCCCCTGCAAGGGAGGCAACCGCGATGGAAGTTCGCGACATCCTGCGCCGCAAGGGCGCCATCGTCGAAACGATCGCACCGGAGGCAACGCTGCACCAGGCCTGCGAGCAGATGGCCGCCTGCCGCATCGGTTGCCTCGTCGTCAGCAACGACGGTGCCCGCGTCGACGGCATCCTGTCGGAGCGCGACATCGTCACCCAGGTCGCGCTGCGCGGCGTCGGCGTGCTCGAACGCTTCGTCAACGACGCACTGACGCGACAGGTCATCACCTGCGCGCCCGGCGACGACGTGGTCGAACTGATGTCGGTGATGACCGATCGGCGCTGCCGCCACCTGCCGGTGGTCGACGCCGGCCGGCTGGTCGGCATCGTGTCGATCGGCGACCTCGTGAAGGCCCGCATCGACGCCGCCGAGACCGAGGCGGCGGCGCTGCGCGACTACATCACCTCCTAGGTCACGCCGGCCCCGCCGCCGGGCCGAACGGCCGGCTGACCACCGGCCGGCTCATCATGCGCGACAGCTCGGCCCGGTACTTGTCGTAGGGCCGGAAGCCGGGCTTGTCGCGCACCAGCTTCTCCGTTTCGGCCACGATCTCGGCGTCGGACTTCGCGAGATCGATCGGCTCGAGGAAGGGCTGGTCGACGAACCACGGCGAGTCGACGAAGAACTCCATCGTGTTGCCCTCGGGATCGCGGGCGTAGCACGACCAGGCGATGCCGTGCGTGCCGGTCATCAGGTTGTCCTCGCCCAGCTCGGCGGCGAGGCGGTTGCGCATGATGCGCAAATCGTCGAGCGATTCGAGGCGGAAGGAAAGCTGGTTGATGGCGCCGCCGAAGAAGGCATTGCGCTTGTTCTTGCCCAACTCGTCCTCGGGCGCGGTGCAGATGACGAACTGGTGGTGCTCGGTCGGGTCCATGCTCATGAACACCAGCTCGATGCCGAGCGCCGGCACGCCGCCGCGGTCCGTGACGTTGAAGCCGACGACGCGGGTGTAGAAATCCTCCATCCGGGCGAGATCGCGGACGTTGATGCCGAAATGGCTGAACTGGATGCGCGGCGCGCGGGCCGGCGCCCTCAGGGCGGTCATGGCAATCCTCCTTGCACAGCCGGGGGCTGATCGAAGCAGCATCGGGCCATGCCGACCGGACCACCTTGACGCAGGTCAAAGGGTAGCCCCGATGGCGGTCGGGGCGGCGCTGCGCTAGAACATGGGGTGCGCCGGGACCCGGCGTGGCGGGGTGGGATCGCGTCGTGGACGGCAAGCAGCAACTGCACGAGGCGATGGCCGCCTGCCGGCGCGCCTATATCGGCGTCGGCGCCTTCAGCCTGTGCATCAACGCGCTGATGCTGGCCAGCCCGATCTACATGATGCAGGTCTACGACCGCGTCATCGCCACCGGCAACATCGACACGCTGGTCCTGCTGACGCTCATGGTCGTCGCCTCGCTGGCCGTGCTGGCGACCCTGGAGGGGCTGCGCGGACGGGTGATGACGCGGGTCGCCAACTGGCTCGACCGGCGGCTGGCGCCGGTCGTGCTGTCCGGCGCGGTCGCCGAGACGATCCGCTCCCACGGCGTTCCCTCGGCGCAGGGCCTGCGCGATCTCGCCACCGTGCGCGGCTATATCGGCGGGCAGGGCGTCTTTCCGCTGTTCGACGCGCCCTGGGTACCGGTCTTCCTGTTCGTCATCTTCCTCGTCCACCCGATGCTCGGCTGGGTTTCGGTGGCCGGCGCGGTCGCCCTGTTTGCGCTGGCGCTGGCCAACGAGTTCACCACGCGGCGGCCGCTATCGCAGGCCAGCGGCGCGGCCTCGCGTGCGCTCAACCAGGCCGACGCGGCGGTGCGCAACGCCGATGTCATCGCCGCCATGGGCATGCTGCCGGCGCTGGTCGCGCGCTGGCGCGACGGGGCCGAAAAGGCGCTGGTGCTGCAGACGCGCGCCAGCGACATGGGCGGCATCGTCACGTCCGCCGCCAAGTTCGTCCGCCTGCTGCTGCAGGTCGCGATACTCGGCGTCGGCGCCTACTACGTCATCGCGCACGAAATGACCGGCGGCGCCATGATTGCCGCCTCGATCATCATGGGTCGCGCGTTGGCGCCGGTCGAACAGCTCATCGCCGCATGGCGCTCTTTCGTCGGCGCGCGCACCGCCTATAGCCGGCTGGCCGGGCTGATCGAGCGTGCGCCGCCGCTCGGCGGCCGGATGACGCTGCCGGCGCCGGAAGGCCGCATCGAGGTCGATCGCGTCAGCTTCGCGCCGCAGGGTGTCCGTGAGCCGATCCTCAAGCAGGTTTCGTTCGCGCTCGCGCCGGGTGAGGCACTCGGCCTGATCGGGCCTTCGGCAGCGGGCAAGACGACACTCGTCCGCCTGCTCGTGGGCTCCCTGCTGCCGAGCGCCGGTCATGTCCGCCTCGACGGCGCCGATGTCGCCGGCTGGGATCTCGCCGACCGTGGCCGCCATATCGGCTACCTGCCGCAGATGATCGAACTGTTCGCCGGCAGTGTGCGCGACAACATCGCCCGGCTGGGCGAGGCCGAAGACGCCGCGGTCGTCGAGGCCGCCCGCCTCGCCGGCGCGCACGATCTCATCCTCGGCCTGCCGCAGGGCTACGACACGCCGATCGGCGACGGCGGCGTGCCGATTTCCGGCGGCCAGCGCCAGCGCATCGGGCTGGCCCGGGCCGTCTTCGGCAATCCGCGTCTGGTCGTACTCGATGAGCCGAACTCGCATCTCGACGCGGCGGGCGAGCAGGCGCTGGTCGAGGCTGTCGTCGGCCTCAAGAAGGCGGGCGCGACCATCGTGCTGATTGCCCAGCGCGCCGGCGTGATGGCGCAGATGGACAAGATCCTGCTGCTGCGCGCGGGCGCCGTCGAAGCCTTCGGGCCGCGCGACGAGATCCTCGCCAAGCTTGGCCTGCCGGTCGCCGCCGTCGGCGCTGGCGCGCGCCCGTCCGGCCCGCCCGCCGCGCTGCGCGCCGCGCCGCCGCCGGTCCAGCCGGGCAATGCCCCATGATGGCGCAGACGACGGCCGACGCGGCACCGGCGCGCATGGGCATCGCCACGACGCTGGTCGGCGGCTTCGTCCTGATTGCCGTGTTCTTTGGCGGCTTCGGCGGCTGGGCGGCCTTCGCGCCGCTGGAAAGCGCCGCCATCGCCCCCGGCGTGGTCAGCGTCGATTCCAAGCGCAAGACGATCCAGCATCTCGAGGGCGGCATCGTCGCCGCCATCCTCGTGCGCGAGGGCGATGCGGTGACGGCCGGCCAGCCGCTCGTGCGTCTCGACGACACGCAGGCACGCGCCCAGCTCGGCCTCGTGACCGGTCAGTACCGCTCGGCGCTGGCCTTGGAGGCGCGGCTGGAAGCCGAGCTCGACGGGCTCGCCGAGATCGCGTTTCCTGGCCCGTTGCTCGCCGCGGCCGGCAGCGCCGAGGTCGACAAGCTGCTGTCGACGCAGCAGCGCCTGTTCCGCACGCGCGCGGAGTCTCTAGTCAATCAGACCAACATCCTGCGCCAGCGTATCGCCCAGTTGCGCGAGGAGATCACTGGCACGCAGGCGGAGATGGCCGCGCAGGACCGTCAGCTCTCCCTCGTCGGCGAGGAACTGGCGACGACCGAGCAGCTGCTGGCGCGCGGCTACGAGCGCAGGCCGCGACTGCTCGACCTGCAACGCCAGCAGGCGGAGATCACCGGCGCACGCGCACAGAACAAGGCGCGTATCGCGCGGGCGCACCAGTCGATCGGCGAGGCCGAACTGCAGATCACGCAGGTGTCGACCGACCGCCTCAACGAGGTGGTCGAGCAGCTTCGCACCACCCAGTCCGAACTGGCCGACCTGAGCGAAAAGATGGCGGCGGCCAACGACGTGCTCGGCCGGACGGTCGTGCTGGCGCCGGTCGACGGCACCGTCGTCAGCCAGCAGGTGGCGACGACCGGCGGCGTCATCGCCGCGGGCCAGCCGCTGCTCGACATCGTGCCGGCCGACGACAAGCTGATCGTCGAGGCGCGGCTGGAGCCGAACGACATCGACGTCGTCACGCTCGACCTGCCGGCACAGGTGCGGATCAGCGCCTTCACCCAGCGCACCGCGCCCGTGCTCGACGGCAAGGTGACGTACGTGTCCGCCGACCGGCTGACCGACGAGCGCTCGGGCGTGCCGTACTACCTCGTGCGCGTCGTCCTGACGCCGGGCCAGCCGGGGCTGCGCGACCTCGTGCTGCAGCCGGGCATGGCGGCCGAGGTGTTGATCGTCACCGGCAAGCGCACGCCGCTCGACTACCTCGTGCGGCCGATCATGGCGAGCTTCGGCCGCGCCCTGCACGAGGAGTGAGCGCGCCGGCGCGTCAGCTGGAGCGGCGCGATGCGCGCAGCGCGCGGAAGGCCAGCAGCAGCACGATAGCGCCGCCGACGGCGAGCGCAATCGAACCGACGTTGATGCCGTCGACGCCGCCGAAGCCGAGGGCGGAGCCGACGAAGCCGCCGATCACGCCGCCGACGACGCCAATCACCACGGTCATGATGATGCCGCCCGGGTCGTTGCCCGGCATCACCAGCTTGGCGATCAGGCCGGCGACCAGACCGACCACGATCCATGACAGGATATCCATGATGCGCGCTTCCCCCTGGCGACGATGTCTGGCGCATGGTGCGAGGGGCGCGGGCGCGTCGGCAACCCGGACATCGCGGGCCCGGCGGGACGCTGAGCGGATGCCGAAGCGGGCTTGGCGGCGAGGGTGCCGGATTGCGATAGTCGGGGCGGGGCAGGCGGGGCATTGGCATTGCGGAGACGCCATGAGGCACGACCATCCCCGGCGACGATCCATCCTGAAGGGCGCGGCGGCGATGGCCGTCGCGGCCACGCTGCCAGCCGGCCGTGCCGCCGCGCAGGACGCCGTGCGCTCGGCGCGGGCGACGTTCCGCGCCGTGCGCGTGGCCGACCGCCTGGCGCATCCATGGTCGCTCGCCTTCCTGCCCGACGGCACCATGCTGGTCACGGAGCGGCCCGGCCGCCTGCGCCTGCTGTCGCCCGACGGCGAGGCCGCGAGCGGCGCCGTCGGCGGCGTGCCGGATGTCGTGGCATCGGGGCAGGGCGGCCTGCTCGACGTCTGCCTGCACCCGGACTTCGCCACCAACCGCACGATCTATCTGAGCTACGCCGCGGCGGTGCCGGGCGGTGCCAACACGCGCGTCGTGCGCGCCGTGCTCGACGGCGACCGTCTGGCACGCGTCGAGGTGCTGTTCACGGCGGCGCCGGCGGCCGGCGGCGGCAACCATTTCGGCTCGCGGCTGGCCTTCGACCGCGACGGCTACCTGTTCGTCGCGGTCGGCGAGCGCAACGACCGCGACCGGGCGCAGGATCTCGCCTCGCACAACGGCAAGACGATCCGCCTGCACGACGACGGGCGCGTGCCGGCGGACAACCCGTTCGTCGGCCGCGACGGCGCGCGGCCGGAAATCTTCTCGTGGGGGCATCGCAACCCGCAGGGAATGGCGACCCATCCGGCGACCGGCATTCCCTGGCTGAACGAACACGGCCCGCGCGGCGGCGACGAGGTGAACATCGTGCGCGCGGGTGTCAACTACGGCTGGCCCGTCATCACCTATGGCCGCGAATACTACGGCCCGGCGGTCGGCGAGGGCCTGACGGCGCGCGACGGCATGGCGCAGCCGATCTGGTACTGGGTGCCGTCGATCGCGCCGTCGGGCATGGCCTTCTACACCGCCGACCGCTTTCCCGGCTGGCGCGGCAGCCTGTTCGTCGGCGCGCTGGTCGGCCGGCTGCTGGCTCGCCTTGAACTCGACGGCGACCGCGTGTTGCGCGAGGAGCGGCTGCTGGAAGGGGACGTCGGCCGCATCCGCGACGTGCGGCAGGGTCCGGACGGCCTAGTCTACATCCTGACCGATGCGAGCGACGGTGAACTCTGGCGTCTGGAACCGGTCGCGTGACGCCACTGCGGGGGAAACGGGCATGATCCTGATCACCGGGGCCAGTGGCCAGACCGGTACGCGCCTCGTGAAGCTGCTGCGCGCGCGCGGCGAGGCGGTGCGGGGGCTGGCGCGTAGCGCGGCCTCGGCGTCGCGCCTGTCTGCGCTCGGCGCGGAGGCGATGGAGGGCGACATGCGGGACGTGGCGGTCCTGCGGCGCGCGCTGCGCGGCGTCGACCGCGTCTACCACATCGCCCCGTCGCTCGCCGCCGACGAAGAGACGCTGCACCGCACGGTGATCGACGCGGCGAAGGCGGCGGGCGTGCGCCGCTTCGTCCTGCACGGCGCCATCGCGCCGTTCCTGGAGGATGTCAGCTTCCACTGGGCGAAGCTCAAGGCCGCGCTGTTCCTCTACCAGTCGGGCATGCCCTATACGGTGCTGATCCCGACCAACTACATGCAGAACGTCACCTGGTCGTGGCCGCTGATCGCCGAGCACGGCCGCTGGGAACTGCCGTACCGCACCGACGTCAAGCTGAGCTGGGTCGACGTCGACGACGTCGCCGAGGCGGCGGCCAACGTGCTCACCGGCAGCGGCGACGACTACGCCACCTACGAACTGGCCGGCACCGACTCGGTCCTGACGCGGGCCGAGATCGCGACGCTGATGAGCGCGGCGCTGGGCCGGAAGGTCGAGGCGGTGCGGGTCGACATCGACGAGTATCTGGCGCGGGCAGCGTCGATGCCGTTCTTCGCCCGCGCGACACGCCAGGAGCTGGACCAGATCCGCGGCATGTTCGCCCACTATGATGCCGTCGGCTGCCCGGCCGGCAACGGCCGGACGCTGTCGATGCTGCTCGGCCGCCCGGCCACGTCCTACCGGCAGTTCGTCGGCCGGCTCGCCGCCGGGAGCGCGGCACCGGCGCCCGCCTGAGGCCGATTCGCTGCGTTCAGCGCGGGGTGCATGACGGCGGTGGCGTGGTAGTATTGCGAATCCGTGGCGGCGCCCGGGGGCCACGTCGCCGCGTGACAGCAATCAGCCTGCGGGGGTTCCGCACGCCATGTCCGATGCCAAGCCTGAAATCCGCCCGTCGTTCCAGCCACGGCCGGAGGACTGGACCTTCGACCTCGACCGCGCGCTGTCGGCCGTGGTGTCGCTGCGCTCGCGCGTGCCGGACGATGCCTTCACCGCCGCCGTCCTTGGCACCCAGCGCGAGGGGCAGGGCGTGATGATCCGCGAGGACGGGCTCGTCCTCACCATCGGCTATCTCGTCACCGAGGCCAGTTCGATCTGGCTCACGGCGAACAACGGCCAGGCCGTCTCGGCCCATCTCGTCGGCTATGACCAGGCGAGCGGCCTCGGCCTCGTGCAGGCGCTGGGCCGGCTCGACATTCCGGCGCTGGAGATCGGCTCGGTCGACGCGCTGCGGGTCGGCGACAAGGCGCTGGTGGCGGCCCAGGGCGGACGCAAGCACGCCTCGCGCGTGCAGGTCGTCGCCAAGCGCGAGTTCGCCGGATCGTGGGAATACGTGCTTGACGAGGCCATCTTCACCTCGCCGCCGCACCCGACCTGGAGCGGCGCCGCGCTGGTCGACCGCGACGGGCGGCTGGCCGGCATCGGCTCGCTCTACATGCGCCAGGTGATGCCGGGCAACGAGGAGGTCGACGGCAACATGATCGTGCCGATCGACCTGCTGCAGCCGATCCTCGACGACCTGCTGATGTACGGCCGGGTGCAGCGGCCGCCGCGCCCGTGGCTCGGCATGACCGTCGCCGAGACGGAGAACTGCCTCGTCGTCGCCGGCACCTACGACGGCGGGCCGGCGCGGCGGGCCGGCGTCGAGACCGGCGACATCGTGCTCGGCCTCGACGGTTCGCCGGTGCGCGATCTCGCCGGCTTCTTCCGGCGCGTCTGGGCGCTCGGCACGGCCGGGGTCGACGTCCCGTTGCACCTCGTCCGCGACGGCGCGCGCGTCGACGTCTCGGTGCGCTCGGCCGACCGCCACAGCTTCCTGAAGGCGCCGCGCCTGCACTGACGCGGGGCAGGCCTACCGCGCGGTCAGGAAGGGCAGGGCGGCGGCGAGCGTACCGGCCGGATTTTCCTCGATGTAGAAATGGCCGGCATCGACGAAGTCGATGCGGCCGTTTGGCAGGTGATGCTCGACGCCGATGTAGTTGGCCTTCGGCATCGGCGGCTCCTCGCTGCCCTGGAGCATCAGCGTCGGGCAGGTCCAGCGCGGGATCAGGCGGGTGCAGCGCTCGATCCAGTCCTTGCGGAAAGTCGAGGACTGGAAATAGCGCTCGACGGCGAGGCCGGTGCCGGGCCGCCACTCCTGGATGGCGCGCACAACCTGTTCGCGCGGCAGCGGGTACTTGCACAGCCGGCCGAACATGTAGGTCATCAGCCGCAGTGGATCCTGCAGCACGCCGCGCGTCTCCAGCCCGGTGAACAGGTGTTCCTGCGGCGCCAGGTCGGGGTGGAAACGCACGAAATGCTGCGAGCCGCGAATCCAGCGGGTGATCCGCGCCGGATCGGCGGCGACCATGTAGTCGGCCTGCATCGTGCCGCGGTCGTGGCTGAACAGGGCGAAGCGGCCGACGCCGATGGTGTCGAGCAGGGCGAGCATCTGCATCGCCGCGCCCTCGTGGCGGAAGTCGCCGCGCCCCTTGTGCGACTGGCCGTAACCCTTGAGGTCGATGGCGATGCAGCGGAAGTGCTTCGCCAGTTCCGGCAGCACCGGCGCCCACATGTGCCACGACTGCGGGATGCCGTGCAGCAGCACCAGCGGTTCGCCGGCACCGGCCTCGACATAGTGCCAGCCGACGGTCTCGCACTCGCCCGGCGCCTCGACGAAGCGATGGGTCACGGCGAGGCCGCCGATGTCCTCGCGGTCGCCGTCGCGGTCGCGCGCGCGCGGCGGCACGCCGCTCGCCGCCAGTTCGGCAAGGGTCGCCACCATCTCCGGATGCTGGTGTCCTTCGACGAGAAGCTTCCGGTCGGGCTCGGAAAGCGGTGTGTAGACGAAATCCATGACGCCGGTTCCTGAACGATGGGAGGCGCAGTCTAGGCAGCGCCCTCCACCGCGTTAACCGTGCCGCGCCCGATAAGACAGCCCATCGCCTGTGCCCACGCGGCATGGGCGGAGCGTCGCTTGCCCGTGCCGTGGCCAGCGGTTACCGTCCGGCCGCGATGCAGACGATCTTCGTCCAGGTGAAGTGCGCGCTCGGCAAGGCCTACGAGGTCGCCGAGGAGGCGGTCGACCGGGTCGAGCACGTCTCGGAGGTCTATTCGACCTCGGGGCAGTTCGACCTGCTGATGAAGTGCTACCTGCCCGACGACGTCGATGTCGGGCACTTCGTCACGACCGAACTGCAGACGCTGCCGCATGTCCGCGACACCTTCACGCTGATCTGCTTCAAGGCCTTCGCCTGAGCGGCCCCGCGAGGGCGGCCGCCGGTCGCCGGCAGTTATTTAATTTCGCCAATCATTGGCGAGACTAATTGTTTCCATTTCCGGTTTCCCGGGCTTCGCGATAGGCTCAAGCCATGCAAGGCGTTCGCCTGACCGGCCCGGTTCAGGACGAGGGGCGCGCCGATCGCGACGGGCAAACGGAGGGGAGGAAACGGCGATGTACGGACGGATGATGGCGGCGGCGGCCGCCGCCGCGCTGCTGGCGAGCCCGGCGCTCGCTGCGGACAAGATCAGGATCGGGTTTCTCACCACGCTGACGACGCCAGCCGCGATCATCGGCGAGGATCAGCGCAAGGCCGTCGAGCTGGCGGTCGAGCATATCGGTCGCAAGATGGGCGGGCTCGAGGTCGAGATCGTCTATGCCGACGACGAGTTCAATCCGCAGAAGGGCAAGCAGGCGACCGAGAAGCTGGTGACCAGCGACAAGGTCGATCTCATCGCCGGCTATCTGTGGTCGAACGTGCTGCTGGCCTCGGCGCCGGTCGTGCTTGATGCCGACAAGATCCTCATCAGCGCCAACGCCGGCCCGTCGCAGCTCGCCGGCAAGGACTGCCACCCCAATTTCTTCAACGTGTCGTGGCAGAACGACCAGACGCCGATGGCGATGGGTGAACTGCTCAACCAGAAGGGCGTGAAGTCGCTCTACACCATCGCGCCCAACTACGCCGCAGGCAAGGACATGGTCGCCGGCGTCAAGCGCACCTTCAAGGGCACCGTCGCCGGCGAGGACTACACGACGTGGCCGGCGCAGATGGACTGGGCGGCCGAGTTCACCAAGGCCAAGGCGGCGAAGCCAGACGGCGTGTTCGCCTTCTACCCGGGCGCGCACGGCCCCGCGTTCCTGAAGCAGTACGAGCAGGCGGGCATGCACGACATCCCGCTGTACACGGTCTACACCATCGACGCGATCGCCCTGCCGCGCCTGCAGCAGGCGAAGATGGACCACGTGCTCGGCACGGTGATGACGCAGTTCTGGGTGCCGGACCTCGACAACGCGCAGAACAAGCGCTTCGTCGCCGACTTCAAGGCCAAGCACAAGACCTACCCGTCGTTCTACGCGGCGCAGGCCTACGACTCGATCTTCCTCATCAAGGGCGCGGTCGAGGCCGCGGGCGGCCTGCCGAAGGACGCGACGACGTGGCGCAAGTCGCTGCTCGAGGCCAAGTGGCCGTCTGTGCGCGGCAAGTTCAAGTTCGGCAAGAACCACTTCCCGATCCAGGACTTCTATGCCCGCGAGGTGGTCGCCGATGCCGAGGGCAACTGGACGACCAAGACCGTCGGCGTGGTGCTGAAGGATCACGTCGATCCGTCGGCCGCCGAGTGCAAGATGTAGGCATCGTCCGGGCGCGGCGGCGTGCGGCGGCCGGGGTTGGCCGCCGCAGCCGCCGCCCCGGCAGTTGCGCGGACCGGACATGAGCGTCGCCCTCGTCGTCGAGCAGCTCCTCAACGGGCTGCAGCTCGGCGTCCTGCTGTTCCTGCTGGCGGCGGGGCTGACGCTCGTCTTCGGCATCATGGACCTCGTCAACCTGGCCCATGGCTCGATCTACATGGTCGGGGCCTTCCTCGCCGCGACGTTCACCGGCTGGACCGACTCCTTCGTGCTCGGCGTCCTGCTGGCTTTGCCGGCCACCCTCGTCGTCGGTCTCGTCGTCGAGGTGGTGGCGTTGCGCACCCTCTATGCGCGAGGCCATCTCGACCAGGTGCTGGCGACCTTCGGCCTGATCCTGTTCTTCAACGAGGCGGTGCGGCTGGTCTGGGGGCCGGCCGGCCTCGCCGTGCCGCTGCCGCAGTTCCTGTCGACGGCGGTGACGCTGCCGCTCGGCATCCAGTATCCCGTCTACCGGCTGGCCATCATCGCTGTCGGCCTCGCCGTCGCGATCGGCCTCTACTGGCTGGTCGCGCGGACCCGGCTCGGCATGCTGATCCGTGCCGGCGCCTCCAACCGCACCATGGCCGGCGCGCTCGGCGTCGACATCAAGCTGCTGTTCACGCTGGTATTCGGGCTCGGCGCCATGCTGGCCGGGCTCGCCGGCATGATGGTGGCGCCGATCAGCCTTGCCCAGGTCGGCATGGGCGAGCACGTGCTGATCCTCGCCTTCGTCGTCATCGTCATCGGCGGCATCGGCTCGATCCGCGGCGCTTTCGTCGCGGCGCTGCTGACCGGCGTCATCGATACCATGGGCCGCGCCTTCCTCGGCAGCCTGCTCGATCTCTTCCTCAATCCGGTGGCGTCGTCGACCGCGGCGCCGGCGCTGTCGTCGATGGCGGTCTACGTGCTGATGGCGGTCGTGCTGTTCTTCCGCCCGCAGGGCCTGTTCTCGCCGCGCGGGGGTTGAGACCATGGACCGGCAGACGCTCCTCCGCGGCCGGACGCTCGTGGCCGCCGCCTTCCTCGCGCTGTGCGCGGGGATGCCGGTGCTGGCGCCGGCGCTGGGCGAGCCGTTCTACATCCAGGTCTTCGCCCGCGTCATGCTGTGGGCCATCGCCGCGCTGGGCCTCAACCTCATCCTCGGCTTCGGCGGCATGGTCAGCTTCGGCCACGCCGCCTATGTCGGCATCGGCGGCTACACCGTCGCCATCCTCGCCTTCCACGGCGAGACCAGCGCCTGGGTGCAGTGGCCGCTGGCCCTCGCGCTGTCGGGCCTCGCGGCGCTGGCCTTCGGCGCCGTGTCGCTGCGGACGCGCGGGGTCTACTTCATCATGATCACGCTGGCCTTCGCCCAGATGGTCTACTTCCTCGGCGTGTCGGCCTCGCACTACGGCAGCAACGACGGCCTCAACATCCGCCGGCGCAGCGATTTCTCGATCGGCGGCCTCGACCTCACCGTTACCGATCCGATCACGGTCTACTACATCGTCTTCGCGCTGCTGCTGCTGGTGCTGTGGGGCTGCGGGCGCATCGTGCGCTCGCGCTTCGGCATGGTGCTGCGCGCCTCGCAGTCGAACGACACGCGCCTGCAATCCCTCGGCATCCCCACCTACCGCTACCGCCTCGCCGCCTTTGTGCTGTCCGGCATGATCTGCGGCCTCGCCGGCGTGCTGACGGCCAATGTCGAGCGCTATGTCAGCCCCGACATGATGGACTGGCCGCGCTCGGGCGAGCTAATCTTCATGGTGCTGCTCGGCGGCATGGGCTCGCTGTTCGGCCCGGTGATCGGTGCCGCGGCCTACCTGATCCTGTCGGAGCTGCTGTCCTCGCTCACCGAGCACTGGCATGTCGTCTTCGGGCCGTTCCTCGTGCTGGTCGTGCTGTTCGCGCGCGGCGGGCTGATGGGACTGTTCGCGGGCCGCGGAGACGGACGATGAGCGCCGCCCCGCTGCTCGCCGTGCGCGGCCTGATGAAGAGCTTCGGCGGCCTCGTCGCCACCGACGATTTGTGGCTCGACGTGGCGTCGGGCGAAATCCATGCGGTGATCGGACCCAACGGCGCCGGCAAGACCACGCTGGTCAACCTGCTGTCGGGCTTCGCGCGGGCGGACGGCGGGACGATCGCCTTCGCCGGGCGCGACATCACGCGCTTAGCCGCGGCGCCGCGCGCCCGCCTCGGCCTTGCCCGCGCATTCCAGATCACCTCGATCTTCCGCGACATGACGGCGGCGGACAACGTGGCGCTCGCCGTGCAGGCGCGCGAACCGCACGCCTTCCGCTTCTGGCGGGCGGCGGCGAGCGATCCGCTGCTGCGCGACCCGGCCGCCGCGGCGCTCGATCGCGTCGGCCTCGGCGCGCGGGCCGACGTGCCGGCCGGCACGCTGGCGCATGGCGAGCAGCGCGCGCTGGAGATCGCCATGGCGCTGGCGACCGAGCCGCGCCTGCTGCTGCTCGACGAGCCGATGGCCGGCATGGGGCCGGACGAGAGCCAGCGCATGGTGACGCTGCTGCAGGGGCTCAAGGGCCGCTACACGATGCTGCTGGTCGAGCACGACATGGACGCCGTGTTCGCGCTCGCCGACCGCATCACCGTGCTGGTCTACGGCCGCGCCATCGCCAGCGGCACGCCGGACGAGATCCGCGCCAATGCCGAGGTGCGCGAAGCCTATCTCGGCGAGGGCGAGGCCGAGGGCATGACATGATGCTCGAACTCGCCGAGGTCGAGGCCGGCTACGGCGCGAGCCGCGTGCTGTTCGGCATGAGCTTCGGCGTCGACGCCGGCGAGGTGGTGACGCTGCTCGGCCGCAACGGCATGGGCAAGACGACGACGGTGCGCGCCATCCTCGGCATCGTGCCGGCGAGCGGCGGCCGCATCGCCTTCGAGGGCGCCGACATCACCGCCGCGCCGTCCTTCCGCGTCGCCAAGGCGGGCATCGGGCTGGTGCCGGAGGGGCGCCAGATCTTTCCCAACCTGTCGGTGCGCGAGAACCTCGTGGCGACGGCGCGCGTGCCGGCGGGCACGGCGGAACCGTGGACGCTCGACCGCGTGCTCGACTTGTTGCCGGCGCTCGGCGGGCGGCTGGCCAACATGGGCACGCAGCTTTCCGGCGGCGAACAGCAGATGCTGGCCATCGGCCGGGCGCTGATGACCAACCCGAAGCTGCTGATCCTCGACGAGGCGACCGAGGGCCTGGCGCCGCTGGTGCGTCAGGAGATCTGGCGCTGCCTCGCCCGCCTCAAGGCCGCCGGGCAGGCCATCCTCGTCATCGACAAGAACGTCGGCGCGCTGCTGCGCCTGGCCGACCGTCACGTCGTGGTCGAGAAGGGCAGGGTGGTCTGGCAGGGCAGTTCCGCCGCCCTCGCCGCTGACCGCGGGGTGCACGAGCGGTATCTCGGCGTCTAGGCCCTACCTGGATTCCTCGCGCAGCCGGAAGCGCTGGATCTTGCCGGTCGCGGTCTTCGGCAGGTCGTCGACGAAGCGGTACCAGCGCGGGAACTTCCAGCGCGCCAGTTCGGCGCGGCAGTGCTCGGTGAGCGCCGTTTCCAGTTCGCCGCCGGGCGTCGCCGCGCCCGGCTTCAGCACGATCCAGGCTTCCGGCTTGATCAGGCCGTCGGCGTCGGCGCGGCCGACCACGGCTGCCTCGAGCACGGCGGGGTGGGCGACCAGCCGCGCCTCGATCTCCACCGGCGAGCACCAGATGCCGCCGACCTTGAGCATGTCGTCGGAGCGGCCGCAGCAGACGAAGTAGCCGTCGCCATCGACGTAGTAGGTGTCGCCGGTGCGGATCCAGCCGTCGCGGATGGCGGCCTCGGTGCGGTCGGCGGCGTCCCAGTAGCGCGAGATGACGGAGCCGCCCCTGATCCACAGCGCGCCCTGCTCGCCCTGCGGCACCGGCGCGCCGTCGTCATCGACGATCTTCGCCTCGTAGCCAGGCACGAGCCGGCCCGAGGTGCCGGCCTTCCACGCGCCGGGCGCGTTGGCGATGAAGATGTGCAGGATCTCGGTGGTGCCGATGCCGTCGAGGATCGGCAGGCCGGTCTTCTCCTGCCACCGCGTCAGCAGATTGGGCGGCAGCGGCTCGCCCGCCGACACGCAATGGCGGACGCTCGACAGATCCGGCGTGGCGCTCTCCATCGCATGCAGTTGCGCGGCGTAGAGCGTCGGCACGCCGTAGTACACGGTCGGCCGGTACGTTGCGATGATCTCGAAGGTGGCGGCAGGGGTCGGCCGAGCGTCGAACAGCACGGCCGTCCCGCCCGTCCACAGCGGGAAGGTCATGGCGTTGCCGAGGCCGTAGGCGAAGAACAGCTTGGCGGCCGAGAAATGGATGTCGTCGCCGGTGATGCCGAGGGTCTCGACGGCGTAGTGCCGGCTGGTCACCACCATGTCGCGGTGGGCGTGGACGGCGCCCTTGGGCGTGCCGGTGGAGCCCGAGGTGTAGAGCCAGAAGCAATCCTCGTCGGCCGTCGTGCCGGCCGGCGCGAGGTCCGGCGCGGCGCCGGCGGTCAGCGCCAGAAAGTCGTCGACGGTCATGGAGTGGTCGGGCCGGTGGGTGGCGGCGGCGAGCGCCGGTTCGGCCTCGGCGGCGAACTCGGCCGACCACAGCACGCAGGCGGCGCGCGAATTGTCGACGACGAAGGCGTAGTCCTTCGCCCGCTGCAGCGTGTTCAGCGGCACCGGCACGTAGCCGGCCTTGATCGCCCCCCAGAAGATGTAGAAGAAGGCCGGGCAGTCCTTGACGATCATCAGCACGCGGGCGCCGCGCGCGAGGCCGAGGCCGGCAAACGCATTGCCGGCGCGGTTCACGCGCTCGGCCAGCGCGGCGTAGGTGACGTCCTCGCCCGAGGTGGCGCGGATCGCCACCTTGCCGCCGCGCCCTTCCGCGAGATGCCGGTCGACGAACGGGACGGCGACGTTGAACACCGGCGGGAAATGCAGCCGCGCCGGAACGCTCGACGCATCGACCTCGACGACATGATCGGCCATCCGGCCCCGTCCTCCCCCATCGCGGTGCGGCTCTTGCCGGCGCGCTCCGCAGGTCAGGGTCGATTCGCGTGCGTCAGTGGAAGCGGACGTACTCGAACTCGACCGGCTTGCCGTGTATGCCGCGCTTCGGCGGCGCGATCCAGTCCGCCATCTTGCCGGCTTCGCGCACCGGGCGCATCAGCGAGGACACGAAGGCGCGGTCGGCCTCGGTCGGCAGCCACTCGCCACGGCGGCGGTTCCATTCCTCTGCCGAGATCAGCTTGCCCTCGGGCGTCGCCTTCACCCCGGCGAAGGCGCCGATGTTGCGATGGAACGCGCGGTGCGGCAGGCGCAGCGTGACGTCGATGCCGTGGTCACGGATGACCTTGTTGAAGCGGTCGATGCCGCGCTGGCTGTCCTCGACATAGGCCGAGCGCAGCGTCTCGTTCATCGCCTTGAGCGCCGTCACCTCGCGCTCGACCATGCGGTCGCCGTCGAGGGCCGGGACGTGCGCGACGGCGTCGGCCAGCACGTGGTCGTCGCCGATGCGCGTCTCCTGAAAACGGCCTTTCAGGCCCATGGAGTAGTAGTTGGCGGCGTTGGTCGACTCCTCCTGGCCGAACAGGTCGAGGCAGATCGAGTAGTGGAAGTTGATCCATTTCTGGATCGTCGGCAGGTCGATGCCGCCATAGGGCCGGATGTCGTCAGTGCGGTGCTCGTTCATCTTCTCGCAGGCGCGCTGGACGACGCGCATGACGCCGGTCTCGCCGACGAACATGTGATGCGCTTCCTCGGTCAGCATGAAGCGGCACGAGCGCGCCAGCGGGTCGAAGCCGGACTCGGCAAGCGCCGCGAGCTGGTACTTGCCGTCGCGGTCCTGGAAGAAGGTGAACATGAAGAACGAGAGCCAGTCGGTCGTCGGCTCGTTGAACGCCTGCAGGATGCGCGGCTTGTCGGGGTCGCCGGCGTGGCGCGACAGCATCGCCTCGGCTTCCTCGCGGCCGTCGCGGCCGAAATGGGCGTGCAGCAGGTAGACCATCGCCCAGAGATGGCGGCCTTCCTCGACGTTCACCTGGTAGAGGTTACGCAGGTCGTAGAGCGACGGGCAGGTGGCACCGAGATGGCGCTGCTGCTCGACCGAGGCGGGCTCCGTATCCCCCTGGGTTACGATAAGGCGGCGCAGTTCGGTGCGATACTCGCCGGGCACGTCCTGCCACACTGGCTCACCCTTGTGGCGGCCGAAGGGGATGACGCGGTCGGCCTCGGCCGGCGCGAGGAAGATGCCCCAGCGATACTCGGGCATGCGCACGAAGTCGTAGTGCGCCCAGCCCGAGGTTTCGACGCTGACCGCGGTACGCAGATAGACCTCGTGCGCCAGCGCGCCGTCGGGGCCCAGTTCCTGCCACCAGCGCAGATAGGCCGGCTGCCAGTGCTCCAGCGCGCGCAGCAGGCGGCGGTCGTCGGCGAGGCCGACATTGTTGGGGATGAGCGTGTCGTAGTCGACGTGCTGCATGGCTTCAGACCCGCTTGCGGTCGAATTCCGGCCTGGTGCCGGTGCCGTAGAGCGCCAGCGCGCCCTGCTTGCCGGTGGCGTTGGGGCGCTGGAAGATCCAGTTCTGCCACGCCGACAGCCGGCCGAAGATCTTGGTCTCGACGGTCTCCGGACCGGCGAAGCGCAGGCTCGCCTCCAGTCCCGTGAGCGCGTCGGGCGAGAAGGCGGCGCGCTCCTCGACGGCGAGGCGCACCTCGTCATCCCAGTCGATGTCGTCGGGCATGAAGGTGATGAGGCCGTGCGCGTCGGCCGCCTCGGCATCCAGCGCCTCGCCGACCGCGGCCTCGGCCGCCGCGAGGCGCTCGGGCTCGCCGAGGAAGCGGCTCTGCAGGCGCGTCAGGCCGTTGCCCATCGGGAAGGCGCCGAAGTTCATCCGCGACAGCGTGACCGTCGCCGGCGGAAGGTTCGAGCCGTCGAGCGTGCCGTCGAGCATGAAGGTGCGATCGGCGGCAAGCGCCAGTTCAAGCAACGTGCCGGCGAAGCAGCTCCCCGGCTCGATGCGGGCGATCAGGCTGCGCGCCGTCACGTCGAGGCGCTTGAAGCTGCGCTTGAGATAGAGCGTCGTCTCGCGCACCAGCCAGTCGCCGGAATGCGCCGCGAGCGCGGCATCGGCGGCGAGGACGTTGGCCGCGTCGCCGCTGGTCGTCAGCACCCAGGTGCCGATCTCGGGCTCGTTGAAGCGCAGGTGCAGGACGGCGTCGTCGAGCGCGCGGGCGAGCGCCAGCGGCCACCACTCCGCCCCTGCCGTGTGGATGGCGGCGAGGTCGGCGGCGGGCGGCGCGTCGGGGGCGAGGACGGTGAAGGTCGCCGTGCCCGCGGCGCGGTCGAGCGCGACGCGCAGATGCGGCCAGACGATCTCGTCGCCCTTCGTCTCGCGCGCCAGCGGCGGCAGCGCGATGCCCTTCGCACCGGCCGGGCGATCCGAGGCACCGGCGAGGGCCTCGGCGCGGGCGCGCGCCGCCTCGGCGAGGCGCGAGCGGGGCGCCAGCTCGTCGACCAGCCGCCAGTCGAGCGCGCGGCCGCCGCGCACGCCCTCGCCGGTGGTGCAGAAGAAGTCGGCGCGGTCGCGCCGCACCTTGCGCTTGTCGACGACGCGGGTGAGGCCGCCGGTGCCGGGCAGGACCGCCAGCAGCGGCACCTCCGGCAGCGACACCGCCGAGGATCCGTCATCGACCAGCAGGATGTGGTCGCAGGCCAGCGCCAGTTCGTAGCCGCCGCCGGCCGCCGTGCCGTTCACGACCGCGAGCCAGCGCTGGCCGGAATGCGCCGAGGCGTCCTCGATCGAATTGCGCGTCTCGTTGGTGAACTTGCAGAAGTTGACCTTGTCGAAATGCGTCGAGCGGCCAAGCATGGCGATATTGGCGCCGGCCGAGAACACGCGGTCGCGGGCCGAGGTGAGGATCACCGCGCGCACTTCCGGGTGCTCGAAGCGCAGCCGCTGCACCGCGTCGTACAACTCGATGTCGACGCCGAGGTCGTAGGAATTGAGCTTGAGGGTGTAGCCCGGAGCGATGCCGCCGTCCTCGCGCACCGCCAGGGCGAGCGTCGCCACCGCGCCGTCGACCGACAGCGTCCAGTGCCGGTAGTTCGCCGGCTCGGTACGGAAATCGATCATCGTCCCGCCCTGTCAGGGCCGGCCCTTCGCGAGCCTCGCCACGGCCCAACGTACCGGATGCGCCGGAGGTCGCCAAGAAAATAGTTTGCCACACAAACTATTTATGGTGCGGTGCAATACCCTGTGTCGCCCTCGACGCGCGGTGTGGGCTAAGAGGGCACCTCTCGTTTCTGCGGAGCGTTGCGCGCATGTCCGTCGAATTCGTCACCATCGCCGGCCGCCGGCTGGAAGTCCGCCGCATCGCCGGGGGGGCCGGCCGTCCCGTGCTGCTGTTCCTGCACGAGGGGCTGGGCTCGGCGTCGCTGTGGCGGGACTTCCCGGACACGGTCGCCGCCGCGACCGGCTGCCCGGCGTTGGTGTGGTCGCGCTACGGCTACGGCCAGTCGGACGTGCTCGCGGAGAAGCGGGCGGTCGACTACATGCACCGCGAGGCGCTCGAGGCGCTGCCGGCCCTGCGGGACGCGCTGGGTCTCGACGACGTCGTGCTGGTCGGGCATTCCGACGGCGCCTCGATCGCGCTGATCCATGCCGGGGCGGCGCGCTGGCCGGTCCGCGGCCTCGTGCTGGAGGCGCCGCACGTCTTCGTCGAGGAACTGACCGTCGCCAGCATCGCCGAGATCGGCCGTGCCTACCCGACCAGCGGCCTCGGCCCGCGCCTCGGCCGCCACCACGCCGATCCCGACCGCACCTTCTACGGCTGGAACGACATCTGGCTGGAGCCGGCGTTCCGCGACTGGAACATCGAGGCGTATCTGGCGCCGATCCGCTGCCCCGTTCTCGCCATCCAGGGTGTGGACGACGAATACGGCACGATGGCGCAACTCGACGCGATCGCGCGGCAGGCGACGGGGCCGGTCGAGACGCTGGCGCTGCCCGGCGTGAAGCATTCGCCACACCGCGACGCGCCCGACGCCGTGCGCGACGCGATCGTGCGGTTCACAGGTGCCCTGTAGGGCCGGTCAGCGACCCTGGAAGCGCGGCTTGCGCTTTTCCATGAAGGCGAGGCGGCCTTCCTGGTAGTCGGCGCTGGCGTAGCATTCCTGCACCAGGCGTTCGCACAGCTCGTGGTCGCGCCCGGCCGGTTCCTTCACCGTTTCCTTGATGATGCGCTTGACCGAGGCGATGGTGAGCGGCGCGTTGCCGGCGATGGTCGCGGTGTAGTCGTCGACCACGGCATCGAGACGATCGACTGGCACGACGCGGTTGATGAGGCCCATCGTCTGCGCCTCGGTGGCGGAGAAGCGCTTGGCTGTGAAGAAGATTTCCATCGCGTTGGACGGGCCGACGAGGTCGACGAGGTGCTTGATGCCGTCGTAGCCGTAGCCGAGGCCCAGCTTGGCGGCGGGGATGGCGACCGTCACGTCCTCGGCGGCGATGCGGATGTCGGCGCACAGCGCGAAGGCGAGGCCGCCGCCGATGGTGTAGCCGCGCAGGCGGGCGATGGTCGGCTTGGGCAGGTCGAGCAGCGCCGTATAGGCGTCGGAGACGGCCCGGTTGTACCGGTCGACCGCCGCCTTGGAGCCGCGCTCGTTCTCGAACTTCGAAATGTCGGCGCCGGCCGCGAAGGCCTTCTCGCCGGCGCCGGTGACGACGACGACGCGCACGTTGGGATCGCTGGCGAAGCCGTTGAGCGCGGCTGTCGCCGCCTGCCACATGTCGAAGGAGATGGCGTTCAACCGTTCCTGGTTGTCGAGCACGATGCGGCCGACGCCGTCCTTCGTCTCGACGATGATCCTGCCTTCGGCCATGTAAGCGCTCTCCGAGTGGCGATGAGTCAGACGATGTTGCGACGGGCGAGATCGTCGATCGCGGCATCGGTATAGCCGAGATCGGCGAGAATCTCGCGGGTGTGCTCGCCGCGCTCGGGCGGTGCCACGACGAAGCTCGATGGCGTGCGCTTGAGCTTCACCGGCTGGGCCACCAGCGCGATGTCGCCGAGCGCCAGCGAGTGCACGGTCTGCTCCAGACCGAGATGCTTCACCTGCGGGTCGGCGAAGACCTTGTCGATCGAGTTGATCTCGCCGCAGGGCACGCCGGCCGCGTTGAGCCGCGTGATCCACGTGGCGCTGTCGGCGCCGACGGTGATCGCCTCGATGGCGCGGTTGACCTCGATGCGGTTCTTCGAGCGCTCCGCCGACGTGGCGAAGCCCGGGCGTGTCGCCATGTCGGGCATGCCGAGGGCGTCGCACAGGCGCAGCCAGATGGCGCCGCCGGCGGCGGCGATGTTGATGTGGCCGTCGGCGGTCTTGAACACGCCGGTGGGGATGCTGGTCGGGTGGTCGTTGCCGGCCTGCTTCGGCACCTCGCGGTCCATGGTCCAGCGCGAGGCCTGGAAGTCGAGCATGAACACCTGGGCGGCGAGCAGGGAGGTCTCCAGCCACTGGCCTTCGCCGGATACCTCGCGCTCGTGCAGGGCGGTGAGGATGCCGAGCGCCGCGAACAGGCCCGCGGTGAGGTCGGCGATGGGAATGCCCGCGCGCACCGGGCCCTGTCCCTGCAGGCCGGTGATCGACATCAGTCCGCCCATGCCCTGCGCCACCTGGTCGAAGCCGGGGCGCTTGGCGTAGGGACCGTCCTGGCCGAAGCCGGAGATCGAGGCGTAGACCAGCCGCTTGTTGACCTTGCGCAGCGCGTCGTAGTCGATGCCGAGGCGGTGCTTGACGTCCGGGCGGTAGTTCTCGACCAGCACATCGGCCTTCGCCACCAGCTTCTCCAGGATGGCGCGGCCTTCGGGATCCTTGAGGTTAAGCGTCATCGCCCGCTTGTTGCGATGCAGGTTCTGGAAGTCGGAGCCGTGGCGGTCGCCGCCCATGCCCTCGCCTTCCTCCAGCGCCTCGGGCAGTTCGACCTTGATGACGTTGGCGCCCCAGTCGGCGAACTGGCGCACGCAGGTCGGCCCGGCGCGGACGCGCGTGAGGTCGATGACGGTGAAGCGCGACAGCGCGGTGGAGGCCGGTTGGTGCGGCATTGTCGTTCCTCCCGGTCCGGTCGAAGCCGCCGGACGCCGCGCCGCTATAGCAGGCACCGGCCTCGGCGGCCAAGCGGGCGCTTACTTCTCGGCCAGGGCGTAGTAGCCGGGCCAGTCCGCAGGCGGCTCGTGGGCGAGGGCGCGGCAGCGTTGGGCAAGAACCCGGGCCGGCGGGAACGCGGCCGCGAGGCCGTCGAAGGCGTCGGCCGCCGCCGCGAATCGGCCGGCGAGATAGGTCTCGACGGCGGCGGTCACGGCGGCCGCATCGCAGCCGTCCGGCCGTGGGACGAACACGTCGACCGGTTCCGCGCGGCCGACGACGGCGACACGGTCGATACGCACCAGCGGCGGATCGCCGGCGCAGGCTGCCGCCGTGGTGTCGCTGGCGAGGATGGCGGTGCCGTAGACCTTGTTGGCGCCCTCGAGACGGGCGGCGAGGTTCACGGCGTCGCCCAGCACCGTGTAGTTGAAGCGCCGTGCGGAACCGATGTTGCCGACCAGCGCGTCGCCGGTATTGAGGCCGATGCGCTGGCCGAGCCGCGGCCCGCCCGACAGCGCCAGCTCGCTGTTGAGTACGGCAAGGCGTTCCTGGCAGGCGATGGCGGCCCTGACCGCGTGTCGCGCGTGCGCGGGATCCTCGTGCGGCGCGCCGAACACGGCGACGATGGCATCGCCGATGTACTTGTCGACGAAGCCGCCATGCGCCTCGACGATGTCGCTCATGGCCGACAGGTAGCGGTTGAGCAGGGTGACTAGGTCGGCCGGCGCCCGTCCCTCCGACAGGGCGGTGAAGCCGGCGATGTCGGAGAAGTAGATCGTGACCGTCCGCGTCTCGCCGCCGAGGGCGGGCATGGCGCCCGATCCGACCATGCGGTCGACGACGCTGGGCGCCAGGTAATAGCCGAACATCTGGCGCAGCCGGCGCTTGTCGCGGTCGGTGACGGCGAAGCGGTAGGACGACAGGACGGCGAAGGCGACTGCGGCGGCCAGCGCCGGCTCGATCAGCGGCAGGACGGTGCGGTACTCGACCAGTGCCGCGAGGCAGACGACCAGCCATGAGGCGACGCCGGCGGCCAGTACGCCGCCTGCGGCAGCGGCGGTGCGGCGCAGCGTCAGCGTGCCGATCAGCGCCGCGATCGCGAACACCAGCGCGGCGCTGCCATATGGCCCGGCTTCCGCGAGGGTTTCGCCGCGCAGCAGCGCGGCAACAGCAAAGGCGTGGATGTAGACGCCGGGAATAGCCTCGCGGGCGACCGTTCCGCGTCCTTCGGGGGCCTGTTGTGCCGGCAGGCAGGGCGGCGCGTAGGCAGCCTCGTCGGGCGCCGCGAACAGGCGCATCGACGTGGAACGCCGATCCTCGACGTCGAGCACGAGGCCGACGAAGACGACCTTGCCGGCGAAGGCGTCGCGAAAATAGGCATCGTTGCCGGCGCTGGCGCAGCCATCGAGATCGGCCAGCGAGTATGTCGGTATGGCGCGCTGGTCGGCGAAAAAGTCGACCAGCATCGCGCCGTCCTCCGTGCCGCGCAGCGGCGCCCCGTCGCGCAGGAGCGCGGGGCCGGGCGCCAGCGCGAGCTGCCCCTTGGCAGCGCGCAGGGCGGTCTCGACAGACATCGACGGGTCGAGGCCGCCTTCGGCCCGTGCGAAGGCCAGCGAAACGCGGCGGATGATGCCGTCGACATCGGTGTCGACGTTGGCCGCCCGGATGTTGCCGGCGCCGACGGCGAAGGACTGGCCGGCATGCGGTGCGATCGGCACGCGTGCATGCTGCACACTGGCGAGCACGATACGTCCCTCGCGGCCGCCGCGGCGGAGCGCGCGCAGGAAGGGCCGATCGACGCCCGGCAGCCGCGCCTCGAGGCTGGTCGGGAAAATGGCGTCGAAAGTGATGACCGTGGCGCCGGCATCGAGCAGGTGCTCGACGACGCCGGCGAGCCTGCCGGTCCAGAGGACGCGCGGCGTGTCGCGGTAGTCGGGATGCCGGTAGGTCGCCTCGTCGATGGCGACGACGGCGACCGGCGAGGACGCCGGCGCACGCGCCGGGCTCACGACGAGGTGGCGCAGCCAGAACAGTGCGTCGATCGACAGTCCGCCCAGCCAGCCAGCGGGCGGCGTCAGCGTCGCCAGCGCAGCGAGCGCGGCGACGGTGACGACGACGGCCGCGTCGCGCACAGGCATCATCGCGCGTGGTCAGCTCGCCGGGAAGCGCAACAGCCGGCCCACGAGAGGCGACTTTCCGGCCTTGGCGAGGGGGTCGACCTTGAACACCACCTCGCGGGTGCCGAAGCGCGCCCTGTACAGGCCGCCGGCCGCGAGCGCCGTGTCGGTCGCGGCGAAGTCGTAGAAGGCGCCGCGGCGCAGGCCGGCTTCGGGAATGGCGATCTCCTGCCGTTCGCCCGGCGTGTCGAGACGTTCGAGAACCAGGGTGCCGGCCGTGCCGAGTTCGACCAGGGGCGCGGTGCCGTAAAGGGTGTATGCCGGCTCGGGCGTGGCCGCGGGCTTTGCCGCGGTCGGCGGCGCACGGAAGACGACGACGCCGCTGCTGCGCGTCTGGCGATCCGACAGCGCGAGTTGCGTGCCGGCGCACGGCGTCTTGCCGCGCTCGACCTTGCCGCCGGCGACAGTGCTTTCGTTTTCGCCGATGGTGACGGTGCCGCCGGTGATCTCCTCGCGCACGCAACTCGCGAGGTAGCCCAGGACGAGCCGGCCGCCGGCGGCCAGCCTGATCACCTGTCCTGCCGCGACGAACTCCATTTCCTCGACGTCGGCGGACTTGTCCGCGACTTCCTCGACCACGGCGGCGGGCGACGCCGCGGCGGCGGCCCCGGCGGTCGCCATCGCGAGCAGGGCACTCGCGAGGCCGTTGATGACGATCGGTTTCATCGCCTGATGTCCTCCGAGACGACATCCCCAATGTAGTGCGATGCGGCCACGGTTCCTGTGTCCGGCATCACAGGCTCACGTGCCCGGCCCGCCGCCACCGTCGCCGACGAGGCTGAAGGGGGCCCAGAAGATCGGGTGGGCATAGCTGAACACGGGGCGGCGCGAGGCGGGATCGACGTAGCCCGGGCCGTCGATCAGGCCGACCATGGCCTGCCGCATGGCCTCGGCGCGGCCAAGCGCGGCGCTCGCCGCCTGGCGACGGAACAGGTCCGTGGTCAATTCGCGTGCCGAGGTCGTCTCGACCGGCCAGTTGGTGACCAGCACGGCGCGCGTGCCGGCATAGAAGAAGCCGCGTCCGAGGCCGGATACCGCCTCGGCCCCGGCGCCGTCTCCGGCGGCCGTGTTGCAGGCCGACATGACCACCCAGTCGGCGTTGAGCTTGAGGCCGACGATCTCGTCAAGCGTCAGCAGCCCGTCGCCGGCCATGCCCGTAACCTGCGGCGCCGACAGCGCCAGCGCCGGCTGGGTCAGGCCGTTCAGGTCTCCGGGCACGAGACCGTGGGTGGCGAACATCACCACCCGGCGGTCGGACAGGCGCATGGTCGCCACGGCCTGTTCGTTGGCCGCGCGGCCTGTGATGACGTCCGTGGCCGGATCGGCCTTGAGGGCCTGGGCGATCGACCGCACTTCGTCGGCGGTGTCGGGCAGGCGCGGCAGGATGCCGATCTCGGCGCTGTCGACCGTGTTCGTGGCGGGAGCGTTGCGACGCACCAGCGGCACCGCGCGGGTGGCCAGCACCGTGCCCGCGCCACGCATTGCCACTTGCGTCGGCGCCGTCTCGCGGGCCGCCTCGGCCGCTTGCTCGGCGTTGAACAGGGGATCGCCGAAGCCGATGAAGGCCTTGCGCGACGCATCGCCCGGCGGCAGGCGGCGCAGCGCCGCCAGCGAGGCGACAGACGGAAGCTGCGTGACCGCCGCCTCGCGGGCGAGGAAGGGAACCGCGCGATAGCTGGCGAACAGCGCTTCGCCCTCTCGGTCGGCCGCCAGCGTCGCGGGCTTCGTTACGAGGACGCCGAAGGGCAACTGGCCGAGCGCGCCGTGCGGGACGACCAGCAGGTCGCGCGCACCCTTCCAGCCGGCCGAGACCGGCTCCATCAGGCTGGCGAACAGGCGGTTGGCGCCGGCGACGTCGAACGGCGGGATGTCGCCCAGCGTCGCCGCCTGCGGGTCGAGTGCCTTGCGCAGGCCGGCGACGGCCTCGTCGATGGCCTTGCGACCGAGCGGCGCGGCGGCGAACGCCGGCGTGCCGTCGGCACGAAGGGCCCAGACATAGGTACGGTCCTCGGCGACGTAGGTGGCGAGCAACGCCTCGCCCGGCCGCAACTGCGCGCGCGCCTGGACGAGCGTTGCCGGGCGCGGGTCTATGAGATCGGTGTAGGTGGGGAAGCGCCGTTCGATCTCCTCGCGGATGGTGGCGCGGGCGGTGCGTAGGGTGTCGATGTCGGTGCGCAACTGCTGCAGTGCCTGGGCGTTCTGCTGGCTCGCCGGCGCCGACAGGGCATTGACCAGCAGGCCGTTGAGCGCGCCGATCTGGCGCAGCGCGTCCTGCTCGCGCCGCACGAGGTCGGCGAGATCGGGATCGGTCGCCGCGGCACGGGCCGAGGAGGCGGCCAGCGCCGCCTGCACGCCCTTGCCGCGCAGCGCGTCGGCCAGTTCGAAAGCGATGGCGGGAATATCGCCGGCCTGCGGAGCGAGCGGCGTCGTGGCGATGTCGGACAGCAGCGCGAGGTAGCGTTCGACGACGAAGCGCAGATAGTGCTCCCGTTTGACCGAACCGCTCTCGTCGTCGGCGCCGCGCGACGACGACACCATGATCGGCACCGCCTCCTTGAACAGCGTCAGCGCCTCTGCCCGCGCGCCGCGCGCGGCCAGCGCCGCCGCGAGGTGGCCGCTGGCCTCGGCATACCGGATGTTCTTCAGACCGACCTTGTCCCGGCGGTCGTCGGCGATCCAGCGGAACAGCGTCTCGGCGTCCGCTGCGCGATTCGCCCGCAGCAGTTCCTCGCCGTACTCGAGCGCCTCGGAAAAGGCGAAGCGATAGACCTGCGGCTCGGAGCGGAGATCGGCCGCCATCTGGTCGAAGATGCGCAGCGCCTCGGCCGAATCGCCAAGGTAGGCGCTGGCGGTCGCTACCGCGCGGCGGGCGATCGCGAGGCGGTTCGACGTCGGCTTGTGGCCGATTTTCGTCAGGATGTCCTCGGCAGCGCGACCCATCAGCCGCGCCTCCTCGTGGCGCCCCTGAGTGACCAGCACCGAGGCGAAGGAGATCGCCGTCTGGGCGGTGTCGCCGTGATAGCGCCCGAGTTCGCGCAAGGCGACCGTCAGGCCGCGCCGCGCCGCCAGTTCTGCTTCCACCAGCCGCCCCATGCGGACGAGGACGATGGCGTGGCGGGCGCTGAACAGCGCCTCGCTGCGCGAAAAGGACGTGCGCGTCTGGCGGACGCCGACGCGCGCCATGTCGTCGATACGCGCCTGGGCGGCAACGGCATTGTCGACCGACTCGCGAAACGCGGTGTCGGCGGCGGCCAGATCGCCCCGCGCGAGCGCCACTTCGGCGCGGCCGATGGCCTCCGTGCTGCGCCAGTTGGGGGACAATGCGCGGACCACGTCGCCCTGTCGGTTCGTCATCTGAGCCAGCAAGCGGGCATTGCGCGCGGCAAACTCCTCGGCCGTACGAATGTCGCCGAGGTTGGCGTTGATCAGGGCGGCGAGGCCGTAATGTGCGAACAGGGCGCCGCGCTGGGTCTGGTCCTGCTCGATGATCTCGATGGCGCGCAACCGGGTTTTCAACGAATCGAGCGGCTGCCCGGCGGCCATCTGCGCGCGCGCGAGTTCGCCCAGCACGCGCACCAGTTCGACCGACTTGACGTTGCCGAGCAGGTCGACGGCCGCATGGAAATCGGCAATGGCGGCGTCGGTCTGGCCGAGTTCGGCGCGCGCCGAGCCGCGCTCGTAGAGGAAGCTGGCCAGCGTCGTGCCGGTCGCTCCCGCCGGCGCTTGCGCCTCGGCCGCCCGCCGCGTGATCTCCGTCTGCCGGGCGTCCGGCTTGGTTTCCTCGAGAACGCGGACGATGTCGGTGATCGTGCGCGGTGGCGGCACGATGCGGTCGGCGGCCTGCTGACCCTCGAAGCGCGCTGTGACCTGCCGCGCCTGGTCCAGCGATACGGCCGGCCGTTCTTCCTTGCAGCCCATCAGGCCGCCCGCGGCCAGCATGCCGAACGCGGTGGCGACACACACCGAGCGACGAAGCATGGCGCTTCCCCCGATCAGACCCACGCCTGTCATATTAGCCGAGGGCCGGGGCGTGAGGTGTGTCGGCCGTCACACCCGGCCCGGTTGTCGGCCGCCGGCCTGTTTGTCTCGCTGGCATGAGCGCGCTACCGTCGCCGCCGCCGTCGCCAACCCGGGGGTCGTCGCGCCATGACCGACACTTTGCTCGACCGTTCCATCGAGGCCCTCGGCGCGGACCTGCGCGCCGGCCGGACGACGGCTGCCGAGATCGCGAGGGTTGCGAACGCGGCGCACACACGCAATGGCGCGGCTCTCGGCGCCTGGCGAACCTGGGGCGGTGACCGCATGGCCGGCGCCGCGGCGGCGGCCGATACGGCGCTCGCGGCCGGCTACGATCTCGGGCCTCTGCATGGATTGCCGGTATCGGTGAAAGATCTTTACGCCGTCGACGGTTTTCCGCTCTACGCCGGCACGCCGCGCGACCTGCCGCCTGAGTGGCACCGCGAAGGCCCCGTCGTGCGCGCCCTGCGGCACGGCTTTGCCGTGATCGCCGGCAAGGCGCATACCGTCGAGTTCGCCTTCGGCGGCGTCGGCATCAACAACCACGCCGGCACGCCAGCCAACCCGTGGGATGCGAAGGACCACCGCGCACCGGGAGGCTCCAGTTCGGGCGCCGGCGTATCGCTGTGGGAAGGCACGGTCGTACTGGCGCTCGGCAGCGACACGGCGGGTTCGGTGCGCGTGCCGGCCGCCGTGACGGGCACGGTCGGCGTCAAGACAAGCGTCCGGCGCTGGTCGACCGACGGCATCGTGCCGCTCAGCCCGACCTTCGATACGGCGGGGGTGCTGGCGCGCAGCGTGCGCGACGCGGTGCTCGGCTTCGCCGCCATCGACCCGCAGGTGAGCGAGGCGCCACAGGCGCTGCTCGAACGCCTGGCGCGCACCGACATCGCCGGCCTGCGTCTCGGCGTGCACGAGGCCGCCTTCGCCGAGGCCAGCCCCGGCGTGGCCGAAGCGACACAGGCGGCGCTGCGCGAGCTGGAGAAGGCGGGCGCTCGCCTCGTGCCGTTCGAGTTCCCCGAGGGTGCGGTGGCGTGGGACCTGCAGCGGCGCGGCGGGCTCGTGGTGGCCGAGTTCGCGCGCTTCATCGCCAACGATCTGCCCGACTGGAAGGCGACGCTCGACCCGGTGGTTCGCACGCGCTTCGACCGCTACGAGACGCAGACCGCCGTCGAGTACCTGCAGCGCCGCGAATTGCTCGACGCGGCGACACGCAGCGCGCACGAGCGGCTGCGCGCCGTCGATGCCGTCGTCGGTCCGACCGTGCCGCACACGCCACCACGCCTTGCCGACATCATGGAACTCGACAAGTACCACGAGGCCAACCGGTTGATGCTGCGCAACACCAGTTTCGGCAACTTGCTGGTGCTGTGCGCCGTCACCATCCCGTCCGGGCTCGACGCGGCACGGATGCCGGTCGGCCTGCAGTTCGCCTGCACCGCCGGCAACGACGAGCGCGCCCTCGCCATCGCCCTGGCGGCGGAGCGGGTGCTCGGCACGGCGCGCCAGCGCCTCGGCGTGCCGCCGCGCGTCGCCGCCTGAGCCGCCAGTCGCAAGACGACAGGGGCCGCCCCCGTGCGCATCGCCGTGACCAGCCGCATCTTCTGGATGGTGCCGCAACTCCAGCGAGAGATCCGCGACGCCTTTCCCAATGTCGAGATCAAATGCAATCCCGGCGAGTGGTCCTATGAGGGCGATGCGCTCGTCGACTTCGTGCGCGGCTACGACACGGTGCTCATTTCGCTCGAACGTTTCACGCCGGCAGTGCTCGACCGGCTGCCGGAACTGAAGACCGTCGTCTGCGTCAGCGCCGGCCTCGACCACGTCGACCCGGCGCTGCTGCGTGCCCGCGATATCCGTGTCGGCTGGAAGCCGGGAGTCAACAAGACGTCGGTCGCCGAACTGACACTGTGGATGATGATCGGCGCGCTGCGCCGCGCCCATGAATTCGCTATCGGCCTGAAGCAGGGGGCGCCGTGGCCGCGCGACCGCGCGGCGCGTTCGCTCGAGGGCAGCGTCGTGGGCATCCACGGCTGCGGCAACATCGGCAAGGAGGTGGCGATCCTCGCCCGAGCCTTCGGCGCCACGGTGATTGCCTGTGACCGCGTCGACTACGCCGACTTCTACGCCGCCCATGGCATCGAGAAGGTGTCGCCCGAGGAGCTGTGGGCGCGTGCCGACGTGCTCTCCCTCCACCTGCCGGTCAACGCCTCGACCCGCGGCGTCTACACCGGCGCGGTGTTCGACCGGATGAAACCGGGGGCGGTGTTCATCAACGCCGCGCGCGGCATGCTGGTCGACGAGGCGGCGCTGGCCGACCGGCTCGCCGCCGGCCGCATCGCCGCCGCCGCCATCGACGCCTTCCACGGCGAGCCGACGCCGGACCGGCGCCTGATCGAGCTGCCCAACGTCATCGCCACGCCGCATATCGGCGCCTCGTGCGTTGCCGGCTTTCTCGCCATGGGCCGCTCGGCCATAGGCTGCGTCGAGGACAATTTCCTGCCCGAGCCGGGTGTCTACCCGTTCGACTGAGCCACACCGCGCCCGGGGACGCCGCGCGGCGTGGAAAACGCGCGCCTTTCCGCCGGCCGCTCCCGGCCGTTAGAATTGACGACATCCTCCTCTGGCGCCCGCGGGCGCCGGTCCTTCGCACCCTGTCTGGGACGAGACGCATGCCCGACGACGTGAATATCGATCTTGGCCGCTTCGCGGTGGGGCAGCCGGTGACGCGCATCGAAGACCCGGTGCTGCTGCGCGGCGAAGGCAGCTACTCCGACGACGTCAACGTCGCGGGGCAGGCCTGGGCGGTCATGGTCCGCTCGTCCGTCGCGCACGGCACCCTCCGCAAAGTCGATGTGGCTGCCGCGAAGTCGGCTCCCGGCGTGCTCGGCGTCTGGACTATCGCCGAACTGGACGCGGCGGGCATCGGCCCGCTGCCCTGCAACCTGCCGCTCAAGAACCAGGACGGCAGCGACATGCTCAAGACGTTGCGGCCGATTCTCGCTCGCGGCACGGTGCGCAATGTCGGCGAGCCGATCGCCTGCGTCGTCGCCGATACGCTGGCGCAGGCGCGCGAGGCGGCCGAACGGGTGGTCGTCGACATCGACCCGCTGCCGGTCGTCGCCGACGCCGAGGCGGCGATCGCGCCCGGCGCGCCGCAACTGCACGACAACATCCCCGGCAACATCGCGCTCGACTACCGCATGGGCGACAAGGCGGCGGTCGACGCCGCTTTCGCCAAGGCGGCGCATGTGACGAAGCTGCGCCTCGTCAACAATCGCGTCGCGGTGAGTCCGATGGAGCCGCGCTCCGGCGTCGGCGAATACGACCCGAAGAGCGAGCGCTACACGCTGCGCGTCTGCTCTCAGGGCGTCATGGGCATGCGCGGTATGCTTGCCGCCGCGCTGCTCAAGGTGGCGCCGGAGAAGGTGCGGGTGCTGACGGGCAACGTCGGTGGCTCCTTCGGCATGAAGGCGATGCCGTATCCCGAGTACGTCTGCTGCCTCGTCGCGGCGAAGGCGCTCGGCCGGCCGGTCAAGTGGACGGCCGACCGTGGCGAAAGCTTCGTCTCCGACCATCAGGGGCGCGGCGCTATCTACAACGCCGAACTGGCGCTCGACGCCGAGGGCAACTTCCTCGCCGCGCGTGTCGACGGCATCGGCGACATGGGCGCCTATCTTGGCCCCACCGGGCCGCTGCCGCAGTCGCAGAACATCTTCAAGAACCTGCCAAGCATGTACCGCACGCCGGCGATCGACGTGCGGATGCGCTGCGTCGTCACCAACACTGTCGTCATGGGCGCCTATCGTGGCGCCGGTCGGCCCGAGGGCAATTACATCATGGAGCGGCTGGTCGACGCCGCCGCGCGCGAGACCGGCCGCGACCCGGCCGAGCTGCGCCGCCGCAACCTGGTGCCAGCCAATTCCTACCCGTTCAAGGTCGCCAGCGGGGGCCTCTACGATAGCGGCGAGTTCGAGACCATTCTCGACATGACGGTGGCGCATGCCGACGTGAAGGGCTTCGCCGCACGCAAGCGCGACTCCGCCGCGCGCGGCCACAAGCGCGGCCTCGGGCTAGCCTGCTACGTCGAGGTGACGGCGCCGCCGAGCAAGGAGAACGGCGGCATCCGCTTCGATGCCGACGGCAGCGTGGCGATCGTCACCGGGACGCTCGACTACGGCCAGGGCCACGCCTCGACCTTCGCGCAGATTCTCTCGACGCGCCTCGGCATTCCGTTCGGCCGTATCAAGCTGGTGCAGAACGACAGCGACCTGCTGGCTGTCGGCGGTGGCACCGGCGGCTCGCGCTCGGTCATCGCCTCGGGCGGCGCCATCGTGCAGGCGGCCGACGCCGTCGAGCAGAAGGGCAAGGTGCTCGCCGGCCACGTGCTGGAAGCGGCGGCGAGCGACATAGAGTTCGCGCGCGGGGCGGCGGGCGAGGGCATGTTCCGCATCGTCGGCACCGACCGCACGATCACCTTGCTCGATCTCGCGGCCAAGGCGCGCTCGCTGCAGGGCCTGCCGGAGGAGTTGCAGGGCGGGCTCGACGTCAACCTCGTCCACGACACGGGGCCGTCGGCGTTTCCCAACGGCTGCCACATCTGCGAGGTCGAGGTCGACCCGGACACCGGCATCGTCGCGATCGTCCGATACACCATCGTCGACGACTTCGGCACCGTCATCAATCCGCTGCTCTGCGAGGGGCAGGTGCATGGCGGCGTCGTGCAGGGCATCGGCCAGGCGCTGCTCGAGGAGGTCGTCTACGACGCCGACGGCCAGATCCTGACGGGCAGCTACATGGATTACGCCCTGCCGCGCGCCGACGATGTGCCGGACATGGCGCTCGACTTCCATTCTGTGCCGGCGACGACGAACGTGCTGGGTGCCAAGGGCGCGGGCGAGGCCGGCTGCACCGGCGCGCTGCCGGCGGTCATGAACGCCATCGTCGATGCCCTGGCCGAGGACGGGGTGAAGCACCTCGACATGCCGGCGACGCCCGCGAAGGTGTGGGCCGCCCTGCATGGTCGCTGACGCGGACGGGCCGAACATCCGTCCGCATCTGGCGCGGCGCCTCCGCGATACAGCGGAGGCGCGGGTGGCGCGCATTCCGACCGCCGTCGCCGGCGTGCTGCTGGTCGTCGCCGCCGGCGCCAGCTTCACGGCCATGCACACGACGATCAAGTTCGTCGCCGGCACCGTGCATCCGTTCGAGGTCGCCTTCTTCCGCAACCTGTTCGGCTTTGCCGTCCTGGTGCCCTACCTTGTCTCGGCGGGGCGGGCGGCGCTCTACACACGGCGGCCCGGCCTGCACGCGGTGCGCGGCGCCTTCAACGGCGTCTCGATGCTGTGCTGGTTCTATGCGCTGTCGCTGATTCCCGTGGCCGATGCCACGGCTCTGTCGCTGTCGGGGCCCTTGTTCGTCGTCTTCGGCGCCATCCTGTTCATGGGCGAGCCGGGTAGCTTCCGCCGCTGGTCCGGCATCGCGCTGGGCTTCGCCGGGGCGCTCGTCATCATTCGTCCGGGTTTCGTCGATCCCAGCCTCGGCGTCGTGCTGGTGCTCGTCTCCTCGGCGGCGGTGGCGGTCTCCAAGCTGATCGCCAAGGTGCTGCTGCGGACGGAGACGACCGCCTCGGTCGTCGCCTGGGTCACCTGCATCATGATGCTCGTCGCCGCCGTGCCGACGGCCTTCGTGTGGACGACGCCGACCCTGCTTGAACTGGCCCTGCTGGCGCTGATCGGCACGTTGGGGACGGTCGCCCACCTGCTGCTGACGCGCGCCTACAAGATCGCCGACGTGACCGTGGCCGAGGCGGTTCTCTTCACGCACCTGCTGTGGGCGGCGCTGTTCGGCTTCGTCGTCTTCGGCCACTTCCCCGACATCTGGACCTGGATCGGCAGCGGCCTCATCGTCGCCGCCTCGACCTGGATCGTCGGTCGCGACAGGCGGTTGCCGCGCACATCCTGACGGCCGAATCGCCGACCTTTCGTGGCGGTTGATCCAGGTCATTTCCACTCTTCCGCCGGTGTGCAATCTGGCCATAACCTGTGCTTCAGGGGCGGATTTGCGCGCCATAGAAGGGCTTGGGCGATGTCGGGTGGGGGAATGCGGGCCTTCTGGTCCGGCCTTCTGGTGCTCGGGGCGGCCATCGGGCTGATCGTGGCGGCAAAGTCGCCGGATGCCTCGATGGCGGTGCACGGGCTCGTGCTGACAGCCTTCTGCGTTGTCGGTCTTTTCGTGGCAATCAAGCAGACCTGGGACGCGATCGAAGGGCACGCGCCGGCATCGGCCGACGGCTACGACGAGGCGATCGTGCGCGCCGGCGTCGTGGCGTCGGTATTCTGGGGGCTCGTGGGATTTCTGGTCGGCGTCGTCCTTGCCTTCCAGCTCGCCTTTCCAGTGCTCAACTTCGACGTCGCATGGCTCAACTTCGGTCGCCTGCGGCCGGTTCACACCTCGGCGGTGATCTTCGCATTCGGCGGCAACGTGCTGATCGCGACGTCGTTCTACGTCGTGCAGCGGACCTGCCGCGTTCGCCTGTGGGGCGGTAGTCTCGCCTGGTTCGTCTTCTGGGGCTACCAGTTGTTCATCGTGCTGGCGGCGACGGGCTACCTGCTCGGCATAACGCAGTCGAAGGAGTACGCCGAGCCGGAGTGGTACGTCGATCTGTGGCTGACGATCGTCTGGGTCGTCTATCTGCTGGTCTTCCTGGGCACGATCATGCGGCGGCGCGAACCGCATATCTACGTCGCCAACTGGTTCTACATCGCGTTCATCGTGACCATCGCGATGCTGCACATCGTCAACAACCTGGCGATCCCCGTGTCGCCACTGGAGGCGAAGAGCTACACCGTGTTCGGCGGCGTGCAGGACGCGCTGACGCAATGGTGGTATGGCCACAACGCCGTCGGCTTCTTCCTCACCGCCGGCTTTCTCGCCATCATGTACTACTTCGTGCCGAAGCGCGCCGAGCGGCCGGTCTATTCGTATCGTTTGTCGATCGTCCATTTCTGGTCGCTGATCTTCCTCTACATCTGGGCCGGTCCGCACCACCTGCACTACACCGCATTGCCCGATTGGGCACAGACGCTGGGGATGACCTTTTCGATCATGCTGTGGATGCCGTCATGGGGCGGCATGATCAACGGTCTGATGACGCTCTCGGGCGCATGGGACAAGCTGCGTACCGATCCGGTCCTGCGCATGCTCGTGGTATCGGTCGCCTTCTATGGCATGAGCACCTTCGAAGGACCGCTGATGAGTGTGAAGGCGGTCAACGCGCTGTCGCACTACACCGACTGGACGGTTGGCCACGTGCATTCCGGTGCGCTCGGCTGGGTGGCCTTCGTGTCTTTCGGCGCGCTCTACATGTTGACGCCGTCGGTGTGGAAACGCAGCGGTCTCTATTCGCTGGCACTGGTCGGCTGGCATTTCTGGATCGCGTCGGTCGGCATCGTCCTCTACATCACGGCGATGTGGGTGTCGGGAATCATGCAAGGCCTGATGTGGCGCGCCTACAACGAGCTTGGCTTTCTCGAATACTCATTCGTCGAGACGGTCGAGGCGATGCATCCTTTTTACTTCATCCGCGCGCTCGGCGGCGTGCTCTTCCTCGCCGGGGCGTTGATCATGACCTACAACCTGTGGCGCACCGTCCGCGGCGACGTGCGCGAGGGAGAAGCGCAGCCGCTCGCCGCAACTCCCGTCGCGGCCGCCGCGTGAGGAGGGCCGTGGCATGATGGAACGTCACGAGCGCATCGAGAAAAACTCGATCCTTTTGACCGTACTGGTGCTGATCGTCGTCTCGATCGGCGGCATCGTCGAACTGGTTCCGCTGTACTTCATGGAGTCGACGATCGAGCGCGTCAGGGGCGTGCGGCCATACACGCCCCTCGAACTCGCCGGGCGCAACATCTACATCCGCGAAGGCTGCTACAACTGCCACAGCCAGATGGTGCGTTCGCTGCGGGACGAGGTCGAACGCTACGGTCACTACAGCCTCGCCGCCGAGAGCATGTACGACCATCCCTTCCAGTGGGGCTCCAAACGCACGGGGCCGGACCTTGCCCGGGTCGGCGGCCGCTACTCCGACGAATGGCATGTCGCGCACATGACCGATCCTCGCGCCGTCGTGCCGGAGTCGATCATGCCCGGCTATCCGTTCCTCGCTACCCGCCGTCTCGTCGTGGCCGACATTGCGAGCCATCTCGTGGCGAACGGCAATGTCGGCGTGCCCTACGACGAGGGCATGGTGGACAACGCGACGGCGGATCTCATGGCACAGGCCGATCCCGACAGTGACGGCGTGGCCGCCCTCCAGCGCAGGTATCCCGGGGCGCAGGTCCGGGATTTCGACGGCAATCCCCTTCGGCTCACGGAACTCGATGCGCTGATCGCCTACCTGCAGGTCCTCGGAACGATGGTCGACTTCAGCGGCTTCGACGCCGACGATCCGCGTAACAGGCGCTGAGGGGGGCTGCCATGACGTATGAGGGCGTGCGCGAATTCGCCGGCACCTGGGGCCTCGTCTACATGGTCGTCCTGTTCGTCGTCGTCGTTGGCTGGGCGCTCTGGCCTGCCAATCGCAGACGGTTTCAGGAAGCCGCCAGAATCCCGCTCGACGACGAGCCGCGACCTGCCGGCGCCGAGCAGCGCGGGAAGGAGCGCTAGACGTGCCGACCAAGGGCGAAAAGGACTCCGTGACCGGCATGGATACGACCGGCCACGAGTGGGACGGCATCCGCGAACTCGATACGCCGCTGCCAGCCTGGTGGAAGTGGGTATTCTACGCGAGCGTGGTGTGGGCCATCGGCTACTGGATCGCGATGCCGTCGTGGCCGTGGCCCGGCGGTGCCGCGCCGGGCCTGCTGGGGTACTCCCAACGGCAGGTCGTTGCCGAATCCTTGGCGGAAGCGCGTGCCGGACAGTCGGCCTGGCGTGACCGCATCGCCACGGCGTCGCTGGATGAAATTCGCGGTGATGCCCAGTTGCGCGCCTTCGCCATTTCGGCGGGGCGTTCCGCCTTCGCCGTCAACTGCTCGCAGTGTCACGGGCTCGGCGCGGCCGGATCGAAGGGCTATCCGAATCTCAACGATGACGAGTGGCTGTGGGGCGGCACGCTGGAGAATATTCACCGTACCATCGCCTATGGCATCCGTTCCGACCATCCCGATACCAGGTCGGGAGAGATGCTCGCGTTCGGTGATCAAGGCGTGCTCGGGCGCGAAGATATCGCGGCTGCGGTCGACCACGTCCTGTCGCTCGGTGCGGCCGCGGGCGGACCTTCGGCGCGTGGCAAGGAAGTGTTCGACGCCAATTGCGTCGCCTGCCATGGCGCGGACGGTCGCGGCAGGGCCGATCTCGGTGCACCCGATCTGACCAACAGGCTCTGGCTGTACGGTGGCGACCGGCAGTCCATCGCAGACTCGATCACGCATGGCCGGGCCGGCGTCATGCCGGCGTGGGACGGTCGTATCGACGCGGTCGTCATCAAGGAACTGGCCATTTTCGTGCACGCTCTCGGGGGCGGCCAGTAGGCGCGGCGCTACGCAGAGGCGATGGCAATGGCCGAAATCGCGCACGCGGCGGAGTCTGGCGAGACCACGGCATCCGCGCGCGACGATGGCGTCGAGCAGGTCGACGTGCGGCCCGTGGGCGCGCGGGCGCACCGTTCGCTCTACAAGGCGCGTGAGAAGGTCTATCCGCAACTGGCGCACGGGACGTTCCGGCGTCTCAAATGGGTCGTCCTCGGACTGACCCTCGGCCTCTACTACATCGGTCCTTGGCTGAGATGGGATCGGGGTCCGGGAGCACCGGACCAGGCGATCCTCGTCGATTTCCCGGCGCGACGCTTCTACTTCTTCATGATCGAGATCTGGCCGCAGGAGGTGTACTACATCACCGGCCTGCTGATCCTCGCGGCCCTCGGCCTGTTTCTCGTCACCAGCATCGCCGGGCGCGTCTGGTGCGGTTATGCCTGTCCGCAAACCGTCTGGACGGATCTGTTCATCGCCGTGGAGCGCCTCGTCGAGGGCGACAGGACGGCGCGCATACGTCTCGACAAGCAGCCGTGGCGCCTCGGCAAGATCGCGCGCAAGGTATCGAAGCATGCCATCTGGCTGGCGATCGCCATCGCCACCGGCGGCGCATGGGTCTTTTACTTTGCCGACGCGCCGACGCTCGCCGCGGGCTTTCTTGCCGGCGAGGCGCCGACCGTCGCGTGGCTGTTCGTCGCCGTTTTCAGTGTTACGACTTACGCCCTCGGCGGCATCGCCCGGGAGCAGGTCTGCACCTACATGTGTCCCTGGCCGCGCATCCAGGCGGCTTTGCAGGACGAGGACACGATGATCGTGTCCTACGACCGACGACGCGGCGAGCCGCGCGGGCCACTGCGCAAGAACGTCGCCACAGGTGTGCGCGGCGATTGCATCGACTGCCGCCAATGCGTCGCCGTCTGTCCGGCGGGCATCGACATCCGCGACGGCGCCCAGCTCGAGTGCATCAGTTGCGCGCTCTGCGTCGACGCTTGCAATGCGGTCATGGACAAGGTCGGCTTCCAGCGCGGTCTCGTTCGGTACGCGACCCTTGCCGACCTGACGGCCGAGCCGGCCACCCGCCGCGGGCGCTTGCGCCTGCTGCGGCCGCGCACCGTCGTCTACGCGGCGCTCATCGTCGTCGTCGCGGCGATCATGCTGGGGGCATTGACGACGCGGTCCGTGGTCGAGGCCAACGTCCTTCGTGACCGTAATCCGCTTTATGTGACATTGTCCGATGGCTCCGTCCGCAATGCCTATACCCTCAAGATCCTCAACAAACGGCACGTCGAGACGGAGTGGCGGTTGACCGTGTCCGGCCTGCCGGGGGCGTGGCTCGATACCGTCGGTGGCAGGCCGGGCGCAGATGCGGTACGGCTCGTCGTGCCTGCTGACGACGTCGCCGAATTCCGCGTTCTGGTGACCGCACCAGCGGAAGTCGCCAGAGGGGAATCGACCGATATCGCCTTCCATCTCTCGGACGGGCCCGTGAGTGTTCGGGAAGCCACCGTGTTCCGGGCGCCGGCACCATGAGCACCGTGCGCTCCCGCGTCCTCACCGGCCGCCACGTCCTGGCGATGGTTCTTGGCTTTTTTGGCGTGGTGGTCGCGGTTAACGGTGTGTTCGCCTGGCTGGCGCTCGATACCCATCCCGGCCTCGATGACGCCGATGCCTATCGAAACGGTCTCGCCTACAATCGCACCCTGGATCATGCCGCTCGCCAGCAGGCCCTCGGCTGGCGGATTGCCATCGATGTCGTCGGTACGACGCTGACGGTTTCGGCGGCGGGTGCCGACGGACGCCCGTTGAGCGGGCTGGCGGCCGAGGCAACATTGCGTCGACCCGTCCAGGCCAACAGCGATCTCGCGATCGTGCTGCTCGAAGTCTCGGCCGGGCGGTTCGCCGGCGTGCTCGACGGCGTCGATGAGGGTCAATGGATCGTCGATCTCGTGCTGCATCCGGCGACGGGCGAACCGTTCAGGCTGGAACGGCGCGTCCAGGTAGGGCGCCAATGACCGATCTCGCCCTGCGTCCGACCGATATCGACGCGTTGCCGGTCGCACATGTGCTGAAGGCCGGGGACGGCACAGCGGCCCTGAACCTGATGGTCGACGGGATTCACTGCGCAGGCTGCGTCGCCCGGATCGAGCGCCGGCTTGGTGGCCTCGCGGGCATGGTGTCGGCCCGTGTCAACCTGACGACACGACGGCTGGCGGTACGCTGGCGAGAGGGCGCGCTGACGCCGCAACAGGTGATCGGTGCCGTCGAAGGCATGGGGTATCACGCCGTTCCATACGATCCCGAGCGCCTGGCCACCGCGACGGACGACGAGAGTCGTTTTCTGCTCCGCTGCCTCGCCGTCGCCGGCTTCGCCGCCGGCAACGTCATGTTGCTGTCGGTGTCAGTCTGGGCGGGCGCCTTCTCGGACATGGGGCCGGCGACGCGCGATCTGTTGCACTGGATATCCGCACTCGTTGCCCTGCCGGCAATCGCCTGGGCTGGCAGGCCCTTCTTCCGGGGCGCCGTGCGCGCGCTGAAATCGCGGCGAGCGGATATGGACATACCGATCTCGGTCGGTGTCGTGCTGACGGCCGCCGTCAGCCTGTTCGAGACCGTGCGGGGCGGCGAACACGCTTATTTCGACGCCGCCATCAGCCTGTTGTTCTTCCTTCTTGTCGGGCGTGTCCTCGATCGCATGGCGCGTGCGCGGGCGCGCGGCGCGGCGGAGAACATGCTTTCGCTCGCAGCGTCGGCCGCGACTGTCGTCGCGCCTGACGGGCACAGACGCCTCGTGCCTGTCGAGGCGCTGGTCGCCGGTCTCACCGTCGCGGTTGCACCGGGCGATCGTCTGCCGGTCGACGGCACGGTCGTCGACGGTCGCTCGGACGTCGATACGAGCCTTGTCACCGGAGAAGCGTCGCCGCAGGCGGTGATGCCCGGGGACGCTGTTTTCGCCGGCACCATGAACCTCTCCGGCGCTCTCCTGGTGCGGACGGGTGCCGCGGGTGAGGGCACGCTTCTGGCTGAAATCGTCCGGATGGTGGAGGCGGCCGAGCAGGGCCGGGCACGATACGTGCGCCTCGCCGATCGCGTCGCCCGAGCCTATGCGCCCGTCGTCCATCTCCTGGCGCTGGCGACGCTTGCGTTGTGGTGGGGCGCCCTCGGCGAACCGTTCGCCGAGGCGTTGCTGACCGCCGTCGCCGTCCTCATCATCACATGCCCGTGCGCCCTGGGGCTTGCCGTGCCGGCCGTCCAGGTCGTGGCGAGCGGTCGGCTGATGCGTCGCGGCATCCTGCTCAAGTCGGCCGATGGCCTGGAGCGCCTGGCGCAGGTCGATACCGTCGTTTTCGACAAGACCGGGACCCTGACCACCGGCGATCTTGCGCTTGTCGAGGCGCCCGCGGATGCGGCGGCGCTGGCGCTCGCGGCGCGAATCGCTACCACCAGCCGCCATCCTCTGGCGCAGGCTCTGGTGCGGGCGTGTGGAGCGCCGGTCGAGCCGCTCGGCCGTGTGGAGGAGATCCCCGGCGAGGGGCTGCGCGCGCAGTCCGAGGACGGCGAACTGCGTCTCGGCAGCGCCATCTTCTGCGGTGCGAGTGCCACCGCCGAGGGCCAGGATGGCGGCGGGCCGGAATTGTGGTTCGCGCGTCCCGGCGCGCGTCCCGTGCGCTTCGGCTTTTCCGACAGGTTGCGACCGGATGCCGCCCTGGCGATCGCGCGGCTAAAACAGTCGGGTTACGAGGTGGAACTGCTTTCGGGCGACCGCGAGGCGGTCGTCGCCGCGGCGGCGAACGCGGTGGGTATCGTGCGCTGGCAGGCCAGGTGCAGGCCGGCGGACAAGGCGGCACGGCTGGCGGAACTGGCGGCGGCAGGTCGCCGGGTGCTCATGGTGGGAGACGGGCTCAACGACGCGCCTGCGCTCGCCGCCGCGTTCGCCTCGATTTCGCCGGCGACTGCCGCCGATATCAGCCGCACGGCGGCGGACGTCATCTTCCAGGGCGCGCGGCTTGCGCCGGTCGTCGAGACGCTGACCATCGCGCGGCGCGCTCGCTGGCTCGTCCTCGAGAATTTCGCCCTGGCGTTCGCCTACAACCTCGTCGCGGTACCGCTGGCCGTTGCCGGCATGGTCACGCCGCTGATCGCCGCCGTGGCGATGTCGGCATCGTCCATTGCCGTTACTGGAAACGCGCTGCGTCTCGCGATGCGTCGCGGCACAGATGACGGGGTCGGCCGATGACCGCCCTTCTGCTCCTCATACCGGTCGCGTTGCTGCTCGGCCTCGCTGGTCTCGGAGCCTTCCTCTGGGCGTTGCGCACGGGCCAGTTCGAAGATCTCGACGGCGCCGCAAGCCGCATTCTTTTCGACGACGACGAGCCGACGCCGCCTTGAGGGAGGTGGCAGACGCCGTTGCAACGCGCGACGGCGTCTGCCCTGAACAGCCGGTGCTACGGCTTCGCGATACGCCAGACGTTGTTGACGCCATCACCCGTCGTGTCGCCCTTCTTGGCGTCCTTGATCCAGGTGTAGAGCGGCTTGCCATCGTAGGCCCACTGCATGGCGCCATCCTTGCGCTTGATGACGCTCCACTTGCCCATGGCCTTGGCCTCGGCCGAGGCCATCAGCGGCGGCCAGTTGACCGCACACTGGTCGTTGCAGTTGGAGACGCCGGCAGCGTCGCGGTCGAAGGTGTAGAGGGTCATGCCCTTCTCGTCGACAAGGGCGGGGCCCTTGTCGGTGGTGGCGACCATCGCCGGATCGGCCGCGATGGCGGCGGCGGCGGCGAACAATGTGGCGACGCTGGTGACCAGCGCGCCCGCCCTGGCGAGTCTCATCCTGTTCTCCTGTCGGGTACCGGTTGCTGAACAGCTTCTGCCCCGGTCGAAGAACAGGTCGCCGCCGGCTTTATTCCCGTTGACCGTCCGGTGCCACGGTTGCCCGATAAGCATGCCAGGTCGCATGGCCCAACAGGGGAAACAGCACGATCATGCCGATGTAACAGGTGGCGATACCGATGGCGGTCAGCAACGCTATCAGCCAGGCCCACAGCATCATCGGCCAGAAATTGCGGATGACCGCCCGGACACTGACCGACATCGCCGTGACGACGTCGAGATCCCGTTCGAGCAGCATCGGCACTGAGACGGCCGTCAGGCAATAGACGGTGAATGCCAGGGCGGCGCCGATCGCGGTTCCGCTGACCAGGAAAGCGAGTCCCTGCGGGGTCAGCAGCAATGCCTGGATCGCATCGGCGGGCGGCGGAAAGCCGAGACCGAAAAACAATGCGAAAAGGAGGGTCGCGATCCGTATCCACGCCAGCATGAACAGCATCAGCACGACGCCGAGGAAGGCGAGTGCGGCGGGTGAACGGGTGGAAACGACAATGACTTCGCCGAGACTTACCGGCAGTCCCGCCTCGTGATGGCGGCTTGCCTCGTAGAGGCCGACGGCCAGCATCGGGCCGACCAGCGCGAAACCGGCGGCCAGCGGCAGCAGCAGTTCGAGCAGGCCGAGCCACCACAGGCCCGCCGTCAATGCCGCGCTGACAAGGGCGAACACCAGGCCCCAGGCCAGGCTGATGTCGGGCCGCCGCCAGAGATCGCGCCAGCCGAGGGCGAGCCAGAGCCAGGGCGCGTCGACCGGTACCTCCCGCACCTCCGGTGCTCGCGGCACCGACACTGTCATGTCAGCCATTTCCGTCCCCGGTTCGTTAGTCAGCCCATGCGAAGCCAGTCTGTTTCAGCATCGTACGGTCGCACAGACCTACGATACACACCGTGAGATGGATCAATCGCTCCCGGCAATGGAAGGACGCTGCGAGCGGCGGAGACGCAGCCAGAACAAGAGCGACGACACGGCTATCCCGGTGGCGATCGCCAACGCCGGCAGCGCCGTGATCTGGTAGCGCGGTATGTTGAGGCTCGCGAGTGCATAGAAGATCAGGGAAAACACACCCGGCGAAATGGCGCCGACGATTTCCCATCGGCGGCGGCGAATGCTGTGTGCGACCAGCCAGACCAATGCGGGCCCGCTGAACGCGATGAATTCATCGATCCAGATACCGCGCCAGATCAGGGGTGCGGTGCTAGCGATGTAGGCAACTGGCCGCGCGATGCATGCTTCGATCATGCGGCGAGTCAGATGGCTTTCCGCCGCTGCCGGCGAAAGGCCGGATGCCGTGAGCGCCGAATACTCCGGCTCCAGCCGGGTCTGTCCGACGAGGTAGAACCCATTCGGGTCGTAGATTTCGAAGGGGCGCCAGACGGGTTCGGGGAACAGTTTTTTGGCGAGATCGTCGCCGAATGCCCGTGTCCAGTAAATGAAAGCCGCAGCGTATTGCGACGGACTCATGTGATTGAAGACTTCCCGTGTGCTCAAGACTATGGCGGTCCGCCCTGCACTGATCGACCACGTGCCACCGACATCGGCGTTGCGAGCCATCCATGCGCCTGTTGGCGCGACGAATGCCACAGTAAGGAACACGGCAGCAAGGCATCCAGCGGATCTCGGCCGGCGCCCGAAGATCAGGTAGAGAGCGAGCGCCGGAAGCGCCAGGATGGCGAAATAGAAGTACACGGCCTTTGTCAGCACGAGCATCGACGTGGCGAGGCCGGCGATGCCTGCCCATCCGGGGCGACGCGTCCGCACTGTGTAGACCAGCGCCAAGACGAGCCCGCTGCCGAGCGCCAGGGCGAGATAGTCGGAGACAGCGTACTCGGCCGAGGAGGCGGCCTCGAAATTCAGCCATATATGCGCACCGCCAAACCACGCCGCGAGGCGGTATCGATCGCCCGCGATGACGCGGATCGTGAGCCAGATGAGCAGGCCAGACAGGCCAATCAGAGCGCCGTTGAGAAGCTGCAGGCTAGCGTACGTATCGCCGCCGCAACCGCCGTGGTGCGACAGACAGGCGGGATCGTAGTCGGCGAACGCAGGGTCAAGCAGCATGACGACTGAAATCAGCCACGAGTAACCAGGCTCGCGACCTACGCTCGATTCCGGCGAGGTCCCATCCTCGGAGATGTTTCGTGTGAAGACGCCGTGGTTCGCCACCTGATGCGCCGCCACCAGGTAGTCTCCGGCATCCGCATAGTCGACGTGGATGCGGCCGTTCGGCCAGCCGTGCACCAGAGTTGCCGCGAGCACGCAGAAAATAAGGGCGAAGCGAGTGTGCATTTCCTATGGCACCTCAAGGTGTGAATGACCCGGAAGGCGACCACTTGCAGCGATGTGGCGTAGCGCCCGCGACAGCTGCCGCCTCCCTTCCTTCGCCCTCGCGGAGGCGACTTTTGAGTATCCGCTTTATTCGGTCAGTACAGGACGGGATCAATCAGCGAACGCATCACTTCGTACAGGACGCCCGCATCGCGGTCCGCCCAGCCGCGTCCCGCCGCTGCGTCGTAGAATGGCATCACGGCGTCGAACAGTGGCGTCGGCGCGCCGATCGACTCCGCGAATTCGTGGATCAGGCGATTGTCCTTGAGCGCGATGGCGAGCGCGGCCGTGCGCAATGCCGGATCGTCGTACTCGCGCCGCTTCATCACGTCGGCGCGGACCTTGAAGACGCGGGCGCCGACGATGCTTTTGCCGACCACGTCGATGAACAGGTCGGGGTCGATGCCGGCCTTCTCGGCCAGCAGCATGCTCTCGGCGACGAGGATGTTGTTGACGTGCACCATCAGGTTGATGATCAGCTTGATGCGCGTGCCGGCGCCGAATTCGCCGACCCAGGTGGCATCGGCGCAGAACGCGTCGAGCACCGGGCGCACCGCCTCGCAGGCCTCGCGAGGGCCGCTCATCTCCATCGCCAGGATGCCGGCCGCGGCCTGCTTGCCGGCGCCGGACACCGGGCAGTCGAGCAGCGTGACCCCGGCCGCCGCCAGGCGGTCGCGGCCGGCGAGCTTGACCGCCAGCGGCATGGTCGAGGTGTCGACGACGATCTGGCCTGCCTGCGCCGTGGCGGCGAGGTCGGCCATCACCGCCTCGTAGCTGGCGACGGTCGGCAGGGACAGCACCAGGATTTCGGCACCCATGGCGACGCCCTGCGGGCCGTTCGCCGCGCGTCCGCCGGCCGCGACGAGTGCCGCGAGGCGCTCCGGCACCGGGTCCCAGCCGCTGGTGGCGAAGCCAGCGCCGATCAGGCGGGACGAAATGCCGGAGCCCATCGTGCCGAGGCCGAGCACGCCGACCGTGCGCGTCATGGCGAGAGCCTCGCCGTCGAGCGAGAATGAGGCGCCGTCAGGTGGTCGCCTTCTCCTTCGCGGAATCGGCGGCGGTACGGGTCGGCTGGCGTCCGGCCTTCTCGGCCTCGCTGGCGGCGAAGTTCAGCTCGACCTTGATGTCGTTGATCGGCTCGACGAAGAACAGCTGATAAAGCGCCTGGTTGTGCGCCTGCCGCTCGTTGAAGTGGACGCCAGCCGCTTCCAGCCGGCCGACGAAATCGTCGATCCCCGTGCAGTTGAAGCAGACATGGTCGATCGCGCCGGTGCCGCCGCTGCCGGCGCCGGGCGCGGCCTTGCGCCCGGGGGCGTCGAGATAGCTGTCCTGATGCTTCGAGTAGCTCTTCTTGCCGATATGCACCACGTCCTGCTCGCCGATGTAGAGCCAGTGGACGGGGAAGCCGAACTCCGGGTGCGGCCCCTCGCTGAAACCCAGCGCCTTGCACCACCAGTCGCGCGTCCCCGCCGGATCGTCGGTGAGGATCAGGAAATGCTCCATGAAGCGGAGGCCCATGAGACGTCGCTCCCTTGTCGGTCGGCGCCGGCGGCGCGGGCGGAAGTTTAACGAGGCGGCGGCCGGTCCCACAACCGCCGCCATAACACGACCATTGCCGACCGGCCGTTCCCGCGCCATATCAACGCGATGGAACTTCGCCTGTGCCGCCACGCCGCGATTGCCTTCGCCGTCCTGCTTACGCTCGCGGCCTGCGGCGGCGGCCCGACACCGTACCAGCAGGAAACCGAGGGCTACGGCTACAGCCAGCAGCAGATCGAGGGCAATCGCTACCGCGTGTCCTTCTCCGGCAATTCCTACACGCAGCGCGGCACGGTGGAGAACTACGCGCTCTACCGTGCCGCCGAGATCGCGCTGGCCCAGGACGGCGACCATTTCGTCGTCGTCTCGCGCGATACCGAGGCCAACACCTCGTACAATTTCCCCGGCGGCCTCGGCGGCTCGGTGTTCGGCGGCACCGGCGGCGTGGGCGTGGGTGTCGGGACGGGCGGCCTCGCGTCACCGGTGACACGCTACATCGCTTACATGGACATCGTCGTCTACCGCGGCCCCAAGCCGGCGGACGACCCCAATTCCTACGACTCCCGCGAGGTCGTCGCGCGTCTGGGGCCCACGCTCCAGCGCGCGCCGCAGACCGCGGCCGGCCGTTAGACGCTCGAAGGCGCTCCGGATCGCGCGCCCGTTCTGCTAGGATCGGGGAGGTCCGGGGCGCCCGGTCGCCGAGGGAGGAGAACCAAGAACATGCCCGACGACGCAAGCGGGCCGCGCCGATACACGCGGGATGCCATCGAGGCGTGGATGGCCAGCGTGTTCCGCGCCACCAACATGCCCGTGGACGATGCGAAACTCGTCGCGCATCTGATGGCCGAGGCCGACCTGTTCGGCGGCGACGGGCACGGCATCATCCGCATTCCCAACTACGTCAAGAGACTGCTCGGCGGCGGCTACAATCCGCGCCCGAACATCCGCATCGTGCGCGAGCGCGGCGGCATGGCCATCGTCGATGGCGACGACGGCATGGGCCATCTGGTCATGCATTTCGCCACGCAGGAGGCCATCCGGCGGGCGAAGGAGCACGGCATCGCCTGGGTCGGATCGCGCAACAGCAACCATGCCGGCGCGGCGCACGTCTACGCCCGGATGCCGATGGCGCATGATATGATTGGCCTCTATGCCGCCGTCGGCAGCGCCAACCACTTCCCGCCCTGGGGCGGCACCGAACTGCTGCTGTCGACCAACCCCATCGCCATCGCCCTGCCGACCGAAAAGGAGCCACCCGTCGTCCTCGACATGGCGACCACGGTGTCGTCGATGGGCAAGATCAAGCAGGCCGAGATGCGCGGCGAGAAGCTGCCTGAGGGCTGGGTCATCGACCGCGACGGCAATCCGATCACCGATCCCAAGGAGGCCCATCACGGCTTCCTGCTGCCGATCGGCGGGCCCAAGGGCTACGGCCTGTGCTTCGCCCTCGGGGCGCTGGCCGGCACGCTCAACGGCGCGGCCTTCGGGCGCAACGTCGTCGACTTCAACGCCGACGCGACGAGCAAGACCAACACCGGCCAGTTCATCTGCGCCCTCGCGATCGACGCCTTCATGGACGTGAGCGAGTACCGCCGCGAGATGGACGATCTGGTGCGGCAGATGAAAGGCTCGCCCAAGCTCAACGGCGTCTCGGAGATCCGCCTGCCGGGCGAACGCTCGTGGCACACGCATATCGAGCGGCAGAAGACGGGAATTCCTGTACCGCCGGCGCTGCAGCGCCAGCTCGACGACGTGGCCGACCGCCTCGGGGTCGGCCGACTGGGATGACGTGAAGGGAGACGGACATGAAGACCATCGAGATCAAGCCTGAAGACATGGAGAAGCGGGTGGCGCGCTTCGGCAAGCTGCAGCCGCTGGCGACGCAGAACAACCCGAAGATTCCGCTCGAGGCGAAGGACATCATCTATGCCCGACGCATCCTCTCGGTGATCGGGCTCGAGGGCAACGCCAACACGCCGGTCAGCCAGGGCGCGCCGATCAAGGGCGCCGGCGGCATGACGCTGGCCTACGCCGTCTGCCCGCCGGGGCAGGGGCCGTCGCTGCATGCCCACCAGAGGACCTACGAGACCTTCACGGTCATGGAAGGTACCTTCGAGATCACCTGGAACGACGACGGCAAGGCCCGCCTCGTGCTGGAGAAGTACGATACGGTGTCGGTGCCCCCCGGCGTCTGCCGCGCCTTCCGCAACATCTCCGACAAGGAAGGCGTGCTGCAGGTGATCATTACCGGCGGCACCCACGACATGCAGGACATCGACTTCCCGCCGGCGACGGCGGACAAGCTCAAGGCCGTGACGCCGGTCGCGCTGGAAGAGTTCCAGAAGATCGGCTTCACCTTCAGCGCGAGCAAGGACGCGGCGTGACCGGGTTGCGGCGGCGGCCCGTCAGTGGCCGCCGCCGCGCAGCTTGAGCACGAGGATCGCCGCCAGCACGATGGCGCCGCCGATCAACTGGTCAGTGCCCAGCGTCTCGCCGAGCAGCACCCAGCCGACGGCCAGCGCCACCACCGGCTCGACATTGCCGAGCAGCGAGGCGCGTACCGGCCCGATCATCGACATGCCGACGAAGAAGCCGACATAGGCGTAGGTGAAGATCGCCGTGCCGATGCCGAGCATCAGCCAGCCGTGGCCCGTGGCCGGGAGCGCGGGGCCGCCGCCCGCAACCATCACGACCGCCGCGCCGAGGGCGGCCGTGGCGACCATCCAGAAGGTCGACGGCCGCGCGTCGCCGGCGCCGACGATCCAGTTGTTGGCAATGATGACGATCGCGAGGCCGGCGGCAGCGATGAAGGCAAGCAGCGCACCCGTCAGGTCGACGCTGGCGCCGTGGATGTCGAGCGCCAGCGCGAGCCCGATGAAGGCCACCACCATGGCGATGCCGGCGCGCCAGGAGGGCGCCTCGCGCCCCAGCGCCCAGGCGGCGGCGACGACGAGCAGCGGGAACAGGTAGAACACCAGCACCGCCAGCGCGATCGGGATGTATTCGAACGAGCTGATAAAGCTGAAATTGTAGCCGACGACGAGCACGCCCAGGGCGATCGATGCCAGCAGCGCCCGCCGCGGCATGGCGAGCGGCACGCGCTCGACGGCCAGTAGCAGGCCGAGGACGAGCGCGGTGCCGCCGAAGCGCGCGAGCACGACCTCGATGCTGCCGATGCCGTCGTGCAGGGCAAGCTTGATGAAGCCGTTGCTGACGGAAAAGCTCGCCGCCGCTGTCAGCGACAGCAGGGCGCCGAGCCAGGCACGGGCGGGATCGTAGACCACGGCGTTCATCGCGACCTCCCTGGCGCCAGGCGCGCGAGCACGATGGCACCGACGACCACCGCCATGCCGGCGACCTGGACCGCTTCCAATACCTGACCGAGGACGAACCAGCCGAGCAGCAGGCTCGAGACCGGCTCGATGTTCATCGCCAGGCCGACGCGGATCGGCCCGGCCATGGAAATGGCAATGAAGACGCCGATGATCGAGAAGGTATAGAAGCCGGCGACGCCAAAGGCGGCGAACCAGCCCAGCGTGCTGTGCGGCAGGCTCGGGCCGCCGTCGACCGCGAGCGCGACGATGTAGATCACGGCGGCGACCGGCATCATGTGCAGCGTCACCGGCCGCGAATCGCCGCTGCCGACCAGTTGGCTGTTGAGTACGAGCAGCACGCCCATGAAGATCGCGCCCAGCGACGCATAGGCGACGCCCAGCGGATCGAGGTGGAAGCGCCAGACTTCGAGGGCCAGCACCAGGCCGGCAAAGGCGAGGACGAGCGCGACCGCCATCGGGCGGGGCACCGCGTCCCGACCCGTGGCCCACAGGATTGCCGCCCCGATCAGCGGGTAGGTGTAGAAGATGATCACGGCCAGAGCGACCGGGATGTACTCGATGGCGGACAGCAGGCCGAAGGAATAGACCGCGACGTTCACGCCGAGCGCCAGTGCCCACAGCCGCTGGCGCCGGGTGAGCCGCACTTTCGGCGGCCACAGCACGACGACCAGCGCCACGACGATCGCGGCGAGGGAGGTGCGCAGGGTGATGATGGTCAGCGGGTCGCTGCCCTCCTCGAAGGCTATCTTGGCCAGTGCCGAGTTGCAGGCGAAGCTGACGCCGCACAGCAGGCCGAGCAGCAGCCCGAACAGGGGCGCGCCGCCCGGAAGAGCGTCGACAATGGACCTTTGCATGGCTGGCGTGGTGGCGGATCGTTCTTGCTTGCCGTCACCCTGCGGCGTCGCGCGCTGCCGCGTCCAGTCCCTTTTCGGCGGGACGATGCTGCCTGTACGCTGCCAAGGTGCGAAGGGAGAGCGCGCCGATGACCGGATTTGCCGAATACGAAGCGTATGACGGGATCGGGCTGGCGGGGATGATCCGCGACCGCAGCGTTACGGCGGGCGAGGTGCTGGACGCGGCGATCGCCCGGGTCGAGGCGCGCAACCCGGCGGTCAATGCGATCGTCGACCGCCTGTACGCGCGGGCGCGAAAGGCGGCCGCCGAGCCGCTGCCGGCCTCGCCGCTGGCCGGCGTGCCGTATCCGATCAAGGATCTCGGCGCGATGATCGCCGGCGAGCGGACGACCGGCGGCAGCCGCTTCATGGCCGATGTCGTGGCGAAGGTCAGCACGGTCGTCGTCGAGCGCCTCGAAGGCGCGGGCCTGCCGCTGTTCGCGCGCACCAATTCCTGCGAGTTCGGCATGAGCCTCACCTGCGAGCCACAGGCCTTCGGGCCGACGCTCAACCCGTGGGACCCTGCCGTCATCGCCGGCGGCTCGTCGGGCGGTGCTGCCGCCGCCGTCGCCGCCCGCATCGTGCCGATGGCGCATGCGTCGGACGGCTTCGGCTCGATTCGCGTGCCTGCCTCGTGCTGCGGCCTCGTCGGCCTCAAGCCGTCGCGCGGCCGCAACAGCTTCGGCCCGTTCCTCGGCGAGCGAACGGGCGGCAATGTCGGCGAGCACGCGGTGACGATCTCGGTGCGCGACAGTGCGGCGCTGCTCGACATCACCTCGGGGCTCGCCGAAGGCGATCCCTACACGGCGCCGCCGCCGGCGCGGCCGTTCCTCGCCGAGGTCGGCGCCGATCCCGGCCGCCTGCGCATCGCCTTCACCACCGGCGAGGCGTCCGGCGCGAAGGCCGAGCCGGAGCACCTTGCCCTGCTGGCGGCAACCTGCCGCACACTCGAAGGTCTCGGCCATACGGTCGCCGAGGCCGACCCGCCGATCAGCCACGCGGAGACGCAGGCGATCTTCGCCACGCTGATGGCCGCCAATGCCGCCCAGATCGTGCGCTCGCATCCCACCAAGGGGCGCCTGCCCGTCGAGGGCGAGGTCGAGCGCGTGACCATGGCGACGGCGCTGAAGGGCGAGCAGGTGAAGGGCCACGACGTGTTCATGGCGCAGGCACGCATGCACGCCATGGCGCGGCGCATGGGCGCCTTTCACCGCGACTGGGACGTGCTGCTGACGCCGGGGCTGGCGCAGCTGCCGCCGAAGCTCGGCTGGCTCGACATGATGATGGACGACGCCGACGAATACTGGCGCCGCATCGGCGCCTTCTCGCCCTACACCGTGTGGTTCAACGAGACAGGCCAGCCGGCGATGGTGCTGCCGCTCGGCACGCGCGCCGACGGCTTCCCGCTGTCCGTGCAGCTCGTCGCACCCTATGGCGACGAGGCGACGCTGTTCCGTCTCGCCGCGCAGCTCGAAGTGGCGATGCCCTGGAAGGATCGGCGGCCGGCGGGGCTGGAGACGGTGGGGGCTTAGATACGGAGTGAGACAATGCGGAAACCTGCTAGACGGCCGAAATTCAAGAGCACCAAAAAAGTTGATGGGCCGATTTGGTCTGATAGCGAATGGACAGTGGTTGAGGGTGTCCTATCCAGTCCACGAGGACGGCCGCCAAAGAATGGAAATCTATTCCGCTACGTGGCCGAAAAAATCCCGTTTGGATGTCTCGCAAGGATCAAAAAAGCAATTGAACGGAACGGTAAAAAAATAAATGGAGTTTATTTGGCGCATGATTCGATGGGCGTGGCTCGATATGGCGGCAGGGGCCAAATATTTACCAGGCTGTCAAAGAGACACAGTATGTATCCAAAAGAGATAGTATATTTTTCATTTTATGTTATTGAGCAAAAATCTCATGAACGCGAAATTGAGACAGCGATACTACGAGCTGCGGGACCTCAAATGATTCTTAACACCAGAAAAGTGAGAGATGGCATCGATCCCGGCAATATAAAAGACTACGAGCCGGGAACAAAATTCTTTGAACGCCAGCGCAGAAAAGGAAAAAAGGCGGCAGCGAAGCGGGCCGCTCCTTAGCCGTTGCTCGTGTGTGGCCGCAGCAGCATCGGCGCGTAGCGGACGACGAACAGCCCGAAGGCGGCGATCCAAAGCAGCGCGGCGACGTGCAGCAGCGCCGTATAGGCGCCAGGCAGCAGGGCCGCCGCGACGCGCGCCGCGGCGGCGGCATTGACGGCAATGTAGATCGCGGTGGTCCAGCCGTCGGCGGCGAGCGCGTGCCCGGTGTGTCCCCGCGTCGCGCGGGTCATGACGGCGAGCGTCATGGCGCCGACGGCACCGGCCGTCAGCGCGTGGATGCCGGCGCCCGCCGGCACCGCCATCGTCAGGATGCCAAGGCCGAGCAGGGCGAGGCCGGCGACGACCCAGGCGAAGCCGATGTGCAGGCTCCAGACGAGGGGTTCCGCCGCCGTCAGTTCGCCGCGCCAGCGAACCAGCCGCAGGGCCGTGGCGGCGGCGGCCAGCAGCAGCGTCGCGCCTGCCGCCTGCGTCGCCGGCGCGACGACCCAGGCGGCCAGCCCCGCGACGAGGCAGGCCAGGGCCGCGCTGTCGGTGCCGCCGGCGCTCGCCGGCAGGCGTTCCTCGCCCCGCCTCGCCAGCCAGTTGCGGGTGAAGCTGGGAACGATGCGGCCGCCGATGAGGCCGATCAGCAAGGTCACCACGGCAATGCCGAGCCGCTGGCCCGCGCCGCCGGCGGCGACGTAGCCGCCGGCCTCGGCATGGGTCAGGGCGTTGGCCAGTAGCAGCAGGGCGATGGCGGCGGCGACCGGCAGGTTGCGCCAGTTGCGCCCCGCGACGATCTCGCGCAGCACGACAAGGAGCAGGCCGGCGAGGAAGGCGAGGTCCAGGATGGCGGTGGCGATCGGGCCGATGGCCGACGAGACGGCCATCGCGGCGCGGCCGGCGAGCCACAGCGCGAACAGCGCGGCCAGGGGCAGGCCCTGCAGCGGCATGCGGCCGGTCCAGTTGGGAATCGCCGTCAGCAGGAAGCCGGCGATGGCGCAGACGGCGTAGCCGAACAGCATCTCGTGCGCGTGCCAGCCGACCGGGTCGAAGCCGGCCGGCAGCGCGACCGCGCCGAGGAACACCGGCAGCCAGACCAGCATCGCCAGGGCGGCCCAGCAGCCCGCGGCGAGGAAGAACGGCCGGAAGCCCTGCGCGAGCAGGGCCGGTCCGCCATATGGCCGGTAGCGAGGGATGCCTTTGGTCGGGTGTATCGCCATGGCCGGCGCCTGGCGGGCTCAGTACCCCGGCGGCGCGGCAAAGGGCAGGCGTTGCTCGACCGCGCGGGCGGCGCGTAGCACCGTCGGCTCCTCGAAGTGGCGTCCGACGATCTGCATCGCGACCGGCAGGCCCTCGTCGCCGAGCCCGACCGGCACCGAGCAGGCCGGCTGCGTCGTCAGGTTGAAGGGCGGGGTAAAGGGCGACCAGTCCATCCAGTTCTTCAGCCTGCGGCCCGGCGGCAGGGTGTGCCCGGCCTCGAACGCCTCCAGCGGCATCTGCGGCGTGACCAGCAGGTCGTATGTCTCGAAGAACATGGCCATGGCCGTGCCGAAGTCGTAGCGCATCGCGTAGGCGGCGACGACGTCGACCGCCGACATGGCGCGGCCGCGCTCGGCCATGGCGACCAGGCCGGGGTCCAGCAGCGCATGCTTCTCGGACGGGATCTGCGACAGCAGGAAGGCGTCGGCCGAACACCAGATGACCTCGAACGAGGCGGTGGGGTCGGGGACCGGCGGATCGACCTGCTCGACGATCGCGCCGGCATCGGCAAGGGCCTTCGCGCCCTTCGCCACGGCGGCGGCGACATCGTCGTCGGCCCAGCCGATGCCGCCGAGCGTCGGGCTGTAGGCGATGCGCAGGCCCTTCACGCCGCCTTCGAGACCGGCGGTGAAGTCGCGTCCTTGCACTGGCGCGGCGATGAAGTCGCGTCGGTCGGGCATTGCCGACATCGCCGTGAGCATCAATGCCGCGTCGCCGACGCTGCGCGCCATCGGGCCGTAGTGGGCCAGCGTGCCGATGTGGCCGGGGATCGGGTAGTTGGGCACCGTGCCGTAGGTCGGCTTGATGCCGAAGATGCCGCTGAAGGCCGCGGGAATGCGGATCGAGCCGCCGCCGTCGGAGCCCTGGTGAAGCGCACCGATGAAGGCCGCGCAGGCGGCGCCGGCGCCGCCCGACGAGCCGCCGGGGGTCCGCTCCGTATTCCACGGGTTGCGGGTGATGCCGGTGAGCGGGCTGTCGGTGACGCCCTTCCAGCCGAATTCGGGCGTCGTCGTCTTGCCGATGAACACCGCGCCGGCGGCGCGCAGGTTGGCGACCGAGGGCGCGTCCTCGGCGCCGGGATCGTCCGGGTCCGAGGTGCGTGAGCCCCGCCGCGTTGGCCAGCCCCTGGTCATGGCCAGGTCCTTGATCGTGGTCGGCACGCCATCGACCGGCCCGGCCGGCGCGCCCTGGCGCCAGCGCGCCTCGGACGCGCGGGCCATGGCGAGGGTCGTCGCCTCGTCCACCAGGCAGAAGCAGTTCAGGGCCGGATTGTATCGCTCGATCCGCTCCAGCGCGGCACGGGCCGCCTCGACCGGCGAGGCCGCGCCGCTGCGATAGAGCGCGACCAGCTCGACGGCGCTGGCGTGGGCGAGATCGTTCGGCATGGCCACCCCTTCCGGCAGGAGGGCGGATGTTAGGGGAGGGGGCGGGCTGGCGGCAAACGTCCCGAAGGCGCTAGAGTCCCGGCCGCACGGCAGGTCTTGGCCCGGAGCAATCGATATCAGGTCCATGAACGCACCGGCCCCCGAGGCGAACGGCAAGCCCCGCCGAACTTCCGATGTCATCCACGAGTTCGTGGACACGCTCGACGGTCCGTCGTCGAGCGTCACCGTGAGCGAAATCGTGGCGGCCCTGCGCCACCGCTCCTATGGCGGACTGATCCTGATCCTCGCCGTGGTGGCGCTCGTTCCCGGCATCTCGATCGTCGGCGGCCTGATGATCGTCGTGCCGGCGGCGCAGATGATGATCGGCCTGCCCTACCCGAGGCTTCCGGGCCGGCTCGGCCGCACGCGGCTGGGCGTCGAACGCCTGCGCGGCGCCGTCGCACGCATGCTGCCGATCATTCTCTATGTCGAGCGCTTCGTGCGTCCGCGCTGGGCCTGGGCGACGCGCCCGCCGGCCGAGAACGCCATCGGTGCGCTGACGATCCTGCTCGCCGTGGTCCTGTTCATCCCGCTGCCGTTCACCAACTTCATGCCGGCGGTGGCAATGATAGTGATCTCGCTTGGCTTCCTCGAACGCGACGGCGTGATCGTGTCGCTCGGCCTCGTGACATCCGTCATCGCGCTGGCGATCGGCCTGACGGCGATCTTCTTCGGCGCCGAGGCCGTGGCTCATCTGGCCGCCAAGTACCTGCACTGAGGCCGGTCAGCCGGCGAGGCCGCTCGATCGCACGCCGTCGAAAATGAACTGGACGGCGAGACCGCACAGCAGCACGCCGACGACCCGCGAGATAACGTTGCTGCCGGTGACGCCGAGGTAGCGGTTGAGGCGCGCCGCGGCCAGCAGCAGGACCAGCGTCAGGGCCATGACGGCGGCCAGCGCGCCGAGGACGAGCGCCTCGCCCACGGGATCCCCGGCGACGTCGGCGGCGAGCAGGATCGCCGCGCTCATGGCGCCCGGGCCGGCGAGCAGCGGCGTGGCGAGCGGGAATACCGAGATGTCGCCGCGCCGGCCGGCCTCGGCCGACTCGTCGGCCGTCGTCGTCGTCGCGCCGGAATGACGCGCGAAGACGAGGTCGATGCCGATCAGCAGCAGCAGGATGCCGCCGGCCGTCCGCAGGGCCGGCAGGGAAATGCCGAGCGCGGCGAGCACGCTGCTGCCCAGTACGACGAACAGCGCCAGCACGATGGTTGCGACGATCGTGCCCTTGATGGCGATGGCGCGGCGCTGGCGGTCGGTCGCGCCCGTGGTCAGGGCGGGGTAGAGCGCCGCCACGTCGACCGGCCCGACGGTGGCGAAGAACGTCGTGAAGGCGACGAGGGCTGTCTCGACCATGCGCGCGCGGTTCAGGCCGCGAGCCCGCGTTCGCCAAGCATCGCCTGGGTGTCGTCGAGGGCGCGGCGGAAGCGGCCGAGCATTTCGGCGATCTCGTCCGGCCGGATGATCAGCGGCGGGCAGAACGATACCGTATCGCCGATGGCGCGGACGATCAGGCCGTGCTCCTCGGCGCGCTTCACGCACCACGGACCGACGCCCAGCGCCGGATCGAAGGCCTCGCCGCTGGCCTTGTCGCGCACCAGCTCGACGCCGGCGACGAGGCCCTTGCCGCGGACCTCGCCGACCAGCGGGTGGGCGAGAAACGCCTTCAACCCGTCCTGGAGGTGTGGCGTCATGCGGCGGACATGGCCGACGATGTCCTCCTCCTCGTAGATCGCCAGCGCCTCGCGGGCGACGGCGGCCGAGACGGGGTGGCCGGAATAGGTGAAGGACAGGCCGAAGACGCCGATGCGGTCGCTCTCGGCGACCATGGCATCGAAGACCCGCTGGTTCACGAACAGCGCCGAGATCGGCAGGTAGGCGCTCGACAGGCCCTTGGCGCAGACGATCATGTCGGGCTGGAGCCCCATCGTTGTCGTGCCGAACATGTTGCCGGTGCGCCCGAACCCGGTGATGACCTCGTCGACGACGAGCAGGATGTCGTACTTGCGGAGGACGGCCTGCACCTTCTCGAAGTAGGTCGCAGGCGGCACGACGACGCCCCCGGAGCCCAGCACCGGCTCTGTGAAGAAGGCACCGATCGTGTCGGGACCCTCGGCGAGAATCAGGGCTTCCAGTTCGCCGGCGAGCCGCGTCGCGAAATCCTCCTCGCTCTCGCCGGGCCGCGCGTCGCGGTAGTGGTGCGGGCAGGTGACGTGCAGGAAGCCCGGCAGCGGCAGGTTGAAGCTGCGATGGCCGTAGGGCAGCCCGGTCAGCGAGGCTGTGGCGATGGTGTTGCCGTGGTAGGCGCGTTTGTGGGCGATGATTTTCGCCTTCTGCGGCTTGCCCATGGCGTTCCAGTAGTACCAGACGATGCGCGCGGCGCTGTCGTTGGCCTCGGAGCCGGAATTGGCGAACCACACGCGCGCCATCGGTACCGGCGCGATCTCCAGCAGCTTCTCGGCCAGTTCGATGACCGGCGAATGGCTCTTGTGGTTGGTCAGGTGGTAGTAGGGCAGTTGCCGCATCTGGCGCGCCGCCGCCTCGACCAGCCGCTCCTGGCCGTAGCCGAGCGACAGGCACCACAGGCCCGACATGCCCTCGATGTAGTCCTTGCCGTGGATGTCGAAGACGCGCACCCCGCGGCCGCGGTCGATGACCATCGCCCCCTGCTCGAGGTGCCGCTTGAGGTTGGTCAGCGGGTGGACGACGGAGGCCGCGTCGCGTGCTTCCGGCGAATTGCCCCGGCTGGTCATGGTGTCCTCCCGTTGGGTTGCGCCGAGCCTAGTGGATTTTCGCCATCCGCGTCAGCCTCGCCGGCGCGCCGTGCGGGGCGCCCGTCCGGGCATCGCCGTTGACAGCCGATGTCCGCCCCCCGCAGACTTTTGCCACACGACAAGGAGCGACGGCGCGAGGGGCCCGGACGAAGCGACGGGCGGCGACCGGCGCGGGAGAAACGCCATGGCCGCGTATCTGGAGAAGACCGAGACCCGCAACAACATGCACATCGACTGGGACGTGCCGATCCGCATGGACGACGGTCTCGTGCTACGCGGCAACGTCTACCGGCCGATGACCGACGGCAAGTATCCCGTCATCCTTTCCTACGGGCCCTACGGCAAGGACCTTGCGTTCCAGGACCTCTACTCGACGTGCTGGGAGATCATGGTGCGCGATCACCCTGACGTCGACCGCAACTCCTCGAACATCCATCAGAGCTGGGAAGTGGTCGACCCCGAAAAGTGGGTCGTTGACGGCTATGTCTGCGTGCGTGTCGACTCGCGCGGCGCTGGCCGCTCGCCCGGCTACATCAACCACTTCTCGCCGCGCGAGACGCAGGATTTCTACGACTGCGTCGAATGGGCGGCGAAGCAGCCGTGGTCGAACGGCAAGATCGGCCTGTCCGGCATCTCCTACTACGCGGTCAACCAGTGGCAGGTGGCGGCCAAGCGGCCGCCGCATCTGGCCGCCATGTGCGCCTGGGAAGGCTTCAACGACTTCTACCGCGAGACGTCGCACCACGGCGGCATCTACTCGACCTTCCAGAAGCACTGGTACGACATGCAGATCAGGCCGATCCAGCATGGCTACGGCGACCGCGGCTACCGCTCGCGCGTCACCGGCGAGCTGGCGGCCGGTCCCGTGACGCTGTCGGAGGAGGAGCTGGCGAAGAACCGCTTCGACCTGCACGGTGAGTTCCTCGGCCACACGATGGACGACCAGTTTTTCAAGGATCGCACGCCCGATCTCACGCGCATCCAGGTGCCGGTGCTGTCATGCGCCAACTGGGGCGGCCAGCCGCTGCACCCGCGCGGCAACTTCAACGGTTTCGTCCACGCCGGATCGAAGCAGAAGTGGCTGGAGGTGCACGGCCTCGAGCACTGGTCGCTGTACTACACCGACTACGGCAACACGCTGCAGAAGCGCTTCTTCGATCATTTCCTCAAGGGCCAGAAGAACGATTGGAGCGAGCAGCCGAAGGTCTGGCTCAACGTTCGTCACCCCGGCGAGAAGTTCGTGCCGCGCGCCGAGAACGAGTGGCCGCTCAAGCGCACGAAGTGGACCAAGTTCTATCTCGATCCGAAAGGCCATGAGCTGTCGACCAAGCGCAGCCGCGGCGATGCCGCGCTCGACTACCGGGCGATGGGCGACGGCCTGACCTTCATGTCGGCGCCGCTGGAGCAGGACACGGAGTTCACCGGGCCAATGGCGGCGAAGCTGTGGGTCTCGTCCTCGACGTCGGACGCCGACCTGTTCGTCGTGTTCCGCGTGTTCACCCCCGACTTCAAGGAAGTGACCTTCCGCGGCGCGCTCGACCCCCACACGCCGGTGGCGCAGGGCTGGCTGCGGGCCTCGCATCGCAAGCTCGACAAGAAGCGCTCGAAGCCGTACCAGCCATACCATCCGCACGACGAAAAGCTGCCGGTGAAGCCGGGTGAGATCTACGAACTCGACATCGAGATCCATCCCTCCTGCATCGTCGTTCCGGCCGGCCACCGCATCGCCTTCTCGGTGCGCGGCTGCGACTACGTCTATCCCGGCGGTACCGGCGGCAAGCTGTCGAACATGAAGAACGAGTTCACCGGCGTCGGGCCGTTCCTGCACGACGATCCGGACGACCGTCCGCCGGCGATCTTCGACAACACGGTGACGCTGCACTTCGACGCCAAGCGGCGGCCGTACGTGTTGCTGCCGGTCATTCCGCCGAAGGACTGATCCTCGTCGTCTCCTCTGACTCGTGCGCAGGCCCTCATGGTTCGACAGGCTCACCATGAGGGCCTCATCCTGAGCCTGTCGAAGGACGGCCCGGCCCGCATGAGCGGTGCCGTCCGTTCACCAGGGGGCCACAGATGGCCACGTCGCGTGTTGCTCGCGTTCACCGCTTCGGCGGGCCAGAGGAACTGAAGGTTGAGACGGTCGATGTGCCCGCGCCAGGAGAGGGGCAGGTGCTGCTGCGCCAGAACGCGGCGGCGGTGCACTTCGCCGATATTCTCGTGCGGGAGAACCGCTACTTCCTCAAGCCCACGCCGCCTTGCGTGCTCGGGCTCGAGGGCGCTGGCGTGATCGAGGCGGTCGGTGCCGGCGTAACCGGATGGAAGGCGGGCGACCGCGCGGCCTACATGTTCAACCTCGGTGCTTATGCCGAGCGGCGGCTGGTGCCGGCCGCGCAGCTCTACCGCCCGCCGGCGAGTATGGACGACAGGGCCGTCTGCGCCCTGTTCGTGCGGGCGATGACGGCCCAGTACCTGCTGCGCCGGCTCTATGTCGTGCAACAGGGCGAAACCATCCTGGTCCACTCCGCCGCGGGCGGCATGGGCAGCCTGCTGGTGCAGTGGGCGAAGCATCTCGGCGCGACCGTCATCGGCACTGTCGGCGGCGCGGCGAAGGTCGCCACGGCGCAGGCCAATGGCTGCGACCACGTCATCGACTACACGCGCGAGGATTTCTCCCGGCGTGTTCTCGACATCACAGGCGGCGAGGGCGTGCCCGTGCTCTACGAGGCCGTTGGCAAGGATGTCTACGAGGGCAATCTCGCCTGTCTGCGGCCGCGCGGCTGGTACGTCAACTACGGCAACGCTTCTGGCTTCCTGCCGCCGATTGACGCCATGGAGCTGAACAGGAAGTCGCTGGTCTTCACCAAGGCGTCGCTCAAGGACTTCACCCGCACGCCGGCCGAGACGCAGGCGATGGCGGCCGAGGTCAACGACGTCGTCGCGAAGGGCATCATCAAGGCAAACATCACGCGCGAGGTCGGGCTCGACGGCATCGCCGGGCTGCATGCCGATCTCGGCGCGCGCAAGACAACAGGCGCCGCGGTCGTCGTCTTTGCCTGAACGGCGACGGCGCAACGCGGACGAGGAGGATCACGCCATGGTCGACTACTACGAGAAGAGTGAGGTCCGCGAGGGCATGCGGATCGACTGGGACGTGCCCATCCGGATGGACGATGGCCTCGTGCTGCGCGCCAACGTCTACCGCCCGGTCAAGGACGGGCGCTACCCGACGATCATGTCCTACGGCCCGTACGGCAAGGACCTGGCCTTCCAGGACCTCTATTCGACGGCCTGGGAGATCATGCTGAAGAACCACCCCGATGTCGGCCGCAACTCGACCAACATCCACCAGAGCTGGGAAGTGGTCGATCCCGAGAAGTGGGTGCCGGACGGCTATGTCTGCGTGCGCGTGGACTCGCGCGGCGCGGGGCGTTCGCCCGGTTTCCTCGAGCATTTCAATCGGCGCGAGACGAAGGATTTCCACGACTGTATCGAGTGGGCCGGAACCCAGCCGTGGTCCAACGGCAAGGTCGGGCTCAACGGCATCTCCTACTACGGTACCAATCAGTGGCAGGTTGCCGCGTCGCAGCCACCGCACCTCGCCGCCATCTGCATCTGGGAAGGGCAGGCGGATTTCTACCGCGAAGCCTCGCACCATGGCGGCATCTACTCCGACTTCATCGGCAACTGGTACGACCTGCAGATCATGCCGATCCAGCATGGCTACGGCGAACGCGGCTACCGCTCGCGCGCCAACGGCCAGCTTGCCGCCGGGCCGTCGACGCTGTCCGACGCCGAACTGAAGAAGAACCGTGTCGACCTGCGGGCCGACTTCGCGAAGCATGCGTTCGACGACGCGTTCTATGCCGAGCGCAGGCCGGACATGTCGAAGGTGAAGGTGCCGCTGCTGTCGTGCGCCAACTGGGGCGGCCAGCCGCTGCATCCGCGCGGCAACTATCGCGGCTTCAACGAGGCCGCGTCGCGCAACAAGTGGCTCGAGGTGCATGGCCTCGAGCACTGGACGCTGTTCTACACCGATTACGGTATCGCCCTGCAGAAGCGCTTCTTCGACAAGTTCCTCAAGGGCAAGCGCAACGACTGGTCGGAGCAGCCGAAGGTCTTCCTCAACGTTCGTCATCCGGGCGAGAAATTTGTGCCGCGCGCCGAAAAGGAATGGCCGCTGAAGCGCACGAAGTGGACGAAGTTCCATCTCGATCCGGCGAACCACGGCCTGACGACGAAGCGCAGCCGCGCGGCGGCAGCGCTGGCGTACAAGGCAAGCGGCGACGGGCTGACGTTCATGTCGGCGCCGCTGGAACAGGAAACGGAGCTATGCGGCCCGATGGCGGCGAAGCTGTGGATATCGTCGTCCACCGCCGACGCCGACCTGTTCGTCGTCGTCCGCGCCTTCGCGCCTGACTTCAAGGAGCTGACCTTCCACGGCGCGCTCGACCCGCACACGCCAATCGCCCAGGGCTGGCTGCGCGCCTCCCACCGCAAGCTCGACAAGGCGAAGTCGAAGCCCTACCGGCCGTACCATCCGCACGACGGCAAGGAGCCGCTGACGCCGGGCGAGGTCTACGAGCTGGATATCGAGATCCATCCCTCAGGCGTGGTGCTGCCGAAAGGCTACCGCCTCGCTTTCTCGGTGCGCGGACGGGACTACGTGTTTCCGGGCGTTGCGGGCAGCCGGCTGTCGACGACGAAGAATGCCTTCACCGGCGTCGGGCCGTTCATACACGAGGTGCCGGAGGACCGGCCGGCGGCGATCTTCGACAACACCGTCACGCTGCACTTCGATGCCGCGCGGCGGCCATACGTGCTGCTACCGGTCATCCCGGCGATGTAGGCGAACGGGCGTCAGCCGGACGGCGTCAGGCCGGCCTTCGCGACGGAGTAGTCCATATAAAAGTCGATGTAACTGTAGTCGCGGCCGTCGTGTTCGGCCCAGACTGCTGCCATGAGATCGCCCCAGGCACGGTAGGAGAAGGTTGCGACCGCGCCGTCGTCGAAGACCGGCACGCCGTCAGCGTCGCTCTGGTGCCAGTCGCCGCCTCGTCGCAGTCCGCGCGCGACGACAGCTTGCCGCAGTGCCTCGAAATAGGACGCCTTCACCGCGTCGAGGTCGTCGACGTAGTCGGCCCAACGCTGGCCGCGCTCGATCCAGCCGCCCCAGCCGCCGAGGTCGACGAGATCGAGCAGTTCGACCGAGGCGTAGGTCACCCAGCCGATCACGGCGCGCCTTTCCGCCCGCGGCAGACCGGCCCGGGTCGCCATCAACGTGGCGTAATCCATGGGTGGTCAGGCAGCCGGCAGGCGCGCGCTGAGGAAGGCGAGCGAGGCGTCGATCATCTCGGGGATGATGGCGTGAGGCCCGGGGTAGAGGACGAAGCGCCTGTCGTCGCCCGGCATGGCGTCGAACAGCGCCATTGCGCCTTCGAGCGTGAAGAACTCGTCGGTGCGCTTGTGCATGAACAGTGTCGGGCAGGCGACCTTCATGGCCGCGGTCACGAGCTGGTCGCTGTTCGGGTAGTTGGCGCCCCACAGGCCGATCACCGCCGCCTTGATGCGGTCGTCGACCGCCAGCAGCGGCACGCCATAGGCGTGGCCCATCGACAGGCCCCAGTAGCCGACAGGCACGCCCTTCAGCGCGGGATCGGCGAGCAGGCCGTCGAGCGAGGCGCGCCAGTCGGCGACCATGCCGGCGACGCCGCTCTCGTTGCTCTCCCATTTCATGCGGAAGGCGAGCTGGGTCTCCGGCGGCGTCCGCGACGGCCCGTTGTAGCGCGCGCCGTGGATGGGCCCATCGATGCAGGCGACGGCATAGTTGTGGCGCGCGACGGCCGGCTCGACGAAGTCGAGAACCGAGCGGTCGCGCTTGTGGCGCGAGCCGCCATGACCGTAGAGGATCAGCGCCTTAGGCTTGCCCGAAGCGGGGAGCCACAGCGCGCCCGGCGCGCCGGTGGCGGTGGTGAAGTCGCGCGTCGTGGCGCCCTTCGCGTCGGCCGATGCGTCGGAAAACCTGAAAGTCGTGGCCGCCATGTCCGCTCCTGTTGCCGCAGTTGTTCTTGTTCGGGACTCTACCGCCGCAGACTGACGCGTGACGCGATGGTCCGCCAGTGCCGTCTTGTCAGACGAGCGGTCGATAGCCCGGGAGTCCGCTGGTCGGCAATCATGCCGTCGCGTCGCGCTTCCAGGCCTGCAGTTCCGGCGAGGCTGCGAAACGGGTGATGAACGCCTCGTAGGTCGATGGCTGCCGGCCGAGCAGCATGGCGAGCACCTTCGGACTGCCGGCCCGGATGCCGCAGCGGTCGAAATCCTGGAAGGTCGCGCGCATCTGGGCCAGTTGGTCGGGCCGGAAGACCCGCCAGTGCGGCTGGGCGAGGAAGGTTTCCAGGTCGGGGACGACGGCCTCGATCCTGCGCCCCATGACGCGGCTGATGATCTCGCAGACCTCGCGCCGCGACAGCGGCGGCGTGCCGACGAGTTCGTAGGTGGCGTATTCGTGCCCGTCTTCGGTCAGCACGTTGGCCATCGCCTCAGCCGCGTCCTGCATGTCGACCCAGGTCATGCCCTGATCGGCAGAGTAGGGCAGGGCGAACTGGCCGCTCTCCATGATCGACGGCCAGGCCCAGCTGATGTTCTGCATGTAGCTCGTCGGCTGCATCACCGTGTAGGCGAGGTCCGCGCTCGCCCTGTGCAGAAGCTGGTGAACCCGCAGCTTGTTCCAGTGGTAGTCGAGTTCTTCGAGGAGTTCGAGCACGAGCGTCATGTAGACGAGATGGCGCACGCCGGCGCGCACGGCCGCGTCGATCACCTTGCGGCCGACCTCGATCTCGCCCGGGTGCAACGGCGGCATGACGTGGAAGACGCGCTCCGCGCCCTGCATTGCCTTCGCCAGCGTCGCCTCGTCGTTGAAGTCGCCGACGATCGCCTCGGCCCCCGCCGCCTCGATGGCGGCGGCCGAGCGCGGGTTGCTGCCGAGGCCGCGCACGCGGGCGCCCTTGGCTAGCAGTTTCTGAACCAGCGCACGGCCGGTATTGCCGTTCGCGCCAATGACAAGGATCACGGCTCGCCTCCCCCGCCGGAAACGCACCGCGTCCGCGCCGCATTCCGGCACGGACGGCCGATGGGCGATCGCCGCTACCCGGCCGTCAGCGTCCGGGTCGGCGATGTCGGTGCGCTTGCCAGTCTGCTCTCTCTTGCCTGTTTGCTGTCGCGGCCAGGCCCGTGGCTACTCCGCGGCCTGGCGTGCGCCGCGCTGGCGGACCAGCTCGTCGAGGCAGTCGTCGGGCAGCGGATCGATCGGCGTGAAGTCGCGGTGGGCGATCCATTCCTTCCGCTTGAAGCGGCGGATGTGGTTGCTGGTCTCGCACAGCGACAGATAGACGACCGTGCGATCGAACGGGCTGATGTTCGGCGGGCTCGCGTGCACCAGGCACGAGTGGAACATCAGCACCGACCCGGCGGGGCCGGTCGGCGCGACGCAGCCGCCGCGCTTGGCGAGATTCGTCACCATTTCGCGGTCGAGCGTCCACAGCGGGTAGCTGGTGGTCTGCAGGTCGTGGCCGGCATCGAGCGCGCCGAGCTTGTGGCTCTGCGGCAGGAACAGCAGCGGCCCGTTGGCGGCGGTGACGTCGTCGAGGAACACGGCGATGTTCATCGCCCGTGGCTCGGGCATCTCGTCGTCGGCCTTCCAGGTGCCGTAGTCCTGGTGCCACTGCCAGATCTCGCCGTCGAACGCAGCCTTCGCGTTGATCTTGAACTGGTGCATGTAGACGCGGCCGTCGACGAGCTGCTCGACCGGCCCGATCAGGCGCGGGTGACGGCCGAGGCGGCGATAGGGCTCGCTGTAGGTGTGTGCCGCGAAGGCGGTGCGGGCGACGACGCCGCTCGACTCGCGCCACACTTCCTCGCGCTGCATGGCGAAGATGCGGTGCGCCTCCTCGTTCAGCATCTCCGCTTCGGCGCGGGTGAACACGTTGGGCAGGAAGATATAGCCCTCGTGGTCGAATTCCTTGAGCTGGGCGTCGGTGAGTTTCATGGCGTTTCCTCCGTGAGGGTGGCGGCCTCGGCCAGCCGGGCGTGGGCCTCGGCGCCGGCGCGGGCGGCATGGTTGCGGGCTTCGTCCTCGGCGCGCAGGGCGTCGCCGGTGGTGATGGCGTGGGCGATGGCGGCATGTTCGCGCCAGATACGCGCGCGGATGGCCGGTTCCGCCAGCACGGCGCCCATCGCCCGGCGCATGTGCAGCCACTGCTTCTCGGCCGTCTCGATGAGGACGGGATTGCCCGACATCTCGTTGACGGTGCGGTGGAAAGCCGCGTCGGCCGCAACGAGGGCCGCGACATCGCCGGTGCGCGCGGCCGCCTCGCCGCGGGCGACCATCGCGTGCAGCGTCGCCATGGCCGGCGCCGTCACGCGCCGGGCGGCGACTTCGGCCGCGGCCAGGCGGGCGGCGACGCCGTCGAGTGCGGCACGGACCTCGTAGAGATGGCGCAGGTGGCGGGCATCTAGCGGCGCGACGACGAGACCGCGCCGGCCGTGCTCCACCGCCAGGCCCTCGGCTTTGAGCAGGGCGAGGGCATGGCTGACCGGCTGGCGCGAGACCGACAGGCGCTCGGCCAGCGCTTCCTGTGCCAGCCGTTCGCCGGGCGCGAGCTGGCCGTCGCCGATGGCGGCGACCAGCCGCTCGTAGACCTGTTCGACGAGCGCCGGCTTCACGGCAAGGGGTAGCACCGCGCGACTCCCTGATTGAATACTGAATTCAGTATCCGATCAGGCGGCCCGGTGCAACCCCGGCGGCCTATTCGGCCGCGGCGCGCCTGTTGTTGAGGCCGTCGGTGATGTCGATGTTCTCCGACTTGATCTTGAGGCCGGCGTTCTCGGCGGCGATCTGGACCAGCGAGGCAAAGTCGTCCGAGCCGTGGCCGCGGCCGATGAGCTGCTCGACGATGTCGCGCGTCAGGTTGGTGATCGGCATCGGCACTTCGAGCTGGCGTGCGGCGCCGAGGGCGATGTCGAGGTCCTTGCGCAGCATCTTCGCCGTGTGCGTGGCCGAGAAGTCGAGGTTGACGAAGGCCGGCACCTTGTAGCGGATGAAGATCGAGCCCATGACGCTGCGGCAGATGAAGTCGAGCAGGGCGTGGCGCGGCACGCCGCCCTTCTCCGCCAACACGAGGATTTCGGCCAGCGTCTCGGCGATCGTGCCGAGCAGCACGTTGTGGCAGACCTTGACCAGGCGGGCGAGGTCGCCTTCGCCGACCCAGGTCGAGCCCTGGCCCATGGCGTCGAGATAGGGCGCGGCAAGGTCATAAGCGTCCTTCGGCCCGGACACGACGGCGCACATCAGTCCGGCCTTCACGGCGTTGCCGTTGCCGCTGACGGGAGCGACGAGGAGCGTCGTGCCCTTCTTCGCGCCGGCCTCGCGGATCTCCGCCGACACGTCGGCCGAGACGGTCGAGCAGTCGACCAGCACCTTGGGCCCCTTCGCCCCGGTCAGCAGGCCGTCCGGCCCGAGCACGGCCGCGCGTAGGGCCGGGTCGTCGGTGACGATGGAGAAGACGATGTCGCAGCCGGCGAGCGCCGCCGGGCTGTCGGCGACCTTGGCGCCGAGGCCCTCGGCCTTGGCACGGGTACGGTTCCACACCGTCACGTCGGCGCCCTTGGCGACGAGGTGGCCGACCATCGGCGTACCCATCTTGCCGGTGCCGATCCAGCCGATCCTGTGCTTGTTCAGCGCCTCGCTTGCCATGACCCGTCTTCTCCCTGTCGCACGGCGATCGTGTTGTCGCCGCGAGGGTATGCCGCCGTCGCCGCGACGGCAACGATGGGCAGGGCGCAACGGTGGCGCGGGCCGCCCGGGGACGCTACCAATGCGCGTTCGGACGCCACCCCGGCGCCCGGCCAGCCAACCGCCGCCTGGGAGGAAGAGCACATGAAGATCGGTCTTGCGGGACTGGGGAAGATGGGGACGGCGATGGGCCTGCGCCTCATCGACCAGGGGCACGCGCTGACGGTGTGGAACCGATCGGCCGGACGGGCCGGCGCGCTGATCGAAAAGGGCGCCCGGGAAGTGAAGACGCCGGCCGAACTGGCCGCCGGCAACGACATCGTCATCACCATGGTGTTCGACGACGCCGCCGTCGAACAGGTCTACACCGGCAAGGACGGCATCCTGTCCGGCGACGTCGCCGGCAAGGTGCTCGTCGACATGAGCACGGTGCGGCCGCAAACCGCGCGCAAGATGGCCGCGGCGGCGAAGGCAAAGCGCGCGGGCTTCCTCGACGCGCCGGTCGGCGGCTCGGTCAACCCGGCCCGCGACGGCAAGCTGCTGGTTCTCGTCGGTGGCGAGACGGCGGATTTCGCGACGGCGAAGCCGGTGCTCGACGGCCTCGGGCGTCGCGTCGAGCACTGCGGGCCGAGCGGGGCCGGCACGCTGCTGAAGCTCGCCGTCAACCTGCCGCTGATGGTCTACTGGGAAGCCCTCGGCGAGGCCATGGCGCTGGGCGAGGCGGCGGGACTCGATCCGGCGCGCACGCTCGACATCCTGCGCGACACCTCGGGCACCAACCGGGTCATGGAGCAGCGCATTCCGGCGATCCTCAAGGGCATCGCCAACGAGCCGCTGCCGGCACCGACCTTCAGTGTCGCCGGCATCGCCAAGGATTCCGAACTGATGGTCGAGGTGCTGCGCGATCTCGGCGCCGACGCGCCGGTCATCGCCGCGACGGCGGGCGCCTACTCGGCCTGTGCCGCCGACGGCGACTGGGCCGGCCGCGACGGGACGGCGGCGGTGGTCTGGCGCTTCCTGAAGAACCGCAAGCGCTGAAAACCTTCCGTTCGCGCAAAGAAGAAGGGCCGGTCCCGAGGGACCGGCCCTTTCGTTTCGACCGTCGACTGCGACTCTAGTCGACCTTGTAGCGGATCGGCCACTTGTAGCCGACCTTCTCGGCCTCCTCGAGCGCGGTCTTGAGGATGGTCGTGCCGGCGAGGCCCTTGCCGTCGAGCTCCTTGGCCTTCTCGCGCGGGAAGTCCTTCAGCGATTCGGCCCAGGCGGCGCGCACGTCATCCGGCAGCTTGACGATCTTCGCGCCTTCCTTCTCCATCGACTTGAGGTTTTCCTCGTACTTGGTGTCCGACACCTCGCCGAGCCGGTTCTCGTAGTCGAGAGCGACCTCGCGCATGATGTCCATCACCTCCTTCGGCAGGCGGTCCCGCGTCCGGTGGTTGATGGTCAGGGCATGCCAGGTGATCGCGCCGAAACCGATCAGCGTGTAGTACGGCGCCTGCTCGTGCAGCCGTGCGCTGTAGTAGACCGAGGGGAACATCACCCAGCCCTCGTACACGCCGGTCTGCAACGAGGTGTACGCGTCGGGCATGCCCGACTGCACGGGGATGGCGCCGGCGTACTGCAGCCACGGCAGGTTGGGGCCGGCGGCGGCGATCTTGCGGCCCTTCAGGTCGGCGACGGTCTTCCACTCGAACTTGGTGCCGAGCTGGTAGCTGTCGAACGGCAGCAGGGCCAGCATCTCCTGCCCGAACTTCTCGTCGAACACCTTCGGCAGGTAGTCGATGCGGCCGTAGACACCGCGCGAATACTTGACGCTCTCCATGGCGCCCTGCGGGCCGAACGGCAGGAACACCTGGAAGGCATGCGCCGGGAGGTTCGCGGGCTCGAAGCAGTAGCAGAAGGCGCCGAGATCGATGATGCCGCGCTGCACGCCGCCCAGCGTCTCGTTGACCTTCACGATCGAGCCGGCATAGCCCTCGACCCAGCTGACCTTGTGAGCGGTCTTGGCCTCGACGCGCTTTTTGACCTCGGGAACGAAATAGTTCTGCATGAGGGTTACGTAACCGATATTCGGTGCGTGCCCTGACGCGATGCGGAGATTGATATTGTCCGCACTGGCGGTACCTACCGTGCCGGCAAGGACCAGTGCCGCGACAGCCGTTGTGGCGGTCGTGACGAATGCTTTCATCGGTTTCTCCTCCTGATCGATCGGGTGGCGAGGCCGGGCCCTGCTCCCGATCGGTGTTACGCGCCCCCTAGCGCGGGACCGGAGACGGTCTCTGGCGATGTTCCCCTTGCCCGACCGAACCAACGGCGTGAGCAGAAATCGCCTGTCGGAACAGGCTAGAGGCGTGGGCGGGGGCGGTCAACGCCGGCAGGCCGGACATGCCACGGTCGGCACGAGGCACATTTCACTGCATGGACCAATAGGTGTTGCCGACCCGCGTCCGGACGGTAGAGTCCCCCCGGGTCCGAAGCGGCGGCCCGGTTGGGGGGATTCGCATGTTTGCCAGGATCACCGACTACATCGGCAAGGCCCTGATGGCGCTCGCGTCCGGATGGGCGTTCGTGCTGGCGTTCGTCGTCGTCGCCGACATCGTGACGCGCATCCTAAACGTGCCGTTCCAGGGCGCCACGGAGATCATCGCCAATTCGATCGTGATGATCGCCTTCCTGCAGTTCGCCTACGCCGTCCGCGTCAAGGCCATGCTGCGGGTGGATGCGCTGATCATGCATCTGGGCGCCGTTCCGCGCCGTACGCTGCTCTCGATCGGCTATCTCCTCGGCGCGTTCTTCTTCGGCTTCATTTTCTATTCGACCCTCGAGCCGGCGAACTATTCGTGGGTGACCGGGCACTACGAGGGCGAGGGCGCGCTGCGCGTACCGAGCTGGCCGACCTACCTGACCATTCTCCTCGGCAGCGGGTTGGCGACCATCAACTACATCCTGCTGCTGATCGAGGAAGTCACCACCGCTGGCGGCGTGCAGGAGAGCCAGGGCGCGGCGGTCTGACGGGCCGCAACGAAAAGACGAACGTTCGGCGCTGACGCCGCTCTCCGGGGGAATACCGCATGTCCGATACGACCATCGTCATCATTCTCGCCCTTCTGGCGTTCGTGTTCTGCGGCGTTCATATCGGCGTCGCCCTCGGCGTGACGGCGATGATCGGCCTCGTGATGGTCGTCGGCTTCGACGCGTACACGATCACCGGCATGGTCGGTTCGACGATGTACGCGGCGCTGCGCGACTACGTCTTCGCGGTGTTGCCACTGTTCATGCTGATGGGCGAGTTCATTGCCAAGTCGGGCGTCGCCACGGACGTCTACATAGGGATCAACCGGGTGGCACGCGGCGTGCCGGGGCGGCTCGGGCTTGCCACCGTGCTCGGCAATGCCGTGTTTGCATTCGTCACCGGGGTCAGCTTGGCTTCGGCCGCCACATTCAGCCGCATCGCGTATCCCGAAATGCGGCGGCATGGCTACAATCCGGGGTTCGCGCTGGGCTCGATCGCCGGCTCCGCCTGCCTCGGCATGCTGATCCCGCCGTCCACGCTGATGATCGTGTGGGGCATCCTTACCGAACTGTCGATCGGGCACATTTTCCTCGCCGGTGTCCTGCCGGGACTCATCCTCACCGGGTTTTTCGTCGCCTATGTGATCGGCATCGCGGTCATCAAACCCGAGATGGCCGGCGAGGGTGCCGATCGCGACGATGCGGCTCTCGAAGCGGGCGGGCCGACCGGCCGTGCCGTGGCGCTCAGCGTGATTGGTCTCGTCAGCCTGGTCGTCCTCGTTCTCGGCGGCATCTGGGCCGGCGCTTTCACGCCGACCGAGGGCGCAGGCGTCGGCTCGGCCGGCGCCCTGGTCATCGGCATCCTGCGCGGCATGAACGCGAAGGATGTCTGGGATGCGATTCTCTCCGTCGGGCGCACCTCGGCGCCGATCCTCTTCCTGCTTCTCGCGGCCCAGCTCTATTCGCGCACGCTGGCGATGGCGGGGGTCGGGGTCACCATCAAGAGCTTCTTCCTCGACATCGGCCTCGACGTCTGGGGCATCGTCGCGCTCATGGTGGTCATCTGGTTCGTCATGGGCATGCTCATCGATTCGATCTCGATCATGCTGCTCACAGTCCCGATCTTCGATCCCATCATCCGCACGCTGGGCCTCGACCCCATCGCCTTTTCGATCATCGGCATCCTGGCCATCGAGGCGGGGCTGCTGACGCCGCCGTTCGGCCTCGTCGTCTACACGGTGAAATCGACCGTGGCCGACAACGATGTGAGCCTCGGGCAGATATTCGCCGGATCTACCGCCTACTGGGTGATGCTGCTGATCGTGCTGATACTCGTGGCCGCGGCACCGGGGGTCGCGACCTGGATGCCGCAAGCCCTGCTGTGAAGCCGGCAGGCGCGCCCTACCAGTAGACGGTGTCGCAGAAGCCCGGTGGCGGCGTGCTGCGCTGGGTTGCCTGGGCCTGCCAGAGCAGGCCGTGGCGGCGGACCGGCGCACGCGGCGCCTGGGCGATCTCGAGGATGAGCTTCTTCAGGATCGCCTCGGCGAAATTCACGAAATCGTCGGCGACGACCACGAACGAGCCCGGCCCGCCAGTCACGCATTCGCGGTAGTACTTGACGAGGTCGACCGTGTCGCCGCCGTACAGGCGGGTCGGCGCCATGGTGACAATGGGCAGTCCGTTGATGACGATGCCCGCTTCGACCGCCCGGTCGCGCGCGACGGCGACCGATGGCCCCGCATTGGCGATGCCATCGCCGGAGACGTCGATGACCATGCGCTCGCCGGCGAATCCGTTGCCGAGCAGCATCGCGGTGGCAGCTTCGATGGCCGCACCGGGGGCCGTGCGACGTGCGCGTATCACTGGCGCCTGGGCAAGGATTTGCGCGACGTCTTCGAGCGCGGCCGCCGAATCCACCGCCCGCCAGCCGATGACGGTCGTCACATGCTCTGTGCCGGCCCATTCCATGTAGGCGAGCGCGATGCGCTGGTAGGGGCCGGCGGCGATCGCGGCCGCCACGCGCGGGTGCCGCAGGGCGGCGATATAGCCCTCGCGCTGCAGCCGCGCCTCCATCGGGTCGACGCTCCACGAAACGTCGACGGCGAGCACCAGTTCGAGGTCTACCGGAATGTCCTCGGCGTGCGCTACGGGCGTGGCCGCCAGCGCGGCGGCGACGAAAGCTGCGATGCGGACCAGACGAACAGCCATGCGGACCGTCCTGCGTCGACCCAACGCCCCGGGGCTGACTATACGGCACGCGCCCGGGGGCGCGAATGGCTGCTTTGCGCCCGCTCCTATGGCGTCCGCGGCCGGGATCGTGGTGAAGTGCCGGCCTACCGCAAGAGGGAAGCAGAGTCGTGGCCGTAACAAGACTGCAGAACGCCTACTATCTGACGCGCGACATGGGCCGTGCCGTCGCCTTCTGGCGCGACGCTCTGGGCCTTGAGGTGCGCTTCCAGGACGGCGAGAAGTGGACCCAGCTTCGCCTCGGCGACAGCAACGTCGCCCTGTCGTCGCCGGAGGAGGGCGCACCGCAGGCCGTCGGCGCCACCCTCGTGCTGGAGACCGACGACCTTGCGGCGGCGCGCAAGGCCGTGGAAGCGCATGGCGGAACGGTCATCGACGAGCGGAAGATGGGCTCCGGGACAGCCATCACCTTCCGCGATCCCGACGGCAACGTCGTGCAGCTCTTCCAGCGCCCGGCCAAGTAGCATGGGCGACGCGGTGCCGGCGGCGAAGCGGTTCGCCACCGTCGACGGCAGACGCATGGCCTGGGTGGAGGCCGGCAGGGCGGATGGTCCGCCGATCGTCCTGCTGCACGGCAATCCGACGTCGAGCCATCTGTGGCGCAATGTCTTGCCGGCGCTCGCTCCGCTGGGGCGCTGCATCGCGCCAGACCTGATCGGCATGGGTGATTCCGACAAACTGCCGGGCGCAGGGCCGGGGCGCTACCGGTACCACGTCCATCGCCATTTTCTGTTCGCGCTGCTGGCGCAACTGGGCATCGAGCGCGATGTGACGCTGGTCGTGCACGACTGGGGCTCGGCGCTCGGCTTCGACTGGGCGCGGCGCAACCCCCATGCCCTGCGCGGCATCGCCTACATGGAGGCGATCGTGCGGCCGATCGCCGGCTGGCACGAATGGCCGGAGGCGGCGCGCGCTGTGTTCCAGGGCATGCGCTCGCCGTCCGGTGAGACGATGGTGCTGGAGAAGAACATCTTCGTCGAACGGATCCTGCCGGGCGCGACGCTGGGCGGCATCGCGGGGGCGGACATGGCCGAATACAGGCGGCCGTTCGCCGTGCCGGGCGAGGATCGCCGTCCGACCCTCGACTGGCCGCGAGACATTCCGATCGCCGGCGAACCGTCCGACGTGGCCGCCATCGTCGCCGGCTATGCCGCCTTCCTGCTCTCTACGCCGGTGCCCAAGCTGTTCGTCAATGCCGAGCCGGGCTCGATCCTGACCGGGGCGCAGCGCGAGTTCTGCCGGCGCTTTCCCAACCAGAGCGAAGTCACCGTGCCGGGCAACCACTTCCTGCAGGAAGATTCGGGGCCGGCGATCGGCGCCGCCGTGGCACGCTGGATCGAAAGCCTCGCCTGACGCCGGACCGCGCTACCACTTGTTGCGCAGTTCGCGCAGCTTGAGGAAGACGGTTTTCTCGTCGGGATCGCCCGGCACGTCCGGGAAAGATGCCCGGATGCGGGCCTTGACCGTCGGCTGCGACAGCCGCAGGAACGTATTGATCTCGCGTTCCAGCGCCAGTGTCGTGACCAGCGGCTTCTCGGGATCCTCGTCCTTCACTTCTTCCAGCAACGCGGCCGCCCGGGCATTGTCCGGCTCGCGGTCGAGGGTGAAGCGCAGGTTGTTGGCGATGTAGTGATGGCCGGGATAGATGCGCGTTCCGGCGGGCATCCTGGTCACCTGGTCGCTGTAGGTGCGGTACAGCACCTCGGGATGGCCGCCGTTGTGGCAGTTGCCGACGCCGGCGTTGAACATCGTGTCGCCGCACAGGAAGGCCGGGGCCGCCTCGCGCGACACCAGGCTGATGTGCAGCATGGTGTGGCCGGGCGTGTGGAGGACGTCGAGAACCTCGTCGCCGACCGCGACGGTGTCGCCGGCGCCCAGTTCGCGCGTCGCGCCGGGAATGCGCGCGGCGCCACCCTTGGGGATGAACAGGGGCGCGCCCGTCTCCTCCATCATGCGGGCGTTGCCGCCGATGTGGTCGCCGTGCTCGTGCGTGTTGACGATGGCGGAAATCTTCCAGCCCTTGCGGCGCGCGACGGCGAGACACTTCTCCCAGTCGAGGGGATCGATCGCCAGCGCCGCGCCGGTCTTGCCGCAGACGGCGAGGTAGTTGAAGTTGCGGCCCGTGTTGCCGGTCCAGATTTGCTCGATGTGCATGTGGGCTCCGGTCGCGCGCTTTGGTTCGGGTTCGCTGCCAGCCTAACACGCATGGTGCGGGCGCTTCACTGTTCGCGGTGCGCGCCGAGCCGGCGGAAGAAGATCGGGCCCGCCATGACGATCAGCAGGATGCGAATGACGTGGTGCGTGGCGACGAACGCCACGTCGAGCCCGAGGGCGAGGGCGACGAGGCTCATCTCGGTCACGCCGCCCGGGGCATAGGCCAGCAGAATCGAGGCGAAGGGAATGTCGACCAGCGGCGCGAGCAGGAGGGCGAGCGCCGCGGCGAAGGCCAGCATGCCGGCCGACGCGAGCGCGCCGAGGGCGAGCGCGCGGCCGAGTTCGCGCAGCGTCAGGCCGAGGAAGCGGGCGCCGACCGAGATGCCGATGACGACCTGGGCGGCGGCGATCAGCAGGCCGGGCGGGATCGCATCGGACAGGCCGGTCGCGTGCACCACGGCGCTGCCGAACATGGCACCGGTCAGCTGCCAGGCGGGAATGCGGATCGTCCGCGCCAGCCACATGCCGGCGCCAGCAGCCGCGGCGATGAGCACGACATCGACGAGATCGAAGACGCCCCATAGCGGCGCGGCGGGAACGAGCCGGTCGGACGGCTGGATGCCGAAGATCAGCCGCAGGACGAAGGGCAGCGTCATGACGACGACGAAGATGCGGGTCGACTGGGCCAGCGCCACGCCGCGCACGTTGCCGCCGACGGACTCGGTGAGAATGACCATCTCGTTGAGACCGCCGGGCGTTCCCGCGAACACCGCCGAACGGGCGTCCAGGCCACCGAGTCTTCGATAGACCAACCAGCTGATCGCCGTCGCGCCGATGACGAACACGACCAGTACGGCCATGGTGGCCGGCCAGCGCACCGCATGCGCCACCACTTCTGGCGTGAAGGTGCCGCCAACCATGACGCCGAGGATGGCGAACATCGTGCGCCGCAGGCGGTCGTCGATGCGTAGCGGCACGCCGCCGACCGTGGCCACGGCGGACGCGGCCATGGCGCCGAGCATCCAGGGCAGCGGCAGGGCCAGCAGGAAGAACGCCGCGCCCCCGGCCGTGCCGATGACGCCGGTGCGCAGGGCTGTCGCGCCGGTCCGCAGCGCGCGCCGTGCCCTCGAACCGGCGGAACCGTCGTCGTTTGCCACGCCGCCTCTCAGGGCGCGAACTGTTCTTCGAGGATGCGCTCGCCGAGCGTCCGGCCGGCGTCGAACAGCAGCGTCATCGGCTGCGAACGGTCCTCGCGAACGGAAACGCTGACGACCTCGCGCACTTCCGTATCGTCGGCAACGGCGCTGACGGGCCGCTTGGGCTCTTCCAGCACCCGGAAGGTCACGGTCGCCGTCGCCGGCAGCAGCGCACCGCGCCAGCGCCGGGGCCGGAACGCGCTGATCGGCGTCAGCGCCAGGATGTTGGCGCCGAGCGGCAGGATGGGGCCATGCGCCGAGAGGTTGTAGGCCGTGCTGCCGGCGGGCGTGGCGACCAGCGCGCCATCGCATACCAGCTCGGGCAGCCGGACCACGCCGTCGACGCTGATTTCCAGCTTTGCCGCCTGGTAGGTCTCGCGCAGCAGTGAAACCTCGTTGATGGCGAGCGATGTGTGTTCCCGGCCGGCGCGGTCCTTCGCGACCATGAGCAGCGGATAGACCGTGACGCGCTCGGCCGCGGCGAGTCGTTCGGCGAGGCCGTCCTCGCGGTACTCGTTCATCAGGAAGCCGACGGAGCCACGGTTCATGCCATAGACGGGAAGGCCGCGGTGCGCGACGCGACGGAGCGTCCGCAGCAGGAAACCGTCGCCGCCGAGCGCCACCGCGACTGCTGCCTCGTCCTCCGGGGCATCGCCATAGCGCGCGGCGAGCGTCCTGCGCGCGCCCTCGGCGGCCTCGGACTCGCCCGCAAGGAAGGCGACGCGGCCGGAATCGACGGCCGGGCGCTGCGCGGTCGCGTCGCTGTCCATGACGACTCGCTTCCTGGGGGGCTGTGGGTCGGACGGGACGGCAGCCAGCTGCCGGCCGAATGAGTATAGCCGAACGCGGCGGTGCCGCCACAGTCGGCGGCGACCGTCAGCTTCCGCCGAGCAGACGGACGACGTCCGGGTTGCCGCTGCGCAGGGCGTAGTCGCGCGCGGTCTCGCCGGCCTCGTCGCTTCGCCTGGCATTGGCCCCGGCGCGCAGCAGCGCCGCCACCGTTTGCGCGTGCCCGTTCCAGGCGGCCCGCATCAGCGCGGTGCGGCCCTCGTTGTCGCGGGCGTCGATGGCGGCGCCGGCCGCGACAAGGCGCTCGACGGCATCGGTATGGCCGTTGCTGGCCGCCCACTGGACCGCCGTGAGGCCGCCGGTATCGGCGACATTGAAGTCGGCGCCGAGGGCGACCAGCAGTTCGATGGCATCCACGCGGCCGCGCCATGCGGCGTTGATGATGGCCGTTCGCCCGGAGGTGTCGCGTCCCTCGATGTCGACGCCGCGCGCCAGCAGTTCGGCGAGTTGCGCCGTCGAGCCGGCGGCGGCGGCTTCCAGCATCTCCGTCGTCGCGGCCTGTCCGAAGCGGCCTGCCGTGCCGCCGTGGGGCGCTGCCCGTATGGCCCGCCGATAGACGCTCTCGACCTGCTGCGACTTGACCACCTCGTCGATGGACATCTGCCGCTCGACCTGTGCCAGCGCCGCCTCGACGGCGCGCGCCTCGGGACTTTTCGGTCGCGCGGGATCGGGCGGCAGGACGGAAGCCATATCGGACACTGCCCCCGTCGCCACAGCCGCGACCTTGAGCAGGGCGTGTGCCTCGATGCGGTCCTGGGCGACGACGATACCCTTGGCCTTGAGCACCGCGAGCAGCATCTGCGCCTCGACCTGGCCATGCTCGGCCGCCCGGCGCAGCAGGCCCTCGAGATCCGCTGCGACGATGGTCGGCGCTTCTCCGCGCAGGGCCCGCTTGGCCAGTATCAGGGCCGCCTTGCCGTTGCCCGCCGCTGCGGCCTCGCGCAGGACGACGTCGGTTCGGCTGCTCTGGCCGGCGGTGGCCTGCGCCGCACCCGGAACCGGCAGCGTGGCGCCGCTGAGCGGCAGTTCGCCCGACCGTGGCGACGGGATGGCGTTGGGCGTCGTGCCCGGTGCCCCGCGTGCCGAGTCCACCAGCAGGCGTTCGATCGCCTCGTCCTCGCCGGCGGCCACCCGGGCGAGGCGCGACAGCGGGTCGCTCGGCGGTGGCTGCGTCGTCTCGGTCCGTTCCGTGGCCTGGGCGGTTTGCGGCCTGTCCACCACAGTGGCGGCGCGCGGGCGATCCGTCGGAGGCGGCGGAGGCGCCTGCCGGGGTGTCACGGGATCGGCGAGGGCGACGGTCACGTCGGCCGCCGCCGGCGCGCGCGGACGTTCCGGCAGCGGCCGTTCGATGTCGGCGCGTGGCGCGTCGATACGGACAGATGTCTTCGGTGCGTCGCGCCGCTCGCTCGCCGGCACAGACTCCGCCGGTGTCGACTGCTGCGCCTGCACCGGCGTCTGCACCTGTGCCGGCTGCTCGGGTGGGGGCGCGACCGGTTGCGGTTGCGCCGGCGGCGCAACAGACTCGAGGCGCGCTTCGGCGCTGGATGTCGTGGCGTCCGGTGCCGTCGTGCGTGGCGTGGGCGCCCCACGGGGGCTGGCCTGCGTCGTTGCCGGCGACCTGGCTTCGGCGGCGCTGGCCGTCGGGTCGCCGGCCGCGACGACCGCGACGGGCGCCACCCGTGCCTGGGCAACCGCGGCCGGAGCGGCGTCGGACGGTGACTCGGTCGTCGTCGCGGTCGTTGCATGCGGCACCTGTTCGCCGGCCGCTTCGCCGGCCGCCGTGCCGGCGGGTACGGGTGTCGGGGGCTGTTCGGCGGTCCGCTCCGCCGCCGCCGCACGGTCCGCCGCCGGCGCGTCGACCTGCAGCCGCGGCTCGGCGAGTGCGGGCGCAGTCCTGTCGGCGGTCGGTGCGGCAGCCGTGGCCGGAGCGGCGGTGACCGTCAGAGCCGCCGCCGTTGCCGGCGCCGGCGTCGCCTGCTGCGCCGTCGCATCGGAACCGCGGACAGGCGCAGGTGGCTGGACCGGACTAGGCGGCGGCGTCTCGGCCGTGGCGGAAGATGCCTGTACTGCAAGTGCGGCGAGGGTCGGTGTCTGGGCGCCGCGGGGCGGCACGGGCGCCCGGAGGTCGGCGAGCCGCGAGAGCTGGACTTCGACCACGATTTCTCGCGTGCCGGGCGGAGACTGGCGCGGCTTCGGCGGGACCGGCGTATCGACGCCGCGCCTGGTCCGGTCGTCCGCTTTGTCGTCCTGGACGTCGCCCTGGGTGCGTCCTGGCGCGTTCGGCCGGCCGGGTCGCACGGCGTCGGGCCGACCGGCGGCGGATTGCGTGCGGGTGGAGTCGCCGGTGCTGGAGAAGCCGGCGTCGCCGGTGCTTTCGGTCGGCGAATCGTTGTCGGGATCGATGCCGCCCGTGGTCCTCTCGCTGTCGCCAGTGTCGTCCTTCTTGAGGACGAGGGCGCCGACCTTGAACGCGGCCTTGAAGTCGGCGCTCTCGCCGTAGGCGAGCACGTCGATCGGCTCGTCGATGTCGTCGGGGCGCTCGAAGACGAGGCTGAATGCCGGCCAGCCGAACAGCAACGCCGTCATGGCGACGACGTGGGTCAATCCGGAAAAGGTGCCGCCGACGCGCACGGGCGTCGTGCTCCTCTAGCTCCTGCCGGCCTTCGGTCCGTCCGGCTGGCGACGGACTGCCGGCCGCGCCGGTGCGGGCGACCTAGCCGCCGGTCACGCTCATGTGCCGCGATACCGCCGGGCCGCGGTGTCGCCGGTCGATGATGAAATCATGGCCCTTGGGCTTGGCCGCAATGGCCTTGCGGATGGCCGTCACCAGCGCCGTATCGTCGTCCGCGACACGAAGTGGCGCGCGCAGGTCCGCAGCATCCTCCTGGCCGAGGCACATGAACAGCGTGCCGGTGCAGGTCAGCCGCACGCGATTGCACAGCTCGCAGAAATTGTGCGTGAGCGGCGTGATGAAGCCGAGGCGCCGGCCGGTTTCGGCGATATCGACGTAACGCGCGGGGCCACCGCTGTGGTGGCTGCTGTCGGTCAGCGTCCAGCGCTCGGCGAGGCGCGACCGCACGAGCGACAGCGGCAGGTACTGGTCCAGCCGCTGCTCGCCGATCTCGCCCATTGGCATCACCTCGATCAGCGTCAAGTCGAAGCCGCGCTCGCCGCACCAGGCGATCATGCGGTCGAATTCGTGCTCGTTGACGCCGCGCAGGGCCACCGCGTTGATCTTGACTTGCAGGCCGGCCTGACGCGCGGCGGCGATGCCGGCCAGCACCTTGTCGAGATCGCCCCAGCGCGTGATCGTCCGGAAGAGATCCGGATCCAGCGTGTCGAGCGAGACGTTGATGCGCCGGACGCCGGCATCGGCCAGTTCAGCCGCGTGGCGCTCGAGCTGGGTGCCGTTGGTTGTGAGGGTCAGTTCCTCGAGCGCGCCGCTGTCGAGGTGGCGGGCCAGTCGCCGCACCAGCCACATGATGTTGCGCCGCACAAGCGGTTCGCCGCCGGTCAGCCGCAGCTTGCGGACACCGAGCGTCACGAAGGCCGTGCAGAGGCGGTCAAGCTCTTCGAGCGACAGGACGTCCGCCTTCGGCAGGAACGTCATGTCCTCGGCCATGCAGTAGACACACCGCAGATCGCAGCGGTCGGTCACCGAGACCCGCAAGTAGCTGATGCGGCGCTCGAACGGGTCGATCAGGGGTTGCATCGTCGGACAGCCCTCCGGTCCCCTATGTAAGGCTTTGGCCGTCCCCGAGAAAGCCCCCCGGGACCGCGGTGGCGCCTATTCGGTGATGACCCGCCGGCGGCCCGGCGGCGCGGCGGGCTTGGCCGCCGGCCGTGGCTGGTTGCCGTCGGCGGAATCGATGAGGGTGCCGGCACGCTCCAGCACGCTCGCTGGCAGGGCCCGGCCCAGCCGCCCGGCGCTGTCCAGGTTGATGACGATGTGGCCCGCCGTCGCTTCGCGCAGTTCGGTTTTCTGGCCGCCGGGCTGTGTCAGCAGGGCAAGAACGGCATCGCCGATGACGCGGCCCGTTGCGTAGGCGTCATGAGTGACCGTGGCCAGCGTACCCCGCGCCACGGACCCGGCGTCACCGCCGAAGGCCGGCAGCGCCTGCCGTTCGGCCGAGGCCAGCAGCGCGTCTTCCATCTCCGGGCCGAGCAGGGCGGGCAGCAGCATTATGGCGGTCGCCGTTCCGCTGACGCCAGCGAGCGGGTCGGCGGCAGCCGGGTCGACCGGCCGCAGGACAGGGCCGTAGCCCCTGGCGCTGGCGAGGGCGGCGAAGTTCCGGGCCCCGACCTGACCGTCCGGCCGGTTGGCCTCGAACGGCACGATCAGGCGCCGAACGGCGGGCAGGATGCGCTGGATCAGCGCGATCTGCTCGCCTTCGGGCGGCTGCTCGACGATGCCGATGACGGTCACCGCCTTGCGCGTCGCCACGATCGCGCCGGCTTCCTCGGGCGCCACGGCGGCGAAAACGACAGGCTTGGCGATCGGCAGGGCGGCGAGCGCGCGCGCCGCCGGAGCGGACAGAGCGACAATGACCCGTGCGTCGCTCTGGGCGAGGCGCTTGGCTTCCGTGCCAAGGCGGGCGAGGTCGGCGTCGGCGCTGACCCTTTCCAGGGCCAGACGACCGGCCATCTGCGCCTGCGCTTCCTGCAGCCGGTCGGTCATGCCGAGGCGCATGGCGTCGAAACGCGGATGGTCGACGATGGACAGGACCGAGACGCGCACCACCGGTGCCGACAGGTCCTCGGCGCCGGCTGGGCGCAGCGGCGCCGTGGGCGCTACCGCCAGCACCCCGGCCAGGACGACCGCGAGAACGGCGCCCCGGAACGGGCGGCATGGTCGGTCGGTCGGGTCCATGTTCGCGCTCGCCCGCTCAGCCGGCCCGGCTGCCGCCGTCGACGAACAGGTTGTGGCCGGTGACGAAGTCGGAGGCCGGCGACGCGAGAAAGATCGCCGCGCCGAGCAGGTCGCCGGTGGTGCCGAGCCGCCCCATCGGGATGCGCGACAGGTAGTGCTCGCGCACGCCCGGGCGGGCCAGTGTGGAGGCGACGAACGGCGTCTCGACGAGCTGCGGCGACAGGCAGTTGACGCAGACGCGATGCGGCGCCCACTCGGTCGCCAACTGCCGGCCGAGCATGTGCACACCGCCCTTGCTCGTGCAGTAGGCCGTGCTGCCGAACGGTGAGGCGACCTCGCCGCGGATCGACCCCATGAGGATGATCTTGCCGCCCTCGCCGCGCGCGATCATGCGGCGCCCGGCGGCGAGACAGGCATTGAACGAGCCGTTGAGATTGACGGCGATGACGCGGGCGAAGTCCTCCGGCCGGTGGTCGACGGCCATGCCGCGAAAGGCCGTGCCGGCGGCATGAAACAGGATGTCGATACGGCCTTCGCGCGCCTCGATGTCGGCCATGGCGGTTTCCACCGAGGCCCCGTCGGCGACGTCGCAGCCAGCGAAGCCGGCCACCAGCCCGGCGCCGGCAAAGCGCGTCGTGGCGGCCTTGCGGTTGTCGTCGCTGAGGTCGAGCACATGGACGCGCGCGCCCGCGCCGGCGTAGGCCATGGCTACCGCCTCGCCGATGCCGCTGGCGCCGCCGGTGACGACGGCAACGCGGCCGGCGAGGTCGAACGACGGCGCCGCATCGAGGCTGGTGGCGGACATGGCGTGCGGCCCTCGTGGCAATTCCGGCCGGGGACGCTAGCACCCGATCCGGCCGCACGGTAGCGTCGCAGCCGTGTCTTCCGACTCGCGCAGCGACCATTCCGCGCCCGGTGCCGTCGGCCCCGTCGCCGGCGTCGTGCTGGCGGGCGGCCAGGCCCGCCGCATGGGCGGGGGCGACAAGGCCCTGCTGCCGCTGGCCGGCCGGCCCTTGCTCGACCACACGATCGCCCGCGCCCGGCCGCAGGTCGCCCGCCTGATCCTCAACGCCAACGGCGATGCGGCGCGCTTCGCCGGGCGGGACCTCGATGTCGTGGCGGACGGAGTGACCGGCTTCGCCGGGCCTCTGGCGGGGGTTCTGGCCGGTCTCGACCACTTCGCGGCGACGATGCCCGCGGCGCGATGGATGGCCAGTTTCGCCGTCGACGCTCCGTTCTTTCCCGACGATCTCGTGGCTCGGCTGGTCGCGGCGGTTGCGGGCGGGAGGGCGGACCTGGCCTGCGCGGCCAGCGGCGGCCGGACGCATCCGGTCTTCGGTCTCTGGCCGCTCGCCCTGCGCGACGATCTTCGGCACGCCCTGTCCGTCGAGGGCATCCGCAAGGTCGACGCCTGGACCACGCGCTTCCGGCTCGCCGTCGTCGACTATGCGGTCGACGCCGGACCCGCGCGGTGCGACCCGTTCCTCAATCTGAATCGTCCCGCCGAGCTTGCCGAGGCAGAACGTATCATTGTCATCAGCCGACGCCTCGGTTGACTCCTGCCGACGGAATCCGTACAAACACCGGGCTTGGTAAGCGTCTGATTTCTAACCTGTTTTTGTGCGCTGCACCATTTTTTGTGCATCGCACAAAGTGTGCGGGTGTACCGCGTGTTGCGGACGCCACGGCCCAAGGGTGGGGAGGAGAGAGCGAGGCCAGCGGTCACTGGATCAAGTCGGGAGAACCGTCCGCGGCAGGCGCTGCCGCCAGCGACGCCGACCGACGGCACGACCACCGGGACCGGATAGAGCCACGCCGCCATTGCCGAAGACGACAGGGGCCCGGCCGCACAGCGTGCCGGGCCCCGCTCGTTTCGTGACCCTTTGAACTTACTGTGCGGCGGCCGCCACGATCAGGTTGCCGTCGTCGTCGATCGCCATGCCGGTCGCCCGGGCGTCGGCGATCACCTTCGGGTGCCAGTCGACCTTGCCGGGCTCGGGACCGCCGATGAGCGCGAGCAGCAGCGCGTCCGGGTGGTCAGAAACGTTGCGGAAGCCCCTGAAGATGCCGATCGGCACGTTGACGATGTCGCCCGGCGCGAGGGCCACGGCGCGCTCCGTGTCGCCTTCCATCCAGTAGACCTCCCAGGTGCCCATGATCGGCATGAACACCTCTTCGGTCGGATGGCGGTGCAGGGCCGCCCCCTTACCCTTGCCGGCGCGGATGTAGGTGACGGCGAAGCCGTGTGCCGGCGTCGCGATCTTCGGGGCGAGGTCGGGGTCATCGGAATTCTCCGTCACGCCCATGCCGATGACGTCGATGATCTCGCGCTCGTGACCGGGAATGCGCTGGTCGACGAAGGCTACGTCCGACCCCTTCATCGTGGCGATGCGGGCGACGCTCGTCCGTTCCATCTCCGCGACGCCGATGCGCGGCACCGGGCGGCCACGCAGCCGGGGGTCGACGGTATCCACCGCGGCCCGGTCGCCGCTGGCGGCGCTGCCGTCGAGCAGGTTTCCGGCGGCATCGACCGCCAGCCCGGTGCTCCGCGCCGCCTCGATGACCGAGGGGTGCCAGTCGACCTTGCCGACATCGGGGCCGCCGACGGCCGCGAACAGCAGTGCATCGGGGTCGTCGCTGGCGCCCCGGAATCCGCGATAGATGCCGACCGGAACGTTGATGATGTCGCCGGGCGACAGGATTATCGCGCGTTCGGCCTCGCCCTCCAGCCAGTAGATCTGCCAGTCGCCCCGAACGGGAATGAACACTTCCTCGGTGGGGTGCCGATGCAGCGCCGCACCCTTGCCGTTTTCCGCCCGGATGTAGCCGACGGCGAAGCCGTGGGCGCCGGCGGTGATCTTCGGCGCCAGGTTCGGGTCGGTGACATTTTCCGTCACGCCCATGCCGACAATCGAGATGTTCTCGCGCTCATGGCCGGGCAGGCGCTGGTCGAGGAAGGCGAGGCGCGAGCCCTTCATGCCGTCGAGGCGCGCGACGTGGTCGCGCTCCATCCGGGCCACGTCGATCCGCGGAACCGGCCGGTCGCGCAGGCGCGCGTCAACAACCTTGCTCATGCGTGTCTCTCCCTCATCTCGGCCGCTACTCGGCTGCGATCTTGCGCAGATTGCCCTGGTCGTCGACTTCGAGCCCGGTGGCGCGTGCCTTCTCGATGACGCTGGGATGCCAGGCGACATGGCCTGCTTCCGGCCCGCCGACGATCGCCAGCATCATGGCGTCGGCCTCGCCGGACACCAGGCGGAAGCCGCGATAGATGCCGACCGGCACCGAGCAGACGTCGAGCGGCTCGAGGCGTACCGCGCGTTCGGTCTCGCCCTCGAGCCACACCACTTCCCACGTGCCCTTCATCGGGATGAACACTTCCTCGGTCTGGTGGGAGTGGAAGGCCGGACCCGAGCCGCTGCCGGCGAAGGCCTTGTTGTAGACCAGCGAGAAGCCGTAGGCGTTGCCCAGCTTGGGCCGCAGCAGCGGGTCATCGGTATTCTCGGTGACGTTCATGCCGATGACGTTGACGATCTCGCGCGCGTGCTCGGGCATGCGCTGGTCGAGATAGGCGAGGTCGGAGCCCTTGCAGTCGCGATAGCGGACGACGTGCTTGCGCTCCATCTCCTCGGGCGAAACGCGCGGGGTTTCCATCACCCTTCCTCCCGGTTGAATTGTCGTTTCCAAGTTCGGTATCGCGGCCCGGTCCTGTCAAGGCGCGGCGCCGTCAAGCGCCGGCAATCCGTCGCAGGTTGCCCTGCGGATCGAGCTCGTAGCCGGCTGCCCGCGTTTCCTCGAGGACGTCCGGGTGCCATTCCACATGGCCGGGGTCGGGCCCGCCGACGAGGCCGATGAGGAGCGCGTCGGGCTCGGCGGAAAGCAACCTGAAGCCACGATAGATCTTTGTCGGAACGTGGATCACGTCACCCGCACCGATCGACACCGCACGCCGTTCGCTTCCTTCGAGCCAGTAGATTTCCCATGTGCCGCGCACGGGGATGAAGACTTCCTCGGTAAGGTGCGCGTGCAGCGCCGCGCCGCCGCCCTGCCGGGCGCGATTGTAGGTGACGGCGAAGCCGTGAGCGGGCAGCCCGATCTTCGGCACCAGTGCCGGATCGCTGGCGTTCTCGGTGACGCCGAGCCCGATCATGTTGATGATTTCGCGCCCGTACTGGGGCAGGCACTGGTCGAGGAAGGCGAGGTTGGAGCCGTGCGAGGCTCCCTCTCGCGCCACGTACGTCTTCTCCATCTCCGCTTCCGAGATACGCGGCTTGCCGTCCACACTCATCGCCGAAGCCTCCTCCGATGTTGGCGCCGTACACGCAAACCCGCGGCCGTCACTCCGCTGCGATGTTGCGCAGGTTTCCCTCCCCGTCGATCTCCAGTCCCGTGGCGCGGGCGCCGTCGATGACCGACGGGTGCCACAGCACCTTGCCCGTGTCCGGGCCGCCGATGACGGAATTGAGCAGGCCCGGGGCATCGGACACGTTGCGGAAGCCGCGGTAGATGCCGATCGGCACCGAGATCGTATCGCCGGGGCCGATCGTCACTTCCCGCTCGACGCCGTCCTCCAGCCAGAAGATCGCCCACCGGCCGGTGATGGGCGTGAAGACTTCCTCCGTGGGGTGGGCATGAAGCGCCGCGCCCTTGCCGGGGTCGGCGCGCACCATCGTCACGGCGAAGCCATGCGCCGGCGCCGCGATCTTGGGCTGCAGTTCCGGCGCACCCGGATTCTCGGCGACCGCCATGCCGATGATGTTGATGATCTCGCGCTCGTGCGCCGGCATGCGCTGGTCGAGAAACGACAACATGCCGCCCGTCACCCGGTCGATGCGGCAGACCCGCTTTTCCATTTCGGCGACCGAAACCTTCGGCTCCTCCATCGGTGGCCTCCCGATCCGTCATGCGTTGCGGACATCCAGGCTACCACGCGGCGGCCCCGGCCGCGACCGTTGCCCGGCCGGGCGCCGTCGGCCACCATGCCGCAGGCAGCGGGGCGCCCACGACCCCGGGGGAACGCCGATGATCGTCGACGAACGCACCTATACGGCGCGGCACGGCCAGATGCCGGCCTATCTCGACGCCCTGCGCGACCTTGCCCTGCCGGCGATGAAGCGCCTCGGTCACGATTGCGGCGGCGTCTTCACGACCGAGAGCGGCATGCTCAACCAGGTCGTCCACTACTGGCGCTGGCCCGATGCCGGCCGGCGCCAGGAAGGGTTCCGCGCGCTCGGCGCCGACAGGGAGTTCGGCGAGTACCGCAAGGCCGCCGCCGGCCTCCTGCTGCGCCAGGAGAGCCGGATCGTCGATGCGGTCGCGGAACTCGGCACTCCCTTCGCGCGCGACGGCGGCGCGGGCGATCTCGCCGTCGTCGATGCGCGAACCTACACCCTCGCCATCGGCAGCGTCCCCGCCTATGTGCGTATCTTCCGCACCTTCGGCCTGCCCATCATGCAGGCGCGCGGATGGCCATTGCTCGCCTACTGCGCGTCGACCAACGGAACGCTGCACCAGATCGTTCACCTGTGGTATTGGCCGAGCCATGCCGCGCGCGAGAGGATCGTGGCGGAAACACTGGCCGATCCGGAGTTCCGGGCCTACCAGGCGCTCAACACCGGCCGCATGATCGCGCAGGAGAACCGGTTCCTCGTGCCGACGCCCTTCTCGCCGTTCCGCTAGGCGACGGCGGCAACCAACACAGCCTGTCCAGGGAGAGGACGATGATCGTCGACGAACGTACCTACACGGTCCAGCACGGTAAGAACGTGCCGTACATCGAGGCGCTGCGCGACATCGCACTGCCGGCGATGAAGCAGGTCGGCTACGACCTCGGCGGCATCTTCACCTCCGAGAGCGGCATGCTCAATCAGGTCGTCCACTACTGGAAGTGGGAGAGCCTCGGCCAGCGCCAGGAAGTGTCGCGCGCGCTCTATTCGCACAAGGATTTCGCCGAGTACCGCAAGGCCACGGCCGGCATGCTGCTGACGCAGGAAAACCGGCTGCTCGAGGCGACCGACCTGTGCGTGCCGTTCACGCATCCGGGCGGCGGCGGCGACCTCGCCATCGTCGATGCGCGCACCTACACGCTGACCTACGGCAGCGTCGCCGGCTACGTGCAGGCCTTCAAGGCCTTTGGCCTGCCGGTTACCGACAAGCATGGCTGGCCGCTGGTCGGCTACTTCTACACGGCGAGCGCGCGGCTGCATCAGGTCGTCCATCTCTGGTACTGGAAGAGCCACGCGGTGCGCGAGCAGACGCTGGCCGCGACGGCCGCCGATCCGGCCTTCGGCGCCTACCGCGCGCAAGTGGCCTCGAAGCTGATCGCGCAGGAAAACCGCATCCTGGTACCGTTGCCGTTCTCGCCGCTGAAGTAGGCGGGGAAGTGCCGGGGCGCGGAGCGGTCCGCGCCCTCACCACTTGTGGAAGACGAAGAACACGGCGGCGACGAGGCAGACGAAGCCGGCGGCATGGTTCCAGCGCAGCGATTCGCCGAGCCACAGCACCGAGAAGGCGGCGAACACGACCAGAGTGATGACCTCCTGCATGGTCTTCAGTTCGGCGACGCTGTAGGTGCCGTGGCCGATGCGGTTGGCCGGCACGGCGAGCCAGTATTCGAAGAAGGCGATGCCCCAGCTCGCCATCACGACGACCGGCAGCGCCGTTTCCTTGAAGCGCAGGTGTCCGTACCAGGCGAAGGTCATGAACACGTTCGAGGCGATGAGCAGGCCAATGGGCGCGAGGGCCTGGACCATGTGCGAACCCCGGGAAGGCGCCGGCCGGCGCCCGCTGCGCCGCCGCGACGGAGGCGAACATGGCGCCGGCTCCTCGCATCGCCAAGGGGATAGTGCGGGCACGTCAGCCATGCCGTGCGGGGAGGGCGGGTGGCTGCCGAAGGGGAAATCGGCCTCCCGACGGACAGGTGCGGGGCGAACGTCATGACGAACGCCCCGAACGTGCCCGCGCCGCGACGGTCAGAGACACTGACCACCGACGTCTTCATCGTCGGAGGCGGACCCGTGGGGCTGGCACTGGCACTGGCGCTGGAACGCTTCGGGATCGACTGTGTACTGGTCGAAAAAAGCGCAACGACGACGGATCACCCCAAGTCGCGCGCCTGCTACTCGCGCACCATGGAAATCTTCCGCGGCTGGGGCGTCGCCGATGCCGTCCGCGCTCGCGGGCTCGCCGACGAGACGGACCTGTTCGTGTTCGTCGAAGCGATCGCCGGGCGTGAGATCGGCCGCACGCTGCCCGAGCCCAATCTGGACCAGGGACCGGAGTGGAAGAGCGGCGTCGCCCAGGATGCGGTCGAGGAAGTGCTGTTCCGCGCCCTTTCGGGCGCTCGTCACGCCCGCATCCGCTTCGCCACCGAGTTCGTCGGCTACACCGAGGACGCGGATGGCGTTACCGTGGAGGTTCGGCCGCTCGACGGTAGCCGACCGGAGCATTGGCGCGCGCGCTATCTGCTGGCGGCCGACGGCGCCCCGAGCCCGACGCGCCGGGCGGCCGGCATCGAGATGATCGGTCCTGCGACGCTGCGGGTCATGCTGAACGAGTTCTGGAAGAGCGACCTGTCGGCCATACCCGGTGCGACGAAGGTGCAGGTCTTCCGCGTGTTGCCGCCCGATCGCAGCCTGCCGGCAGTCAACATATTGTCGACCGATCCGCGCGGTGACCGCTGGCTGACCCTGTTCTCGCTCGGCGCCGAACGCGACGAGCGGCCACGTCCGTGGACAGACGCCGAGACGGTGGAAATGCTGCGCCGCTACATCGGCGTGCCCGACCAGCCGATCGAACTCATCAACCGCTCGCACTGGCGGTTCTCGCGCCAGGTCGCGGAAACCTTCCGCAAGGGCCGGCTGTTCCTTGTCGGCGACGCGGCCCACCGTTTCCCACCGTCCGGCGGCTTCGGTCTGAACTCCGGCGTACAGGACGCCCACAACCTCGCCTGGAAGCTCGCGATGGTGCTGCGCGGAGAAGCGGCCCCGCGCCTGCTCGACACCTATGACGCCGAGCGTCGGCCGATCGCCCATTCCAATGCCGATTGGAGCCTCGGCAACTATCACCGGATGTACAGCAACGAGGAGGGCATGCGCAGCGGCAACGACGACCAGATTCGATTCCTGCTCAAGGAGCAGGAACTGCACATCCACCGCATTGGCCAGGATCTGGGCGTCGTTTACGAAGCCGGGGCGATCATTGCAGACGGGACGGTGCGCCCGGCGCACAATCCGCGCATCTATACGCCCAACGACCGACCGGGCAGCCGCTTCCCGCACCTGTGGCTCGACCATTCACGTCGTGTGTCGACCCTCGACTGGTTCGACCGCGACTTCACGCTGGTCGCCGGCCCGGCCGCCGACGAATGGCTGGCAGCCGGCCGTGATGTGACACGCAAGAGCGGCGTACGTCTCGGTCTGCAACGGTTGCCGCAGGCGGATCCGGTGGCCGGCTTCCAGATCGGTCCACGCGGCGCCGTTCTGGTCCGACCCGACGGCCATGTCGCGTTTCGCATGGCCTGGACACCGCCCGATCCGGCAGGGGAACTCGCCGGCGCGCTTGCCACACTGTTGCACTGAGGAGACGTCATGCGCTTCGTCGAGGCCAATGGAACCCGCATCGCTGCGGACGTGACGGGGACGGGCACGCCGGTCGTGCTGGTGCACGGCAACGAGGCCGACCACACCATGTTCGCCGGCTTCGCGCCGCTGCTCGCCGCGCGTCACACGGTGATTGCGTACGACCAGCGCGATTCCGGTCGGACGACCAATCCCGACAGTCCCTATTCGCTGGCCGAAATGGGTGACGATCTCGCCGGGCTGATCGCCGGCCTCGGCTACGAGCGGGCGCATGTCTTCGGCACCTCGCTCGGGGGGCTGATCGCGCAGGCCGCCGCCGCGCGCCATGCCGGCCGCATCGACCGGCTGGTGCTGGCCAGCACCTTCCGCATCGGCAAGACGGTCGGCGAATTCAATCCAGGGGCACTGGAATGGCTGCGGGTCCATGCCGCGGATCGCGAGAAGCACGCCGGCGAGACGGCCCGCCGCTATTTCTTTCCGCCGGCGGTCGTCGACGCGCGGCCCGAGCTGGTGGACATGTTCCGTCGTCAGACCCGCACGCCGGAGCAGTCGCGCCGCCGGGCTGCGCTGCTCGCCGGCGGCGACCGCTATGACCTCGGCGACATCACCGCGCCGACCCTCGTGATGGCCGGGAGCGATGACCGGCTGATCCCTTGCGACCTGACGCTGTCGCTCGCCGCCGAGATTCCGGGCGCGCGCACGGCCGTGCTGGACGGCGTCGGCCATGTCGGCACCATCCAGGCGCCGGAGCGCGTGGCCGCGGTCGTCCTCGATTTTCTCGCCGGGCGCTGAACGCCCGCATCCGCACATCCGCAGGAGAGGCTTGCACCATGCTTCGCACTATCGACCTGAATGGCGTGAAGACGGCCTACGCGGTCACTGGCAGCGGCGCGCCTATCGTGCTGGCGCACGGCGCCACCACCGACCTCACTGTGTTCGACAACTTCGCCCGCCTGCTGGCGCCGCATTACACCGTCATCTCCTACGACCAACGCGACTCCGGGCGGACGACGAATGCGCCCGAGCCATACACGGTGCTCGACCTCGCCGACGACGCTGCGGCGCTGATCGGGGCGTTGGGCTACGGCAAGGCGCACTTCGTCGGTGTCTCGCTCGGCGGCGTCATCGCCCAGGCGCTGGCGGTACGTCGCCCCGAGCGGGTCGACAGGGCCGTGATGGTGTTCACCTACCGCATCGGCGAATCTCTCGCCGCGCTAAGCCCGGACGTGGCGCCGAAGCTGCGTGCGCTTGCCGCCGACCGCGAGAAGAACGCCCGGGCGATGGCCGCCATGTTCATGCCGGAGGACGAGATCACGCCGGAAATCGTCACGTCCTTCCGCCACCGCGCCAACACACCCGAGCAGGGCGCGCGCCGGGCGCCGCTGGTCGGTCCCTGCGAGCGGCTCGACCTGGCGAAGATCACCGTGCCGACCGCCGTGGTCGCGGGTGCCGCCGATACGCTGATCCCGCTGCCGCATGCGAAGTCGCTGGCGGCGGAAATTCCCGGGGCGAAACTGACCGTCCTCGACGGCGTGGGCCATTACGGCACGATGCAGGCGCCCGAGCGCACGGCGCGGGCGGTGCTCGACGCCCTCGCCGGTTAGGCGCCGTCGCCACGACGCGGTGTTCGTGGCATAGAGAGGCGTCGCCCGAAGTCTCCTCCGGTCCCGCCATGCCGCGTTCGACCCGCAAGCCCGCCGGCACCGGCCGGCCCAGCCAGCCGCTCCCGGACGCGGCGGGGGACGGCAACGGCACGCTGACGAACCGGGCCTATCGCGAGATCGAGGAACAGATCGTCACGCTGAAGCTGCCGCCGGGCACGGTGCTGTCCGAGACGGCGCTGGCGGATCGCCTCGGCTTCGGCCGCACGCCGGTCCGCGAGGCGCTGCAACGGCTGGCGCGCGACGGCCTCGTCACCGTGCTACCGCGACGCGGCATCCTCGTCACCGGCGTCGACCTGCGCGCGCAGCTTCGCCTGCTCGAGGTGCGCCGCGTCGTCGAGCGGCTGATCGCCCGGCTCGCCGCCGAACGCGCGACGCCGGCTGAACGCGAGGAATTCGCCGCCACGGCGGCGGGCATGCGGGCCGCCGCCGAGGCGCGCGACGACATCGCCTTCATGCGTCTCGACGACCGTTTCAACCGACTGTTCTCGACGGCGGCGCGCAACGAGTTCGCAACGCGGTCGATGGGGCTGATGCAGGGACTGTCGCGCCGCTTCTGGTATCAGCACTACCAGCAGGCCGCCGACCTGCCGCTGACGGCGAAGCTGCACGCCGATGTCGCCGAGGCTATCGCCGGGCGCGATCCCGACGCCGCCGCCGCAGCGTCCGACCGGCTGGTCGATTACATCGAGAGCTTCGCCCGCCGGACGCTGGACACATGAGCCTCAGGTATCGAACACCACCACCGAACGGATGGCCTTGCCGTCGCGCAGCGCGGCGAAGCCCTCGTTGATCGCGGCGAGGCCGATGCGCTGGGTGATCAGCTCGTCGAGCATCAGCGTGCCGTCGAGGTAAGCGCGCGCCAGCGCCGGGAAGTCGCGCGCCGGGCGAGCGCCGCCGTAGCTCGAACGGCGGATGCGCTTCTCGCCCATCAGCGCGCCCCAGCGGAAGGCGACGTCGGAGGCGACGTCGATCTTGCCGAGCCAGACGATCTGGCCGCCCGGCCGCACCGCCTCGGCGCTCTGCCGGAAGGTCAGCGCGTTGCCGGCCGCCTCAAGCACCACGTCGGCGCCCCGCCCGCTGGTCAGCGCGCGCACGGCCTCGACGGGGTCGGTCGACTTTGCATTGACCGTGTCGGTCGCGCCCATATGGCGGGCGAGGTCGAGCTTGGCGTCGTCGATGTCGATGGCGACGATGCGCGCGGCGCGCGCCAGCCGCGCGCCCTGCACAGCCGAGAGACCGACGGCGCCGCAGCCGATCACCATCACCGTGTCGGCGATGTTGATGTCGGCGATGTTGAGCGCGCCGCCGACGCCGGTCATGACGCCGCAGCCGATGAGGCAGGCCTGCTCGAAGGGGATGTCGGCCGGTACCTTTACCGCCTGCTGGTCGGAGACGATGACGTACTCGCCGAAGGTGCCGAGGAACATGAGCTGGTGCAGCTCGCCGCCCGCCGACAGGTGCGCGCGCGGCGCGCCGTCGAAGTGCAGCGCCTGCGGGCCTTCGCGCAGGTAGCTCTCGCAGAGGATCGGCAGGTCGCGGTCGCAGTAGTAGCAGTGGCCGCAGTGCGGGTTCCACGACAGCACGACCCGGTCGCCGGCCTTCACCCCGCGTGCGGCGCTGCCCACTGCCTCGACGGTGCCGGCGGCCTCGTGGCCGAGGACGATTGGCATCGGATAGCGCAGCGAGCCCTCGATGACCTCGAGGTCGGTGTGGCAAAGGCCGGCGGCGCGCATCCGCACCAGGACGTCGGTCGGCGCGAGGTCGGCGGCGACGACCTCCTCGATGGTCATCGGCGTGCGCGGCGCGCGCAGCACCGCGGCGCGGTAGCGGATCGGCACGGCGGGACTCCTGGATCAGCGCGGCTCGGGCACGGTCTGCATGAAGTGGCGGACGACCTTGCTTTCGAACAGGGCGACCTTTTCGTAGGGATCGTTGGCCATCAGGGCATTGGCGGCCTCGAGGCTGTCTGCCTCGATCACCCAGACGCTGCCGTTCATCGTCTTGCCGTCCTCGGCCAGGGTGGGACCGGCGAACTTCAGGCGGGAGCCGACGGTTTCGGTCCATTCGAGGTGGGCGGGCCGCGTCTTCATGCGCAGCGCGTTGGTGCCCGGGCGGTCGACCCGGTGGACGAAGAACAGCATGACGGCATCTCTCCCTTGAACGTTGCAGCATAATGTACCGGTGATATACTACGCGTCAACGGAGCGGCCCCGGCCGCCCGCGAGGCATTGCCCAGGAGCGACGACGATGGAAATTGCCGCGAGCCCGATGACGGACCGCCAGCGCAACTACCGCTCGGTCTACAGGCAGCGCGTGGCCGGTTGGTACAATGGCTGGCTGCATGTCGCCATCATCTACGTCACCGGCTTCGCCGCGCTGTTCATCTACGGCTCCAACCTCGCCGCCGTGCAGTGGTGGGAGTGGCTGACGATCCCGGTCGTCTTCCTGTTCTGCAATTTCTTCGAGTGGTGGCTGCACCGCATGATCATGCACCGGCCGTCGCGCATCTCGGCCCTGCGGGCGATCTACAACCGCCACACGCTGATGCACCACCAGTTCTTCACCGACAAGGAGATGCGCTTCGCCGGCCACAACGACTGGCGCGTCACCTTCTTCCCGCCCTACGCGCTGGTGACGTTCACCATGATGTCGATCCCCGGCGCGCTGATCCTCGGCTGGCTGATCTCGGCCAATGTCGGCTGGCTGTTCATCGCGACGACGACGTCTATGTACCTGATCTACGAGTTCATGCACTTCTGCTGCCACGTCGAGGAAAGCTGGTTCGTACGCAACGTGCCCTTCGTCAACACGCTGCGCCGGCATCACTACGCCCATCACAACCAGTCGATCATGATGGAGCGGAACATGAACCTGACGTTCCCCATCATGGACTGGGCCTTCGGCACGTCGGATCTCGACCGCGGCCTGCTCGGCCATCTCTTCAACGGCTACAGCACCCGCCACCTGCGCAACGATCTGCGCCAGACCTTCCGCACGCCGGGCGTTGCCGCCCAGGCGGCGGAATAGCCGGGGCAGGGGAGGGACGCCGCCATGCCGACACCGATCAAGGCCGCACTGTCCGTCGTCACCCTGCTGGTCGCGGCCGCCGGCTTCTGGTTCCAGCAGTCGCTCGGCCAGGACATCGCCAAGTGGGTGGTCGTCTTCCTTGGCGTCTTCATGGTCGTCTCGATGTGGGTCTTCCCCGAGGTCGCGCGCACCAAGGGTGCGCCGGCGAGCAGGAAGTAGGCCACGATGAAGACCTATCGCGGCGACCGCACCATCGACGGTATCGTCGTCACGGTCGACGGCGCGGCGTTACCCGAGCGCACCGACATCAAGGCGATCAGCCGCGACGGCTTCGAGTGGAGCTACGAGGGCCAGGCGCCGGCCCAGCTCGCCCTCGCCATCCTCGCCGACCACTACGGCGACCCGGCGCGGGCGCTCGCAGACCACGAGCGCTTCATGCGCATCGTCGTCGCCAATCTCGGCAACGAGTGGGAGATGACCGGCACCGACATCGACCGGGTGCTGGGCTAGGTGGCCGGTCGCGCCGGCCTCATCCTCTCCGCCCGTTCGCGGGGCGGAGAGGGTGGGAGTACCTCACGCGGCTTTCTTCTGTCCCTTTACCAGTGGCCGTGCCGCCGCCTCGATGTGCGCGTCGGTGACGCGGTACTCGTCCTCGAGGATGGCGGCGTAGGGCACCGGCATGCGCGGCGCGCCGATGCGGCGCACCGGCGCCTTCAGGGCGTCGCCGAGATGCTCGCCGATCTCGGCCGCGATCTCGGCGCCGAAGCCGCCGACCTGCACGGATTCCTGCGCCACCAGTAGCCGGCCGGTCTTCTTCACCGACGCGACCACCGCTTCACGGTCCCACGGCCACAGCGTCCGCAGGTCGATGACGTCGGCGCCGATGCCGTCCTTCGCCATGCGGTCGGCGGCGGCGGCGCAAAGCTGGCCGGTGCGCGACCACGAGACGATGGTGACGTCCTTGCCCTCGCGCAGGATCGCCGCCTTGCCGATGGGCACGAGGTATTCCGGATCGTCCGGCACCTCGCCGACGACGCCCCAGCACTCCTTGTGCTCCATGAACACCACGGGATCGTCACAGCGGATGGCCGACTTGAGCATGCCCTTGGCATCGGCCGGCGTGCCCGGCGTCATCACCACGAGGCCCGGCGTGTGGACCCAGAATGCCTCGGTCGACTGCGAGTGCTGCGCGGCCGAACCGCGCCGCAGGCCGATGGCCTGCCTTACCACGAGAGGCACGCGCGCCTGACCGCCGAACATGTAGCGGATCTTGGCCGCCTGGTTGACCAACTCGTCGACGGCGCAGAGGCCGAAGTCGCAGACGCGCAGGTCGGCGACCGGGCGCGTGCCGGCGACGGCGGCGCCGACCGCCGTGCCCATGATGGTGTTCTCGGAAATCGGCGTGTTGACGATGCGGCGCGGCCCGAACTTGTCGATCAGCCCGACATACTGGTTGGCGCTGGTGCCGCCATGCGCGGTCGACAGGTCCTCACCGAGCGCCCAGACCAGCGGGTCGCGTTCCATCTCCTCGCCAAGCGCGATGCGCAGGGCGTCGGCATAGCTCATCTCGCTCATGCGATCCTCCGCCGTTCGGGGGCGCCGTGATCCTGGATGTCCGTCCATGCGATGGCCGGGTCGGGGATCGGCGCCGCGCGCGCCTCTTCGACGGCGCGGGCAATCAGGGCTTTGGCCTCGTCGTCGATGGCGTCGAGTTCGCTCTTCGCCACGCCGTGCTCGACAAGCCAGGCGACGCAGCGCGCGACCGGCTCGTTCTTCCACATCTCCTCGGTCTCGCCGTGCGGGCGGTAGAGCATCTTGTCGCGCGAGATGTGGCCCTTGATGCGATAGGTCCTGGCATGCAGGAAATGCGGCCCCTTGCCGGAGCGGACGCGTTCGACGAAGTCGGCGGCGGCTGCGTCGACGGCGAGGATGTCGTTGCCGTCGACCGACACCGTCGGCATGCCGAAGGCCTGGGCGCGGGCGACCGGGCCGGGGCCGGCGGTCACCGCCGCGGTGCGCGTCGACGAGGCGTAGGTGTTGTCCTCGCAGACGAACAGCACGGGCAACTTGTAGATCATCGACCAGTTGAGCGCCTCGTAGAACGGGCCGCGGTTGGTCGTGCCGTCGCCGACGAAGACGGTGACGATCTTGTCCTCGCCGCGCAGCTGGATCGCGTGGCCGGCGCCGCAGGCCATCGGCAGGCCGTCGGCGAGCACGCCGTTGGCGCCCATCATGCCGACCGAGAAGTCGGCGATGTGCATCGAGCCGCCCTTGGCGCCGCTGGTGCCGCCGACCTTGCCGTACAGCTCCTTCATCATGGCGACCGGATTGGCGCCCTTGGCGATGGAGTGGCCGTGGCCGCGATGGTTCGACAGCAGCAGGTCGGTGCGGCGCAGGTTCGAGACGACGCCGGTGTCGACCGCCTCCTGGCCGATGGTCTGGTGGACCGAGCCGATCACCTCGCCGCGGTTGAATGCCTCTTCCGCCTCGAGTTCGAAGGCGCGGATGACGCACATGGTCCGGTAGAGCCCGACGACGCGCGCCGGTTCGTTGGCTAACGCCTCTGCCATCACGCTTCTCCCCCTTGTCAGGCGATACGGTCGCCCTTCTTGACCACGGCGGCGCGGTTGTCGACGCCGGGCAGCATCTTGCCGGCATCGCGCGTCACCACCATGTCGATCACCACCGGCCGCTCGCGTTCGCCGAGCGCGGCGCGGAAGGCATCGGCCAGCTTGTCCGGGTCCTCGACGCGGATGCCGCGACAGCCCAGCGTTTCGGCAACGGCGGCATAGTTCAAGTCCGACAGGTCGGCGGACTGGTAGTTGCCGCCGCCGAACAGCGTGTGCTGCAGCGCCTTGATGTAGCCCGAGGCGGCGTTGTTCACGACCAGCACGACGACCGGCACCTTCATGCGCGCCGCCGTCTCGAGGTCGCCGAGCGTCATGTTGAGGCCGCCGTCGCCGGTCAGCGTGAACACGGGACGGTCGGGAGCGGCCAGCTTGCAGCCGACGCCGCCGGACACGCCGTAGCCGATCGAGGCCATGCCGCGGTCGACGACGAAGCCGCGGCCCGCCCGCTTGGTGTCGTAGAGCAGGCCCGTCCAGTGGGCGGCGAAGCCGCCATCAGCGACGAGGATGGCGTCGGCCGGCAGCACGGCGTTCAGTTCATGGCAGACGCGCGCCATGTTGATCGGCTTTTCGCCGGAGGTCAGGCGGACGTCGACCTCGCGCCGCCACTTGTCCTTGCCGGCCTTGATCTCGGCGAGGTAGCCGGCGCGGCCTTCGCGCCGGGCCTTCGCGCCATCGGCGAGCGCTGCGCGCAGGTCGGCGACCCCGGCCCGCGCATCGCCCCACAGGGCAACGTCGGCGCGCCGCCAACGGCCGATCTCCTCGGCGAGGATGTCGAGATGGATCAGCGGCGTCGCAGGCTTCGGCAGGGTGTAGCGCTTGGAGGCGATCTCGCCGAGCTTGCAGCCGACGACGAGAATGCAGTCGGCGGCGTCGAGCACGTCGTTGGCGGTGCGCGAGTAGCGGCCGAACAGGCCGAGCGACTGGTCGTGCGTGCAGGCGATGGCGCCCTTGCCCGACAGCGTGTGGGCGACGGGCAGGCCCTGCTCCTCGGCCAGGGCGGTCAGCTCGTCGGCGGCGCCGGAGAGATGCACACCGCCGCCGGCCAGCACGATCGGCCGCTTCGCCGCCGCCAGCAGTTTCGCCGCGCGGGCGATCTCATCGGCATCTGGGCGGATGCGGCGGGCCGGCGCGTGCGCCGTCGCCTCGTCGACCCAGAAATCGTCCTCGGTGAAGTCGAAGACGCCGTGGCAGATGTCCTCCGGCACGTCGAGCAGCACAGGGCCGGGGCGGCCGGACGTCGCCACCGCGTAGGCGCGGCGGACATGCTCGGGGATGCGCTTGCCGACCTCGACGCGGATCACTTCCTTCACGGCGGGGCGCAGCATTTCGACCTGCTGCGTCTCCTGCGTCATGTTCTTCCACGAGTGCTCGCGGTTGGTGTCGCCGATCATGGCGATCAGCGGCACGCCGGCATTGAGGCTCTCGGTCAGCGAGGTCAGCAGGTTGGTGGCGCCCGGTCCCAGCGTCGCGTCGCACATGCCGGGACGGCCGCTGATGCGGGCCCAGGCGTCGGCCATGAAGGCGCCGCTGCGCTCGTCGGCGATGAGGGTGTGGGCGAGGCCGAGGCGGCGCACGGCGTCATAGAAGGGCAGGAGCTGGAAGCCGGCCATGCCGAACATCGGCCCGACATTGTGGCGCTTCAGCATCTCGGCGATGGCTTCGCCGCCGGTCATCTCGCGGCGCAGATTGTCCTTCGGGTCCGGCGCGGTGTTCGTCATCCTCGGCGTATCCCTGTCGCTTTCGGTTTCACCCTGTTGGCCGGGCCGGCCGCAGGTCATAGCACGGACGGCATGGGCCGACGATGCGCATCCATGCGCCAGCCTCATGCCATGGAATTGTATACAACTGACACGGCCAGTAGCGTAGCGGCCGCAACAAGACAAGGCCGGGCTGCACGATTACACGCGGGCCGGCACAGGATTGTATACGAACGGGCGCCGCCCCGCGTTTGCCGGGGCGGCAGGCCGGCGGCATACTCGCCGCCAGTCTCGCGAGGGGAGGACCAGGGTGAGCGACGCGCGCGCGAACGAACCGGCACGCATCTTCGCGATGTACCGGACGATGTGCCTGATCCGCGAATTCGAGGATGTGGCGGGGCAGAACTTCTTTGCCGGCAACATCCGGGGGTCAGTACATCAATATATCGGCGAGGAGGCCATTGCGGTGGGCATTTGCGCCCATTTGCGGCCGTCCGATTACCTGTTGTCGACCCATCGCGGCCACGGCCATTCCATCGCCAAGGGCGCCGATCCGGCGCGCATGATGAAGGAGCTGTTCGGCAAGCAGGGCGGCACCAGCGGCGGCAAGGGCGGCTCGATGCACATCGCCGACTTCTCGGTCGGCATGCTCGGCGCCAACGGCGTCATCGCCGACAACACCACCATGTCGGTCGGCGCCGCCCAGGCGGTGAAGCTGCTCAAGCAGGACCGCGTCGTCGTCAACTTCATCGGCGACGGCGGCATCAACCGCGGCCCCTTCATGGAGGCCCTCAACTGGGCCAAGGTCTACGAACTGCCCGTCCTGTTCGTCTGCGAGAACAACCGTGTCGCCGCGACCACGACGACGCGCCTCGTGACCGCCGGCGAGGGCATCTCGGCCCGCGCGCGCGCCTTCGGCGTGCCGGCCCACGACATCGACGGCAACGATTTGCTGGCGGTCGACGCGCTGGCGCAGAAGGTCGTGGCCGAGATCCGCGGCGGCAGCGGACCGCAACTCATCCATGCGGCGACCTACCGCCTGCGCGGCCACTTCGCCCACGACAAGGCCGGCTACCGCGATCCGGGCGAGGTCGAGGAGGCGATGAAGCACGAGCCGCTCGGCCGCACCGAGGCGTGGCTGCGCGCCAACGGCGTCCCGGCCGCCGATATCGAGAAAACCAAGTCCGACATCCGCGAGACCATCGCGAAATACGTCGAGGACGCCAAGGCCGCGCCGTGGCCCGACCCACGCTTCGCCTTCGAGGACGTGCAGGACGTCGGCCGCTGGCAGCAGGAGTACGCCGGATGAGCGAGATGACCTACGCCGAGGCCGCGCGCCTCGGCCTGCGCGAGGAGATGCTGCGCGACCCCAAGGTCTGGGCGCTCGGCGAGGATCTGGGCTTCGAGGGCGGCATGGCCGGCCAGTACAAGGGCCTGCAGGCCGAGTTCGGCCCCGACCGCATCGTCGACACGCCGATCTCCGAGGGTACGATCATGGGCGCCGCCGTCGGCGCCGCGCTGGCCGGCACGCGCCCCATCGCCGAGCTGCGCTTCTCCGACTTCGCCATGTGCGCCGTCTCCGAACTGGTCAACCAGGCGGCCAAGGCGCGCTACATGTTCGGCGGCCAGGCGCGCGTGCCGATGGTCTGCCGCCAGCCGATCGGCATCCGCGGCGGCATCGCCGCGCAGCACTCGCAGTCGCCGGAAGCCTGGTACACCCACATCCCCGGGCTCGTCGTGGTGACGCCGGCGACGCCGGCGGACAATCGCGGCCTGCTCAAGTCGGCCATCCGCTGCGACGACCCGGTCGTCTACATGGAGCACAAGGGCCTGTGGGGCATGAAGGGCGAGGTCGACGAGGCCGACCAGTCGCCCGTGCCGCTCGGCAAGGCGCGCATCGCGCGGGCCGGCGACGACGTGACGCTGGTCTCGTGGGCGGCCTCCGTCCACACCTGCCTCGACGCGGCGAAGCTGCTGGCCGAGAAGAAGATCGAGGCCGAGGTGATCGACCTACGGACGCTGTGGCCGTGGGACCGTGAGGCGGTGTTCGCCTCGGTGCGCAAGACCGGCCGCCTGCTGGTGGTGCACGAGGCGGTGCTGGTCGGCGGCTTCGGCGGCGAGATCGCCTCCAGCGTCACCGAGCACCTGTGGGACGCCCTCGACGGCCCGGTCCGCCGCATCGGCGGCGCCCGCATCCCGATTCCGTTCTCCATCCCGCTGGAGGACGCCTACCGCATTTCGCCGGACAAGATCGCCGGGACGGTGCTGAAGGACCTGGGGGCGTAGTCACTACCCCTTCGCCGCCGCGATCACCGCCGCCACGAACGCCTGCACGGTCTGGCCGGCCTTGCCGCCGAGGGCGTGGGCGCGCTCGTTGGCGGCGGAGATGACGCCCGTTTCCCATGACGAGCGGGCGTCGCCGATGCGGGCGGTTCGGCAGTCGACCAGCGCTCCGGCGATGCCGAGACGATCGAGGTCGGGCAGGCGCGAGCCGCCGCCCTTGGCGAGGTCGGCGCCGGCGTCGTTGAACAGCGCGGCGAGCACTTGCGGGCGCTTGCCCCAGCTTGGGTCGGCGGCCAGCACCTCGCCGTGCGACGCCGAGACGATGATGCGGCCGGCGTCGCCGTCCTTCACCAGCGAGACGGAATCGCAGCCCCACACCTCGGGCTCGCCGGCATTGTGGCGAAGCAGGAAGCGGCCCTCGTCGTATTTCGGGGCGGCGCCGCGGAACGGCGGCGCCTTGGCCATGGCCCGCGCGCACTCCATCGCCGTCTGGCCGGGCTGGCAGCCGAGTGCGGCGGCGGTCTTGTTGGCGTGGCTGATGATGCCGCCGCCGGCCATGCTGGCGCCGTCGCCGATGCGGCCGGTGCGGTGGTCGATGGTGGCGGCGGGAAAGCCGATGCCGTCGAGATAGGCGAGCGAGGCCACGCCGGCGCGGTCCTTGCCGATGCCGGCGTCGTGCAGGATGACCGCGCGGGCGCCGTCGCGGGCAGCGAGGTAGCCGGCGTAGACGCCGCCATGCGATGCGGCGATCGCCACCTTGTCCCGGTAGGCCGGCCCCAGCTTGGTGATCGAATCGAGAATGGCGATGTCGGCGTCGGCGGCCATGCTTCCGCTCTCCTGTGGGCAACACGGGTGCAATCGGCTGGCGCTACTCTAGGCGATGTTCCGGCGCCGCGGTATGGCCGGAGGGTGGCGCGGACGTTTGCCGCCATGCGTTGACATTTTCCCTTAACGGGTAATGCCAAGGGATTGTAAAGTCGGATTCATGTCTACCGTGCTCGTCGTCGATGATCGGGTGACCAACCGCGCCGTGCTGTCGCGGCTGGCGGCGGCCGCCGATGCCGAGGCGGAGGTGCACGCCTTTGCCGACCCGCGCGAGGCCATTGCCTGGGCGGCCGAGCACACGCCCGACCTCGTCGTCACCGACTTCAAGATGCCGCACATGGACGGGGCGGAGTTCACCCGCAATTTCCGCAACCAGCCCCTGTGCTTCGACGTCCCGGTGATCGTGGTGACAATCTACGAGGATAAGTCGTTCCGCTACCGCGCCCTCGAGGCGGGCGCCACCGACTTCCTCATCAGCCCGCTCGACCACCAGGAGTTCCAGGCGCGCGTGCGCAACTTCCTGCGCATGCGCCGGCAACAGAAGATCATCCAGCGGCGCACGCGCTCGCTCGAACGCCGTCTCGCCAGCGACAACCGCGAGCACGAGGCGGCGCTGCGCGAGACGCGCGAGATGCTGCGTCACGTGATCGATACCGTCCCCGCCGTGGTGCAGGCGACGGACACGCAGGGGCGCCTGCTGCTGGCGAACGCCGCGCTGGCCGAACTGCGCGGCCTGCCGGGCACCGAAGTCCTCGGCCGGCCGCGCGCAGAGATCTACGACAGTGCCGACGCCGACCGTTACGCCGCCCTTGATCGCCGCCTCTTCGAGGGCCGCGACTCGCAGTTCACCTATGAAGAGGAACTGACCGACGGGCACGGTGCGCGCCGTACCTTCCTGACCTTCAAGTCGCCCTTGCGGGCGGCCGAGGGCACGCCGGCGGCGGTCGTCACGGTGTCGCTGGAGATTACCGACCGCAAGCGCATCGAGCGCCAGGTCGAGCGCCAGAACAGCCACCTGCGCGTCATCGTCGACAACATTCCGAGCCTCGTCTACGCCACCGACGAGGCGCACCGCTTCACCCTCGCCAACCGGGCCTTCGGGCGGCTGTGCGGCGCCAGCCCGGACGAGCTGATCGGCCGCACCCTGGGCGACTTCGCGGTCGACCGCTCGGCCATCGCCGAGGATCGCCAGGCGAGCCTCGAGGTGCTGCGCACCGGGCGCGCGGTGCATCGCAGCGACGTCGCGACGACGGACGCCTTCGGCCAGACCGTCTGGCTGCAGACGGTCAAGGTGCCGATCGTCGGCGCCAGCGGCGACATGGAGGTACTGACGGTCGCCACCGATATCTCCGAGCGGCGGCGCGCGGAGGAAGTGCTGCGCGAGGCCCGCGACACCGCCGAGGAGGCGTCGCGCAGCAAGAGCGCGTTCCTCGCCAGCATGAGCCACGAGCTGCGCACGCCGCTCAACCACATCATGGGCTTCTCCGAGATGATGGCGCGCGAGATGCTGGGGCCGGTGGGCCATCCGCGCTACGTCGAGTATTCGGAAGCCATCCACGACAGCGGACGCCATCTCCTCGGCATCCTCGACGACATCCTCGACGTGTCGCGCTTCGAGTCCGGCCGCGTCGAACTGGTCGAGCGGCCGGTCGACTGTTCGCGCATCCTCGCGTCGGTCGTCCGCAATGTCGGCGACCGGGTCCGCACCGCTGGGCTCGAACTGGTGGTCGACGAGCAGAAAGTGCCGCCGGTGCTGGCCGACGAGCGCATGCTGCGCCAGATGCTGCTCAACCTGCTGTCCAACGCCACCAAGTTCACGCCGGCCGGCGGCAAGATCCGGCTGGGGCTGCGGGCGCTGCCAGGCGGCGGCATCGAATTCTCGGTGGTCGACACCGGCGTCGGCATCTCGCCGGAGAACATTCCGCGCGCGCTGGCGCCGTTCGGCCAGATCGACAACGTCCTGTCGCGCAACCATCACGGGGCCGGCCTGGGCCTGTCGCTGGTCAAGTCGATGATCGAACGCCATGGCGGCGCTCTGGACATCGAGAGCGCGCTGGGCGAGGGTACGCGCGTCGCGGTTCGTTTGCCGCCGGAACGCACGCTCCAGTTGGAACGTGGCCTTAGTCTCGGGGAGCCGTCGCGAGCATGATCGGGCTCGTGCGATGACTATTCGCGCGGACGGTTCGGGCGTTTCCGCGCCGGTGCCAGCGCATGCGCGCCGGCAGGCGCGCGGGGCGGCGCGTGCCCGGCTGTGCGTCATCACGCTGGCCATCGGCGCCATCCCGGGTACCGGCCTGATCGCCGCCCTGCTGTTCCTCGCCGAGACGCCCGGAACACCGGTTCCTCTCTGGATCGAACTGGCGCTCATCGGCAGCCTGCTGGCGCTGCCCCTGTGGCTGCTGGGGGCGGCACTCACCGCCGGGTTCGAGACGGCGTCGCAGCGGTTCGCCGGCCGGCTGGACAGCGAGCACGAGCAGATCGTGCTGCGCGTCGGCCTCGTGTCCATCATTCTCGTCTATCTCGCCGTCATGGAGCTGTTCGCGCCGCACGTGCCGGGCGGCGCGGAGGCGACGCTGGTCTTCGCCTGCGGCCTGCTCTTCGCCTGGATGTTCGTGGTCTGGCTGTGGCACTCGCCGGCGCCGTCGAAGGCGCGCCGCATCCTGGCCGTGTTCGCCGACCCGGTCGTGCTGTCGGTGGCGCTGTGGACCAGCCCGCAGGTGCTGGCGCCATGGTACCTGATATACCTGTGGGCCTCGTTCGGCCATGGCTTCCGCTACGGCGTGCCCTGGCTGATGGGGTCGACGCTGGTCTGCTTCGTCGGCTTCGGCGCCGTGATTGCCTTTTCGCCATGGTGGCAATGGCACCTGCCGCTGTCCTTCGGCCTGCTGGCCGCGCTGCTGGTGCTGCCCGGTTACGTGTCGACCCTGATCCGGCAGTTGCGCGAGGCCGTCGCCCAGGCCGAGGAAGCGAATCAGGCGAAGAGCAAGTTCCTCGCCGCCATGAGCCACGAGCTGCGGACGCCGCTCAACGCCATCATCGGTACCGTCGACCTGCTGCGCTCGACGCCGCTGGACGGCGAGCAGCGCGACATGGCGCGGACGATCCGCACGGCGGCACGCAGCCTGCTCGCGCAGGTCAACGAGATCCTCGACTTCTCGAAGATCGAGGCCGGCCGCATCGACATCGCCGAGGCCGAGTTCGATCTGCACGCTGTCGTCGCGGCCGTCGACTCGCTACTGCGTCCGCAGGCCCGGGCGAAGGGACTGCGCCTGTCGCTCGAGGTCTCGCCGCTGGCCGAGCACCGCCTCGTCGGCGATGCGGAACACATCCAGGAAGTTCTGGTCAATCTCGTCGCCAACGCGGTCAAGTTCACGGAGACGGGGGGCGTCGTGCTCGCGGTGCGGCCGCTCGGGCGGGCCAACAGCCGCCAGTCGCTGCGCTTCGAGGTCACCGACACCGGCATCGGCATCGATCCGGCACACCAGAACGCCATCTTCGAAAGCTTCACCCAGGCCGACAACTCGGTGACGCGCCGTTACGGCGGTACCGGCCTGGGCCTGACGATCTCGCGCCAGCTCGTCCGCCACATGGGCGGCGAGATCAACCTGGAGAGCGCGCCCGAGCGGGGCAGCCGCTTCTGGTTCGACCTCGACCTGCCGCTGGCTCCGGCGATCGAGGGCGATACCGGCTTCGGCTTCGCGCCGGGGCAGGTGATGCTGGTGTCGCCGGGCGCCGATGCGCTGGAAACGGTGGAGCGCGCGCTGCTGCGCTGGAAGGTGCCGCTGGCCGTGCTCGACGGCGTCGGCGAGGCGATGGCCCGTCTTTCGCCGGGCGAGGCCGGCGCGACGGCCGGCCGTCATGTCGTGATCGTCGACGCCGTCGGCAGCAAGCGCGAAGCGATCCTCGAACTGCTGCGGCGCACGCTCGGCGAACGCGATCCGTTGGTCGTCCTGCTGGTCGACCGCCTGCTCGAACCGCCCGCTCTGGCGGACCTGCCGATCCTCTGCCAGTTGCGCGCGCCGGTCGACGTGGCCCTGCTGCACCGGGCCCTGCACATGGCCGAGGCCGTCGCGGCGCCGAGCGAGACCGACGATGCGGCCGACAGCGTGCTGGCCGGCTGGCGCCGCCCGGCCCGCCCGCTCGACGTCCTCGTGGTCGAGGACAACGCGGTCAACCGCAAGGTCATCGGCAAGATTCTGACCCGGGCCGGCCATCGCGCCCATGTCGTCGACAGCGGTGACAAGGCGCTCGATGCGCTCGACACCGGCGGCTACGACATCGTGCTGATGGACGTGAACATGCCCGGCCTGTCGGGACCGGACACGGCCAAGCACTACCGCTTCGCCCATGTCGGCGAACCGCACCTGCCGATTGTGGCGCTGACCGCCGATGCGACCGTCGAGACGCGCCGGCTATGCCAGGAGGCCGGCATGGACGCGGTGCTGACCAAGCCCGTGGAAGCGGCGCGGCTGATCGAGGCGATCGAGGGACTGGTTCCCGAGGAACGGCCGGCGGCGATGGACCCCGCCCGGCCGGCGTCCCCGCAGGTGGCGCCGGGCCGGCCGGCAGCCGCGGACGGCTCGCGGCAGCCGCCGCTGCGGCTGGTGACGACGCCGACGGTCGACCGCCAGACGCTGGCGAGCCTGCGCGCGCTCGGCGGCGACGATGCCTTCTTCGCCGGTGTCGTCGACGATTTCGTCGCCGATGGCGAGACCCTGATCGCGGCCCTGCGGCGGGCGGCGGCGACCGGCGACGTCGCCGCGGTGCGCGAGCACGCGCACGCGCTGCGTAGTTCGGCGGCCCATGTCGGCGCATTGCGGCTGCACGCGCTGGCGCGGTCGCTGCACGACCTGCGCCCGGACGACCTCGGCACGCGCGGCGGCGAGCTGCTCGACAACCTCGCGCTCGAATTCCGCGACGTTCGCCGTGAATTGCGCGATGCCGTGACCCGGCCCGAAGGCCAGGACGCCTCCTCCTGATCCCTGCTCGAACCTGACCGATCCCGGCGGGGCGCGGCGCGGAGGCCTGCGCCGCGCCCCTCGGGGTGTACCGCGGTCAGGCCGGACGGCGCGGCGCCTTGGCCCAGCGACGGTCCTGGGCGGCGGCGAGCCGCTCCATGCGTGCCAGATCCTCCTCGCCGATGGTCATCGCCGTATCGACCCAGATGTCGGTGATGTCCGCCATCTCGTCGTAGGTGATCGGCTGCACGCGGCGGCGCACCTGGTAGATCGCCCGGTGGGCGAAGTACTGGCGGCCGTGCTTGTCGATGTAGTCGTACAGCGCCTGCTCGCCCTGGCCATCGGCGGCGAGCACGTCGACGACGCCCATGGCATGCATTTCCTCGGCCGAATAGATGCGGCCGGACAGCAGCATCTTCTCGGCCTGCGCCGGATCGATGCGGCGCGACAGGAAGGAGTAGGCGCCCATGCCGGGGAACAGGTTGAACAGCACTTCCGGCAGACCGAACTTGGCGCTCTGCTCGGCGACGATGAGGTTCGACGACAGCGCCGCCTCGAAGCCGCCGCCGAGCGCGTCGCCCTGCACCACCGACGCCGAGATCAGCGGCAGGTTGAGGTTGACGCAGTTGGCATGGATGACGTCGATCGACAGCCGCGCATAGGCCGTCAGCGCCTCGCGGTTCTTCTCGCGGATCAGGCGGGCGAACAGCGCGAGATCGCCGCCGAGGTTGAAGATGCCCGGCATGCGCGAGCCGAGCACGGTGTAGCGCACCGGCGGATTGGCCGGGTCGGTGTAGGTGTCGAACAGCGTGCGGATGGTTTCCTGCATGTGCGCGATGTCGCGCATCAGGCCGACGGTCGCGCTCGGGCGCGTCGTCGGACGCATGAAGTACCACACCACCCGCTCGTGCGGATCGACCTCGACCTGCAACTCGGCGTACTGCGTTCCCTCGAGCAGCGCCTTGGCGGCGTGGCCCGGGGTTTCCCACTGGCGCGAAAGCGGCTCCGACGAATCAGAGCGAATCGGACGAGCGGACGCGGCGACCATCAACTTTTCGATTGCATTCATGACTGCCTCCTATCGTTAAACGGGTGACCCCCATCACCCGCTGGAGGCGAGGATGCGCCGGCCGGGTTGCGCTCGCAAGCGCAACGCGGCGACTAATGCACGGCAATCGCTCGGCTTTTTAGTCGATGTGGTAATATCGTATGCTAGCGCATGTGGTCCGATTTCGGTATCACGCAATCGTGATACCTCAGGACTTGCACCTGTGGACAACCGATGTGGCGGGAATCAGCCGTTTCGCGCCGGCCCGGCGACGATTCCGGCGTCGTGCAGGCGAGCGATTTCACCGCCGCCGAGGCCGAGGTGACCGGCCAGCACCTCCTCGGTGTGCTGGCCCAGCAGCGGCGCCGGCGCGGTCGCCATCCGGTCGAAGGCGCCGAACTCGAGCGGCGATCCGGGCGCGAGGTAGCGGCCGAGGCCGGGCTGGTCGACCGCGGCGAACATCGGATTGGCCGGCGAGCAGCGCGGGTCCTCGGCGACGAGTTGCCGGAAGGTCTGGTAGGGGCCCCAGCAGACGCCGGCGGCGTCGAAGGCCGACGCCACCGCCGCCAGCGGCCGTGCCGCGCACCACGGCGCGACCAGCGCCGCGATCTCGTCGCGCACCGCGAAGCGGGCCTCCTCGCGGCGCAGGTCGAGGCCGTGGGCGCGCTCGAGCAGGGCCACCGGCTCGGCGATGCCGGTGGCCGCGACGAGGCGCGTCCACTGGGACTCGCTGACCGTCACGACCATCACCCGGCGGCCGTCGGCGCAGGCGAAGTCGCGGCCGAAGGCGCCGTAGATGTCGTTGCCGAGCACCGGCCGCTCGGTGCCGTCGACCAGCGCCTCGCCGACATGGCCGGTGGCGGCGACGGTGAACATCGCCACGTCCGACAGCGCGAGGCGGATGAGCTGGCCTTCGCCCGTGTTGCGGCGGTGGCGCTCGGCCGCCAGCAGGCCCAGCGCGGCGGTCTGGCCGGTGATGAAGTCCCAGGCCGGCACGACGTTGTTCACGGGCGCGCGGTCCGGCCCTTCCTCCGTCCCGGTCACCATCGGATAGCCGACGGCGGCGTTGACCGTGTAGTCGACGGCGGTGCCGCCGTCGCGGTTGCCGGTGACGTTGAGGGCGATGAGATCCTTGCGGTGCTGCGTCAGGCGGTCGTAGGCGAGCCAGCCGTTCATCGCGAAGTTGGTGACGAACAGGCCGGCGCCGTCGCCGGGCCGCGTGATCAGCCGGGTCAGCAGCTCGCGGCCCTCCGGCTTGCGGAAGTCGACGACGATCGACTTCTTGGCCTTGTTGAGGCCGGCCCAGTAGAAGCTGGCGCCGCCGCCCTCGCGCAGCGGCCAGCGGTGGTAGTCGATGCCGCCGCCGGGGAGGTCGAAGCGGATCACCTCGGCGCCGAGCTGGGCGAAGGTCATGCCGCAGGTCGGCGCGGCGATGAAGGCCGAGCCCTCGACGACCGAGAGCCCCTCGAGAATGCGGTACATGGCGCTTCCTGGCCGGTTGGCGGCTGCTATTGTGGCGACGGGCCGGACGCTCGCATGACCGGCCGCCGGGGAGAAAGCGCCAAATGAGCAAACCGCCCGCGACCGTCGACTTCGCCCGTCCGCCCGCCGCGCTGATGGTGCGCGCGGGCCGGCTCGCCACCTCGACGCTGCACGAGGCAGCGGGGCAGATCGGCGCCCTGCCGTCCGGCATCCGGCCGCTGGATCTGAACATGCGCTGCTGCGGCCCGGCCTTCACCGTGAAGGGCCCGCCCGGCGACAACCTCTGGCTCCACCACGCGCTGGCGCTGGCGGCGCCGGGCGACGTCATCGTCGCCGATGTTGGCGGCCTGCACGAGGCCGGCTACTGGGGCGAGGTGATGACCACCCAGGCGATGGCGCGCAAGCTCGGCGGCCTCGTCATCGACGGCGGCGTGCGCGACGCCCAGGCGATGATCGCGCACGGCTTTCCCACCTTCTCGCGCTGCATCTCGATGCGCGGCACGGCCAAGGACAGGGGCTTTGCCGGCAAGCTCGGCGTCACCATCGCGCTCGGCGAGGCGATCATTTCGGCCGGCGACCTCGTGGTCGGCGACGGCGACGGCGTGGTGGTCATCCCGCGCGACCGGCTGGAGGCCGCCGTCGCGGCCGGCGAGGCGCGCGAGGAGAAGGAAGCTGCCGCCATGGAGAAGCTGCGCGGCGGTGCCATGACGGTCGACATGTACGGCTGGCGATGAGCGAGTACCGCACCTTCGACGCCGCCACCATCGACCACCAGCAGACCTACCGCCTGCTGGTCGGCTCGGTGGTGCCGCGGCCGATCGCCTGGGTCTCGTCGCTGAATGCCGAGGGCGTGCCCAACCTTGCACCGTTCTCGATGTTCACCGTCGTCTCGCACCATCCGCCGATGACCTCGATCTCGGTCGGCGAGCGGCAGCGGGCGATGAAGGACACTGCTGCCAACATCGCCGCGACGAAGGGCTACGTGATCCATACGGTGGTCGACGGCTTCGAGCAGCCGATGAGCGATTCGTCGGCCGACTACCCGCCCGGCGAGGACGAGTTCTCGACGGTCGGGCTGGAGACCGTGCCGTCCGACCTCGTGCGCGCGCCGCGCATCAAGGACGCGCCGGTGGCGATGGAGTGCGCGTTCGACCGTATCATCGAGTTCGGCACCGAGTGGCGCACGCATCTCGTCATCGGCCGCATCCTGCGCTGGCACGTGCGCGCCGACGTGCTGCTCGACGACAAGTACATCGACCCGTGGAAGCTGCGCGCCGTCGGTCGCCTCGGCGGCCCGCGCTATTGCCGCACGCACGAGATCTTCGAGATGGCGCCGCCCTACATCCAGCCCGACCGCGTCCACCCCAACGACCCCGACGCGCTGAAGAAGACGCGGGCGGGCGGCTAGCGACGTCCGGCGCCACGCGCGCGCCGGCTCTCCTCACCCCGGCCCTCTCCTCTCACGAGAGGAGAGGGGGAACCCTCTCCGGCCGTGGGGGGAGAGGGTGGCGAGCGCGAGCGAGCCGGGTGAGGTGGGCCAGCGCGATGCCGGCGGCCGCGCTCAGGCCGCCAGTTCCCGCCGCGCTTCCTCGTACTCGCGCGACAGGCGGGCGATCAGGTCGGCGGCGGGCGGGATGTCGTCGATGGTGCCGACGCCCTGGCCGGCCGACCACACGTCTCTCCACGCCTTCGCGGCAACCCCGAGGTCGGGCAGCGCGCTGCGGCCGACCGGCTCGACCTTCGCCGGCAGCGCCGCCGGGTCGATGCCGTTGGCGACGATGGACGGCACGAGGAAGTTCGCCGGGATGCCCGAGACGGCCGGCGTGTAGAGCACGTCGGAGGAGCGCGCGGCGACGATCATCCGCTTGTAGTCCTCGGGCGCCGTGCTTTCGGCGGTGGCGATGAAGCGCGTGCCGAAGTAGGCGAGGTCGGCGCCCAGCGCGCGTGCAGCGGCGATGGCGCGGCCGTCCGACATGCTGCCAGCGAGGATCACCGTGCCGGCGAACATCCGCCGCACCTCCGGCACCAGCGCGAAGGGCGACAGCGCCCCGGCATGGCCGCCGGCGCCGGCGCAGACGAGGATCAGGCCGTCGACGCCGGCCTCGGCCGCCTTGGTCGCGTGGCGCATGTTGACGATGTCGTGGAAGACGACGCCGCCCCAGCCGTGCACGCGGTCGACGAGGTCGCGCACCGCGCCGAGCGAGGTGATGACGATTGGCACCCGGTGCTTCTCGCAGGTGGCGAGATCCTCATCGAGACGAGCATTGTTGGCCCGCACGATGAGGTTGACGGCGTAGGGCGCGGCGTCGGGCGACTGCGCGAGATCGGCCGCGATGGCGCCGAGCCAGGCGTCGAACTCGTCGTTCGTCCGCGCGTTGAGCGACGGGAAGCTGCCGATCATGCCCGCCCGGCAGCAGGCCGTGACCAGCGCCGTGCCGGAGCACAGGAACATCGGCGCGGCGATGGCCGGCAGGCGCAGGCGGCCGGCGAGGGAAGCGGGCAGGGGCATGGCCTAGCCGCGCTCCATCGGCAGGCTCTCGTCCTGCGCCCATTCCTGCATCGAGGCGTCGTAGAGCGCGATGTCGGTGTAACCTAGGGCGTGCTGGGCGAAGGCGTTGAGCGTCGCCGAGATGCCGCCGCCGCAGTAGTTGAGCACGCGCCGGTCGGGCGCGACGCCGGCCGCGGCATAGAGGCGGGCGATGGCGTTCCAGTCGATGTAGCGGTTGGTCGCCGCATCGACGATCTCGGGGTAGGGCGCGCTGACGCTGCCGGGGATGCGGCCCTGGCGGCCGAAGGCGGTGCCGCCGGTGCCGTGGAACTGCTCGCGGGCGAGCGCATTGACCAGCACCGTGTCGGCGCGACCGATGGCGGCGCTGACGTCGTCGCGCCCGAGCATGAAGCCGGCGCGCGGGCGCGGCATGAAGGTCGCCGGCGGGAATGCGACAGGATCGGTCGAGACCGGCCGGCCCTCGGCTTGCCAGCGCGCGAGGCCGCCGTCGAGCACCATGGCCTCGAAGCCGTAGGCGAACAGCGTCGCCCAGGCCCGCGTCGCCCACATCATGTGGCCGGAGCTGTAGAGGACGACGCGGATTCCCTCGCCGATGCCGAGGCGGCTGACGTTGCGCGCGTACTCCGCGGGCGGCAGCAGCATGAAGCGGTATTTGTGCGGCGTGATCGACAGGTCCTGCTGGTTGTCGATGAAGCCGGCGCCGGGGATGTGGCCCGCTTCGTAGACCGGGCGGCCGCTCTCGACACGGTAGGTCGTCACCGGATCGGGGGCGAGGATGGTGTTGCAGTCGTAGACCCGCAGGTCCGGCGCGCCGAGCTGCCCGGCGAGCCAGGCGGGATCGACCAGCAGGCTGGCCCGTGGCGGCGATGCTGGCATGGCGGCTCCTCCCCGGAAAACGTCGGGACCGGTGATAGCACATCCCTTGCCCGTGTCCCGACGGCGCCGAAATCGTCAAGTGACGACACCGGCGACAGCCCTTATTCTCCCGCGGCCCGACAGGGGCGGATGCCGGCGGACTGTCCGCCGCGAAGGAAAAAGACAGGGGAATAGCGATGGCTGGTTGGCTCAACGGCAAGGTGGTGGCGGTGACCGGCGGAGAAAGCGGAATCGGGCGGGCGATCGTCCTGCGTTGCGCGGCCGAAGGCGCCTCGGTGACCGCGGCGGGCCTGCAGGAGGACAACCTCGCCAGCGTCGCCAAGGCCGCCGAGGGCCTGCCCGGCAAGGTGCGCGCGGTGCGCTGCGACGTCTCGCAGGAAGACCAGGTCAACGACATGATCACCGGCACTGTCGCGGCCTTCGGGCACCTCGACGCCGCCGTCGCCAATGCCGGCGCCTTCAACGTCACCACCGACTTCGCCGATTTCACGCTGGCCGAGTGGAACCGCATCATGGGGGTCAACCTGACCGGCGTGTTCCTCACGCTGCGGGCGGCGTTGCGGGTGCTGGAGAAGCAGGGGCGGGGCGGCTCGCTGCTGGCCACCTCGTCGTCGACCGTGCATCGCGCCAACACGCACCACGCCTGCTACGTCGCCAGCAAGGGCGGCGTCGAGGCGCTGATGCGCACGCTGGCGCGCGAACTGGCGCCGAAGAAGATCCGCTGCAACATCATCGTGCCGGGCCTGACGCGCACCCCAGCCGCTTCGACCGAGCAGGGCTACATCACGCAACAGCTCGCCGACATCCCGATGGGCGAACTGGTCGAGCCGGAGGAACTGGCGGCGCTGGTCGCCTTCGCCCTGTCCGACGAGGCACCGCACATGACGGCGACCCTGCTGAAGGTCGATGCCGGCCGCATCATCGGGTAGGGCGCGGCGCGGCATATCACTCTCCCTGCCGGATCCGACGGTCCAGCATCCTCATCCCGAGCCTGTCGAAGGATGGGGATGCTGCAGGCGGCCTGACCGGCGCGACGCCCTCGTCCTTCGACAGGCTCAGGACGAGGACGATGGGGAATAGTGGCGCTGACATGGCCGGTTCGACGGTGTAGCGCCGGTCGCGCCAACATGCATCGGCTGTGCTACCGTCCGCGCCGGCCGCCGGGAACAGGCGGTTGCGGCAGGATGCCGCCAGCAACAGGGGGACGTGCACATGTCAGGCAGGCTCGAAGGCAAGGTCGTCGTGGTCACCGGCGGCGAAAGCGGCATCGGCAAGGCCATCGCCCAGCGATGCGTCGCCGACGGCGCGCTGGTGATGGTCGCCGGCATCCAGGAAGAGCGCATGGCCGAGCTTGCCAGGGAGACCAAGGGGCCGGGCAAGCTGGCGACGACGCGCTGCGACGTGACGCGCAAGGATCAGGTCGACGCCATGATCGACCATACGGTCCGCACCTTCGGACGCCTCGACGCCGCCGTCGCCAATGCCGGCGCCTTCAACGACGCGACGCCCTTCGTCGACTACACGCTGGAGGAATGGAACCGCGTCGTCGGCATCAACATGACCGGCGTGTTCCTGACGCTGCAGGCGGCGGCTCGCGTTCTGCTGAAGCAGGGCGGCGGCGGCTCGCTGATCGCCACCGGATCGTCCACCGCGGTGCGGCCGGCGCCGATGCACATCCCCTACGTCTCGAGCAAGGGCGGCGTCCATCTGATGATGCGGGCGCTGGCGATCGAACTCGCGCCGCACAAGATCCGCTGCAACACCATCGTGCCCGGCCTGACCTACACCCCGGCGGCGACGCGTAACCCCGGCTACATCGAGGCGGGGCTGAAGGTCATCCCGATGGGCGAGGTGGTGCAGCCCGAGGAGATCGCCGCCATCGTCGCCTTCGCGTTGTCGGACGAGGTGCCGCACATGACCGGCACGCTGCTGAAGGTGGACGCGGGCCGCACCTCGGCCTGAGCGGAAGCACGGGGGGAGATCGCGGCATGAAGGCGCGGACCATGCGTGTCGAGCGGCCGGGTAGCCCGTCCGCGCTGCGCTGGGTCGAGGTCGACGTGCCCGATCCCGGTCCCGGCCTGGCCCGAATCCGCCACACCGCGGTCGGCTTCAACTTCATCGACACCTACCACCGCAGCGGCCTCTACACGCTGCCCCTGCCGACCGGCATCGGCATGGAAGGCGTGGGTATCGTCGAGAGCGTCGGGCGCGGCGTGACGCAGGCGAAGCCGGGGCAGCGCGTGGCCTGGTTCGGCGGCCCAGGCACCTATGCGGAGGCCTCGCTGGTGTCGGCCGACGCGCTGGTACCCGTTCCCGCCGGGGTCGACGACGTGACGGCGGCGGCGGTGTTCTACAAGGGCCTGACGACGCGCGCGCTGATGCGCGAGGTCCGCCGCCTGAAGGCCGGCGATACCGTGCTGCTGCACGCGGCGGCGGGCGGCATCGGGCTGGTGTTCTGCCAGTGGGCGGCGTCGCTCGGCGTCACGGTGATCGGTGCCGTCAGCACCGAGGCCAAGGCGCGCAAGGCGCGCGCGAATGGCTGCGCCCATACCATCGTCACGACGAAGCAGGACATCCGCGCCCGCGTGATGAAGCTCACCGGCGGGCGAGGCGTTGACGTTGTCTACGATTCCGTCGGCAGGGACACGCTGGAGACCTCGCTGCGCTGCCTCGTGCCGCACGGCCTGCTCGTCAGCTACGGCAGCGCCTCCGGCAAGCCCGACCCGATCGACCTGCAGCAGCTCCAGTATTACGACTCGCCTTTCGTCACGCGCGTGCGCTTTTCCTCCTACTGCCGCACGCGCGACGACCGCCTGGCCTGGGCACGCGAGGTCTTTGCGCTCGCGCGGAAGGGCACGATCAAGCCGAACATCGGCCGTCTCTACAGCCTCGACGATGCGGCGACCGCGCACGCGGACGCCGAGGCCCGCCGCCTCGTGGGCACGACCGTACTGGTGCCATGACGAACCATCGGATTGCGGGGGAGTGTCGCAGATGAAGGCCCATGTCATTCGTGTGGAACAGACCGGGGCACCGGATGTGATGAAGTTCGTCACGGTCGACCTGCCCGAGCCGGGGCCGGGCGAGGCTCGTATCCGGCAGGGCGCGATCGGCTTCAATTTCATCGACACGGTGCATCGGCGCGGCATGTACGGCGCGCCGGTGCCGCTGGTGCTGGGCAACGAGGCCGCCGGCGTGGTCGAGGCGGTCGGCAAGGGCGTCAGGGACGTGAAGCCCGGCCAGCGCGTCGTCTGGCGCGGGCGCGGGGCCTATGCCGACTTCGCCAACGTGCCGGCCGCCCAGCTCATTCCGCTGCCGCGCGGCATCGACGAGAAAACGGCGGCGGCGAGCCTCATCAAGGGCCTCACCGCGCGCTGGCTGGTGCGCCAGGTGCATCAGCTCAGGAAGTCGGACACGGTGGTGATGTACGCCGCGGCCGGCGGCGTCGGCCTGCTGTTCTGCCAGTGGGCGGCGAAGATCGGCGCGACCGTCATCGGCATCGTCGGCTCGGACGCCAAGGCGCGGCTGGCGAAGGCCAACGGCGCGACGCACACCATCGTGATGGGCAAGCAGGACATCGTCGCGCGCGTGAAGAAGCTGACCGACGGGCGCGGCGTGGACGTCGTCTACGACTCCGTCGGCCGCGACACCTGGGACACCTCGATCGACTGCCTCAAGCCGCATGGCCTGATGGTCAGCTTCGGCAGCGCCACGGGCATTCCGAAGCCAGTCGATCTGCATCCGCTGCTCGGCAAGGGCGCGCCGTTCATCACGCGCACCTCGGTCAACAACTACCTGCTGACGCGGGAGGACACGCTGGCCGGGGCGCGCGAACTGTTCCGCCTGATCGGCAACGGCACGCTGAAGGTCCGCATCAGCCAGACCTATCCGTTCTCGGCCGCGGGCGCGGCCCAGATGCATACCGACGCCGAGGCACGGCGGCATACCGGCTCCGTCGTCATGGTGCCGTAGGCTCACGCAACATTTCCGCAGGGGAGGGGACGATGAAGGCGAAGGCGATCCGCATCGAGAAGAACGGCGGCCCGGAAGTCATGCGCATGGTCGAGGTCGACGTGCCCGACCCCGGCGCCGGCGAGATCCGCGTCCGCAACACGGCCATCGGCTTCAATTTCATCGATACCTATCACCGCCTCGGCCGCTACCCGGTGCAACTGCCGACCGGCCTCGGCACCGAGGGCGCCGGCGTCGTCGACGCGGTCGGGCGCGGCGTCAAGGACATCAAGGTCGGCCAGCACGTCGTCTATCTGTCGCGCCCCAGCTCCTACGCCGAGCTGGTGACCATCCCGGCGGATTCGGCGACGCCGCTGCCGGCCGGCATCAGCGACCGCGTCGCTGCCGCGAGCTACCTCAAGGGCATGACGGCCGAGTTCCTGCTGCGCCGCACGCATCGCCTGAAGAAGACCGACACGGTGCTGCTCTACGCGGCGGCCGGCGGCGTCGGTCATATCTTCCTGCAATGGGCACGCAGCATCGGCGCGACGGTGATCGCGGTGGTCAGTACCGACGCCAAGGCGCGTTCGGCCAAGGCCAACGGCGCCGCGCACACCATCGTCACCAGCAAGCAGGACGTGTTGAAGCGGGTGATGCAGATCACCAAGGGCAAGGGCGTCGACGTCGTCTATGACCCGATCGGCAAGGACACCTGGGACCAGTCGCTGAAGTGCCTGCGCATGTTCGGCCTGATGGTGAACTTCGGCAGCGCTTCGGGCCTGATCGCCCCGCTCGACGTCAACAAGCTCGCCGACATCAACTCGCCGTTCATCACGCGCGCCTCGCTCAACCAGTACGGCGGCACCAAGGAATTGCGCCGTGCCAGCGCCCGCGCGCTCTACGGTCTCGTCAGGAAGGGCACGATCAAGATCCAGGTCGGCAAGTCCTATCCGTTCACCGAGGCCGGCGTGCGTCAGCTTCACACCGAGGCCGAAGCCCGCATCCTGACGGGATCGGCGCTGCTGATACCCTGAGGCGGGAGGCTGCGGTGACGGAGATCGCGACGCCGCTGGCGCTGAACCACATCGGTATGACGGTGCCGGACATCCGTGCCGCCGTCGCATGGTACAGGCGGGTGCTCGGTTTCCGCTGCATCTCGGAGCCCCACCTGCTGGTGCCGAAGGCGCCGCCCGGCGTCGCGCAGTCGCCGTACTCGATGGGGCCGCGCTTCAAGAAGGCGTGGCACGCCCATCTGGTGACGGCCAACGGCGTCGGCCTCGAGATGTTCCAGTTCGTCGACCCGCCGATGGAGAAGCCGGCCGACAACATGGAGTTCTGGAAGCACGGCTACTGGCACCTGTGCTTCACGGACCCCGACATCGAGGGCTTCGCGGCGAAGGTCGTGGCGGCCGGCGGCAGGCAGCGCATGCCGGTGCACGAATTCGTCTCCGGCAGCGGCCTCAAGCACGTCTATCTGGAAGACCCCTGGGCCAACGTCTTCGAGGTCTTCACCCACTCCTACGAGCAGTCCTTCGCCAACCGGCCGATGCCGGCGGCGCCGGCGGATTGAGCGACCGGTCCGGCCGGCGGCTCTCCTTCCACCGCCGGGCCTCGTCCTTCGACAAGCTCAGGATGAGGCCCTTCGGGTATGTGCCATCTGCTTGTATGAACGCTTTCGTTCCCCCGCGATCCTCACCCTGAGCCTGTCGAACGGCGAGTATCGCGCGCCCTCACCGATCCGCGGAGTCCACCCATGCCCTCGCTCGCCACGCCTCGCGCGCTCAACCATGTCGGCCTGACCGTCCCCGACATCCGCGCCGCCATCGACTGGTACGGCGAGGTGCTCGGCTTCCGGCTCATCGCCGGGCCGCGCGTCATGGCGCCGCTGGCGGCGGCGACGGAGGAGACGCGGCACATCCTCGGTCCGCGCTTCCGCAAGGCCCTGCAGGCCCATCTGGTGACGGCCAACGGCGTCGGCCTGGAGCTGTTCCAGTTCGTCGATCCGCCGGTCGAGAGGCCCGAAGACAACCTCGAATACTGGAAGCGCGGCTACTGGCACCTGTGCTTCACGGACCCCGACCTCGAAGGGCTGCTGGCGAAGGTCGTGGCGACCGGCGGCCGGCAGCGCGCGCCGGTCTTCGCCTTCATCCCCGGCACCGACTACCGCCTCGTCTACTGCGAGGACCCCTGGGGCAACGTGTTCGAGATCTTCTCCCACAGCTACGAACAGACCTTCGCCAACGTCGACCTGCCGAGCGCGGAGTGAGGCTGCCGATTGCGCGCCGCGATGCGCCGCGCGAGGATGCGCGCCGCCGCCGGCGGGACGCCGGGGCAGGGGAGGAGCCGTCGTCATGATCAACGCCGCGATCGTCGGACTGGGGTGGTGGGGGCGCCAGATCACCGGCGCGCTCAAGGGCAGCACGAAGATCAGGATCGTGCGCGGGGTCGACGTGAACCTGGCGGCGGCGCGGCCGTTCGGCGAGGCCAACGGCTTTCCGGTGACCGACCGGTACGAGGACGCGCTGAAGGACAAGGGCGTCGACGCGGTCATCCTCGTGACGCCGCATCTGCTGCACGAGGAGCAGGTGCTGGCGGCGGCGAAGGCCGGCAAGCAGATCTTCTGCGAGAAGCCGTTCACGCTGACGGCCGCCGGCGCGCGCCGCATGGCGGCGGCCTGCCGCAAGCGTGGCATCACGCTGGGTATCGGCCATGAGCGGCGCTTCGAGCCGGCGCTGGTCCACATCAAGCGGATGCTGGACTCCGGCGACCTCGGCACGCTGCTGCACCTGGAATACAATTCCTCCTACAACCTGTTCGCCAAATCCGGCGCGACGGGCTGGCGCCGCGACCCGAAGCAGGCGCCGGCCGGCACGCTGACGGCGCATGGCGTGCACATCACCGACTACCTGCAGAGCATCGCCGGGCCGGTCGCGGAGGTAACGGCGCGCACCGCGCACCGCTCGAAGAAGTTCGCCGGCGACGACATCGTCATGGTGCAGTTCGTCTTCCGCAGCGGCGTCACCGGCACGATGACCAACATCGCGACGACGCCCTACTACCACCGTTTCGTCGCCTTCGGCGACCGCTCGTGGATCGAGTTGCGCCTGAGCGAGAACCTCGACATCCCGCAGCCGGCCGTCGTCACCTGGCGCGGGGTCGACGAGGAGCACCACTCGCGCAGCTTCCGCTGGGTCGACACGGTGCAGCCCAACCTCGAGGAATGGGCCGACGCCGTCGAGGGGCGCGGCGGCTACCGCCACACGCCCGAGCAGATCGTCCACAACGTCGAGATTCTCGAGGCCATCGTCGGTTCCGCCGCAGCCGGCGGCAAGACCGTGCGGATCGGCAAGGCGCCGGCGAAGGCCAGGCCGGCGAAGAAGGCGAAGCGGAAGTAGGGACGCAGCACCACCCTCTCCGCCCCCGGGGGCGGAGAGGGCAGGGAGAGGTGGGGACGACACGATCGGCCATCCGCGCTCCTCGTCCTTCGACAGGCTCAGGATGAGGAGCGTGGGGAAGGGTGGCTCGGTTCGCGCCAGCGTATGACCCGCCACACACGTCGTGACCAGTAGGCCTCATCCCGAGCTTGTCGAAGGACGAGGCCGGGCCCTGTGCCTTGCCCAGCGCTCACCATTTCACGCCACCGGCTCGCGGCGGCTGAACCACCCCGGCAGATCGGCTTCCTCGGTGCCCGAGAACAGGCACTGCTTGCGCGCCCGGGCGATGGCGACTTCCTCCTCGGGCGTCGGCGGCGCGTCGCCGATCTTCGAGGTGAACGCCGGCGGCGGGGCGTAGCAGGTGGCGCAGCGGCGCTTGAGCAGCTTGAGCGGCTGTTCGCCCTTGATGTCGGCCTCGATCTCGGCGATGGCGGCGCGCACCGCCGCCTCCTCGCCCTCGACGGCGATCACCACCGTGCCCTCCGAGCCGGACACGCCGCCGCCGCCCACATGCACGGCGCGCAGCCCCCAGAGAATGTCGAAGGCCTGGATTTCGGTGACGACGATGGCGTTGACCAGCGGCGTGAAGCCGATCTTGGTGCCGTAGAAATAGTCGACCCTGGCGTGGCCGAGTTCGCGCGACGCCGCCTTGATCGACGGCACCAGCTTCTCGAGGCCGACGGGGACGATCAGCGGAAAGCCCATGCCGCAGATGTAGCCGAGGGCGAAGCCGATGGTGCCGGCACCGGGATGGGCGTTGAAGACGCCGGCGTTGAAGTCGGGATCGACGGCGTTGGCGCCCTTGATGAAGACGCTGCGGCGGTCCCAGCCGGCCATCAGCTCCATCATGCGCGGCACCGGCGGCACGATCTCGCCCTTCACCAGCCGCAGGATGGCCGGCTTCTCGGCCGGCTCGGTCTGGCACAGGGCGCCGTTGATGACCTGGCCGGAGACGTAGCGGTCGCGTTCCGGCAGGCGGCCGATCAGCTCCTCGGCGACATAGACGTTGGTCGAGCCGTGCGAGAGCACGATCTCGGCCTCGGCGAAGGCCGTCCGGACCTCCGGCATGCGCGCTACGGCGCGGCCGATCAGTCGCTTCGATTCCCAGGGCGTGAAGCCGAACACTGCGCGCATGGCTCAATCCGTTCCGTCGGTGTCGCGCCGACAGAAAACCGGCTGCCCCGCGTCTTGTCCAGTTGGCAGCGTGGGCAATCTCCCCGCGTGCCCGCCCAGCACCTGTGCCGGGCGCAGCGGGCACAGCGCCGACGGTTGCCGCGGTCGCGCGCCGGGTCTATCTGGAGCGGCAATGTCCCCGCCGTCCGCGGGGCGGCAGCGGAGGAACGGTGCGATGATCCACGCCTTCACCTGGCCGACGCCCAACGGCCACAAGATCCACATCATGCTCGAGGAATGCGGCCTCGCCTGGGAGGTTCACCCGGTCAACATCGGCGCCGGCGAGCAGTTCAACCCGGATTTCCTGAAGATCAGCCCGAACAACCGCATTCCCGCCATCGTCGACACCGACGGGCCGGGCGGCAAGCAGATCAGCGTCTTCGAGACCGGCGCGATCCTCTATTACCTCGCCAACAAGACCGGCAAGTTCATGCCGTCGCTGGCGAGCGATCCGGCCGGCCACTACGCCACCATGGAGTGGCTGATGTTCCAGATGGGCGGCATCGGCCCGATGATGGGCCAGAACAACCACTTCAAGGCCTATGCGCCGGAGAAGCTGCCCTATGCCATCGAGCGCTACTCGAAGGAAGTGGCGCGGCTCTACGGCGTCGTCGATCGGCGGCTGGCGGACAACCGCTATCTCGCCGGCAGCAGCTACACCATCGCCGACATGGCCAACTTCGCCTGGATGCGCATCTGGGAGCGCCAGGAAGTGCCGATCGGCGACTTCCCCAACGTCAAGCGCTGGCTCGACGAGCTGGGCGCCCGCCCGGCCGTGGTCAAGGCGCTGGAGACGCTGAAGGACGCGCGCCGGCCCGGGCCGCCGAATCCCGAGGAGTGGAAGGTGCTGTTCGGCGACCGGCAGTTCGCCCGCAAGTAGGCGACATTCGGAAGCGGCGCGGACGGCGGCGAAGCGCTAGGCTTCGGCCATGCCGTTCGTGCCGCTCCACGACGAAAACCCGCGCCGGTACGTCACGGCGCATTTCGTCACCATCGGCCTGATCGTCGTCAATGTCGCGCTCTGGCTGCTCGGCGAGGGTGGCGGCAACGCGCTGTCCGCGGCGTTCGGCTACGGCGTCGTGCCGGCGCGCCTGTTCGAGGGCGCGGAGCTGCCCGACGATTTCGCGCAGGCGTCGCCGCCACTGACCCTTGTGACCTACCAGTTCCTGCACGGCGGCTTCCTGCATCTCGCCTTCAACATGCTGTTCGTCTGGGTGTTCGCCGACAATGTCGAGGACGCCATCGGCCACGGCCGCTTCCTCGCGTTCTGGCTGACCTGCGGCGTCATCGCCGGGCTGACGCACGCCGCCGTCGAGCCGTCCTCGGAGGTGCCGATGATCGGCGCCAGCGGCGCGATCTCCGGCATCCTCGGCGCCTACGCCGTGCTCTATCCGAGGGCGCGCATCCTGGTGCTGGCGTTCGGCGTCATTCCCGTCCGCCTGCCGGCGATCCTCACCATCGCCGCCTGGTTCCTGCAGGACCTGCTGTGGGCGACGACCGGCACGTCCGGCCGCGAGGATGTCGCGCTATGGGCGCATATCGGCGGCTTCGTCGCCGGGGCGCTGCTGATCCGGCCGTTCCGCTGGCGCCTGGTGCCGGCCGGACCGTGGCGCTGACCGGCCTCAACCGCCGGCGTAGCCCTCGACGAGGACGACGTTGCCGTCGCCGGAAGCGAGGCGGATCGGCAGGATCTCGCCGTAGGCGGGGCCGAAGTAGAAGGCTTCCAGCGCCCCCATCGACGGAAATTCGGCGATCACCAGGCGCTGCGCCGGCCAGTCCCCTTCGAGGACGCGCGCGGCGCCGCCGCGCACGAGGTAGCGCCCGCCGGCGGCCGTCAGGAGGCCGGGCACGCGGTCGGCGTAGGCCTTGAAGCGCGCGGGGTCGGTCACGGAGTTGTTGCCGACCAGATAGGCGCGGCCGGGCACGGCCGGCGCGGCGTCGGGATAGCCCTCGGCGGCGATGACCACGGACCGGGCGGTGCGGTGGCGGATCGCCTTCACCGGTGCGTAGTCCGGTCCCGCCATGAAGCCGTCGAGCGCGGCCATGTCGGGGAATTCGAGGATGACCGTCCGCCCCTTCGGCCACGTGCCCTCGACCGTGCGCGTCGCGCCGCCGCGCACGACGTAGCGCCCGCCCGCGGCCGCGATCAGCGGCGCCACCTGCGCCCGGTAGGCCTCGTAGCCCTGCGGATCATGCACGTCCATCACGGTGAACAGCCACGCGGCCATGGTCGGCTCCTCGGGTTTGCGACGTTTCCGGTCCCTGCGCGCCTAGGCGTCGGGTTGCCACGACGGCGGCGACAGCGTCTCGGTGAAGTTCCTGAAATTGATGTTGAACGACAGGCTGATGCGATCCTCGGCCGAGGCGTTGGGGCCGACCGAGTGCGGCAGCCAGGCCGGGAACAGGATCAGCAGGCCCGGCTGCACCGTCACCCGGTGCGTCGCGCTGTTGTAGGGCGTCTCGCGGCTGAAGCGCGGCAGGATCGCCTGCGTCTGCAGGCGGAAATCGTGGAACTGGATGTGGTCCGCCCCGGCGCCGGCCCGCACGTAGTAGGTGCCCGCGAGGTAGTTGTTGGGATGATTGTGCATGACATGCGGCGCGCCCGGCGGGTTGATGTTGAGCCACATGCCGGTGACGGCGATGTCGCGGCTCGCCACGGCGAGGAAGTCGAGCACCTTGTCGGCGCCCGCCCTGGCCATCTCGACCACGGGCGCGAGGGCCGGGTTGTCCTGCAGGTTGTTGCGGCTTTGCCAGGCCACGCCGGGCGCGCTGCCGGCGCCGCCGGCGCGCATGCGCCGGACCCCGTCGAGCAGCAGCGCGTCGATCACCGCAGCCCGCTCCGGCTCGACCTGCTGGGACCAGACCAGCGCCGGGAAAAGCTGCTGCACGCTCGAACGCGTAAACACGGGCGATGGCTCCGGGAGTGGACGATTCGGCGCGCGAGTCTGCCATGGATGCCGCGGCCGGTCATCGCGGCCGGCGTGACGGCCGGCGCCTGCCGGGTTAAAACCGGCGGGCCATGCCAGACCGGCCGACCAGCGACGGCGACGAAGGGGAGCGCCCGGCCGCGTCCGGGCGGCCGGCGCGTCATCCGGCGACGCTCGCCGCGCAGGCGCTCGGCTGGCTCGATCCGGCGACTAACGCCGTCGCTCCGCCGATCCACCCGTCGACCAACTACGCGCGCGACGCCGCCTACGCCAAGGTCGGCGGGCGAGGCTACACGCGCGACGAAAACCCGACCTACGACCAGCTCGAAGCTCTCCTTGCCGCGCTGGAAGGCGGCGCGGCGGCCGCCGTGTTCGGCTCGGGCATGGCGGCGGCGACGACGATTTTCTGGGCGCTGTCGCCGGGCGATCACGTGGTGGTACCGCAGGTCATGTATTTCGGCCTGCGCAACTGGCTGGCGACCGTCGGGCGCAAATGGGGCCTCGTCGTCGACACGGTGCCGCCCGGCGACATGGACGCGCTCGCGCGCGCCGTCGTGCCGGGGCGCACGCGCCTCGTCTGGCTGGAAACGCCGTGCAACCCCACCTGGGACATCACCGACATCGCCGCCGCGGCCGACATCGCGCACCGCGCGGGCGCGCTGGTCGGCGTCGATTCGACGGCGGCCACGCCGGTGCTGACGCGACCGCTGGCGCTCGGCGCCGACATCGTCATGCACTCGGCCACGAAATACCTCAACGGGCACGGCGACGTGCTGGCCGGCGCGCTGGTGACCGCGCGGGTGGACGCGCTGTGGGAGCGTATCCGCTATCTGCGGTTCGAGAACGGCGGCATGCTGGGGCCGTTCGAGGCGTGGCTGCTGCTGCGCGGCCTGCGCACGCTCTATCTGCGCGTCGCCCGCTCGTCGGCCTCGGCGCTGGCCGTGGCGCGGCACTTCGAGGGGCATCCCGGGCTGACGCGGGTTCTCTATCCGGGCCTGCCGAGCCATCCCGGCCACGCCGTTGCCGCGCGGCAGATGCAGGGCGGCTTCGGCGGCATGCTGTCGATCCGGGTGAAGGGCGGCGCCGAGGCGGCGGTGGCACTGGCGAAGTCGGTCGAGGTCTTCGTGCGCGCGACCTCGATGGGCGGCGTCGAGAGCCTGATCGAGCATCGCGCCACGGTCGAGGGCAAGGAAAGTCCGTTTCCCGACGACCTGCTACGTCTGTCGGTCGGCATCGAGGAGCCGGCCGATCTCATAGCCGACCTTGAGCAGGCGCTGGCGCGCCTGTGACGGTCCGCGGGGCCGGTCCGCGCCTTCAGGCGGTCGCGCGGCGGGCGGGCTCGATGGCGGCGGCGTGATCGGCGAGCTTCACCACGCGTCCGGCACCGGCAAGCGCGCCGAGTTCGCGCCTTGCCTGTTCCAGCGCGGCGAGTTCGCGCGCGTCGTCACGGTCGAACACCTGGATGCACGACAGCTTGATCTCGACGAGGTCGATAAGGGTCTCGATCGAACGCCTTGAGAGGGCCATGGTGGCCTCCCCTTCTGCGGGTCATGGATCGAGGATGCCCGACAATTCCTAAAATTCGGTTTAAATGCCGTGCGATGACCGGGCCAATTTCGAAAAGCGCCACCCGGCTCTCTCGATGCCGTCATTGCGAGCGCAGCGAAGCAATCCAGCCTGCTACCGGCACCTGGATTGCTTCGTCGGCTTCGCCTCCTCGCAATGACGGCCGTCTTCGCACCATCCACAGGCGCCCTACCGCGCCAGGTTGACCGTCACGCTCTTGGCCTGGGTGAAGCTGTCGAGCATGCCTTCCAGCGAGAATTCGCGGCCGATGCCGCTCTGCTTGTAGCCGCCATAGGGTTGGCCGAGCGACTGGCCGACGCCCTGGTTGACCTGCACCCAGCCGGACTCGATGGCGTGGGCAGTCCGCAGCGCCTTGCCGAGATCGTGCGTCCAGACATAGGCGGCGAGGCCGTAGTGGCTGTCGTTGGCCATGCGGATGGCATCGGCCTCGTCCTTCCACGGGATCGCTACCAGCACCGGCCCGAAGATTTCCTCGCGCGCGAGGCGCCAGTCGTTGGAGGTGTCGGCGAACAGCGTCGGCACGGTGAAGTAGCCTTCGGCGAGAGGGCCGTCCTTGGGCGGCAGGCCGCCGAACACCAGCTTCGCTTCCTTGCGCTTGAGGCCGTCGTCGATGTAGCCGCAGACCTTGCGGAACTGGCGGTCGTTGATGATCGTGCCCATGTCCGTCTCTTCCGCCAGCGGGTCGCCGATCTTCAGTGCCTTGGCCTTCGTCTCAAGCTTGCCGAGGAAGCTGTCGAAGATGTCCGCGTGCAGGAAGAGGCGCGAGCCGGCGGTGCAGGACTGGCTTTGCCGGGTGAAGCGCATGGCGGCGATGATGCCGTCGACGACCCAGTCCTCGTCGCAGTCCGGATAGACGATCGACGGGCTTTTCCCGCCCAGTTCGAGCGACACCGGCACGATACGCTCCGCCGCCTCGCGCATGATCAGCTTGCCGACCGCGGTCGAGCCGGTGAAGGACAGCTTGCGGATCGCCGGATGGCGCGACAGCGGCCCGCCGCATTCGTCGCCGAGGCCCGTCAGCACGTTGAGCACGCCGGCCGGCAGGAACTCCTGGCACACTTCGGCCATCAGCAGCACGCCGAGCGGCGCGTCCTCGGCGGTCTTCAGCACCATCGTGTTGCCGGCGGCGAGAGCGGGCGCGATCTTCATCGCGCCCAGCACGACCGGCGAGTTCCACGGGATGATGGCGCCGACCACGCCGAGCGGTTCACGGCGGGTATAGGCGAGGATGTTCTCGCCGAGTGGCGTCGTGGTGCCCTTCATCTCGCCGGCAAGGCCGCCGAAATAACGGAACGTATCGGCGCCAGAGCGCGCCTCGGGGCGCGACTGGGTGCGCAGGGCGTTGCCCGTCTCCAGGGCGATCGCGCGGCCGATCTCTTCGACCCGCGCCTCGAAGGCGTCGGCGATCTTCGACAGGATGCGGCCGCGGTCGCGCGGCGCCATCCGGCTCCACTCGGGGAAGGCCTTGCTGGCGGCGGTGACGGCGCGGTCGACGTCCTCGGAGCCGCCGCGCGGGATCACTGCGATGGGCTGGCGATTGGCCGGATTCTCGACCGTCAGCAACTGGCCGTTGGCGGCGGAAACCCACTCGCCGCCGATCAGCATCTTGTGCAGCGGCACGCTCGTCGCGGCCTCGCGGGGGGACATGTCGGCGTTGCGCTGGAGTGCCATCGGGCATCCCTCTCGGTGGACGGGGTGGCGAAACTATCACGCGGCCCGGCGCGCGGGCACGGCGTTAACGAAGGCGCAACGATGGCCGATCAGGATTGGGGCAGGCAAGCCATCCGCGCAGGCGGGCGGTGGCCAAGGAGGGTGCCATGTACGAGACCGCGACGATGACGGCCAAGGCCGGCGACCCCCGCCGTGACGCCGGCGAACTCGCCAGTGCCACCGGCGCGCCGCGTTTCAACCGGCGCCTGTCCGACAAGCTGCTGGCCGCCTTCAACCACGCCTACGCCATGGGCGAAACGGACGTTGCCCATGCCCTGCGCGACATCATCGCTCGCATCGAGGCCGACAAGGCCGATGCCGAGCGCCGCGGCGTTGCCACGCCGCTCGGCCAGGCCGAACTGTGGGTGCGCTTCGTCCAGGCCCGCAACGACTACCGGCTGGCCTGCGATACCAATCCGCGCGACCCCGACGCCGTCGAAGCCACGCTGGAAGAGATGAAGCGCGCCTACCGAAGCTGGTCGTTGTCGTAATTTTCCTCACCTCGGCCCCCGCTGGGGGGCTATCGTCCCGGCACGTCGAGGATCGCAGCCGGGAGATCGCGGCATGGCCGCCCGCGTCGTTTCTGCCTGATGCTTGCCCTGCGCAAGCCCGGTCCGGCACCCGGCCTCGCACTCGTCGACGTGGCCGAACCGGTGGCCGCGGCCAGCGAGGTGATCGTCGAGGTCGCCGCGGCCGGCATCTGCGGCAGTGACCTGCATGTCGACGACTGGGCACCGGGCTACCATTTCATCGCGCGCGCCGTGCCCGTCACGATCGGCCACGAGTTCGCCGGCCGCGTGATCGCCCATGGCGAGGGCGTTTCCGCCCCCGCCATCGGTTCGGCCGTCGTCGTCATGCCGTCAGTGACCTGCGGCGCCTGCAAGCATTGCCTGTCCGGCGACAAGGATGCCTGTGTGACGCGCGCCGGCATCGGCATGACGCGCGACGGCGCGTTCGCCCGGCGCGTCGCCGTGCCGGCGCGCAACTGCCTTGCCGTGCCGGCCGCGCTCGATCCGGCCGTCGCGGCACTGGCCGAGCCGCTGACGGTCGCGATGGAGGCGGTGGCGCGCGCCGGGGTGTCGCCCGGGGAACGCGTGCTCGTGCTCGGACCGGGGACCATCGGCCAGGGCATCGCGCTGATGGCGAGGCGGGCCGGTGCCGGCGACATCGTCGTCTGCGGCCGCGACGACGCCTCGCGGCTGGCGACCGTGCGCGCCCTCGGATTCGGGTCCGTCGTCGACCTCGCGGACGCGGAGGCCGCCGGGCGCGTCGGCGACGGTTTCGATGCGGTGATCGAGGCGACCGGGTCGGCGGCGGCGGTGGCGTTCGGCCTCGACCGGCTGCGTCCCGGTGGCCGGCTGGTGATCTGCGGCATCCATCCGGCGCCGGTGGCGGTCGACGCCACCATGCTGGTGCGCCGGCACCTCGATATCCGCGGCAGCTACCGGGCGCCGCTGTCGGCCTGGCCGCGCGTGCTGGCGATGCTCTCCGCCACGCCCGAGGCGTTCGCGCCGATGGTCACGCACCGGCTGCCGCTCGGCGCGGCGCTCGACGCATTCGCACAGGCGCATCGTCGCGAGGGCTCGAAGATCGTGCTGCTGCCGGCGGAAGGCTGACGCTCAGCGACGCTGCCACGGCATGGCATGACGCTCGGCCCACTGCAGCATCCAGGTCAGCAGCACGCCGAGCAGCATCACCACGACCAGGCCGGCGTACATCTTTTCCGGCACCAGCACTTCCCAATTGTAGAAGGTGACGAAGCCGACGCCCTGCTTGGCGCGCAGGAACTCGACCGCGATGATGACGATCAGCGCCGTGCCGAGCGCCAGTCGCAGGCCGGCGAAGACGATCGGCAGCGCGGCCGGCAGGATGACGTGGCGCAGCAGGGCGAAGCCGTGTGCGCCATAGTTGCGCCCGGCCATGATCAGCACCGGGTCGATGTCGCGCACGCCGGCCATGGTGTTGATCGTCACCAGGAAGAACACCGACAGCGCGACGACCGCGATCTTCGGGCCTTCGCCGAACGGATCGGCGAACATCAGCATGACGATGGGGAAGATGGCGATCTTCGGCAGCACGTAGATCGCCGACAGGGTCGTATCCAGCATCAGCCGTACGGTCTGGTTGACGCCCATGACGACGCCCAGCAGCACGCCGGGGATGGCGCCGAGGACAAAGCCGACCATCACCCGCATCAGCGTCGCCCAGACATGGCTCTCGGTGAACAGGCTCCACACGCCGGCGAGGCCGTGCTCGTCGTAGAGGCGCGGAATGAGCCACGGCCGGCCGAGTAGGCTGGTCTGCGAGAAACGGTCGAAGTTGACCGTCAGCTCCCACAGGCCCTGGGCGATGCGGGTCGGCTGCGGGAACCAGGTCGGGCTGAGGATGTTGGCATCGACGATGAGCTGCCAGCAGATCAGCGCCAGCACGGGAAAGCCGAAGGCCAGCGTGCGCTCGTAGGCGGCACGGCCGCGCGGCGGCACCGTGCGGCCGATGCGCTCGGCGATCACCACCACGAGGACGAAGCTACCGAACAGGCCGAGCCACCACAGGGGCGTCCACAGCTCCGCGGCGAAGAAGGCGGCGTTCCACGCAAGCAGGGCGGTGACGAGGGCCGCCGTGCCGCGCCAGTGCGAGCGCTCCGCCGTTGCCACGTCTCGGCTCATGCCTGCTGTTCCATGGCGCGCGTCACCTCGCGGCCGAGCTGTTCCCAGATCGCGCCGCGCAGTTCGGCGAAGCGCGGCGTGTTCATGGTCTCGACGGTGCGTGGGCGGGGAATGTCGACCTCGAAGGTGGCGAGCAGGCGGCCGGGGTGCGCCGTCATCAGCACCACGCGGTCGCCCAGCAGCACCGCCTCGTCGAGGCTGTGGGTGATGTAGACGACGGTCTTGCGCGTCGCCTCCCAGATGCGCAGCAGCTCGTCCTGCAGGACGAGGCGGGTCTGGGCATCGAGCGCGCCCAGCGGTTCGTCCATCAGCAGTACTTCGGGATCGTTGGCGAGCGCGCGGACGATGCTGACGCGCTGCTTCATGCCGCCCGAAATCTGGTGCGGATAGTAGCTGGCGAACTTGCCGAGGCCGACGCGCTCGAGCCAGTCCAGCGCGACGGCCTCGCGCTCGGCCTTTGCCACCTTGCGCATCTGCAGGCCGAAGGCGACGTTTTCCAGCACCGTCTTCCACGGAAAGACCGCGTACTCCTGGAAGACGACGCTGTTGAGCGGCTTGCCCGGCACGTTGCCCGGCCGGATCTCGACGGTGCCGGAGGTGTGGCGGTCGAGGCCGGCGAGGATGCGCAGGTAGGTCGACTTGCCGCAGCCGGACGGCCCGACGACGCAGACGAATTCGCCGTCGGCGACATCGAGCGAGAAGTCGTCGAGCGCCGTCACCGGCCCGCGCAGGGACGGATAGACCTTGAACACGTTGCGCGAAACGATGCGTGCCGGCGCGCCGCCGGCCCGCGCTTCGGCGCTGGTCGCGGTCATGGCTCTGGCCTGTGCTGCGCCGGTGCGGAGCGGATGGCGGGGAGGGTCGGGCAGGGGGCTGCTCGGCCCTCGCACCGCATCACTTCTTCGGCGGGCCGAGGACTTCGTTCGCCTTGGCGACGAACTGCCCGGCGACGACCTTCTTGAGGTCGATCGGCGTCGTGTAGTCGGTGCGGCCGTTCTCGCGGTGCACGCGCTCCTGGTCGCCGATGCCGTCGACGGGGATCGTCTGCGCCGGGTCGTAGATCACCGGCGTACCCTTGCGGATGGCCTCCTCGGTCGAGGCGGTAAAGGTCAGGTAGGCCTCGATGTTCGCCGCGGCGAGGTAGTCGGCGCCCTGCATCATGCGGGCGGCCTCGGTGAGGGCCAGCACGAAGCGCTCGGCGACCTGCGGGCGTTCCTCGATCAGCTTGGCCGAGCCGACGAAGGCGACGGTCATCAGCCCGGGCGTCAGATCCTCGGCCAGCGGCACGCCGTGGCCGGCGGCGGCGATCTGGTCGGAGAACGGCGAGCCGGTCAGCGCGGCGTCCACCGAGCCGGCCTCGAAGGCGCGCGGCATGTCGGGGTTGCCGAGGTTGATCAGCTCGACGTCGCGGATGGTCAGCTTGCCGCGTTCCAGACCCTTGGCGATGAGGTACTCGCCGCCGCTGCCGGGGCCGCCGGCGACAGCGACCTTCATGCCTTTGAGGTCGGCCATGGTCTTGACCTTGCCCTGGTCGACCAGCGCCTTCCGCACCATCACCTTGGTCGGGCTGTTGGTCATCGGTTCCAGCGCGCCGGGTGCGATGATCTTGAGGTCGAGCCCGCGGTTCCAGGCGTTCCACAGCGAGGTGACGATGGCGATGCCGCCGACGTCGACCGTGCCCTGGGTCAGGAAGGCGATGGCCTCGGTGCCGGACTTCACGCGTTCCAGCTCGACATCGAGCCCGTATTTCTTGAACAGCCCACGCTGGGCGGCGACGTACATCGTCGCGAACTTCATGATCGGGACGTAGGCGACCTTGACCTTCTGCGGCGGGTCGAGGGGTTTCACCATGTCGGCGGCGTGGCCGGGCGAAGCGCTCGCGGCGGCCAGCAGGCCGAGCCCGGCGAGCGCCGCGGTCCATCGCGTCAGGCGGGGTGTCCAGGTCATGTCGATCCTCCGTATGCGGTCAGGGTCTTGCCGATTGCCGCGAGTCCGCCCTTGCGCGCCCGCGCCCCGTGCGGCGAAGAGTATGGCGATACCGCGACCGGGAGAAGCGGTTTGGGCCGGGCCGCCACGGCCCGCGGGGGGACGGCGTCATGGCGTTCGCGGGTAGCGGCCTGCTGGCCTTGTGGAACGGCTTCGACCCGGCCCGCCGGGCCGAATACGACCTTTGGCACACCCGCGAGCACCTGCCCGAGCGCCTTGCCGTGCCCGGCTTCCTTGTGGCGCGGCGCTACGTCGATGGCGCCGGGCCGCTGCCGGCATGGCTGACGCTCTACGAGGTCGAGACGCCCGCCGTGCTGATGAGCCAGCCCTATCTGCGGCTGCTCGACAATCCGACGGCCTGGTCGCGCGGCATGCGCGGCTCGTTCCGCGACTTCCTGCGCCTCGGCTGCCGGGTGGCGTCGACGCGCGGCGGCGGCATCGGCGGCGCCCTGCTGGCGGCCACGTTGGCCTCCGGCGACCTGCCGCCGGAGGCGGGCGGCATGGAGGGGCTGGCGGCGTTGCTCGGCCTGCCGGCTGTGACGGCCGTTCACCTCGCCGTCGTCGATCCGTCCGTCGCCGCGGTGCCGTTCGCCGCCGGCCCCGCCCGGCCGGCGATCGCGGCGGCCGCGGCGCTGTTCGTCGAGGGCTTCGACCGGGCCGCGCTGGCGGCCGCCGAAGGTGAGATCGCGGCGGTCCTGGCAGCGGCGGGGATGGCGCGGCCGCCCGTGTGGACAAGCTACACGCTCGCCTATGCCCTCGACCGCGCGGCGCTGGGCGCCGTCGCCACCTATGTGCCCCCGGCGCCATGACGCTGCGTGGAGCACGGCGCGCCGTGCTAGTCTCGGCGACGGCCGGGAGGGCCGCAGGTTTCGGAGCGCGGACGGGGATGGCTGGGCGGCGAGGCGTGTGGCACTGGCGACCGGCCGGTCTCCGTGCGGTATTGGCTGTGGCGCTGTCCCTCGCCGCGACCGGTGTCGCGCACGCGGACATCCTGATCGGCATCGCCGGTCCCAAGCAGGGCATCATGGGGGTGGGCGCGCTGGAACTGACCGGCGCGGAGAAGGCCGTGGCCGACCTCGCGCGGGCCGGCGGACTGCTGGGTCAGAACGTCGAGCTGCGGGTCTACGACGATGGCTGCGACGACGCGCGCGGCGCCGAGGTGGCGCGGCGCGCCGTGGCCGACGGGGTGGCCGTGATGATCGGTCATTCGTGCTCAGGTGCGTCGATCGCCGCGGCGCCCGTCTACGCGGCAGCCGGCATCGTCCAGCTCACGCCGTCCTCGACCAGCCCCGAACTCACCGCGCTGGGCATCGGCACGGTGTTCCGCGTCTGCGGCCGCGACGACCGCCAGGCCGCGGTGGCCGCCGACCTCATGCTCAAGCAATGGCGAGACCGACGTATCGCTGTGATCGACGATGAGTCGACCTATGGCGCCGGCTTGGCCCGCCTCGTCGTCGATGCCCTGCGCGCCGGCGGCGTGGAGCCGGCGCTGATCCGCCAGTATGCCGGCGGCAGCAGCCCGGCCGCACTCGCCAATGCCCTCAACGCCCGCCGCATCGACGTGGTCTATCTCGGCAGCTACGAGGAACCGGCCGGCCGCGTCGTGCTGGCGGCCCGCGAGCGGGGCGGGGCGCAGGTCTTTCTCGGTGGCGACGCGCTGGGGGCCGACGGCTTCCTCGCCGTCGCCGGACCGCACGCCGAGGGACTGCTGTTCACCTTCGGCGCCGATCCGCGCACCATGGCGTCGGCGGCAACGGTCACGGCGCGGCTGCGCGCCGGCGGCTTCGAGCCGTCGGGCTACGCGCTCTATGGCTACGCCGCGGTCGAGGCGTGGGCGCAGGCCGTCACGCGCGCCGGAACGACCGAGGCGAAGGCCGTCGCCGCCGCCCTGCACGGCGGCACGTTCGAGACCGTGCTCGGCAACATCGGCTTCGATGCCGATGGCGACGTCACCGGCTTCGAGACCTTCGGCTGGTTCCGCTGGCACGGCGGCCAGCCGGTGACCGCCACCCCCTGACCGTCCCGCCCCGGCCTGCCGCCTGTCGCCGCCGGAACCCGGCGGCATCGGCGCTCGTTGTCGTGACAACCCCGGCCGGACCGGGCGGCGCCAGCCGCCGGCGGCCGGTACGGCAACCGGCAGGCCGACCGCTCGAACACGCGACCGTCACGGCACGGCCGGTGCCCCTTGGCAACCCGGAGGAGCATTGCAATGACATCCAGCCTCATCAGCGCCGACAAGGTCGAGGGCACGTCCGTCTACAACCCCGCGGGCGAGAAGCTCGGCGCGGTCCGCAAGGTGATGATCGACAAGGTCAGTGGCCGCGTGGCGTATGCCGACATGGCGTTCGGCGGCTTCCTCGGCATCGGCGACCGCTACCACCCGCTGCCGTGGGGTAAGCTGAAGTACGACACCAAGCTCGACGGCTATGTCGTGAACCTCGACAAGAAGCAGCTCGAAAAGGCGCCGAGCTATGCGCCGAACGATCGCCTCGACTGGAACGACCCCGACTGGGGCAAGAAGGTTCACGACTACTATGGCCTGCCGCCGTACTGGATCTGAGGTCGGCGTCGCGGCCGTGGAAAAGTCGTCGCGGCCGCGAGGAACCGGCGCATCCCGTACGACGTTTTCCGTTTACCGCCGGGCATGGCTGCCGCATCGGCAGCGGGACGCATCGGCGGGCATCTGGAGGATGAGGACGTGAACCAGCAGAATCGTTCCCAGGCCAACCAGCCGGGCAATCAGCAGCAGGACCAGCCGCAGCGCGGCCAGCCGCAACCCGGCCAGACGCCGCGCAACCCGCAGCAGGAGCAGCCGCAGCGCGGCCAGCCGCAACCCGGCCAGACGCCGCGCAACCCGCAGCAGGAGCAGCCGCAGCGCGGCCAGCCGCAACCCGGCCAGACGCCGCGCAACCCGCAGCAGGAGCAGCCGCAGCGCGGTCAGCCGCAGCCCGGCCAGGCCCCGCGCAACCCGCAGCAGGGGCAGCAGCAGCGCGGACCCGAGAAGCGGTAGAGCGAGCACCGCCGCGAGGCGCGACGGTTCGCTTCCCGGCCGTCGCGCATTCGGGTTCGGCGGAGAACGGCTGGCGGTCTTGCGATCGCCAGCCGTTTTCTTGTCGGTCGCGCTATCCGCCTAGGCCGGCACCTCGACGGCATCGCCCGCCGTCTTCTTCAGCTTGCCGTAGTGGGTGAACGTGTTCTCCATGTACCAGTTGAAGAACTCCCAGTAGGTCTGCGTCGGGAAGCGCGGCGGATTGTCGGCCGAGGTGCAGGTCGGAAGGCATTCGCCGACGGCCTCGAAGCTGGGATTGACGAACAGCGGAAGCGAATAGCGGTCGTTCTTCACCGGCGGGATGACGCGGTGCGGCGTCGCGCGGAAGCGCTTGTTCGACCAGCGCTCGAGGAACATGCCGGTGTTGAGGATGATGCCGTCGGCGGGGAATTCGGGCCAGAACCACGTCCCTTCGGGCGACATGATCTGGATGCCTTCCTCGGTGGCCGGCGGCACGAAGGTCATGAAGCCGGTGTCGGCGTGCGAGCTGATGGCGAACTCGTCGACCTCAATGTCGGCTTTGGCGGGGTAACGAGAGACGCGGAAGTAGGTGTAGTTGTCCTTGAAGTAGGGCGCGAAGAAGTTCTCCGGCAGGTCCAGGGCGACGGCCCACAGCGGCAGCAGGGCTTTGCCCAGCGCCGTCATGGTCTCCATGTATTCGGTGGCCGTGGCGCGAAAGCCGGGCAGCACGTCCTCGGGCAGCCAGCGATTGTGGCCGTAGAAGCGCTTGCCGGCCTTCACGTGCGGGTTGTCGTCCGGGTAGTCGGTGGCGAGGACCAGCGCCTCGTTGTTGTCGAGCTTGCGGTTGCGCGAATAGACCGAGTGCGTGACGGTCGAGACGCGCGAGGTCTGGAAGCCCTTCTGGTCCGTCGACAGCGGGATGGTGTTCTTCACCTCGTGCGGCAGGTCGTGGAAGGCCTTGGCCTGCGCCGTCATGCGGTCGACGAGATCCTTCGGGATGCCATGGTTGACGATGGCGAGGAAGCCGACCGTCTCGCTGACCTTGCGCCATTCGGCGGCGAGCTTGCGCGTGCCCTCGCGGTCGCCGGCGAGGACCGGCCCGACGTCCATGACCGGCAACTGGCGTCGCTCGACGCCACGGATGGCCCGCCCGGCCGACGATTCGACGATCCCGTCCATTGTGCTGCTCCGTCCTTCGCTGGGGCCACCGTCGCGCCCGCGTTGGCCGCCGATGATCCAGTTGATGAAATATCTAGCATGACGGGCGCGAAATGAGGACGGCGCGACGCGCGGGGTTTGCATGCAGTGCAAACGAACCTGCCGCCCGGCGCCGGCGCCGGTCGTGGCGCGGAGCGATAGGGCCGGCGGACCGGTCGCGGTCGGTGGGCCTGTCGCTTGCCCTTGCGGGGCATCCGCGACGCGCGTTGACACCCCGCCCGCCGGCCGCTAGACGGCACCTCGGCCAGATACGGACGCGCAGCATACGTCGTGAAGGTCAGCCACGTTGACCCCGGAGGAGGGGTGGCCGAGTGGCTGAAGGCGGCGGTTTGCTAAACCGTTATACGGTGTAAAGCCGTATCGTGGGTTCGAATCCCATCCCCTCCGCCATTTCTACCCGATCGAACGTTCTCCGCGTTCGAACAATGGGCCGAAACGCCAAGGAACTGCGCGGTTCTGGCGCAAACCTCCATACTACGCAGCCGACAAAGTCAGCTCTGAGCGGTCTCTCTCCGCCGTCTTTCTCCCGGGCTTTGGACTGGGCCGACAATATTACGGAGCCATAAGGCGTTGATTTATCTATATTATCAAAACTAAAAGATTAGTATATTTGGTATCCCGGTTGGTTGAGCAACCGGCGCCACCGGGATGCCGAGATTAGATCAGGCCGACAATTCGATTGGTCGCTATTTTGCCTAGTTGAAACAGCGTCCGCCGTTGCGCCGATGCTTGCCGCCAGGAACGTGCGAGGTCGGAATCCCAGGGAGTCACGATCAGCTCAAACGAGCCGTCGGTCAGGCGGCGGAACATGACCGCTGTATTAGCATAATCGAACCCGCCTTGGGCGGCCGTCGGCAGGTTCATCCGTTCCATCCCGTTATCACCGTGCCAGGTTAATAGCCGGTCGTTCCAAGTTTGGCTGCCGGTGCGAAGCACGGGTTCTCCAATCGTGATGTTCTTGGGGTAGTCATATTGATCGAAGTCAAACCCGAAAAACCTGTGTCCTCCGCGAGGTAATTCAAGCTGATTGCCTGATCCGCCTTGAAGCTTCTCGCCCTGAACCCACATCGATGAGAAGTCGCCAGGATCGATTTCGCCGTTCGCGATAGCGAGCCTGAACAAGCGCAGCGCGGCACCGGCCACCGGCTCGGGCGCCGCTACCGGCTGCGCCTCCTGCTCAATCTCGGGTGGTGGCGGCTGGACCTGGCGAAGCGCGGCGTAGGCCGCGAGCAAGTCATCGGTGAGAGCGGCCGTTCCAAAAAACACTTTCTCGAACGCGACATCGGCGGTCGCGCGTGGAACACCGTGCTGCACCCAGGCGGCCTCCGTGTTGACGCTGAAGCCGCGGCTGGTCAGGTTCGCGGACCCGACTAGCGTGCTGCACGTTTGCGGATTGCTGCCAAAGACATAGAGCTTGGGGTGGAAAGCCCGCTGCGGCATGAGCGAACCTTGCACCAGTTTCTGTGCGCCCGACACTAGGACCGTGGAATTTGCTAGCGCGCGCCAGTGCTGCAATGCTTGGGGCTCGGTGATACCGAAGTCAAAGGATGTTACGAGGATTTTGGGCATGGCCGCGAACGCCGCCGGTCCGACTGCGCCCGCGACCGCGGACAGCAGGATGTGTGCGCCGCCGAGCGTGACGTATGCGGAGGCCACGCGAATGTCCGTGGCTCCGGTCGCGACCATATCGACGAGAGCGTTGCGCAAACTTGCCGGTTCCATTGCGTTTTGAACGATCAGCATGCCGGTTCCCGCCCTGCGCCGTCATTCCCGCCGGACGGCGCGATGGACGCGCTCGCGAGCGCGGCTTTGGCTAGCTCCTCGAGCTGCAGCAGGAGCGGCGATGCATCGAGTAGTGCGCGTAATTTGCGGCGGCGCGCTGATAGAGCTTTAGAAGGGTCGGCAAGATATGGGTCCGTCGTGCAATGAGCCTCGGCGAGGGTGGCAAGATCTTTTGCGAGGTCGGCGATCTTCCGGTGGTTGCCGTTGCTGGCGTCGTATCCAGGCATCAACCTGTATGGCAGCGTGTGAAGATGCCTTTCGCTGAAATCGCCCTTCGGATTGAACGGGAGTGTGGCATTGGTCAGGGCCGCGCTATTGAGCATGCCAACCTGGAACCAGGCCTCCTGCGGGTCTGTCACGACCTTCCAGTAGAGGGTCTGGTCTACGACGATGTCCTTTGCCTGCGCGAGCGGAACGCATGCGGCGCAGATATTCTTGCCGCCGGCGCCCGCCAACATAAGATACCCGTCCGCCCCGAAGACCTGTTTGGACAGCTTGCCCCGTTCATCAATGCGCTCCTGGAGCGACTTTCCTTTCCCGACCGCCTTGAGTTTCTGATTAATCGCGGCGAAGCGCCGGGCGGTCTGGATGAACCCTAGGCGGCGAATTTCCGTCTCGTCGAGAATGCTCCACTGTCCGTCGGGCGCGCGCAGCGCAGGTAGAGCCAAGGGCGCGCGATGAGGTCCCAGAAAGAATGGAAGCAAGTTTTCGGACTGGGCCATATGAAAAATAAAGCGCGGCGCGACGTAGCCGGGAAACCGCTCGGCAGACATCTCCTTGGCCGATTTGATCGTAAAGCCCCATGGGGAGGCGCGTGTCGGCGTATCGACGCGGTACTCTGCACTTGCTGCCTGGGCGACATCCACGCACACGGCCGTGCGTGGCATGAGATCGGCCCCCTGCTGCGGCAAGCCTACGCCGCTACCGGCTGCTGCCGGAGCGCCCTCCTTTTCGAGTACCCAGGCGCTGCGTGCAGCACCGATCAAACGGATCGAAAAATCTGCTGCTTCCAGTCCCGCGTCTGTCGCGACGAAACCAGCGAAGGCGCTCTGTGGTAGACCGGTCGTATCCGTTCTCTTGTGGCCGATCAGTGCCGCGCCGGGATATTTGAAAGTTCTGGGCGCAACCTGCCAGACCTCGGCGATATCGAAGGGCACGGGGCGATCGCTTGTCAGGAAGTCATGCCGCCGCAGCCGCTCGTGATGATTTCCGTTTAGCACCGTGCCGGGTACAAGGCAGGCGACACAGGCGCCCGGCCCGAGATAGCGGTCGATGGCGTGAAGTAGGTGCATCGTCCCCAGCTCTAGATGAAGAAAGGACTGTCCCGCGGGCTGGATGCCGTAGAGTTTGGCCCTGCCTTTCAGCAAGTTCCGGTACGGATTGTCGGCCAGCCCGCTCATCGCGAGCCACGGCGGATTAGACACAAGTCCGTTGAAGTGGCCTGTCAGAAGCCCCGGCCTGTACGTGTTCCGCAAGATGAACGCCCAAATGCCGTTGCGACCGGCGACGGCCAGTTCAGCCATGCGATGCGCCAAGGGAAAGAGCGCGTCTGAGAGCTGCCTATAAAGCTCCGGTGACAGGGTAATGCTGAACGCCGCGATCGCGCCATCAAGGAAGCTGTCCGCGTCCGCCTTGCTGAAACCCGCTACGTTTGCGCGGCGCTGCGCCTCGCGCGCTTCGTCGTAAGCCCAATCCACGATGCGGTCGAAAAACTCGCGGTAATGTGGCTGCACCAGTGCCGTCGGTAGCCGGATCGTGGTGCCGTCGAGCGATATTGGAATGGTATCGCTCTCTCCGACCAGGGGTACTGAAGCGGAAACCGGCGTAACGGCGAACAGCGAGTCTGCATGATAAACGGGGATGATGATCGGCTTCGTCGCTGTCTTGATTTCGGCCGAAAGGCTGACGACCCATGTCGCCTTCGCGAGGCTGACGGCCAAGGGGTCGATATCGAAACCGGTTGCAACGTCTTCAAGCTGATCGATCGTCGAAAAGCCGAAACGGTCCCTTGTCGCTTTTATAATTTCCGCGAGCATCGTTCCGGATCCGCAGCACATATCGACGATCCGTGGGCTCTCGCCCTCGGGCAGGCCGTCGATACAGCGGTCGGCAAGCAGGCGAGCGAGCCAATGTGGGGTCCATTCTTGGCCGAGGAGCTTGCGTTGGCTGCGGCGGGCCAGCTGCGCCATAAGGCGGCCGAACAGGTCTTCCTCAGGACGCCAGCTAAAATCGTAAGCAAAAAGATCGCGCTGGAGGTCACGGGCCAACGCTACAAGACGGTCGATGTAGGACGGACCGAGAAGCCAGCCGAAATAATCCTGCTCGACGACATTCTCCAGCTGGAAATTGTTACGGAAGAAACTGCCGTTGAGGATCGCGCGCAGTTCGTTATCCGTGCTGAGCAGCGCCCTCCCCGTCAGCACGTTCGCGCTCAGCAGTCGCGCGAGCAGGGTCACGTAAGCTTCATCGACATACGCGGCGGTCCGGAAGGTGCCCATCGGCCCCTCAAGGTGATCGACGAACCGGGACCAGAGCTCGGTCGCCAGATTTGCCGACGGATCGGCCTTGCGCCCCTCGTCCACCAGAGACGCCAAAGGCTTGGCGCTGCTCTTGTACGCTCCCGAGTCCATGCCAAGGTCGGACGCTAGGAATTCAGCGAGCAAAGGCCGGGACTGCTCGCGCGCTAGATGCTTTCGAATAAACGCGCCGAGCCGTTCGGCGGAGACGGCGCTGTCGTCGGCCAGCTTCAGTTCGTCGATTGCGACAAGGGCGATATCGGCGGCGGTACAAGCGGATGGATCGACGCCGGGCGCAAGTACCGCATCGTAGGCGTGCCATTCGACTGTATCGGACAGTACGCCGCGGACCGTCGTAACCGGCATGCCCGCGCGGACTAGGCCTGCCGCCTGCTCCTGCACCTGCGCATAGCCGATGTCGCGCTTCACGGTGTTGCGCAGGTCGGATTCGTATTCGATCGTGGTCGAGCCCACGAGGTTGTCGATGAACCGGGAAGCCGCCTTGCCTGATGCCGTACCAACCTTAGTGTGCGCTTCGGTACCTTCGGTGTAATTGTTTATCCAGGTTTCATTCGCGGTGTCGGGGAACATCAATCGCAGCCGCCCCGTGAACTCGCTGCGTAGCACCGCCTCGACATGACGCGCGTCCCGCAGCATGCGGCAGCGTGCGATCGTTTCACTTATGCGGGCTATATCAGCGGTCATGGGCGGCCCTTTGGCGGGCGGCGCACGCGGCCTGGAGACGGATGTCGATATGGCGCGCCGCCTCTTTGAGGCCGTTTTCATCGGTGCCGAGCAACGCCGCAGCCAAGATGAACATGTCAATCTGGTGTCTGGCTGATGGCGTGGACGCGGCCATCTGCTGCCCGAGCATGTGGAGCCTCTCGCAGTCCCGGTCGGACAATGGGGGAACTGGCAGTTGACGGATGTGGGTCGCTTCGAGTTTGAGCGCACCGCCGCCAAGCGGCGTGCCGGCGGATTCCATTGCCGCCCGGCACCAGTTGCTGTTGAACAGGGCGTAGAGCACGTGAGATGTCCACCGCCTCTCCTCCGACCACACGGTCGAGAAGTTAGCGTCGATCAGAATCGGCGGCTGCATATTCAGCGCGACGGCCGGTGTCCCGTGATTGATCCGCGGCGTGAAGATCGCGGGCAGATGGCGCGCGGTAAAGGCCGGCAGCATGTACCAGAAACGGGGAATATCGCGGCCATTTGCCGGCTGGCGGACATTGGTGCGTACCGCCGAAAGATCGGGAACGAACCGCGCGGGCTGATTCGAGTCCGGCGCATACTGGGCCGCAAACCTCACGAACGACGCGAGTTCGGTGGGCATGACGCGGGGTACAGGTGCACCGCGCTTTCGGTAGGCCTCGGCTGATTTCGCGACGACCGGCTGATCTTCTGGCAGGACCCAGTTCGACAAATCAAGCGTTCGTGTGGCCGGAACTCGCCCCTCCGTAAAGGCCGGCATATCGGCCTGACGATGGAGAATGGGCCGCAACGCCGCAGCTGGAACGCGGAATTGCATGTTACGGAAGCTGTCTGACGCTTCGACGGTGACAACTTCGCCTTCATCATCGCCTGCAAGCGTCACATAAAAGAACCGGTTGCAGCCTGAGCGCAATCCTTGGCTGACTCGGATGCCGGCCTGTTCGAGCGTCTGGAGATGCGCCGGTGCCGCGCCGGGCGGCAGCATGTCCCGCAGTCCCTCCGGCACAGCCGCCGGCCTTACTTCACCGCCCGAGAAAAGCGGTAGTGCGTCGCGCCGGCTCTCCGCTTTCCGAAACCAGCTCTTGCGCCCAAGGCGCTGCTCCAAGGTTCGCCATTCCTCGTCCAGCGCAAAGGACCGGACCTCGATGCCTGGTACCTGCCGGCTCCTCGTACTCGCCCAAGCTGCGAAGTCCTGCTCCGGTTCCGCTCCGGGAAAGGCGCTGCCGACAAGGGACTCTCCGCCGGCAGCCGACGGCGCAATTTGCAGCCAGCTTGCGGCCGGCCAGCACGACCGGCCGGACAGGGGCGCCATCGCCTCGTCCCATGCGAGCCGCCGCGCGATCACAAGGTGCGTGCGCACCAACGCATCGGAGAACCAGCCGGGTTGCTTATCGGCGATGATGAACTCAAGACGAAAGGCGCGCAGCAGCAGGTAGCGCACAACATCGGCGTAGTCACGCGAGCGCCAGGTGGCGGGGACAACCAAGGCCAAGCGGCCGCCCGGCCGTGTCAGTAGGGCGGATAGGAGCCAGGCTGGCACGGAAAGATCGGCAAGGCCCGAGTATCCTTCAACTAACGCATGCCAGAGCGCGCGCTCGCCGCCGGATATGCGCGCATCCACGATCGCGGACAGACCCCGGCGCACGTCATCGACACCTGCACCATCCCCATTTTGCGACTGATACCGCACGTAAGGGGGGTTGGTGATGACGAGATCGTATCCGGGCACATTCAGCACGGCCGCGATCGAAGGATCAAAAGCGCTGCCCGTGTAAATGCAACCGACGGCGACGACATCGTCTGCCTGCAAAGCCGCTATCCTGCGACCGCAAAAGGCGGCTGTGTTCGCATCGAGCTCAATGCCGTCCAGCCGGTCGAGTCGGACTCCCCGCGCTTGCGCCGTTACCGCCGCCGCATCGAGCAGGTCGCCGTGACCGGCCATCGGGTCGATCACAGCGCGCGCGTTAGCGTCGAGCGCAATGTGCGCCAAAAGCGACCCTAGCGGCAGGCCCGTGAAGAACTGCCCAAGGCGTTTCCGCTGGGCCGGAGGTAGGTTTTCCTCGAAGGACCGCGCACAGGACCTGATTGCGCCAACTGTGTCAGTCGCCGGCACTGTATAGAACCCCCGGCAGCGATTGTTCCGCATGCCAGCGATAGAAGACATCGGCATCGAGCGGGACTTGCTTGTGATGGCTGAGGAAATGCGTCACGAGCCGCGAATAAAGCCTTTGTGCCGTCGCTTCGGCCGGGTCATGCGCCGCGGACGCAGCGCGATGCAAGGCCGTAGCGACCGTCCACACATAGTCTTCGGCCTCGGTCTTGTTTTGGATCCTGGCTTCGGCCTTGCGTCGCGGCCCCAACAAAAGCACCGGATCGCCCCGCACGGCCCCTTCCGTCGTAACCTGCTTGAAGCTGCCCTGCTTCTTGTCGAGAACCCCCGCGTACTCCACGTCGAAACCGGCGTCCTGATAGGCGCGCTGCAAGGCGTTCCAGACGTCGGCCGATGCGGAATGAAACACCATGGTGGCCTTGCCGGACGGCTTCAATATCCGCCGTGCCTCGCTGAACGACTGGGTCAGCAGGTTCCGGTACTCATTGATGGATTTATCCTGGTTAGAACTGACGATGGCTTCGTCCGTCCGGTCGGTGAATTTCTTGAGCCACGCTTCGTTTATGAAGCTCAGTTCGGCATAGGGTATATTGGCCCCGAAAGGCGGGTCGGTGAACACATAATCAATACTTCCGGAAGGCAGTCCGACGCTGCAGCTGGAGCCCTGCACGACTTCGACCTTCCCGCTGCTGCCGTGGATGATTTCGAAGGCCTGCGAAATTGTCGCAAGCTTGCGCCGCAATCCCGCAAAAAAATTCTTCTCTACCGGCAGCCCGCTGACGTACAGCACGCCGGGCTGGGCGCTGGTGACGACTAAGTCTTTCTGACCGGATTTTGCCACGACGCGAGTCATGATCGTGCCGTGGGCCGCATTGTAGCTCAGCAGCCAGAATCGTAACCCTTCGCGAATCGCGCCACGATAGGATTCGACCCGTTCCCACATGCGGCCAAAAATGATGAGATTACGCCGCGTGTAAAAATGGTGAACGTGCGTAATCCCCTGATGGTAGCCCTTTCGATAGAGGTCGCCCCAAGGGATCAGTGCCTGCGGTACGCAAGACGGGATCGGCTCTGCCTCTATCTTTTTGATGAGGGACAGATCGGCGGCTGTGGCCAGTCGAGACCAGCGTTTTTTCCCGGTCGAACCATACACACGAGCCATGGTCCGTCCTCGCAAGGCACGCTTGTCGCCCAGCACGTCGTCGCGTTCCTCCACTTTGATCCGCTGCACATCATCCAAGGGCGCTTCATGGCAGCATTTCGGGCAGGAGAAGACCGAGGAAATCTCCGCCGGATTAAGCGAGACGCACGCATCCCACAAAGCAACAACGCCGCGGCAGCCGGGACAGCGGAGCGTGTCGCTCCAGATCACGTGCCGGATGGAGCCCTTATCGCCTGACGGATCGCGCGCCTCGTACATCCAGCCGTCTTTGTTCTCGGCCACAGTCAGGATATCTTCGGCGGCCTTCCTGAAGGCAACGGGATCGGGCGGGTTGGTCAGGGTCCGGCTGACAAACGCGCCGAGCGCCCCCAGTTCGTACAGCACGGCATTGCGCGCCCCCCATTGTACGTTCAGGCCCAGCCGGATGGCTTCGGCGCGTAGATCGTCCGTGGGCCGCTCGCAAAGCAAGGCGGCAAGGCCGGCGGTCCCGCTACCACCGAACCCGTCGAATACGGTGTCCCCCGGTTTCGTGTGGGCTGCGATATAGAGGGCGATCGCCTCCGGCGAGATTTTTGTTGGATAGGGAAAGGCGCCGAACAATGCGCCCGTGCGTTTCGCGGCCAACGGTCGCCGGTAGAGGGCGCTCAATGCTGCTTCCGGCATTTTACTGACCGACGCCGTTTTATTGGACTGTCCGCGGCGCATCTAATCTGTCTCCCCCAAGATGTTGCTGCTAGTCATGCCCGGTCCGTCGTCGCCGGGCCACTCTTGGCGAGCGGGCTATGTGTTGCACTAGCCGATCGGCGATGTGGTCGGAGATACTCGTGGATGGCCCGCCTAATGACCCATGAAACGGACACATCTTCCCGGTCGGCGAGCGCATTCAGGATGTCGTAATCCCCTCGCGTCACGCTGACTGTGACGCGAGGCCCCAATTTTCTTGATCGCTCGCTCATCGCAACCCTGCTAATGTTCCCGTCTTGTTCTTGGTAGCACATAGTGATTCAAATTGCAACAATGTGCATCACTTTGAATCAATTCCATCATGGGCGCAGTGCCCATGGTAGCAGGCGCTCGGAACGGCCCTGAGAGGGAAGGGCTTCCTTCAGGAACTGGGGTTACGACAGCCCAGCCTGAACGAGACCTGTCTATCCCATTCTGCAGGCAACGGTTTTAGCAGCTCGTTGAGCTGCGGTCCGGCCTGCTGTCTACCGTCGAGAATCGCCTCTACGATTTCCGGCGCCAACAGGGTTAGACGTAGGACCCGGCACAGGTAGGATTGGTTGATTTTCTCGGCTTTGGCCAGCTCGGTCACGGACGCGTATCGGCCGCTTTCGATGAGCCGCTTCCAACGATGGGCCCGGGCGAACGCCTTGACCATTGTGTTGTCGACACGAGGCTGTGGCGGCCGCCATGCTGCGCCGTCGGGCGCCACGACGACCTTCCGACCACCACGCCTTCGCAGCGTCATCGGCACGCGGATCGTGGCCGTGCCGCCGTCGGGCGAGATGCTGACCTTACCAGTCACGCTGCCCTCCGCGCGTCAACTGGCTGTGCCGCGAGATCGCGTGCCAGGCTGGCCAGGCCGTCGACCCTGATCCGGATGTCGACGCCGTCGACGCCGACATCGACCCGCTCGACGAGGAGCTGGACGATGCGCGCCTGCTCGGCCGGGAAAAGCTCGTCCCACAGCGGGTCGAGATTCACGAGGGCGTCCCGCGCTTCGGCTTCGGTCAGGCCGGCAAGGTCGCCCCTGGCGGCGCGCCACGTGCCGACGATGATTTCCGGCTGGCGCAGGATGCCGCGCAACTGGTCGATTACCGCCGCCTCGATCTCCGCAGCCGGCACGCGGCCAACGGGGCATGCGTCCTTGCCGTTCTTCAACACGGACTGGCTGACATAGTAGCGGTAGAGCTTCTGGCCACGCCGCGTGTGCGTCGGCGTCATGGCGGCGCCGGTCGGGCCGTAGATGAGGCCCTTCAGCAGCGCCGGCGTCGCCGCCCGCGTGCGCGCCGCCCGCTGGCGCGGGCTCTGCTGCAGGACGGCGTGGACCTTGTCCCACAGGGCGCGGCTGACGATGGCCTTGTGCTCCCCGGGGTAGGAGGTGCCCTTGTGGACGGCCTCGCCGAGGTACACGCGGTTGTTGAGCAGTTTGTAAAGGAAGCCTTTGTCGACTGGCTTGCCGCGCCGCGTCGTCACACCTTCCGCACGCAGCGCGTTAGCCAGCACGGTGGCCGAGCCGGTCTCGACGAAGCGCTCGAAGATCATGCGGACGGTCGCTGCCTCGGGCTCGTGGATCAGCAGTTTCCGGTTCTCGACCCGGTAGCCCAGCGGCACGAAGCCGCCCATCCACATGCCCTTGCGGCGGCTGGCCGCGAACTTGTCGCGGATGCGCTCGCCAATGACCTCGCGCTCGAACTGGGCGAAGGAGAGCAGGATGTTCAGGGTCAGCCTGCCCATGGAGGTGGTCGTATTGAACGACTGCGTGACCGACACGAAGGTGACGGCGTTGCGGTCGAACACCTCGACCAGCTTCGAGAAATCCATCAGCGACCGGCTGAGCCGGTCGATCTTGTAGACCACGACGACGTCGACCAGCCCCTCCTCGATGTCGGCGAGGAGACGCCGCAGGGCAGGGCGCTCCAGCGAGCCGCCGGAGAAGCCGCCGTCATCGTAGCGGGTGGGGACCAGCACCCAGCCCTCGGGCCGCTGGCTGGCGACATAGGCCTCGCAGGCCTCGCGCTGGGCGTCGAGGCTGTTGAACTCCATGTCGAGGCCTTCCTCGGAGGATTTCCGGGTATAGACCGCGCAGCGGAGCTTGCGGACGACGCGCTCGGCGGGACGGGTCACTGGCCGGCCCCCGAGCGGCGAATGCCGAAGAAGACCCAGCCGTTCCACCGCGTGCCGGTGATGGCGCGGGCGACCGAGGACAGCGACTTGTACGGCCGGCCCTGCCACTCGTAGCCGTCATCGCGGACGGTGACGCAGTGCTCGACGCCCTGCCATTCCCGGATCAGGCGGGTGCCGGCAATGGGGCGGTCATCGGTGCGCTTGCGGCGCACATCGATCTTGCCGCCGGCCAGTTGCTCCCCGAGGGCCTCCAGCCGCTCTATCGTCTCGGGCTTCAGGCCGCCATAGGCCAGTTCCTGAATCCTGTAGGCCAATCGGCTCTCCAGATAGCGCCGGTTGAAGGCCGGCGGCTCGGTCTCGAACAGATCGCGCCACTGCTGCTTCAGGTCTGCCGTCGGCGTCGTCTTCAGGGCCGCCAGGCGGGCAAGGACGTTGTCGGTCACGCGGCATTCTCCGTCCGAGTCGCTACGGGACCATGACCGCGTTGGTCGGGCGGGAAGTCCACGAAACTGTCTCCGCCGGTGCCGGATAGTTCGCTTGACTGCCGGGCCCGCAGCCGCGCCAGCCCGCGCGCTAGGATCGCCGTCACCTCGGACAGGCGCTCGGAGGTGGACATTTGAGCTGGGGAGAGGGCGTTCGATCGGTTCACGGCGGGAGCCACGCTGAGGGTTACCTTCCCTCTACCCACGTCCACCGGAATCCGTCTCACGACGTCAATTTGGATTCGACTCCCGGTAGAACCTGCCTTAAAAGAACAAAAGTGGAATATCACGGCATCCCGGGGGCGCCAGAATGGCGAGGAATCTCAGGAAGTTCGTAAATCCTCTGTTCATCAAGACCATCGATTTGCCGCTGCTCCGGCGGTTTCTGAGCCGTCACCGGAGCGACCTCAAGAGCCTCGATTTCACCATTTTCGAGGGCGATCAGGGTGACGCGCGCGACACGCTACTCGGGTTCTTCGCAGGCGCAGAGGATGCCTACCCGCCCGGCCTAGTCGCCGATCTTCACCGGATCGCCGAAGTGGGCAACAGCACCGGCCTCCGGCTGATCCTGGAGCAGGCCCTACGACTGAAAGTGCCCGTCGTCGCCCGCAAGAAGAAGGACGGCAGCGAGCGGCGCCACGACCCAAAGCACGTCGCCCTGCGCATGTTCCTCGATCATCCCCAGGTGTTTGACGCCGCCTCCGACATGATGGCGCTGATCTCCCGCACCTCGCTGGCGGAGTTCGCTGGCGAGGAGGAGGGTATCCCAGCGCAGCTCGACGACGGCACCAGGCAGGCCTTCGAGAAGCGGGCTGCCGCGATCTTCAAGGAGGACCTGCAGAGTGACTACTGCCGGGTCGGCTGGTACGACGATGACGACGAGGTCAATCTGGTCGTCGCCCACGGAGCGGCATATCAGACAACCGAGATCGTGGATGGCAGCACGCCGCGCGTGATCAGTTTCCAGCCGACCGACTACGCCGTGTTCTCGTATTCGCAGGCGACCGGCCGGCTGAAGATCGGCGGGGTGGCCAAGGCGCGGCTGGAGGATATGGCCGAGCTGTTCGCGGAAGTGATACTCGGCAAGGAGGACTTTTTCGCCGGCAACGATGCTCGCAACCTGTACACGCTGGAGCCGATCGAACGGGCGGGCTTTGGCTTCACGTTCAAGCACGCCCACGATCCCAGCTTCGAGCGCATCCAGATCACCGAGGCGCAGATCAACCGTGTCAGCGTCGGCACGCAGCCGGGAGAGGAGCGCCTCGTCTGCTCGTACGTCGCGCGTGATCCGCGCGACAACGCCCTGGCGCGGTTGGGGGAGATCCTGAAAACGGTGAGGATGGGCGAAGAATGGCGCCTGAACCATGTCGTGATCCGGGCGCATATCAAGGCGGGGCGACCGAAGCCTTCGAAGGTGACGGTGAAGATCAAGCCGCTGCACTCCGCCAGTTTCAAGCGACAGAGGTTCGAGGAGCAGATCATGACGCTCCTTCGCCGGAACGGACTGGCGCGTGATGGAAAGCCTGATCAGGCTGCTGCTGCGGCTCAGTGAGGGCGGCGAGCCGGCGCAGCTATGGGGCCGGTTGATCGAGCCGTACCCTGCCACGGTGCTCGACGGCTTGCTCTCCAGCGGCGTGCTGACCGAACAGGCGCCAGCAACCGAGTGGGATTGCTGCCCTGACTGCGAATGTGGTGCCGATGCCCGGCCCGTCGAACGGCTCGGCGGGAGGCTGGTCGCGACCTGCCCGATGGACCGCCGCAGCGATGTCGTCCTCGACGAGCTGGCCCTGCGGAGCTTTCGGATTTCGTCGATGGCGCTGGTGCGCGAAATCGCCCGTGCCGGAGGGCTGACCGGAGAGCCATCGGAACCGCTGCCTGGAATCTGGCACCTCGGCCACATAGCTTCCGATCGTGAGGTCTTCCTCGCGCTCGCACGCTCGGCTGCCATGCAACCCGGCCTGGTCGCCGCACTGCGTGCCGATCATCCGCAGCGGCCTATCACATTGATCGCTCCGCCGCTTACCGCCGCGGACCGGATGGCATTCGCCGGGACCGGGATATGGATCACCAGCAGGGACGAGTGCATCAGGGACGGTGAATGCGGCGGGGTTGTCGTCGACCTTGCTTCCCTCGATCCGCAGCCTGCTGCGGTGCCCCGCCTCATCATTCAACGATCAGCGCTGCGGATCACACTCGACGGGACCGAGAGGCAGGTGCCGCGTCAGCCCTTCAACCTGCTCTTCCTGCTCGCGGAGGCGCTGTTTGCCGGGAAGCCTGCGGTCACTGTTCCTGAGATCGAGAAGAAGTTCAGCGGCCGGCGGGCGGCCGACCTCGTCCGTGACCTCAGAAGCCACATGGGGAATAGGGGACTGATACGCTCGCAAAAGAGCCCGAGCGCGTACTTTCTGACGCTCGCGAGGCATGAGGTCGAGTTGCGGGCGTAGAGGCCGTCGCGCCGCCGCAACCCACTCTGGCACACCCTGAACACACCCTGAGCACACCGCCAGCACGGGTTTTCTCGGGCAGGAATGACTTCGTCAATCCGATGACGAAGGCAAAGCCCGATGCCCGGCACCACCTCCCGATCTGACCTCGAAGTCGTCCTGTACGAGGCCGAAGTCGCAGCCCGCCGCCTGGTGCGGCAGCTGCGCCTTCCGCGCGTCGATCTCGACGATGTCCGCCAGGACCTGCTGGTGGACCTCCTTACGCGTCTTCCCGCCTTCGATGCCGAACGCGGCGCCCTCGGCGCCTTCGCCGGTCTTGTCGTCCGCAACCACGCGACGCGCATCGCCGCGAAGGTGCGTCGGCAACAGCGCATCTTCGGGACCTCACCAATGTCGCTCGATGATCCGGCTCCCGGTTGCGACGGCGCCAGTCTGAGCGAAGCGGTTTCCGAAGAGCAGGGGCTTTGGTCCTGCCTCGGCCAGCCGACCGACAGCTTCGCCGAGGCAGAACGCAGGTTCGACGTCGAGCGCGCCCTCGGCACTCTCGAACACGGCGACCGGAACCTCTGCGCCGCCCTCTCGATGCAATCGGTCGACCGCGCCGCGTCGTGCGGTGTCGGCGCGCGCAGCAGCCTGTACCGCCGCGTCAGGGAAATCCGTCTCGCCCTGCTGGCCCGCGGCGTCCAGGCGGCCTGAGACGCTTTTGCACTTCCGTGAGTAGGAGCCTCGTATGACCCGCACCATCACAAAAATCTCGTCCATTCCTGCTCGGCTCAGCGAAGCTGACCTGTGCAGCTGGATCGGCGAGGCCGCCCCCGGTCACCGGATCGAGTATCACCGGGGCTCGCTCGCACGCGACATCTGTCCGCAGGTGTCCCGGCTCACTGAAGCCGCTCGCGGCGAGCTTGCCCGGGTCGCGCGTCGCGCTCGCTGGGGCGTCGAAGCAGGGCTGCTCCACCTCGTTCAGCTTCGCCACGGCGACGACGACTACAGCTACGTCGCCATTGCGCGCCGCAAGCCGAAAGTCACTCCGTTGCCCCTGGTATCGCTCAAGCCGGGGGAGGCAGCGTGATGAACACCGACGACATCCTGTTCACCGCCGAGGTGATCGATCATCCGCTCAAGGGGAGGCCTGTACCAGTCGCTCCCATGGCCGGCCGTGCTTCGCGCGAAATCTCCACATTCCGCCGCGTCGGCGATGTCGTCGCCGAGATCATGGCGAAGCTCGACGAGCAGCGGGCGAAGGAGGGTCGGTGACATGGCGCGCATGTCGTGCATCCAGCTTTCGCCGTCCGAGTGGGTCGGGCGGACCCGTGAACTGTCGCTCGTGGCGCGCGGCGCCTACATGGAACTGCTCTGCGCCGCCGTGGCGCGCGGGGCTCCGTTGCCATTCGACGAGTCCGACGGCGGCGACCGCAAGTGGCTTCGTGCCCTCCTTGGTGTTCGCGATGACCGGCAGTGGCGTCCGCTGCTCGACGAGCTCGTGCGCCGGGGAAAGATCGTCGTCGCCAACGGCACCATCTCGGTGGCGGAGGGGACGGCGACTAACGGCTCCGTTCGCCCTGCTGGTGCGTCGGGGGACGATGGTGAAGATCCGGGTCAGAACGCCCCCAGACCTCCATCAGACGCCGATCAGGACGCCTCCAGATCGCCATCAGAAGCCGATCAGAACGGCTCCAGATCCCGATCAGAAGCCGATCAGAAACCGATCTGCACGCCATCTGACGGGGGTAGTCTTGCGGAAAATCAATCAGTTAGCCCGCGCACGCACGCGGACGCGCCTCGCGCGCGCGTTAGAAGAACTAATAATAACAAACAAAAAACTACTTCTAACGCGCGCGAGGCTACCGACTACGCATTCGCTGGCGAGGTGGTCCGGTTGACCGCCGACGACCTCGACATCTGGCGCCAACGCTTCACCGGCATCCCCGACATCGTCGCCGAGCTGACCTCGATCGACAGCTGGTGCGCGGCGAAGTGGCCCGCCGGCAGCCGCGAGCGCAAGGGCTGGTTCCACGCCGTCGCCGGCATGCTCAACCGTAAGCATCAGGAGGGCCTGCGCCGGCGCGCGTCGGACCCGGAGGGATCGAGCTACTTCGACGAGCTCGATGCCGGGGTGATCCACTGATGGCGCCCGTCTCCGACCAGCTGCGCGCGGCCGGCATCGTGCTGCGCCGCCACGAGCCCGGCACCCGCAAGACCACCTGTCCGCAATGCTCGCACCTGCGGCGCAAGAAGTCTGAGCCCTGTCTGTCCGTCACCATCGAGCCCGGGCACGCGGTGTGGCATTGCCACAACTGCAACTGGTCGGGCGCCTGCAAGGAGCTTGGCCATGGCACTGAGCGAGTCGGCCGCCAAATGGGCGAAAGACCGCGGCATCGGCGCATCGACCTTGGAGCGGCTGGGCGCCGTCAGCGGTACGGTTCCCATGCCTCCTGACCACAAGCACTGCGAGGTCATTGCGTTTCCGTACCGGCGCGGCGCCGAGGTCGTAAACGTGAAATACCGCGCGCTGTCGACGAAGGCATTCCGGCAGCGCGAGGGCGGCGAACAGAGGTTCTTCAACCTCGACCGCGTGCTCGGTGCCGAGGCCGAATCCATCTACGTCGTCGAAGGCGAGCTCGACGTCTGTGCCATGGTCGAGTGCGGCTTCCCGGTTGAGAGCCTGCTGTCGCCGCCGAACGGTGCACCGGCACAGGCCTCGGCCGCCCCGGGCGAGCAGGACCGCTACCGCTACGTCCGGGATGCGCTGGGGGAGGGGCTGTCGCGGTTCCGCCGCTTCGTGCTGGTCACCGACAACGACCCGCCGGGACAGGCGCTTCGCCAGGACCTTGTGCGCCTGCTCGGCGCCGCCCGCTGCTGGTTCGTCGACTGGCCCGCCGGCATCAAGGACGCCAACGATGCCCTGCTGCGCTGGGGCGCGGCGGACACGCGGCTGTTCATCGAGGACTCGGCCAGGCCCTGGCCGGTCGAGGGTCTGTACCGGCTGAGCGAGCTGCCCGAGCCCGAGCCCATGACGGTATGGCGCCCGGGCTTCCCTGAATGGGAGTCGAAGCTTGCCTTCGCCCCCGGCACCGTGTGCGTCGCCACCGGACATCCCGGGCACGGCAAGACGACGCTGCTCACCCAGTGCTGGTTCAACGTGGCGAGGGATTACGGCTTCGCCATCGCCATGGCGAGCTTCGAGACGCGGGCCAAGCCGCACCAGCGGCGCAATCTGCGCCAGTTCATGTACGGCCGCCTCGACCGCAGCCTCACCGACGTCCAGATCGCCCATGCCGATCGCTGGATCGACGAGCACTTCCTCTGGATCGAGCACCCCAACCGGCGCCCGACCATCAGGTGGGTGCTCGACATGGCCGAGGTGGCGGTCGTCCGGCACGGGGCGAAGGTGCTGTCGATCGATCCCTGGAACCGCCTGGAGTCGAGCCGTCCCGACGGCATGCGGGAGACCGACTACATCAGCCAGTGCCTCGACGAGCTGCTCGACTTCGCCCGCCAGATGCGGGTCTGCGTGCAGGTCACGGCGCACCCGGCGAAGGCGATGGAGTTCGCCCAGCGCAAAAGCCACCCCGTGCTGGAGGACATCGCCGGCTCGAAGGCCTGGGACACCAAGGCCGACCTCGGCCTCTGCGTCCACCGCCCGGTGGTGTTCAAGGACGGCCAGCGTCAGACCGAGGCGCAGCTCTACGTCCTGAAGAGCCGCTTCGAGGAGCTTGGCTACCCCTGCCGGCTCGATCTCGAGTTCGACCTGTCCGAGGGCCGGTTCCGCTCTGTGGATTATCGGACCGCCGCCGGCGTCGCCGCGTGATTGCCCCATCCCTGTCAGCGAGGTTCACGACCATGGCCAAGCGCAAGATCAAGCCGGCACCGACGGAGCGGGACGAGACGCCCGCCTGGCGGCAGGTGGTGGAGTTGTTCGCGAAGGCGCTCGAACTGCGCGAGCACGACGCCGTCGATCGCATCCGTGGAGCGATGGTGCGAGAGCAGGGCCTCGCCCGCACCGCCCTGCAGCGGGCGTCGGCGGCTCGCCGCCGCGATGGGCACGTCGCCGACCGGCATGCCGTCGCAGCCGCCCTGCACGACAGCCACGCCGACGAACTTCGCGCCTTGCTGGCCAGTCGCCGTGGCCGGAAATGGACGCCGCGTGGCGAGCACGATGTCGACCGCGGCACGCCCGAGGTCGCCCTCAAGCCCGCCGTGCGCGACCCGGTCTATGCGTTAGGGGAGTCGGGCAAGCTGTCCGATGCCCATGTCAGCGCCGCCGACGAGGCTGCACGCCTGTACGAGAGGCTGACGATCGGCCTGTGGGGCTCGCGGCGTGGCGGACTGCCGGATGCTGCAGGGCGTCCGCCGAAGGCCAGACGGGCAGCGCCGTCGACACCGCTTTCGGACCGTGACGCTCGGTTGATCAGTCGTCTCTTCCGGCCGTGGACCGAGAGGTGTCGCTGCGAGGGCTACGTTGTCGACACCAGTCGTGGTCCGCGCAAGGTGCAGCACGACATGGACGCGCTGCTCGACATCGTGGTGTTCCGCATGCCGATCAAGGCGACGGCGTCACGTCACGGGCTCGGCTACCGCCGCCTGGAACGCAGTGTTCACGAGGCGCTGGAGCGGTATCTCGACATGCGCCGCAAATTCTATATTGACCGACACGGCGCCGAAGACTAACGTTCGTGTCCAAGATCGATAACAAGCGCCCGCCCGGAACCCCCGCGGCGGGCGTTTGCATTTGCAGTAGCCTACAGGGCGCTGTCAGCTGGAGAGAGCAAAGCGTCCAGGGCGTCTCTTAGCGCGCGGGCAGTCTCCTCATCGCACTCGAGACTGAAGTTGTCTTTGCCGCCGGACGGCTTTCCGCCTTGGTTATGTGTCCCCAGGAAGAACACTGACCCGTCTCGCCCCCTACGCTCGAAGTGGATGCGTGCACCCGCACCCTTCTTCCAGACGAGATACTGACGCCGGCTGCTGTACGTGATCCTCGCGACGAGAGATGCCATCATGGTCCCCGCTGTGAACGTCTGGCGACCCGAGCTTCCAATGCCGCGGCTACGCAGAACCAGCGTGCCCACGACTTCATTGGGGAACAAGCGTAATCGCGGGGGTCCCTGCGGGGTCTGGCGTATGCGGGGGGGCGATGCCCGATAGTCCGCTAGCGACAGCCCGTGAAGCCGCGTTACCAGTTACCACCCTGCTGAACGGGCAGCGCCGCCAAAAGTGGCGCAGTTTCAAATGCTTGCACGCCACGCGGGGTGGTAACTAACCCCTGGTAACCTGGCACTAGTTACCACCCTGTCCGGTTACCAGTTACCACCCTGCCGCCGGTTACCACCCGGGTCCGGTTACCGCCCCGGCGGCGGGTTGCGCCGGAACGTCACGCGCGGTCGAATACCGCCCCATGCTCCGTGCCCTCACCGCCGCGATCGTGCTCGTGTTTGCCGTCCAGCCGTCGCCGGCTGGCGCCAGCGACGTGGTTGGCCGGGCCTCGGTCATCGACGGCGACACCATCGAGATTCGCGGGCAGCGGATTCGATTGCACGGCATCGACGCGCCGGAGAGCGCGCAGGTCTGCCTGCGGCCGGACGGTGCGCAATGGCGCTGTGGCCAGCTGGCAGCGCTGGCGCTGTCGGACCGCATCGCCCAGGCGACAGTCGCGTGCCGGCGCACGGACACCGACCAGTACGGCCGCATGGTCGGGCTCTGCCTGAAGGGAAGCGAAGACCTCAACGCCTGGATGGTCGCCGAGGGCTGGGCGGTCGCCTTCCGTCAGTACTCGGCCGACTACGTTCCGGTGGAGGAGCGTGCCAAGGCGGCCGGCAGGAACATCTGGGCTGGCCGCTTCGTGATGCCGTGGGACTGGCGCCGCGGCGAGCGGGTCGTCGCGCAGACGCCTGCCGCCGGGCGCAGCGATGGCTGCGACATCAAGGGCAACATTTCGAGCAACGGCGAGCGCATCTACCACGTGCCCGGCGCCCGCGATTACGCGCCGACTCGGATCGACGAGAGCAAGGGTGAACGCTGGTTCTGCAGCGAGACCGAAGCGCAGGCGGCGGGTTGGCGCCGGTCGCAGCGGTGACCGACGAACTGGATATCTGGCGGGCCGCCAAGCTGCTCGTCGACCGGCATGGCAGCGAGGCAGCGATGCACGCCGCCATGCGAGCCGATGAGCTGCTCAACGAAGGCGATGTCCACGGCCAGCGCATCTGGCTGCGCATCGTGAAGACCATCGACGAACTCCAGCGCACGCGCGGGGACGACCCTCTGCACTGAGCGGCCCGGCGCCGTTCGTTCCGACAGGACATGCGATGCCCGAGAACGTCCACAGCGTCGAGCAGTGGCCGGTCGGCCGTCTGTTGCCCTACGCCGCCAATGCGCGAACGCATTCGGACGCGCAGGTGGCGCAGATCGCCGGCTCGATCGCCGAGTTCGGCTTCAACGTGCCGTGCCTGGTCGACGAGCGCGGCGTGCTGATCGCCGGCCACGGCAGGCTGCTGGCGGCCACGAAGCTCGGCCTGGAATCCGTCCCCGTGATCCGGCTCGAACATTTGAGCCCGGCGCAGGCCCGAGCCTACAGGCTCGCGGACAACCGCATCGCGCTCAATGCCGGCTGGGACGAGGCCATGCTGTCGGCAGAACTGGCGGCGCTCCGGGAGGAGAACGTCGACCTCGGGCTGCTCGGCTTCGACGACGACGAACTGGAGCATCTGCTCGCGGGCGGTCAGGACGACGGCGGCGATCCCGACCAGGCGCCGGAGCCCCCGGTGGTGCCGGTGAGCCGCCCTGGCGATCTGTGGATCTGCGGCGAGCACCGCGTGCTCTGCGGCGACGCGACGGCGCTCGACGATGTCGAGAAGGTGCTCGGCGGCGAACTCGCCGACATGTGCTTCGGCGACCCGCCCTACAACGTCAACTATGCCAACTCCCCGACGGACAAGCTCCGGGGAAGGCACCGCCCGATCCTCAACGACGCGCTGGGCGAGGATTTCGGCGCCATGCTGCATGTCGCCTGCACCAACATCCTCACCGTGACCAAGGGCGCCATCTACATCTGCATGTCGTCCTCGGAGCTAGATACGCTGCAGCAGGCGTTCCGCACCGCCGGGGGCCGCTGGTCGACGTTCGTCATCTGGGCCAAGAACACCTTCACGCTGGGGCGCTCGGACTACCAGCGCCAGTACGAGCCGATCCTCTACGGCTGGCGTGACGGCGCAGACCACTACTGGTGCGGCGCCCGCGACCAGGGGGACGTGTGGTTCGTCGACAAGCCTGTGCGCAACGATCTGCACCCGACCATGAAGCCCGTCGAACTGGTCGAGCGGGCCATCCGCAACTCTTCGAAGAGCCGCGACATCGTGCTCGACCCGTTCGGCGGCTCGGGCACGACCATGATCGCTGCCGAGCGGGCAGGGCGCCGGGCCCGCCTCGTCGAACTCGATCCGAAATACGTCGACGTCATCGTGCAGCGCTGGCAAGACGCAACCGGCGGCCAGGCCGTGCACGCCGAGGGCCGCCCCTTCGGCTTGGCTGGCGCGGCATGAAGCAGTCCCGCCTGATGTCGCTGGTCGAGGCCACGACAAACGTCGTCGTCGGTTTCGTGCTGGCGCTGGCGACGCAGATGGCACTGTTCCCGGTGTTCGGGCTTGCCGTGACGCTGCCGCAGAATGTGGTCATCGGCTCGGCGTTCACGGCGGTGTCGGTCGTGCGCAGCTACCTGCTGCGGCGCCTGTTCGAGACGCTGCGCCTGCGGACGTTCGGTGACGATACTCGGCCGGTCTGACCGGCGGCGCGCTCAGGCCGGTGAGGCTTGCTCCACGATGCACGAGGCATCGTCGTTCTTTGGACTGTTGACGCGCCGGCTCACCTTGTGGACGACGAGATCATCGGCGAGGTGGGGCTTCAGCAGCGCCGCCGCGGCATCGGCGTCGCCGGTCATCCATGTCCCGAATTCACCGGGCGCCAGCAGCACGGGCATGCGGTCGTGGAGGTGGCGGATCGCCGGCGCGGCCTCGGTGACCACGATGGCGAAGGACTCGATGGCTTCTTCTGGGCCCTTCCGTTCCCAGCGTTCCCACAGCCCGGCGAAGGTCATCGGCCGGCCGCCGTCGAGCCGGAAGTATGAAGGTTGCTTGCCGCTCTCTGTCGCCTGCCACTCGTAGTAGCCCGAGGCGGGGACAAGGCAGCGGCGGTGACGGAAGGCGTCGCGGTAGGAGGGCTTGGTCCGTACCGTCTCGGCGCGGGCATTGATGGTCGAGTAGCGGCTCTCCGGACCGGGTGACCAGTGCGGCACGAGGCCCCAGCGCAGCATGGCGAGTTCACGCCCGCCATCCGGCGTGATCCGCACCACCGGCGCGCGCTGGGTAGGCGCGATGTTGTAGCGGGGTTCGAGGTTGGGCGCGTAGTCGGTGGCCGTGAGATCGTAGAGTTCGACGATCTCGCGCCATGTCAGATGGTTGGTATAGCGACCGCACATGGCGCGAGTGTAGCCGAACGCACCGGCGCGGGCTTCAGGTGCTCGCGTCCGCATCCGGCCGCCTCGGCGCCGCGCAACGGGCGCTTTTGCACGTTCACCGCCGGTAATGTCCGAAGAGTTCAAAGATTGAGTGGTGAGGCGCCGGATAGCTTGGCTTCGTACAAGCCAGCGTGCTCGAGAAGCACCCTGTCCGACTTATGTGACATTTCCACTGTGCCGGTGATGCCAGCCATTTCGATAACGATCTCGTCGGTAACGATCGCAACCGAAGCCGTACCGCCGTCCGCAAGCACCCCGCGCATGAAAGCGTTAAGTCGAATGTTCGTCCTCTGAGACGGGCCTGGGGTGCGATAGTGCTGAAAGCGCCGAGACAGCTGGTCGGCCTCGCCGACGTAGAACGACCGCTCAACCTGCCGCTGGAAATCGAACCGATACAGACCGGGCAGCGATGGTGCTTTGGGAAACACCAGCTTACCGTCGACAAGTGAGACGTGGCCGAGATGCGCCCACTGGTACGCTAGGGAAACTTCGACGCGAGACATTGCAAACTCCCCGTTTACTGGAATTGAGGACTGCGAGCTTGAACAGACTGTCGGGCGGCCGCTAGTCAGAAAATGTTGGTAGTTTGCGTGTCCCAGTTCGATTTCCCGCAGGTCACAAACATACGGGTGAAAGTGTGCGTGTTCGTGCAAGGCGGAGCATTGCGGACCGATGATCCACCATCGGGTAATCAAAACGGGTCAATGCCTTTACACCGGAATGTAGGAAGGCTAATCCGTCGCTGGTCGCACTTCAGAACGACCAAGGACGTAAAGAATGCCCCGCGGAAAAAAGAACGGCCTCGACGAATCCACCCTCACAAAGGGCCAGTTGCGCAAGCTGAACGCGCTGCGCAAATCGGTCGGTCCCGAGGTCGGCGAGCGGGCCTTTTCGGAATGGCTGGCGATGCAGCCTGAGGCATCCGCAGGAGCGGATACCGATCCCAATGCAGAGGCCATTGCCGAGGCGGTGTGGACGCTGATCGAGAAGCAGGGTGTGCGTATCCCGCGCGGCGGCTACGTCGTGCGGCGCGGACGCGGTCGCGTTGTGGTCGAGTCCGCCCGCGAGGAATAACCCCCGCCGGAACGCGCAACGCCGCCGGTTGTGATGCCGGCGGCGCTGCTGTTCGTGCGTGATGTCAGCGCGGCAGGCTGACGAAGAATCCCTCCTTGCCAGAGGAGCCGAACAGGGCGCCGGGGCCGTTCCCTTCGTAATCACACGAGGGGTAGAGCGCCGTGCCGTCGTCGAGCACGAGGGCCGGTACCTTTGCTTCGTTCGGCCAGCCCTCGGCGTCGAGTTCGGCCGGTGTCATCGCGCGGATCGCCACGATGCGGCGGCCGACGATCGGTTCGGGAAGTTTCGCCATCGTCACCTCCCTCAGTCGGCGATGCGGTAGACGCGGCCCCGGCCCTCGACCTTGGCCGAGGTGACGTCGAGGCCGAGCCGCTTCTTGAGCGCGCCGGCCATGGCGCCGCGCACCGTGTGTGACTGCCAGTCCAGCGCCTCGACCATCTCGGCGATGGTGGCGCCCTCGCGTCGCCGCAGCATGGCGATCATCCGGGCCTGCTTGCTGTCGGCGCGCACCTTGCGCGGCGGCTTCGTCATGCGGATGGTGCGCTGCTTGCCCTTGGCGGCCGGCTCGATCCCGACCGCGCGCATGCCGTCGTCGGTGACGACCAGCGTGCCCTTGCGGTTGCGGGCGAGGCCGGCGCCGGTGAGCGCGGTGATGATCTTGGTGCGGGCGCCGCCGCGCAGCGTGTCGGGCCAGCGGATGGCACGGTCGGTGCAGTTGGCGGCGATCTCGAGAAGCGACTTCTGCGTGGCGGTGAGCTTGTGTTCCATGGTCGGGCTCCTGTCCGGCAGCGGTCGCGGGATTGCGTCGCTGCTACGACCCGGGCCCCGCCGGGCGAACCCGGTCGGGGCGAGGTGGAGCGTCAGGGCCGACGCATACATGCTCGGGTTCGGCCCGAACCCAAGCGGCAAGTGAATCATTTGATTGCTAATTAGCGGAGGACGCGACCGTGGGAGTGTCGATCCGCGCCTATGCCCGCCATCGCGGCGTGAGCCACGTCGCTGTCCTGCGGGCGGCAAAGGAAGGGCGCATCCCCCTCGAAGCGGATGGCACCGTCGACCCGGCGAAAGCCGACGCCGCCTGGGAGGCCGGCACCGATCCGGCACAGGCGCGGCCGGCCCGCACATCCCGTTCACGCGCGCGCCCGGCGGCGGAGCCGCCCGTGCGCGAAGCGCCGCGCGAGCAGGCGTTGCCAGGCACCGGCGTCAACTTCGTCCAGGCCCGCACCGCACGCGAGATCGCCATGGCGCATCTCGCCCGCCAGAAACTGCAGGAGCGGCGCGGCGAGGTGACCGACCGGGCGCGCGCGACGGCGCTGGTGTTCCGCCTGGCGCGCGAGGAACGGGACGCCTGGGTGACCTGGCCGGCGCGCGTCGCCGCGGTCATGGCGGCCGAGATCGGCACCGGCGCGCACGCCTTGCAGACTGCGCTGGAGCGCCATGTCCGTGCCCACCTCGCCGAACTCGCCGAGGTCCGACCCGAGTTCCGGTGAGGGCTTCGAGGGCGCCGACGAACTGCTGGCGGCGTGGCATGACGGGCTGGCACCCGACCCGCTGCTCACCGTGTCGGAATGGGCCGACCGACATCGCTGGCTGAGTCCGCGCGCCTCGGCCGAGCCGGGACGCTACCGCACCGATCGCACGCCCTACATGCGGGCGATCATGGATGCGCTGTCGCCGGCGCACCCGGCGCGCCGGGTCGTGTTCATGAAGGCCGCGCAGGTTGGGGCCACGGAGGCCGGCAACAACTGGATCGGCTACGTCATCCACCATGCGCCGGGCCCGATGCTGGCGGTCCAGCCGACCGTCGAACTGGCCAAGCGCTTCTCGCGCCAGCGCATCGAGCCGCTGATTGCCGAGAGTCCGGCGCTTCGTGAGCGTGTCCGTCCGGCACGCTCGCGCGATGCCGGCAACACCGTGCTGTCGAAGGAGTTCCCCGCCGGGCTGCTGGTGATGACCGGAGCCAACTCGGCCGTCGGCCTGCGCTCGATGCCGGCGCGCTACCTGTTCCTCGACGAGGTCGACGCCTACCCGCCCTCGGCCGACGAGGAGGGCGATCCGGTCGCGCTCGCCGAGGCGCGCACGCGCACCTTCGCGTGGCGCTCGAAGGCCTTCCTCGCCTCGACGCCGACAGTGCGCGGCCTGTCGAAGATCGAGCGCGAGTACGAGGCTTCGGACCGGCGCCGCTACTTCCTGCCCTGTCCGCATTGCGAAGTGATGCAGTGGCTCGCCTTCGAACGCCTGCGCTGGGAGAAGGCAAAACCCGAGACCGCGCATTACGAGTGCGAGGGCTGCGGACAGCACATCGAGGAGCACCACAAGACCGCGATGCTGGCGGCCGGCGAGTGGCGGGCGACCGCCGTCTCCGCCGATCCCGGCACCATCGGCTTCCATCTGTCCTCGCTCTATGCCCCGGTCGGCTGGTTCTCATGGGAGGACATCGCGCGCGCCTGCGAGGGCGCGCAGGACGACGAGGCGCGGCGGGGGTTCAGGAACAGCGTCCTCGGCGAGACCTGGGAGGAGCGTGGCGAGGCGCCGGACTGGGAGCGGCTGTTCGAGCGGCGCGAGTCACGGGTGCTGGGCATCGCTCCGCAGGGCGTGCTGTTCCTCACCGCCGGCATCGACGTGCAGCGCGACCGCATCGAGGCCTCGGTCTGGGGCTGGGGCCGCGGCAAGGAGAGCTGGCTCGTCGACCACCGCGTGCTCGAAGGCGATACCG